>JAFPYV010000007.1 GCA_017394375.1 bacterium
AAATAATTGCAATATTTTAAGCAAACAATTGCTTTAAAAATTCCTGAATATAAGTAATATTCATTCCCAAATTTTCCTATTAATTAAGAATAAAAAAGCAAACAGTTAAGAAGTAAAATTTTCTTAACTTGTTTTGCTTTCCCATTAAAATATTTGAATCATTTTTTTAATTTTTGATATTATATTTTCAGTTGTCATTTACACGACACCTACAAAAACGTGAGTCTCTCATAATTTTTGATATGATATTTTTTAGTTGTCATTTATTGAAAATCTAAAAATTTGAAAGTGTCCCAAAAGAATTATTGTTAAAAATAACTTAAAATATTACATCAAAATTGGAAAATTATTCTTTTGAGAAAGGAAAAATTATACTTTTTATGTCCTTTCTAATTATCTTTAATTGAAATAATCATTATCCTATTTTTTTAGGGCCTTCTTAGTTATTGTTTTATGTCAATGTATATTAATTACTAATTATTCATCTAAAAATTTATGGAAAATTTTCAATCAGTTTTCATTAAATTTTTGATTAGAGAGGTTATTTTTGGCAAATTCATATGCATTTTTGGATAATTTTAAATATTCATTATCTTTAATTTGATATATATACATAATTTCTTTTGAATATTCCGCGACAGTTAAATTTGGTTTTAACAAAAAACCATTTTTGTTGTGATTTATTAAGAATTGAGCAGAAGTAAATGTATTTCGAATAATTATTGGTAGGCCGTAACAAAGAGCTTGAACCAATGAAAAAGAAAATCCTTCGTAATTACTCATTAAAATCATGTATTTATATTGAGTTAATAAATTTTGCAAATTATCGGTACTATCTAAAAAACCTTTATAAGAATTTCCTAATTCATTTATTAGTTTTTGATCTCCTCGACCATAAAAATCGATTAAATGAATTAGATTATTAATTGAAATAAGTAACCTAATATTTTTTTGAGAATCGTCAATTCTACCAAAATAAAGAATTCGTTTTTTATTTTTTACAGATTTAACTAAAATTTCTTCCATATTTAAAGGCATGGAATGGGATAAAGGAATTATGTATCCATTGAATGAGGTTTTTCGATTTTTTTTCACTTCTTCGAAATTAAATTCATCATAAAGAACTAAATTTTTTGCATATTTTAAATTATTGAAAACACCAAAAAATCGTTCTGCAAATAAAAATAGTCAACGTACCCATCTATTTTTAATGTAATTTAGTGAATAAAAACTTGGGGTGTTGTGTTGAATTCAAAAATAGAATGGTTTATTACAAAACTTTTTAAAAGAAGTAACAGTTGAATCAATAATTAAATTGTAATGATATTTATTTTCCAAAGAATAAATCAAAGAACGAAATTTACAAAATAAAAAAGATATTTTGTAAAAATTTAAGTTACCTTTTTTGTTACGGTAGTTCTCAAATTTATTAAAAACGTAATAATATTCTTTCAATAATGCAGGATTTTTACCGTTTTCTGCTGGTAACAACGCAGCTTTATCAATTATTACGTTTGGAAAATATGATTTTAAAATATTACAAAGTTTGCAATTATAATTTTCAACACCGCCCATTCCAAAATCTGGACGATTTTCAATCAGCAAGATCCTTTTCATAAAATCTAATGACTAAAAGTTATCTACTATATTATTTAATTTATTAAAAAACTAAAAAATATTTTTAAAAATATTATTTAAACTGAAACATTTAATTTAAAAAGACATGAAAGGTAAATTTCTATTAAAATAAGATTTCTTAATTTTATTGTCACATTTATTTATTAATACTTTAATTGGGACACTTTAAAAAGTGTATATGTTCCACTAATGAAAATTAAAAATATGATAACAAAAATAAAAAAACATTTTAATTATTTTTAGAACATATTAAAAAATTATTAAGAAAATAAATTCTTAATTTTAGAAATATTTTTAGTTAGTTATTAACAAAACAAATGATTAGAAATAAAAGAATAATAAAATTTAATTTAAAGTTATTCGCCTTTTAATTGCTATAATTCTTTTGATTGCACTACTAAACGATTAGCTTGCAGCATTTTGATAAAAGTTATTTTAGAAAAACATCTTCCAACATTTCCAAAATAACTTTTAATTAATTGTTGGCAATATGTTTCAGTAAAACTTCCATAATAATTAGGATCTTGCCAAGTCATAATACTTTCTTTGTTATGATTGAGATATCTAATTAATGCATTAATTTGATGCACAGCAAATGGATATTTTTCCTTAAGGTTCGTTAACTTGCAAATTGCTGCATCAATTTTACCAGCAAGAACTAATTCTAGAATTTGTTTTTTCAAATTGATTTTTTTAGAATGCTTATTAGCAGAATCATTTAGCAATCAATTAATTTGTTTTAATTGTTCAGTTTTAAATGTATGTTCGATTCAACTTAAAGCATGAAATTTGTCAAGAGCATGCATTGCATTTAGCCTTTCAACAATTGCTTTTAAATCTCTTGCTCCATCGCTACTTACAAATACCTTAAAATTGCATCTATCCCCCTAGTTTTTAGCAATAACCGTGTTAATTTGCTTCAAAGTCAAACTTTTATCATCAACTTCAAGAGCGTTGCACTTTGTAACAATTACCATCTTTATTTCATTAATAAATTTATTATTTATCTCATCATAATATTGATAGAAATGGATGACTCTAAATTTATATTTAACACCCTTGTTATTAATTCTTAAGCACAAATATGCATCATCAATATCGATGTAAATAAATTTAAATAATTGTGGATTAGTGATAGAATAAGTAACGATATTTGGAATTTGACTTTTTATCAAGTATTGAATAGTAGCAGTAGAAATGTGGCTTCTGAATGCTCTTCTGACTTGATTAAAAGTCATTTTATTTATTGCTATCATTTCAAACATTGTTTGCTTGTCATCATCTAAAAAATGTGGGAGACTTTCAGAATTTTAGATTTTACTAGGAAAATTTTCTCTTATTGAAGATAAATGACAACTAATTTGGTTGTCATTTTTTTATAATTACACTAAAGGAGCAAATATGGGAAAACTAAAGAAGAAACCATTAGATAA
>JAFPYV010000030.1 GCA_017394375.1 bacterium
CACATAGCGTTATTATACGTGCTAAAATAATGCGAATCCATATAAATTATGTATCATCAAAAAATGTACTTTTAATAACAACTAAAATTGTTATAATTTTTTGCAATTCTTAAGAAGATATAAATGCAAAAATAAATATTGCAATTTTAATTTCAGCACTTAAAGAATGATTTATAAATTTTGCACAATTTTATTCCTTGTGCTACTTTTAATTGGGTTGCATAAAAAAAGCAATAATCTTTTCTTGAAAAAAGCATTATTGCTTAATTTAGATGTGATTGTTACTTCAAGATATTTGACTAATAATTTTTAGCAACATTATTGTGATAGTTAAAAAATTAACTGATCCATGTCAGAAGATGGATTTTGTAAATCCCAATAGTTTTTGTAAATCGCTGCACAAAAATAAAAATATTTGCTAAGACTAAAACCAGGTCGAATTTTTATCCTTCAAGTTGCATTGCTAGACGTTCCTTCAATTAATGAGTAATCACAGTCTTGAATATTAGCACTTATTTGGTGAACAATTTGGTTATGGTTTACTTTTTTATTATCATTTATATCGTGCAATAATTCTTGATAATATTGATTAAGTAGCATTTCATTGCTAATGCTAGTATGATTTATTTTATAAGAAAGACCACGTCGAGAAGTCGTCATTAATAAACCAATAGCACACGGAAATTGACAAAATTTTGCAAAATCGATTGTTTGGTTGTCAACTAATTGAATGACTATCTTTTTTATAAACATCAAAGTTAGAAAAAATCAATTTTCAAAATATTTGAGCAAGTGTTCAAGTAATAAATGGAGTAAGTAAAATCGGAACCAAACATAATGCTCATGCAATGCTTGAAATAACATTAAAATTTGGAGTGGAAGGAGGTAAAGCAAAAAATACTAGTCCAATAATTACTGGAACAAGGATTATTATTCCTGTAATTAACAATACTAATAAGAATGCAATTGATCGAAATTTTGTAAATTTAAAAGCTTTAGCATTTTCATTTGAAAAATTTTTTTCAAAATCTTTGACTGACTCTATTTTAATCGCATAATTTCCATATAAAAATATCTTTGGTTTGAACTAAAAAATTTTGATAAGTTTGAAAATTGACTTGGTATTCTTTCATTTTAAAATCTTCAATTGTAAACTAGAACATCGGATTGGGGCAAAAATCAATTTGATGTTTTTATTTTATACTATTTTCATATTGAGTAGGAGTCATCAAATTAATTTTTCTTGAATTCGAACATTATTGTAGTAATCAATGTAATTTGCAAGTGCTTGTTCAAATTATTCAAATGACATTTTCTTAACATCAATGTTGTAAATAAATTCAGTCTTTAAAATGCTGAATCAAAATTCAACTACATGATTGTCAAGTGGATTGTCAACACGTGACTTTGATTGCTTTCAATTACTGCTGTGAATTAGTTGCAAAATTGAATGAAAGAATAGCATGAACCATGATCAGAATGCACAATAACATTTGCTGGTTTATTTGTGATAGATGCAAAAGAATCAAGCATTAACTTGATATCATTGTTTATAAAAGCTTTTCAACCAATAACTTTCTTAGATCGATGATCAGTAATTACTGATAGGTAAATGTGTCTTCCATACACATCATATGGAGCAGGTAAATAGGTAACATCCGTAGCAAAAATAATCCGTTGATGGAATAAATTGTCGTAATCACCCCATACCAAATCAGGCATTTTAACACTAATATCCTTTAATTCTTTTACTTTTCGTGTATTCCAAATAATGCAAGAAATACCCATTTACCATAATAGCAACGGGGTTTAATATCAACTTAATGCTTCTCATACATAAATCTTCTTTCGTATCTTAAAACATAATGATGTTTTTTTATCATATCTTAAATACCAATCAAAGTCTTTTCGAGCAGTATTTTCTTTTGTTGATCTTTCTCATTTACTATTTCTTTATTAGTTTTTTATCTATTGTTTTTGCCATAAAATTGTTTTTTTATTAATCATAAACAATTATAAAAAATGACAACGTTTTTAGTTGTCATTAATTATTATTTTTCTTGTTTTGCTTGGTAATGCTTAAAAACTTCGTTTACTAAAGTATTATTTCATGCCTTTTTAAATCCACTAAAATCATCATCCATGATTGCATCAAAAACTAAATCAGATACTTGATCGAATAATTCACCTTTAGTATCTGATAAATAACGACGATCGATAATGATGTAATCATAATCAAAATCATTGAGATTAGTAGGATATTCTTTACTGTCATTAATTTTAATATTCATGGCTGCATTTACATTCAAGTTTATTGCTTTCTTTTTTGCTTGAATATAATCAGATTCATTTAAGAAGGTTTTTAAAAAACGTAACAGTGTTTGCCAATTTTCTTTTTCTTTATCATTTAAATCATTTGGATCAATGAATTTAAAAATATTTTCATTTATTTCTTCTTCGCCATCAATTTTAACCAAATCAGATGCATTTTTAACTCCTTCACTGATTAATTTATCATATTCATCTTCATCTTTAATTCAAATTACCTTAACCTTTTTTTGTTTCATATAGTTTTCAAAAGTAGCATTTTTTTCTATTCAAAGAGCAATTGCATATTTAGTAGGATTTAACTTGGTAAGATATTTAATAATGGTATTTCTAATTTTTTCATCATTTCATTCATACGAACTATCGTTATTAATAAATTTTGCATAAATGGTTTCTTTGTCTTCATTATTTAATTGTTGCAAAATTTGATTAATGTATAAAAAAATGCTTTTCAAAGCTTCATATTTTTTATTAAATAACATTGGTTCGCGAGGATTTTCATTAAAATCATAAGAAAAAATAAAGTGATGTTTAGAAACATCATTGTTTTCAAAATGAGTAATGTTTTTGCCATTTACATAAAGATTAGTATTGGTCTTACCAATTAAAATACTACCACGGTTAGTTGTGATTACTTTGGTTCAGTTTTGCAAAAAAGAAAAATCTGGTTTTAAATCAACCACGATTTGCTTCTTAATTGGACTTAAAGTGATTTGCGTGCCATGCTTTTTAAGGGAATTGTTCGTTAATGTTGATGATTCATAAGCAATAAAGACGCAGGGAATTTGTTTTCCATTTACTTCTTTATTACGAAGCACGGGGGTAAAAGTGCCAAAGTTACTGGTAATTTTAATCGTAATTTTATTTGCTAAAAAAATACTGATGGCATCTCTTAATCCACTGGTAATTCCGTTTGCACTGCTATTTAAATGAGCAACAAAATCAACTAATTGAATACCAACTCCATCATCTTTAATTTGTAACGTACGATTATTATTATCATAATGAATAATTGAATTTTGAATATATTCTTGACTGTTACATTGTAAAATTGCATTTGTAATTAAATTACTAATGCTTTTGGTAATGGCTTCATTATCCAGTAATGTTGGTTTAATGTTTAAATCTAAGTATTCCATTTATTTTTCTCCTCTTGATTTAATAATTTTGTTATTTGCTTTACTTGCTAGTTATGTTTATCAATATAATAATTTCTTTTAATTTTAATTAAAAGCATTCTTCAAATTTTAGGAAACATGAAAATAGTGGATTTCTTATTTTTAACAGTAAAGTAAATAAAAAAAGTAAGAAGATTAAACTAGGACATGAAATTTGGACAAAAATTCAAATTTCGTGTTTTTTAAATCAGGTTGGACAGCTCCAATCTAATACTAGAATGTATTTTAAGTGCAACAACTCATGAAGGAGTTATTGCACTTAAAATTTCACTTTAGGATAGAAGTCGTAAAAACTTCTATTTCCTGTGTAATTTTTCCAGAATACAGACATTGTACTTGAACTTGCAATCTGGGGAAAAATATCATGATATTTTTTAGGATATAACAAAATCAATTAAGAAGAAAATTTCTTAATTTTTGCAGCATTTTTTTACTTAATTATCAAAAGATTAGAAGACTAAAAACGAGAAATTTTTGGATGAAATTTTATAAATAGTGAATAAATTTGCTAACTTAAACTTTCATTAAAATACTACCATACAATTAGCTTGTAGCATTTTGATAA
>JAFPYV010000031.1 GCA_017394375.1 bacterium
AAGAAATGTTGGATTAAATTTCTTTCACTTATGCTTAAATGTGTGTATTCCATGGTTAATTAACTTTAACACTTTTTTTGTACAAAAAAAGTGCAATAACTCCTTTTAGAGTCGTTGCACTTGAAATTTCACTTTAGGGAACTGGTGTCATCCAGTTCAATATAAAAATCAGTTATAATAAAAAACACGAAATTTGAATTTTTGTCCAAATTTCATGTCCTGATTTAAATATTTTATTAAAATAGACTTTCATTTTTACTTACTTAATAAATATTTAAATAACTATTACGTATGTTGTAAGTATAATATCATTATTAACTGTATACATATAAAATGCATACGGCATTAGTTCAATGGATAGAACAAAAACCTCCTAAGTTTTAAATGCCGGTTCGATTCCGGCATACCGTGCCAATTTGGAGAGTTGACCGAGTGGTCGATGGTATTAGTCTCGAAAACTAACGTAGGAGCAATCCTATCAGCAGTTCGAATCTGCTACTCTCCGCCAGTAATTAAAAATAATGGCTTGCCTTCAAAAACAAGACATTATTTTTTATTTATCTTAGATGAACAAATATTTTAAAATATTTTTAACTTCATTAATTTTTATTAAATTTTTGAAAAGCATTAATTAATAAAAAGAGGATAAAAATGAAAAGCAATAAAAAACACCATGGACACGTAAATCCAAATAAGAAGCAAAATCAAAATATAAATCAAACAGTTACTGCTAATAATAATCAACTAAATAACTTAAATCAAAATGAAATAAAAACAATTTCAGTTGCACCAGTAGAAAATTCCAATAATGATCCAAAGAATGAAGAAGATAAGTTAGTCAACAAAAATAACTCAAATATAAGTGCTGATAGTTCATCAGCAAATAATAAACAATTATCTGAATTTGCGAGTCGGATTTATCATCTTGAAGAATCAAAGGAAAAGTCAGCTGTGCAACCATCAGTTGCTGATCAATCACAAATTAAAACCATTGGCTCTGCCTCAATTAGCGAACCAGCAATTGCTAAAAAGCTAGGGATTGTAATTGTAGAACATAATTCCCAACCCACGATTAAACAATTAATAACTTCGTTACAAAATTTAAAAGGATTTAGTGATGATTGAATCAATATTTATATTTGGGATGATTTTAGTACTGACTACAGTCGGGCTTATGTAGCAGGACTAAGTAAGCACTTTAAAATCCATTATATTTTTAATGATGATTTAAAAGGAAAAGTCTTTGCTCGCAACAAAATGTTGGAATGAGTAAATGATGACTTTATTATTTTCATTGACCAAAAAGATCAATTTGAAAAAGACGTCTTAGAATCTTTTCTTCAAAATTGTGATACAAGTGATTTCATGATGTTGAAACGCAATTTCATGCATTCAATTAGTAAGCAAATGGTTGATGCTGCAGTTTATAAAGATAAAGGAGCAAAAATCGATACCTATTTAATAAAAACTCCTTATTCATATTTAACTGGTATTTTTGTTAAAAAAAATATTTACCAAAAAGTAAGAGATTTAGTAGCAAAAAGTCCTGATGAAATTGCTGATATTCGCTTTTATGAAGACATGGTGGTATATCCATTTTGAGTTTATTATTCCCGCCATCCAATGATTTTGCCAACTTATTACCACTTTAATTTAATGGAACATGATGAATATTTACTTACTGATACTTGTCAAGAAGAACAACACCATGACTCATTAAAAGTGATTTATGCGATTGATAAAATTGCAAAAGATGCTCATTTAGATAACCAAGAATTTAATGCCATTAAATACGTAATGGATATTCGCTTGATCCATTTGTATTGAAGTACAGCAAATCGAAAAAAGAAAGAAAACGTTAATATTAAGGTGCAAGAATTGCTTGCCCAATTCATTAAACCAGTCACAAATGTTCCTGAATTGTTAAGTCAAGATAAAATGAAGTTACAATTAGTTTCTAGTATTCATTTCCAACGTTTCTTTCACTTATTTCATAAATAATAACAATAATAAACAAAGATGAAATTTGACCAAAAGCAAATTTCATTTTTATTTTATACTTTTACTTATAAGTATAAGTTTTGTAACTTAATTCCGAAATTAAATATTTCTTTATTTTTAGGGATTTAAATTTAATAAATTAACAGTTACCATTCCAGTAAGTTTTCGTATAAGGTTCATTGGATGGTACATTATTTTTTCGACTGTTGACTTAAGTAACAGCTTTGATGACACATTAATCAAATCATCATTAGAAGCATCATCATATAAGTTTGCATTATATTAAATCTTCTATTTACACCAAATAACGTATAATATTTGCATCCTTAAATGATAAGAAGTAATTATCATATTCATAGCAATGACAAAGAATTTTCTTTTTTGATGTAGATGAGTTAACTAATAGATAAGAATTTATAATTATTTTCATTAAGGATGATGCAATCATTAATAAAGGAGAAATAAATGGAATGAGATGAATTACCAATTGCAACCATTGAAGATGCAATTGGTTATAGTTTTTTAGATAAAGACTTGCTTAAGCAAGCTTTTACAACAGTAAGATATTGGTACAAGAAAACTGGTTATGAACAAGATTTACCTAATTACATTGGTAACGCAATTATTTTTGATGAAATAGATAACTTAGTAAAAACAGGACAATTAACTAAACAATCCCAAATAAATTTTCACCAAAAATTTTACGCAAAATGGTATGAACTAATGGTTGGTTTAGGATTTGATCAATACCAAATTAAATTATTTTCTGATCCTGATCAAGAAAATGAAAATCAACAATATTTTGATGTAGCAAACATTTTTCCATTGCTTATTTGTGCAATTTACTTTGATCAAAAAAGAAAATGCACTAATGAAGTTAAACATGCCGTTGATAAGATTTTAGGAATGAAAGGAGCAACAAACTATCATGCTTAAAGGTAATGAAAATATAAATAAGGTTGAAAACATTATTTGCTACACCTTTAAGAATAAGGAACCATTAATTAAATTATTTAACCAAACCATTCCTTATTCCCAACAAGCAATTAATAATGGAGAACAACTATTTGTCAATTTAATGAAAAAATTAATTGCAAAAGATCAAAAAATTAATCCCGAATGAAAAAATGATTATTTATTTGATGCACTTGATGACTATCAAAAACCACGTTTTTGACAAAAACAATTAACCAAATTAACTTTAAATCAATACCGTGATTTTAACAATGAAGAAGCTAGAGATTTTGTTTATTGTTTATTAGATGCAATCAGCAAAGATAGTAATTGAAACGAATCATACTTAATCCATACCTTTGATAAATTACTTTATTATAATTACTTAATGCACAATCCAATTTTAGATGCTGATTTAAACTGAGATTATTTATTTGGAATGCACCAAAATGCTAGTTTAATGATGGAAATTGACTGCAATCGTTTTATTACTTATTCTCATCAAAATATGCAAGAATTATGAGCATATTTGTATTATTGTTATCAAGATTTATTTAATAAGTATTATGACGATAATGACGAAATAAAAAATGTTTGAAAAACTATTGATCTTGATAAAGATTATGTTAAACAATTTGATCAAATTTGCCAAGTCCACCATTTTTATACTGGAACTTGTTTTTTGCATGACAAATATTATTGGTACTGTTTAATGTTTGTTGGCAAATTCAAATATTGCTTTACTAGTAAAAATGAAAAGAAGGATGATGCTAAAAACCAAGCAATTAAAGAATTTATTCGCTATTATCAACAAGATCAAATCAAAGAACCATTGCCAATAGACCCAGTATGTAAAGATTTAAACACGCAATTATACATAATTCAAAGTCGATTAGGAATACCTAATTTTGGTGATGATGATAATTACAAAAAAATTGATTGAGCAACTGCTAAGAAAACTAATTTAATTCATAAGCTAAACAAAGCAAATTTATTTAATTTAGTAATTTATCATTTTAATAATAAACAATCAAACTGTACTTTATTAGTCAATGGATGTGCTCAAGCATTTAGTGCAAATGGAATGGGTGAAACTAATTCATTAGCAAATGCAAATCAATTATTAATTGATTATTATTTAGCAACCAAACATTAATTATTATTAGAAAACATAAATAAAAATATGAGAGGATAAAATCTCATATTTTTTTGTTATCTAAAAAAATTAATAAACTTAATATTGACTAACACCCATGGATTCAAAGTTGTAAGATCAACCACCACTAGTAATAGTTGGATTATGATTAATACTATTGTTTGGATTAGCTGCTCAATTAAATAATCATGTTAATGCATTGGCATAACCAAAGTCATAATCTTGCACATTCATACCAGGGGGAACATCATAATATCTTCCCATGTCATTAAGTGCTTGTCATTCACATCCTTTGAAGTAAGAGAAGTAATTATCATATTCATAATTATGATAGGTTAAAGTACCATAAGTATCATAATATTGACCAGTACCTTCATCAGGTCACATTACCCCAATTATCCGACATGAATCACGGTTAGTAGTAAAGTAATTTTGTTCTCCCCCAATTTGGTTATCATACATCCATTGTTCTCATAATGGATCCATGCTAATTCATTCTTGGTATTGTGGTATTCAAACTTGACATCAAATGTGGTAACTGCTTTCTACTGCAGCTCCAGTATTTAAAGAACTATCAGTTGCCCGTGGTCAGTAATTACCTAATACTGGCCGGGAAACAAAACCAAGTAATTTTAATAAGGTACAAGTTAAGTCAGTGTAATTACCACATACCCCTTCTTGTGTTTCAAATAATTGCCGTTCAGTGTATTGATAACGAGATTCGAGTTCCCCTAAATCTTCCATATTAGTCATCACTCAGTTTTCGACTGCAATTACTTTATTGATTTGGTTGGAATATGCTTGAGCAATTTCATTAGAAACTTGCACCATGGTTTGATCCGGATTATACCAGTTAATTGAGTTTTCACCATTCATTCACCAACCAGTTGGAGATTCATCAGCTCAACCATAAGTAGCAGTTCATTGGACATAGTTAGTAGAATTTTCTTCTTCGGTGTGTGCATAGAATCTAGTATCAGAGGCATTTTTACTAGTTAAGGGAACAATATTAGTTTCATTAATGACAAATGGGTAAGTATCATCAGCAGTTTGATCATTATAACTATTTGCCCCAGTAACATATCCATAGTTATAAACTTGGTTATTAGAGAAAAAGTTATTTACTCCCGCATTACTACCCCAAAAAGCAATTTTTTCACCTGGGACATATGGAATATTGCTAAATCAATTTTGGACATCAATTAAAGTGGTATTTGAATTAATTGTTAATGGTTTTACAGTAATAAAGGAAGAACTAGTTGGTTCTTCATAACTAATATCAATTATTGAAGTATCTTTAGTATTTTGATTCGAAGTTTTAGGAAATTGCCCATTATTAGTATTACTATAATATAACCCAAAACCAGTTGCATATGCAGGTCAATAGTTTTTAATTTGGTTAGTAAATGCTAACTTACCAGTAATCCCATTAGCAAGAATGTTACCATCAATCGTGTCTCATCCATCATCAAAATAAATTCCAATAAAACTTTCTTTTGGATTATTTCCTTGAATATGAGTAGTAAATGGTAATGGCAAAATAACTGATGAGGTTGCAGTAGTTGAACCAACTGGCATTAAAGTTAAACTATTTGCACTCGTATAGGTTTTTGCAACATTAGTTAAAGTACTATCAATTGACCCTGCATCAGTACTTTCAATAGTACCAATAGTGTTCCCATTTACTTGGACATCAAACTTAATGTTTGGCAAACTGTTACCACTTAAACTTAATGTTCCATTAGTTGGATCATAAGCAACATTGCTCAAAGTTGTAACACTTAAGGTGCTATACAATCCTTGGGGTTTGATGGCTAAATTAGTGTCCAATCCGTTTCAAGAAGTTCATGATGTATAAAGATCCATGTAAGTATTTAAACCATTGCCATTACTAGTTTGATAATTAGTATCACCATTATTTTCGTCAGCTTGTCAGGTGCTATAGTTGAAATTGGAAGCAATGTTAACATTTCAACTTTCTTTTGATTGAGTAGCAATGATGGAACCATTAGTACCTCATGATGTAGCATAGATACTTAATATGTCCCCGGGTTGACAATTATATTGATATATATATGTATTGTTATTGTAATCATTAGCATTTAAATAATAACTTTCACCAGAAATGTTGTCATTAATAATGTATTTCCCCGTAAATGGATCATACAAAGAAATATGTAATGTAGCATTTGGGTTAGTACCTAAGATAGTTTCACCCCCATTGGTATTAATATCAAATTTAGTACCATTATCTTGAAAGTAAAATAATCACCCATCTTCAGCTCCTGAAAATTGGTTATTAGCATCCCCAATCGTTCCTTGACTACCATCTTGTTGTTGGTTGGCAATCGTTTCACTTTGAATTCCATATAAGGTATAAATACAAAAATTATCAATGGTAGTATCACTAGTAGTCATGACATTTTGGATGGTATTAAAACTATCCATTTGGTTTGTATAACCTTTACTAGTAGATGGAGCAACACTAGTGTTAAAGTGTCATCCATTTTGCGTAGTATTAACTGGTTGAATAGTATATTTATCAGTTACACCAATTTGTCCTACAGTTTGTTGGGGATCTGTAGCTGGTGAAAATTGACTAGAGGTACTTGGAGTGTAAGGAGCATATGGAACGTTTAACGTAGTAGTAGCATTTTTAGTAGAACTACCAATCCCTACTGAAGAAGTTAAATCATAACTAGTAATTACCCATGCATATTGATCAGGTTGAAATTCATAAACCGCTGTGCCTTGAATGACAAATTGAATGCCGTTAGTTAACTTACCTAAATCATCTTTGCATCCAAATGGACATTCTAGTCAATTCGTATTTCAAGTTGCATTAAGTGGAACATGTACTGCATATGCATGAGGAAAAGGATTAGAAATAAATGCTTTATTACCAATGCTAGTTAAACTAGATGGAAAAGTTAAACTGGTTAAATTATTATTAGCAAATGCTAATGACCCAATGGTCAATAATCCTTGGTTAAAAGTAACACTCGTTAAATTTTGACCATAGAACGCTCCACTAGCAATACTAGTTACAGCATAAAAATTATTCCCGTTAATGACCGTAGCAGGAATCACAATGTTAGTAGGATTATTTTTAGAACCTACAGGAAAACCTAATAACGTACAAGTTGCTGAAGAAGTAGGTAAATAACTAAACGTATAACTAGTTGAACTACCATTTACATTTGTAGTAAATGTGTAATTAAAGGATGAATAATTAACTTGGCTAGGAAATAATGCACTAGGTGTGGTATTAGTTTTAGCAGCACTAGTTGCATTCATGACTGCAATTTTTCCATTTGGAGTTCTTCGAGTTACATTCCCATTTGCCCTATTTTTAATTATTGTTGCTGAAGACATAGAATTGGGATTGTTAGTTACTGAGGAAACTTCATTGGTATTACTAATAGGATTAGTGCTTTGCTTTTGATTAATTGAAGTGCATACTGCCCCACTTACAACTGCAGTTGCAATTGCTAATGCTCCAAAAACACTTAAACCAATTACTCATTTTTTCTTTTTTTGCATTTTGATAACTCCTTTCATTTATTCTAATATATTCAAAATAGAAAAACAAATAAAGTGATTTTGTATTGATAAACAACATCAATTATCATCCTTATTTAGTAAATTTGTTAGGCTTGCATTTTACACATAATATATGAATTTATACTATTAATGCTGTTAGTTGGATTGGCAACTTTATTTAATAATAAAGCAATTCTTGAGCAAAACTGCATTGATAACCATTTGGTAACATTCCAACAGCGGTGTTAAAGTGCCTTCCTAAATTATAAAGTGCATCATATTCACAACCTTTAAAGTACAGAAGTAATTATCATATTCGTAATTGTGATATGCAAGTGCACCATAAGAATCGTAATAAAGACCAGTTCCTTTTTCTGATTATTCAATTAAAATGATGCTAAAGTGTTTACAGTCCACGTTAAATTGAAGTTGGATAGTCAATTGCACCATCCATGCCTCAGGTTGGGTCAATGGTGATTTATTCTTGAATACTTGGCATTTAAACTTGTAATCATTGGTGGTTCAATCCATAAATTATACTCAC
This sequence comes from bacterium, assembly GCA_017394375.1. Next base: position 8,199 of record JAFPYV010000031.1, read on the forward strand.
AATTCCACTGATTGGTGAATATCCACCTAGTGTACCCCAATAATTTATCGGGAAACAAAACCTGCTAGTTTCATCATGGCACCACAAATAGCAGCAAAGTCTCAGCATCCACCTTGTAAGTGTTGGCAATATTCACACATGGTGTGACCATACATGTATTGCGTGGTGTAATCCATATTATCACATACTCATCAAATACTGCAACCATTCTATTTAATGGGTTAGCATATCATTGCACAATTTGGTTAGCAACTTTGACTATGATTTGTTTGGATCAAACCAGTTATCACAGTTGTATTCATTAGTTCATCAGTCTAATTGGTTACATTGCATTCATCCATATGCAGCATTTCATACTCTACTATTAGCACTGTTATCTTCACCATTGTTATAGTTATTTAGGTAAGAATCTTCATAATATTGATGTTCCATGGAAGTAATACCAGTATTATTAATTAAAAAACCAGTCATGGTAGACTAGGACATTAAAATTGGACAATAATTCTTTCAAGAAAGGAAGGATTATTGTTTTTTTATGTCTAAACAATTAAAACCAAATCAATGGTTAAAATTATTCAATATTTATGAAACACAAGGTATTCATGCTTTGTGATTAAAATATGGAGCATATCGAAAAATAAACAAAAATAGCAAATATTTATTTTTCAAAAAGTATAAGAAATTTTTGTACCATAATAGAGATATGAAGACATTAATATCTATGACTGGTAAGGAATCTAAAAAAGGTACCAAATCTGGTCGTCCTAAAAACTCTAAAAATAAAATTAAAATTTGGAAAGAATTTATAGACAAAATTGGCAAGGACGAAGTAGCAAATATTTTTAAAAAATTGTTGATGATGGAGATGAAGATTTAATTGATGCAATTAAGGAAATTATCAAGAAGAAAACAAAATTATCTTCACGAAAAATGGACAGCATTTTAGGTTTTTTCGAAGTCTTACATTTGTAATCTTCGAAATTCAAAAGAAAAGCCAATTAATAAGTAGAAGTCACATAAAGAAAAGCTAGCGAATATGATTTATGACATCTTAGCAAAATATTATTTTTGCGTTGGTCGGGAACCAATTGCCCAAATAATGCTTACAAAGTATGAATTTTCATTTCTGGACGCCAAATTGACAGAATCATGCATGAAAATCATTTGGCTTGTGAAATTAAAGTATCACGTAAATTCCAGAAAGAAAAGACACCACTGCAATGATTCCAGATCTAGTAAAAAGAGATTACGATAATAAAAATCATAAATAAATTGTTCGTGCTACTGATGTTACATACATTTGTTCACTTTGCGACGCACCACAAATTTTGTTTACCTTTCAGTAGTAATTAATCATCGTACTAAGGAAATTGAATCATGAGAATTATCAAATGTACAATGATGCAAAATTAATCATAGATTCATTTGCTGCTATTAAGCATAAACTTGCTGGATCGATTGTTCATACTGGCCAAGGTGCAGA
>JAFPYV010000032.1 GCA_017394375.1 bacterium
TCCTTGTTAGTCTTTTTATCTATTGTTTTTGCCATAAAATTGCTCCTTTTTATTAATCATAAACAATTATAAAAAAATGACAACCATTTTAGTTGCCATAAAGTTAATTTTTGGAGACATATACAATTTTTTATGTCTCCCAATTTGATCAATTGTGATCAACTTTTAAAAGTTTTAGACATAAATAGTTAATTGGTATTATTTGCTTATAATAAATGAATTTATGTTCTAGAATTTTTTCATCACATATAGAAATGAATTGCATAAAAAGGGAAGTGGATCATTTTAGATTCACTTCTCATTATCTTTAATCAAATTTATATTGGTTATTCTTTTTGTTTTTCCATTAAGTCTGCAGGTTGGCATTCAAAGAAATTAGCAAGTTTATTTAGCACAGTATGGCAAACTTTTTGGTTAGTTTCTAACCTTCCTAAAGTAGCAGGGTGCATATGCAATAACTTAATTAATTCTTGCTTGCTAATGTGTTTTGATTCTAATTTAACTCACAGTTTATGGTAGCTAATTATCATAAGTAACTTATTATCATTCTAATTTTATGAGTTTTTATAATACATCTTTGTTGATTAGATAACTTACTAGGATTAAATCTAATTAATTATTAATTAAGTAGCACTATTGACATATTTTTATTATTAAATTAAAAGTATTTATTTGTTGTTTAATTATTATTGTTGCGTATTTAAAGAATATTTATTTATAATTAACAATTAATATTTATTAAATAAAATGGTAAGTTACAATAAATTGTGAAAGTTACTGATTGATAAGCATTTAACCAAAACGCAATTGATGAAATTAGCAAAAATCAGTACTACTTCGTTAGCAAAGTTAACCAAAGGACAAAATATTAGCACCAATATCTTGTGCAAAATTTGTAATGTGCTGGATTGTGACTTTGGGGACATCATGCAATTTGTTGCTTATTAATTGATAAAGGAAATAAAGATGATGTTTAATTTACAACCAAGTAGTAAGCAACAAGCAATTATTGATCAATTAGTTAATGGTAATAATGTCATTGCTACAGCTGTAGCAGGATGTGGCAAGAGCAGTGTAGTGTATTTTTTAGCCCAACAAACTAAAAAGAAAATCTTATTAATTACCTATAACCGGGTGTTGTCAGATACCAGTAAAGAAAAGATTCATGAATACCAATTAGAAGAATATGTTAGTTCTTATACGATTCATGGTTATGCATCCCATATTGCTAAATTAAATCATTTGACAAATCCAACCATTAATGATGAAACAGCGTTAGAAAAATTCTTATTATGTAAGTGAACAATTAAAGAACATTATGACTTTATTGTTTTTGATGAAGTACAAGATGCTACATCTCAATACATGGTCTTTTTTAAACGGATTTGGCAATTATTAAATTATCCTACTTTTTTAGTCTTAGGTGATCCCCGTCAAACTATTTATGCTAATAAAGGAGCATCCAGTAATTTCTTAAAGCAATTTGATTATTTCTTTGCTACACCATCTCATCCCATCAAAGTGCATTTCATGCAACTTGATGAATCATTTCGGGTACCAGCAAATATTTGTAATTGCCTAAATGAATGTTTTATCAAAGATGACTATATTCATGGTAAGCATGATGGGGGTGCAATTAATGTTAAAATTTGTGACAGTAATGATAAGGCAGCGAAATCATGAAGTGTGTTTCACACAGTTGAAAAATTTATTCAAGATAAGATGATTCATGATCATGCATCCTTAAATGACTTTTACATCTTATGCTTTAGCATTAAGCAAAAGAAGGTAGCTAATTTAGCTAATTATTTAAATAACCGCGGATTATATACTTACTTGCCTAATAATGATGACCATAAAGTTGATAAAGAAGAATGTAGTAACCGGATCGTGTTTTCTTCCATTCATCAAGCTAAAGGATGTGAAAAACTATATGTTATCTTGCCGTTTTTTGATGTCGAATCATATGCAAACTTTTTAGGATGTGAACAAGAATACCAAGCATTTAGCATGCAAATTCCCAATTTGCATTATGTAGCATTAACTAGAGCTAGTAAAGAACTATTAGTGGTGTTATATAACGGGGAAATTGAAGAATTTTATGTTAATAATCATCCAGCTTTAGAAGGTAGTAATAACTTGCTACCATATATTAACTACGATAAATTAGATCCTGATTTAGAATATGATAATTTATACCGCTGACACGAAAGCATCCCCTTACGGTTATTAGTAGTTGAACCAAGTGAATGCATTAAATTTGTGAGTGATAGCATGATTAAAAACATTGATCATGCCATCAGCAACCTGTCAAATTACCATGAAAGTCCGTATACATACACATTAGAAAATTTAAAGCATGAACTAAATAATAACAACATGGTCTTTAAGCAAGAACTTGATGTTTTAAATGCTTTTTATTTACTAATGGAATATACCAAGCAAGAAAATTACCAATACTTTAAAAAAAGTTTGGAAGAATTTTATAGTAATTTAAGTTTATTAAGTACCCAAGATGTGAATAAATGGGCGAATAAAGATTTAATCTTTAAGAACTATAATTTGTGAAATGAACAATTTACCAGCAAAAATGAAAGCATCTTAGCATGGTATGAACATGCAAGTGTGAAAGATAAATTACACTTCTGAAACTTAGTAATTTCTCTATCAAATGAAATTAATGGCAATTTATTGTTAGAAGATTATAGTTGACTAGATCAATTTAATCAATATGATAAGATTAATGCATTATTTAAGCAATTTAATATTCATACGTATGCGTATGAACAATCAATTTTACTTGAATTAGGCATGGTTGATTACCAATATGCTATTCATGTGGCATACAGTGATTTAATTAATGAACGTTATGTTAATAATTCATTATTTAGTAATCAATTATTTAACCAATGAAAGATCTTTTATAAAGGTAGAATTGATTTAATTAATAAAAATACGTTGTTTGAATTAAAGTGTACCACTACTTTAGATACCCAACACAAAGCCCAAACGGTGATGTATTTATTTGCTATTAATTTATTACAACACCAATTTGATTGAAGTTTTGATTGGCTTAAATTAGATTATGATCAATATTTAAAAATTAGTGCTACCTTAGCAAAGAATGTACGGATAAGAGCAATTTTGCAAATGTTTAGTAGGTATTTACACCAAGTAAATATCAAAGTAAATCCTACTAATTTTGAGCAATTAAAACAAGAATTTTGGGAACATTTGCAATTATGAGATCCCCTATTATGTTTTAAGTGTGAAAATGCGGTTTTACTAGACTATGAAAATGGCCAATATATTTCATTTAGCAATGATGAATTAGCAATTAATAAAATTGCTCAATTAATCTTATTAGCAAAAATGCAAACCAATAACATGGAGAAAACATTCGCAGAATGTTTAAATGAATTTAAAGATCAATGAACTAAATATTTTGGTTTAGAAAATTAACTTAATTCCTAGTTTAATTATTACCAATTACATGAAATAAATTAGAAGTAAATAATCATAAATATGCACATAAAAAAAGGTTTACTTATGATTATTGGGCTAAGTTTTGAAATTATTGTTCGATTAGTAATAACTGCATAATTTTTTTAATCACTTAGTAATTTTGTAGTGTTTTGACTAAATTAGTCACCATGGGATGCATTAGTGCTAATTATCAAACTTATTAATTGTTAATTCAAAATGGCTTATTTATGTTAGGCAAATACTCTAAATTTTAACCATGATAATTACTGAATTGTTACGACAAATTGGTGAATTTATTCATTTGACTTCTTTTTTGATAAGTTAAATTAATCCTATGAAACTAATAAACATTTCAATGGTTCATTAATTGATATGACACCTCATCATTAAAAATAATTAAATTAATAAATCAGATTAACAATAATTCTTAGAGGCATAAAAAATGTATATGCCTTCAAAATTAACATTAGTGGCAACTAGAAAAAGTTGCCATTTTTTTATAATTATTCATAATAGCCAAAAAAGAATATAAATAAATATTTCACGGAAAATAAATACAAAAAATGTAGAAGAAGAAAAAAGAGCAAAGAAATTTGAAGATGATTTTTCTAATCAAGATCATGAATTATTTTTAAATTTATATTGAGAAAGATATTAACTTGTTTCATGACGCAAAAAATGAATTTTATATTCTAACATTTGAGTTGAAATGAAACAAAGTAATTGCTTAGTAGTATTTTAATGAAAGTTTAAGTTAGCAAATTTAGTTACTATTTATAAAATTATATCCAAAAAAATTTCTCGTTTTTTAGTCTTTTAATATTTTGATAATTAAGTTAAAAAATTAAGAAATTTTTTCTTAATTAATTTTGCTTTATCCTAAAAAATATCATGATTATTTTTAGTTTTTGGTATCATATTTTCAGTTGTTACTAAAGACACATATACAAAAATTTATGTGTCCAAAAACATTTTTAAAAAGGAAACGATAAAAATATGTGACAAAATATTAATAAAAAAGGTCGTAAGTGACTAAAAATATTATCTTTTTGTCTCGTTGGTGCAACATTGACTGCATCCATCGCAACTTTAGCCACTGTTGTTCCACTTAGCACATCATGAACTTCTAATAATTCATCAAAGACTGATAATATTAATTCAAATACTTCCATGAAATTAGAACAAATGAGCAGCGTAATTAAGGATTTTACTAAGAGTGCTAATATAAATACTAATTCAAGAGCATTTAGAATAACATTTGCAAAAGAAATTGAAAAAATGAGTTCCTCAAAGGAATATATAACGTCATTAGTTAATCAAAATATTTCTGATTCACAATATAGTCAATTATGTACACTTTTAAATAATCTTAAAGGTGAATATGGTAAAGGTGTTTATTCAACTGCTAACGATGCTAATGCAAGAAAAATAACTAATATTAAGCAAGTTTCAATAAACTTATTTAACTTGAATAACCAACTTAATTTATTTTCTTATAAAAATGAAGTAGTTCCAATTATTCAAAATGCAATTAATGACCTACAAAAGTTATCTTCTAATTTAGAGACTCAAACTGCGGCGTTAGAAGGGACTGGTGCTACTATTTCGTCTTTTCTTGGAATTCTAAGTTTCTTTGATTTAGGTACAACTGCAGCACTTGCCATTGCTATTGGGTGTGTTTTTGGATTTGTTTGCACTGGTATTGGTGGAATAATTAAAACGATTAACGAAAGTATTGCAAAATTAAAAAATTCTATTTCTCAAAATCAAAGTACACTTGATGCGTCCTCAACTCTTCAACAAACCGAAAGTGCAATTAATTCATGCATATCATCATTGCAAAATGCATATTCTAAATTAAAAAATGATGATTGAATTGTTGGAATGAATTCCGCTCTTTCTGAACTAACTTCAGCTATAAATGAATTGCAATCCATTAATAGAAATATTCAAAATGCAATTAATCAGTTAAATTAAAAAATGTTTTTTAAATTTAGTTCTTTATTTAAAAGGAAAAATAACGTAAAAATAAAGGGTGTTCACTGGAAGAACATCTTTTGCTGATCAATTGCATTTCTAACTTTTGTATTATCTTTGACTGGTTTAGTTAGCAATAATAATTCTTCAATAGTTTATCTTGCTAATAATTATTCGCAATATAAAACTTCTACTTTTAACAGTTTTTATGTATTAGAAGAAGCAAAAGCAAAAATACACGAATGAAATATTGACTCTAATAGCAATTCATTTGTTTCCTCACTTAATTTAGAAATAAATAAGTGTAATAATAAAGATTATGTTGAAAACTTAATTAATCATGACTTGTCAAACGTTCAACATAATTTAATAAAAAGAGAGTTAAAAAAAGTTGGTGCTTATTTTATTAATAACCGTAAAATTTCATCGCAATTTTTAACCGTAAATAACTTGCAACCAATTTCAGATGAATTACAACAAATTATGAAGAATGAAACGATTGAGCTTGGTTCATTTGTGGAAGGACTTGAAAAGCAAAAGAATGCTTTAGGTGCAACTGGAATAGTTATTGCAGTTATATTAGTTATTCTTGGTGCACTAGGAATGAATTGAGCACTTTTTGTGCCTGTTACAATGTTAGGCCTAATTGGCTTTTCTTGTGGAGTAAGCAGTGATGTTATAAGCAGTTTAATTTACAATTTATCTTCATTTGGTATTAATAATTTTAATACCTATCGGATTTGATTTAAACCAAATAACCTTAATAAACAAAATTTTACACAAGCAATTCCTTTTTTATTAAGTTACTTTAAATTAATAAAAACTCAGTTAGAAGAAAATCAAGGAATTTTTGGTGCAAAACAAATGCTAGCTAATACTAATAAAAATATAAGTCAATTAGAAAAGATTCTTGAAATGCTTAATAACAGTAATAGCTAGCAATTTAGTCATGTTCCTGTTAAATGTATTATAATGCTTCCTTTAAAATAATTAATGTTTTAATTAAAAAATGTAGCTTTTTTAAACTGGGACATGAAATTTGGACAAAAATTCAAATTTCGTGTTTTTTTTATTATAATTGATTTCTAAATTGAACTGGACTCATTCAGTTCAATTTTTTTTGAATTCGAACATTATTGTAATAATCAATGTAATTAGCAATGGCTTGTTCTAATTCTTTGAATGACATATGCTTAATATCTAATTTAGAAATAAGTTCAGTTTTAAGAATGCTGAACCAAAATTCAACCACTCGATTATCAAGACAGTTGCCGATTCTTGACATTGATTGAATTCAATTATTTTGTTGAAGCATTTCATCAAAATAAGTTGATGTATATGGAGCACCATGATCTGAGTGAACAATGGCAATTGCAGGTTTATTTTTAATTGAATTGAATGATTGAATAACTAA
>JAFPYV010000033.1 GCA_017394375.1 bacterium
CCGAGTAATATAGAAGTGTTTTTAAATTAAATTTATTTTTTGTTAAGGTAAACAAGAATTCAAAAGTAATAATTAAGAATTTTGATTCTTAATCTGTTTTTGTATTCCATCAGAAAATAATTGAATTTTTTAAGTTTTTTTGCTATCATATTTTTAGTTGTCATTTAAGCGATATCTAAAAATCTGAAATTGTCCCTATTTTTTAATAAAGATTCAAATTATTATCTTCAAAGAATTATTAGTTTAAAAATTAAAGTTTACAGCAAAGAAAACAATGGGGTTATTAGTTTTACCAATAATAGTGATGATAGTAATGCGTGACCATTGCCAATCTTCTTTTTAAAAGATGCAATACAATGACTTTTAATTTTTACTGATGATGCTTGTTCTTTTGAAGATATTTTTCAACAGTGCTTGTTAAAAAGTAATGTTAGTAATAATGAAATAAAAAATCGTTTGCATGATTACTTATTTAATAAGATTATTATTTCTTTGCAAAAAATCGATGATAAAGAATAGAAAATATTAACTTACTTTCGAATCTCCTTATGATCTTTACGATTTTATTAACAAATAGATTTTTTAAACGAAATTACAAATATGAAAATAACTATCAAGTCATTTAAAACTTGGGATGAACAAGTAGAAATTTTAAACCAACTAGGAAATAATTTCCTTGCTAAAAATCCTGCTGCTAAAAAGAAGGTTTTGACATATTTAAAACAACATGGTTTTTTAGCTGGGGTTGATTTTTTTGCTCCCCTTTTATGAAATAATCTTAAGGATGGAATTAATAATCAAAATTGCAAATTTATGACTGGCTTTCAATTTAACGACTTATTGCAATTATCTCAGTTTGATCAATCATTAAAATTTGTAATTCAAGATCTCTTAATAAACATAAGAGAAAGATTAAAACTTGGGATTGTTTATTATACTTTTCAATGTCTTGCAACAATTTATAAGCATATCAATAAAATATCTTTTTACTTAATTGATAATTTGCAAGCACCAATTATTGCTAAGACTATATTTACTAATAAGTTTTCTAAGCAATCATTTTTCAATGAAGATTATGAATTTATGTTTGTTAAATATTATTCATTTTTAGCTAAATCAATTGATATTTTTGATATTAGTACTTTGTTTATTCATAATCCTAAAATCCACCACTTTTATACTTATCGTACCATAACTAATAGCGATAAAATCAAATTGATTAACGCCTTTAAACAATATGTTACTATTGCTAAAAATAAAGACTGTAATAAAGTAACTTTATCAGAAAATAACACTCAAAATAATCAACAAATCTTTAGTGAATTTGGTGAATTCTTTTTATGATGCAAGCAATATTATCGTGATTTAAATAAATTTAACAATAAAAAGCATTCCAAAAATCTTGATTTAATTGATGAAATGATTGAGGTGCTTATTAATGTATTTACTAAATCATACGAAGAATATGGTGAAGCACCATTAGGAATGCTAGCAACGTTTTTTTATCAACTTAATGAAAAAATTCAATTACAAATCATTAAGAAACAATTCCCATGGTTTTATCAAAAAATAAGTGCCTTCATTAATGATAAGACTAATTGCGAATTAATCGTCATTAGTACTTTTATTTCGTTTTTAGATGTTTTTAAAAAGATGGAACGCAATGTTAATTGTGCTGAACCAATTTATTGCTTTTATGATTTTCGTCAGTTGGTAAATTCTTTACCAACTAGTAATAAAACAATTAAAGGAGTTGATTTTTGGTTTACTAACCAACCAACTTGCAACTTACTTAATAATTTATTGATAGCAAGAAATAATAATTTTAGAAGTAATTATTTTAAAGGCCAATTCATATCCAAGAACATCGATTATTATTTAACTAAGTTTAATAATCTTGGACTCAAAGTTTACTATCAAGAAAAAGAAAGAAAAATTCATTTTACTAATAAAAGTAATAATTTAAATAGTTGACATGTTCCTATGTTCTTTTTAAAAGATGCAATTGATTGACTGATAGTTTTTGCCCAAGCAAAAAATAGTTTTGGTAGGATCATTGCTAAGTGCTTGCAAGAAAATATCATTACTAATAAAGAAATCAACAATCGTTTACACGATTATTTATTCAATAAAATTATTATCTCTTTTGAAGAAACAAAAGATAATGAATTAGACTAGGACATTAGAATTGGACAATAATTCTTTCAAGAAAGGAAGGATTATTGTTTTTTTATGTCCAAACAATTAAAATCAAATCAATGGTTAGAATTATTCAATATTTATGAAACACAAGGTATTCATGCTTTGTGATTCAAATATGGAGCATAGAAAGATAAACAAAAATAGCAAATACTTATTTTTCAAAAAGTATAAGAAATTTTTGCACCATAATCGAGATATGAAGGCATTAATATCTATGATTGGTAAGGAATCTAAAAAAGGTACCAAATCGGGTCGTCCTAAAAATTACAAAGACAAAATTGAAATTTGGAAAGAGTTTATGGACAAAATTGGTAAGGATGAA
>JAFPYV010000034.1 GCA_017394375.1 bacterium
CCGAGTAATATAGAAGTGTTTTTAAATTAAATTTATTTTTTGTTAAGGTAAACAAGAATTCAAAAGTAATAATTAAGAATTTTGATTCTTAATCTGTTTTTGTATTCCATCAGAAAATAATTGAATTTTTTAAGTTTTTTTTGCTATCATATTTTTAGTTGTCATTTAAGCGATATCTAAAAATCTGAAATTGTCCCAAAAAATGACAACCACTTTAGTTGTCATTATCAGTTAAAAAAATGTATTTTTTAGAAAAACCTACAGTTTTGCAACTTTCCCGAGAAATTTAGATTAAATCTATTTAAGCATACATCATTAATAAAGTTAACTTAATGTATATAAAATAAATTTATAAGATAAAAAAATTAGTTATGGATGTTCATCAATTAATCCCAGCGACGGCTGGTAGTGTAAGTATTGCGGACACTGTATTTGTTATTTTGTGTTCGCTTCTTGTACTATTCATGATTCCGGGCTTAGGATTTTTCTATGCTGGATTAGATCGTAAAAAATACGTGATGACCATGATTATGCAATCATTGGTTTCAATTCCAATCACGTCGATCATCTGGATTTTCTGGGGCTTTGGGTTAGCATTTGGCCCTAACATCGGTGGGGGAATTTTAGGAAACCCAACTCATTGATTAGTATGAGAAGTAATTGTGCAACATGGTTACTTCACAGTTGATAACGTGTATGCTCCACACGTTCCATTAATTGCATTCTTTATTTATCAATTAATGTTTGCCATTATTACTCCACCATTAATGACTGGAGCATTTGCTGATCGGATGACGTGAGGCAAGTACATTGTCTTTATTGTTCTATGACAATACCTTGTTTATATTCCTGTTTGTCACTGAATTTGGGGCGGAGGATTCCTAGCTCAAATCGGAGTACTAGACTGAGCTGGTGGTATTGTCATTCACACAACAGCTGGTTTTGGTGCCTTAGCAACTGTTTTAGTGCTAGGAAAAAGAAAACCATTATCAAAAAATAAAGAAGCTAGTCAAAACAAGAATTCAAGTAATGTTCTTGTCATGCTAGGAATTGCCTTCTTATGATTTGGTTGATTTGGCTTTAACTCTGGTGGGGCAATGGCATTAAATGGTCAAGCATTACGCGGATGCATTAATACTGCATTAGCACCATGTTTTGCCATGATTACTTGAATGATTCTTGAATACAGTACTCACCACCGCAAAATGAGTGCTATTTCCGTGGCTGGTTCCTTTGTGGCTGGATTAGCAGGAATTACCCCTTGTGCGGGATTAGTTCCAATTTGAGCTGGTTTCCCAATTGGGGCAATTGTTGCAATTGTATCATTTGGTATGGTAACACTTGTCAAATTAAATAAACACATTGATGACGCAATGGATGTCTTTAGTGTGCATGGTATTACTGGTTTTGTAGGAGCATTATTAATTGGAGCATTTATTTTAAGTCCTGCTCCTGGCTTAGGGGGTGCACCAATTATGCAAACTGCATCGGGAGTATTTGCTCCTGCAGGTTTACCAGCTGGTATTTACAACCAAGCAACCACTATTATTAATGGTACCACCTACTTTACTGGGGGCTTAATGCCAGGTATTTATTATTCAGCACCAACCATGGCTCATGGTTATCAATTTGGAATTGAATTAGGTGCAGTATGCTTAGTAGCAGCTTGATCATTTGGCTGAAGTGCTCTATTAGTCTTTGGCATTACCAAAGTTTCCAAGTACCTACCATGAGGTCTAAAAGAATACTGTTCTTCATTTGAAGAAGAAAAAGTCGAAGAAGAAGAATATACTGAAGACGTTAAGGAACCAAATGGCAAAGAAACTATTCGCTCTTTTGATAAACAAGTATATGAAGATGGGTCAAGTAAAACTGTTGAAAAAGTAATTATCATTGATGATGATAAGCAAGACGAACAAGATTATAAATTGCCTAAAAAAGAATAAAGATTAATTAAAAATTGGTTAGGATAACTAGCCAATTTTTTATTTTCCTTATTAGTTATTAGTTAAACAAAAACTACTTCTTGAACAAATAAAAAACTCTAAATTGTTTTTTTGATATTAATTTTTAAATTATTTCTTTTTATATAAAATTAGTACGGTAGGTGCAAATAGTTATGATGTGATTACAATATTATGGCAAAAGTTGCTTTTGCTTTTATGATGATAATTATGGAATTCTAATTAATCCAGATCTATCCCAAACTAACTTAGATTACGTGCTTTTAAATAAAAATAAAATTGACTTAATTTTATTAACTAAATACAGCAAAAAAATGTTTGCTGATGCCTTATTACTATTAAACCAATGTGATGCAAAAGTTATTTGTGGACTTGGGATGGTTGATTTATTAGTTAACAACGGTATTGAACGCAATCGCATTGAATCAGTTTATGTGGGTCAATTCTTTGGATACTATAATAACAAAATCTTAATTAAGTTGGTTCAAAGTATTTCTAATTCAAATTTACCAGGTACTTTAGCAATGGGGGCAGTAATTGACCTTAATGGTATTAAGATTTATTATGACGGATATACTGCTTATTACAGTGATTTGAAGTTACTAAAAGAATACAACATTGATTATGCTTTAATTAGCATGGGTCAATGAACTAGCAAAGATATCCCTGAAGTGTTTAGAACTTTGCAAGATATTAAACCAAAATACTTCATTCCAATGCAATATCACGAAATTGAAAAAGATTATGTATTAGCATTTAGAGATACACTGCTAAAGCAAAATGAATTGCATATTGTTCCTGTAGTGCTAGATCCTTGCAGTCGCATTATCATTAAGCAATAATTAATAAATATTATTTGGCAAATAAAGATAAAGTTTGGTGACTTTACCTTTATTTTATTATTATTTTTTAAACAAAAGGAGAGATTTGAATTATTACGGTTGAGGGAATAAAACGACATAAAAAAATTATTTTATAAATCGTTAAAAATTAATTCAAATTATTTTTTATAATATAACATATAATTTTTCATATATATTTTTTCTAAACTTGTATTTTTTCTAAAATAATTGAAATATAATTCAAATATAAAAAGATGTGATGTTATTAAATAAACATTAAAAAATTAGAAAGGTAAAAAATGGATAAATATATTGCCTACGTTGTTCCTGGTCTTTTTACAGGTACTAGTGGTGCATATGAAATTGTTATTACCATTTTCGGAACTATTGCTTCCCTATTAATTGCAGTTTCTTATTTACCACAATTAATCCAAACCTATAAGACTAAGGGTACGACAGGTATTTCCTTCTGGATGTGATTACTTATTTGTTTCGCAGAAGTAGGATTCTCAATTTGAGGTATTCTATATATTGCACAAGGTAATGAAGCCGGATTAGGATTAAGTTATGCAGGATCCACTAGTGCTACTTTAGGTGGTGCTTATGGTATGTCTAACTGATGAGGTCTATCTCAACTAGGTGGAGCTCAAGCAATCGAAGTAATTGCTGGTAAAGGTGCTGCTTATCATGCAGCTCTAAGTTCACAAGGTCTATATGGTCTTGGATACTTATTCATAGGAACTGGAAACACTCCAACTGCAGCATTACACGCAGCAGAAGAAGCAGCTTACGGATCTTTCGCTGGAATTAACAGCATTCACGATTTATTCTACGTTGGTGTTGCAGCATGAGGAACCCAAGAAGCAGACATTATTCAAGGTACTGCTGTTGCTCTAGGTCACAACGTTGCTATGAACGCAGGTCTAGTTAATGGTCTAGCTCTATTCGTATGTGATGTATTCTGCGGTGCTACTGCATGTGGAATCTTCTTCTACAAATGTAAAAACATGATTATGGCTAAGAAAGAAGGCATTTCTGAAGCTGAACTATCTGATCGCCTATACAAAGAAGCTCAAGAAAAGAAGCTTGGAAAGAAGGCAGCTTAATATGTCAGTCGTAGGAATGAACGTTGGTTTAGCCATTATTGGTTGAATTTCAACTGTAGTAATTTTCATTGCATATTTCCCTGGTACAATTAAAATTATCATGAGTCACCAAACTTTCTTCTTAAGTACTGGTATGTGAATCATGACTATGTGTTCATTATTCTGTTTCGTAATTTACGGTGGATTCCTTGGTGGACAAGCACAAATGAACCACTGAGGTGCGGGTGCGGAAGCCGCCGGTTATGCACTTGTAATTTTTGATGGTATTAACTTCATACTATGTGGTATCATCTTAATTTACAAGTTAAACAACCAAGCTATTGCTCGTCGTGAAGGAATCTCCGAACAACAAGTTTGTGAAAATTATCTAAAACAACACCCAGGACGTGTTAAAAACGCATAATCTTCGATCCACTCTTTAATTAACTCAATTCCTAAATTTGAAATTTCTCCAAATTTCAATATTAATCTCTTATTCCTTTATCTCAACTTCCTTAAAAAATAATTATTAATAAAAAGAAGGTATTAACAAATATGAGTAATAAAGAAAAAGTTCTACTAGTTGTTGATATGCAAAATGACTTCATGGAAGGTGGTTCTCTAGCTGTTGCAGGTGGTAAATCAATCGTTCCAATCGTAAATAACTTAATTGACCATGCTGAAAAGCAAGGTTACTCAATTATTGGTACAAAGGACTTCCACCCAATTGAACACATTTCCTTTGCATCTAACAAATCATTTTACAATGTTCCTGAATTCCAAAGTTATCTAAAGATTCAAGAACCATACTTTTGACCAAACCACTGTGTGATTGGTAGCAAGGGTGGCGAATTAAACCCAGACCTACACGGAGACAAGATTGAACGTTTCTTCTACAAAGGATCAAACGCTTTGATTGACTCTTACAGTGCATTCTTCACAAATGGTCACGTTATTAACCAAGAATTCATTGAAAAATTCTTGACAGAAAGACAAGCAAAGACTATTTTTGTTTGTGGTTTAGCTGAAGATTTCTGTGTAATGTACAATGCATTAGATGCTCGTAAACTAGGATACGAAGTATATCTAGTAACTGATGCAACAAAGCCAGTATTTGCTGACAAACTTGAACAAACATTAAAGACTTACACTGATGCCGGAGTTAAATTAATTGACTCCAAGGAATTCTGCGAAAAGTTCTAATTATTCCTTAATTTAGCATTCAAAAAATCAAGTAAAAATTAAACACTGAATAAGGAAGACAGCAAAGGATCCACGCTGTCTTTTTTATTATGTCCACCTAAACTCTTTTACAAACAAATTTTAATGGTGCAATAGCAAAATAACATTTATTTTAAAAGTATCAACTAATTTTTTAATCTTAAGATTACAGAGTAAAAACAACCGCAAATTTTCAAATTAGGTGCAATTTTGAAGTGAAATTAATAAAAAAATCAGCAATTAAATATGAATTTGATAATCATTTCATCTTGAAGGAATATTCACAAAAAGTGCGAAAAATACGGAATTTTTTTTTTTTTTATCTTATAATGATAATAAGAAAATATATAAATAATTTTTAAACGAAATATGAAAAAAAGTAAAATTTGAAAAATTGTTGGGGGTGTAGTTGGCATTGCTTCAGTATGTGCAATTATCCCTGCATGTGTAGTTTCGTGTGGATCCTCATCAAACTCTAGTTCTTCATCTTCTTCTTCCACAACGTCATCTAGTTCTAGTACTCCAACCAGTATTGGCATTGCTGGTAATACTCTAAGTGCGATTGCAACTAATTGACGCAATGAATTTAGCAAAATCTCCCAAAATAATTTTGAAACTACCATTAGCAATTATTTAACTAACTATGCTAAGAATGCAAGCACATACTTTAGCAACTTTGCTAATCAATATAAAGACTTAACTAATCCTAACCTTCCTGCTAGTTTGAACGGATATGTTAATAGTGAATTAAAAATTGAAATTCATGATATTTTTGACAAAATCCTTGGAAAAGATAATTATCATACTTTAATGGATTCAGTGATGTTTTGAAAACTCGACAGTGTTCAATTTGATGCGAAGACTTTAACTGAAAATGCTAGTCATCAATTTAGTTTTGACATGACTTATAATGAAAGTTACGATTTTGTCCTTGATGCTTCATCGTTAACTAAACCTGATTTTAAAACTAACATTTCGACTGAAGCAGTAACTGTCCAATTTACTAACGTAACATTTGCTCCAACCTTAATTGCCCAAATTAACAATAGTTTAAACACTAATAATAAGATGATTAATGTTTATGGGGGTTGATATATGAATGGAGGTATGATGTCATTTAACCACGAATTAGATGCCTTGCAAGAAATGCATTCCACCACGGTTCATAGTATTAATTTCAAAAATGCTACTAACCCAACTACTTCAACCTGAATCAGTTCACCTTCAGCAGTTGATCCTACTTCTCTAGCTTGAGTGGACATGATGAAAGATATGACAAATGAATACAATTCAACTGGTTCAACAACTAATCCAAATCTAAATTCACTTTGATATCAATATTTTGAAGCTCCAACAATTATTGGATATGCTAATGACGGTACTAGCATATATGAAAGTACTAACACCATTAGTAATCCAAATCTTTCTTCATTATCAACTTTAAAAACCCAAAATTTAAACGTAACATTACTTCACGATTCTTCATCTAGTGAAACAAGTCCAGGTACTACTTCTAGTTCAAGTACCCAAGAACAAATTACTGTCTTACAAGATGAAATTACGGCAATGGAAAATGAATATCCTGATGTCTTTACTGACCATCAACTTGATAAAACTGAATTTGATCACTACATGGATCAAGCTAACAAAGATAGCAACAATCCAACTGCTGAACTAACTGATTTACAAAGTGCGTATGATATTATTAGTAATTTAGTAACTAAGGAAAACGCTACTCCAACTTCATCTACTAACAGTAATGTTCAAACTGAAATTGAAGATTTAGAAAAAGAAATTTCTAGTATTCAACAAGCTAATCCAAACATTTTCAAAGATCATGATATCAAAAAGGGTGAATTTGATCACTACATGGATCAAGCTAACAAAGATAGCAGCAATCCAACTGCTGAACTAACTGACTTAGAAAATGCTTTAGACATCCTTGAAGGATTAGAAATGAATAATTAATCAATCAACGATTACTATCACTCATAAATAGATAATAATTAATAAACAAAAAAGAGGTGCTATTACAAGCGTCTCTTTTTTATTGTGTCTTAAATAAAAGATTAAACCATTTAAATATTGGGAATGAAGATTATACCTTTTGCAAATATTTATTAATAATTTGATAGCTCTAACTGCTTCACCTTCTTTAACTAATTCAATAATGGTATTCTTGAGTGTTTCTTTTTTAAAGGTTGGATCAACTAAATCATCATAAACAAAGCAAATGTCCTTTAATTATTTAGTGTTAAAGCAAAGTTCCGTCTCATGAATTGCATGTCACAAATCAAGAACAAATTGGCCATTAAATGCTTTCGCAATTGTTTTGATATACCGTGCTCCATCCCCACCAATAAAAATCCTAAATTGGCTTAAATCTCCGTAATAAGTGGTCAAAATGTGCTTAATTTGGCTAATTGTGAGTTCCATGCACTTCTTGCTATCAAAACCAACTTGATTAAAAATTACTGCATTTACTTCATTAATGAATGACCCACCTTTATAGTGCTCTTGATAAGCATGAATGACTTTTTCCTTGCATTTTTGCCTTTGATTATTGAATCGAAAATTGCGATACGTGTCATCAAATCAACGTAAATATTTTGATAATTGTTTGGATTTGTATTAAAATCAACCTTGTAGCAAATTGGTTGATTTTTAATCAGGTGATAAATGGTATTAATTGAAATGCAATTTCAATAGCTATACCTGACTTGATTAAAAGTCATTTTTTTAATTACCATTTTGCACATATTTTCAATTTCACTACTTGGAATATGTTGATGCTTTTTTATCCCTAACCATTCATCTAATAAATAAACATATTCTTGATTTCAATTATCGAAATAACATCGTATTTTTATTATAAATTTTCACCTAAAAATAACGATTGTTTTCTCACGAATTGAAATGCATTCATACCTGCTTTTATTTCGCTTCATGCAGTTCATTTTGTCAGCATAAATTAAAAAGCAAAATATCATTATTTTAATTATGAAATTTCAATCTCACATAATTTTCTCCTTTTAGTTTAATGATAAA
>JAFPYV010000035.1 GCA_017394375.1 bacterium
ATGTATTCTTTTTATTGATCAATGTATGCATGTGCAAACTTTATTGATAAATTAAATGAATACTATTTGGCTACTCATCCGTTAATTGCTAATAACGATTCAAATAACAATCAACAATAAAAACAAGCAAGGACGAAAAAAAGCAAAAGCAAAAGTAAAATAGTTAATCTCAGAAATTCATTCAAGCAAATGAACCAAAAATTAAATGAACATGATATTAGTAAATACATTTTGAACTTATCAATAATATTATCGATATACCAAAAATTGAGAGACTCACATTTTTGTAGGTGTCGTGTAAATGACAACTGAAAATATAATACCAAAAATTAAAAAAGTGATTCAATTATTTTAATGGGAAAATTTGGGAATGAATATTACTTATATTTAGGAATTTTTAAAGCAATTGTTTGCTTAAAATATTGCAATTATTTTAAGAAAAATACGAGGCATTTTGCTTTCAAAATATTCATGAAACTTTCTAATGAATAACATCTACCCACATTACCAAAATAACTCTTGTCATATTGTTGAATATGTGTTTCAGTAAAGATTCATTTACAGTCAGGATTTTTTTCTAATTTCAATTCCTCTTTTATTGTGTCTTAAATAAAAGATCAAACCATTTAAATATTTTGAATGAAGATTGTGTCTTTTGCTGATATTTACCAATAATTTAATAGCTCTAACTGCTTCACCTTTTTCAACTAATTCAATAATGGTATTCTTGAGGGTTTGTTTTCTAAAGGTTGGATCAGCTAAATCATCATAAACAAAGCAAATGTCCTTTAATTCTTTAGTGTTAAAGCAAAGTTCAATTTCATGAATTGCATGTCACAAATCAAGAACAAATTGAGCATTAAATGCCTTTGCAATTGTTTTGATATACCGTGCTCCCTCCCCACCAATGAAGATCCTAAATTTGCTTAAATCCCCGTAATAAGTGGTCAAAATGTGCTTAATTTGACTAATTGTGAGTTCCATGCACTTCTTGCTATCAAAACCAACTTGATTAAAAATTACTGCATTTACTTCATTAATGAATGGCCCACCTTTATAATGCTCTTGATAAGCATGAATGACTTTTTCCTTGCATTTTTGCTTTTGATTATTGAATCAAAAATTGCGATACGTATCATCAATATCAACGTAAATATTTTTATAATTGCTTGGATTTGTATTAAAATCAACCTTGTAATAAATAGGTTGATTTTTAATCAAGCGATACATGGTATTAATTGAAATGCAATTTCAATAGCAATCCATGAATTGATTAAAAGTCATTTTTTTAATTACCATTTTACACATATTTTCAATTTCACTACTTGGAATATGTTGATGCTTTTTAATCCCTAACCATTCATCTAATAAATAAACATATTCTTGATTTCAATTATCGAAATAACATCGTCTATTTATTACAAATTTTCACCTAAAAAGAACGATTGTTTTCTCACGAATTGAAATGCATTCATACCTGCTTTTATTTCGCTTCATGCAGATCATTTTGTCAGCATAAATTAAAAAGCAAAATATCATTATTTTAATTATGAAATTTCAATCTCACATAATTTTCTCCTTTTAGTTTAATTATAAAAAAATGACAACA
>JAFPYV010000036.1 GCA_017394375.1 bacterium
ACTAATATTTTTGCCAAATATTAGTGTTTTTTTAATTATAACCAGATCCATATTCAAATGTAATCAATGTGGTTTATTATTCTTTATTTCCTAAAAATAAAATAAAATCAAGAAAAAGGAATTACATATGGTTTTTTTAAAAATAAAGAAATTTTTCAAACATTTTTGGAAGAAAATTTTGTTAATTTTAGGTGCTAGTTCCCTTGCAATTGCTGCAGTTGCAGTACCAATTACGTGCACTTATCAAATTCAACAAACCGCAAGTTCTAATTCATCTGTTCAATCATTTGCAAGCAATGATTCATCATTATCGAATAATTTTAGTGCAAAAGATAAAGTACATGGATTAAATCCTGATTTATCTACTAAATGAGTAAATAATTCTAAGGGAAGTAATTATGTACAAAGTTCTTTTATGAGTTTAGAAAATTATAAATTAAATCAACAAAATAATTTTGTTGCTTTAGTTCAAACTGCTAATGGAATTAATTCAAAACAAATAAAAGAAAAAGAAGCTTTTGATGCTCACTTAGCAAAAACTGCGAAAATAATTAGTCATCTTTCAACACCGCAAAAAAATCAATTAAAAAATGCAATGTTGAAAATGTACAACGATGTAAAAAATAAAAAAGTCAATATTAAAACTATTTCTGATATTGTTGGACAAATTACTAATAATAAATATCAAAATGATGTAAATCAATATCTTTTTAACTTAAAACAAAAAGTAAATAATGCAAATAAAGAAACAAATAAGGTTGATGATACTTCCCTTTTTGTTTCTTCTAACAATGATTTAAATTTATATGCCACCAACAATACAATCGGTAATCGAATTGAAACTAATGATGAATATATTACTGCATTATCTACATTAGCTGTTGCAGCCGGTGTGTTTAGTATTGCAATGTTTGCAATTGCTTGATTAACATTTGGATCAAGTACCGGTTGAGCAGTTGCAGCATCAATTGCCGCTGCAGGATTAGCAGGTGGGGCAGCTTGTTTAGGAATTTACAATGATACTTTAAAAGCAGATGCAAATCAAGCACCGCAAGGATGAAATTGTGCTTTTACTACTTTTGTAAGTGTATTCAGTTTAGGTTCATTAGTTTATAAAATAATTGCTGCTTGGGCTGCGATAGGTGCTACAGTCTCTACAACTAGTTGAGCTTTTCCAGCAATTTGTGTAGTGTTAGGAATGGCAAGTGTAATAACCTCATTATTTGATTATTAAAATTTATGCAAAAATTATGAGACACTATTAAACAAGACATGAACAAAGATTATTCTTATTTGTTCAATAAGGATAAAATTTGTTCTTTTCAATTTGAATTAAAACACGATGTTAAATGGTGAATAAAATACCGCAAGATTGGTTTAATTTGTGCGTGAACTGGAACGAGTATATTTTTAATTCTTGGTATTTTAATGTGGCTGTTACAAATATACGGAAATAAAGTTGGAATTTGGTTTACTCCCGGTGGTTTTGTTATGTGACTTTTTGCTTTTATTTGGATAATTGATTCATATATTGTTCAAGCATATACAATCCGAAGATATACTAATTCCTTGATATTATTGTTTAATCAAGGAATTAACGAAGGGTATTTATGTACTGATTTAAGTAAGTATCCATATTTTATGCAAATTGCTAGTAATGGGGTAACCTTTAATACTTGGAAATTATGTGCTTCTTGAGCTGATAAAGAACCAAAATGTAATATGCCAATTTGGGGACTAGTAGCATTATTTAGTTGCATTAAACAATATCAAGCAAAATATTGCCCAGTGGTGCAAAATAATAACAATCCTAATTTAGCTAATTAGCATTAAATATTTTTAGTTTAACTATATTTTGATAAATTAATTTAATTACAAAGAGATATTTTTATGACGGTATGACAATTAGGTAAAAAGCAAATGGAACAAGATCTTTCTTATTTATTTAATAAAGAAACGATCTGTAATTTTCATTTTGTGCTTAAGCATGATTACTGATGGTGAATTAAATTTCGCAAGAACACGATGATTGGGGTGATTGTTAGTTTTGTTTTTTGCATGATTATTGGCTTAATCATTTGTTTATTACAAATTTGGTGAGATCAATCCCACTCCGTAACAATTAACACTGTTTATGGTTTTGTCGCAGGTGGGCTTATTTTTTGATGTTGTTATGCATTCATTTTATGTATTGCTTTTGTTGCTCAAGCATATTATATACATAAAGCATTATTGGAAATATTTCCTTACTTTAAGCAAGCAGTAAAACAAGGATATTTATGTAGTGATGAAACTAAATATCCAGAAGTAGTACAAATGGCATTTTATGCTGATGATCCCATTAAGTGAAGAATGTACCATCCCCAATCAAGACTTAAATATGTAATGCCTCTATTTGGCTTAGTAGCAATTTTAAGTCAAGTTAAAGAATATCAAAACAAATATTGTACTGTTAATCAAGATAACAAGAATAATGCTTAACTAAGCATTATTTTTAAAAGACTCACATAATTGTGGGCTTTTAGAAAACTGTCTTTTAAACATATGAAATGACAACTAAATGTGTTGTCATTTTTTTATAATTAAACTAAAAAATTATATGAGATTGAAATTTCGTAATTAAAATAATGATATTTTACTTTTTAATTTACGTAAATGAAATAATTTGCATGCAGCGAAAAAAATAGGTATGAATGCATTTAAATTTGCAAGAAAACAATCATTCTCTTTAGATGAAAATTTGTAATAAAAAGACGGTGTTATTTCGATATAGACTAGGACATTTTAATTTAAATAATTTTCTTGGTTGATGTAATTTATGAATTTAAAATAAAAATTTAGAGAGACTCACATTTTTGTAGGTATCATATAAACAACGACTAGAAATGTAATACTAAAAATTCAAAATTTTGTCTTTTTTTATTTGATAAAAAAACTAATTAAGAAAATTAATTTCTTAACAATTTACTTTTTCTTGGGAGACTTTCAAAGTTTTAGATTTTTACAGAATTTATTCCTTTTTTGATAATAAATGACTACTGTTTAGCTGTCATTAATGTCAATTTTGGAAACATATACAATTTTTTATGTCTCCCGGCAAATCTAAGAATTATCTATTTGCAAATCTTTTTATTTAAAAAACTAATTTTATCAATGTGAAAAATTGTTTTACAAATAATTGATTAATTATTTGCATGATAATTTGTGTCAATTAATCATTCTTTATTTTTTCTAATGAAATAATTATTTTGTTAAATAAATAATCATGCATTCTGTTTCTTATTTCATTATTCTTAATTTTGCGATGACTTAGACATTGTTCAATCACATTTTTTGTCTTTTTGCCTTTATTAGCAAAAACTAAAAGCCACTCAACTGCATCTTTTAGAAAGAACATTGGTAATAATCAAATGTTTTTATCATCACTTTTATCAGTAAAATAAATCGTGTTGTTTTTATCCTTACAAAATACTTTAATGCCTAAGTTATTAATCTTATTCATATAATAAAATGAATCTTTATTAATAAATTTATCTTTAAAATAGTTACTTAAAAATTCAGTATTTTTAGTATTTAGCAACTCATTTAAAAAAATGCATGTTTGCTTATTAGCAAGCCAAAATTCATACGATTTAATTATTACATTTCTTCCTAATCGGGAAATATTAGGGGTATGTAGATCTCAAAAATTATAGATGATATCTAGGTGAGCAATTTTATTACGAAGATCTTTAAATAAGGTTAAAAAGCAAATAAAACTACTAATTAAGATTAAATTGCAATTCTCTTTATCTATGATTAAGGAATTTATTTTTTGATAAAAACAAGAAAAATGTTCTTTGATGATTTTCAATTGGATTGTTTCATTTAATTTGGAAAATAATTTAATCATATCACCAAAGGCAATTTGCGTAAATGATTTATACAGTGGAATAAAGGATTTAGCTAGAACATTAATCATTCCTTGAATTGCACTATTTTCAATTGTATTTTCATCATCTTTGAATTTAGCAGGTACATTTTTATTTTGTTTACACCATGCAAAAAAGTGATGGTAAGCACAATAAATTTTCTTGCCACTTGAGTCCTCAATTTCAAAAGGAATAAATTTGTTGCTTTTATTTGTAGATTTATATTGATTAAAATTATTTAATGATTCAAGTTGAGCGTGATTTGATATTACTTTATAAAAATAAAAATTCTTAAGATTAACATTTTTAAGAAAAAGACCGTCAAGTTTGAACGGTTCAATATAATTGCTTAAAAATGTATAATAATCATCAAACATAAATTCGTTGTTTTTATCAATAAATGATTTTTCAGATAGATTATTAGTAAATATTTTTCTTCCAATAATTTCTGATCAATTATCATCTAATAAAATAAAAGGTAAATTAATATTATTGCTACAAATAGTATGAATTGATTCTAGGAGATGATAAATTATTCCATCTCGTAGTTTGTTTTCAACGTTTTGCAATAGTTTATTGATAGTATCTTTTAGTAATCTATCAAATTTAAATAACCCAATTAAATCATCAAATTGAAAATTATGAATAAAATGCAATTTTTTTCTTCTATTCCATCATTTAAATTATTTCATAACAATGGTGTGAATGCATTCACACTAATCTGAAAATTATAATTTTTGAGATATCTTAAAATTTTTTGTTTATCTTTTGGATGTCTATCTAAGAAATTATTTCCTAATTGATTTAATTTTTCTATTTGTTCTTCTCATGATTTAAACGGTGTTGCTTTTATCTTCATAAACGATGATTCATTAATTTTCTATAACTCACGTCTATAAAATCGAATAAACCATCAGAATGTACGAAAAAAAGATTCTCTTTTGGAGAATCTTATCTTTCGGCGTTTATACCCCGCAGGGCCCAACGTTTATATAATATTACATTTTAATCATTTTTTCAATGAATTTTAATTTTTAGAATAATTTTTTATTATTTAATATTAAAAATTATATTTTCATGATATACATTTTAATTATAGCAAAATTGTAATTCTAATGTTACATCCTAAAATAAACTAATGATTACAAAAATATTCACTAAAGATATTTAGACATCTAAACGAAATATTCTTCGATTACAATAAATATAAGAAAAAAGTAGGTGATTTTATGGACAATGATGATGAATTTATTATTACTGCTGAATTTATCAAAGATAGCAGTAAAAATTTTAGAAATGGACCAGCTTATAAAACATACATTAAACCCTTAATAAAATCATTAGGAAAGAAATAATTAAATTAATAATTAATGAAAAAATTAATATTGCTTACGTAAATAATGATCAAAATATTGGACTAACCACTAAATTCATAAAATTCATTTTAACTAGGTCTAATAAACTAATAAAGATAACGGATGAAATTAATGATAATAAGATAAAAAATGTAATTAAGAATAAAGAATCTATTAATTGCATTTTTTCTAACCAATTTTTACTTCCAGAAAAAATGCAAATTATTTTTAAAAAGTTTAATCTTGAATCCTTTTATCAGCAAATAAACTTTTTTGTTGATGATGTATATAATGATTTAGCGTTATTATCGTTAAAACCGTACGACAAAGAAAATAGTAATAAAATCAAAGATATTTTGGTAAACAATTGCATTATTTTTGATTATAATCCACCCAAAAATTTAATATACTTTTTTGCTAAAATTTTCTTTGATATTTTAACAAAACATAAACTAATTAATGGTAATAAAAGAGTAGCAGTATTACTACTTTACAAATTATGTTACAACTATGGATTTTTCGTTGAAAATCCATTAAGTAAAGATTCACATGAATATTGGCAAATTAATGAAAATAAAATTATTAAATTCGTAGAACATTATCAAGAAACTCACTCACCAGAAAAAGTGCAAGAAGAAATCTATCAATGATTAATGGATAATTTGTATATTGCTAATAATTGGAAGGAATATTAAAATAACCAAGAGTCTTAATAATGCTGAGTATTATTCAAATTATTAGTTAATTTTGAATAACAATTAGTTACATTGATTTAAGGTAATCTTAATTGATTAAAAAGGGAAGGACCCTAAATTCCTTCCTTTTGTTTTTTATATCTTTATTTATCCGGATTTCACAATCAATTGACAAGTTCACCAAGACAAGTTGTTAATTCATTTTCAAAATCAATTGTAGCATCAGTAGCTCCGCTTACCATGTGACAAATTTCATGAAGGGTAGCACCAAATAGTTTTTCCTTATCACTAATAATTTTTCTAATTATTTTAATTTCTTTTTCATTTTCAGATCAAAGTGCATTTGCATTTGGATGACTTTTAATAATCATTAGTGGTAAATTGTCTAATTCTAATTCTTACATTCTTTCTTTTAAACTAACTCAATTATTTTGCAATTGAATGAGAAATTGCTTTAGTTCTAATCAATTCTTTAATTCTTGCGGAGTTAATTCATTTTCTGGAATGTAAATAACTTGATAATTTGAAAGATAATTATCACCAAATTGTTTGATTGTTTGCACACCTTTATTTTGTAAAGATGCATATTCTTTATCAGTTACAGTGATGATTATTTTATTTTCATTACCAGCATATTCTTTAAATCGTTCATCATCATTGCTTGGCGAAACAATGATATATTTATCTTTGTCTAAACTATCAAAATAACTAATGACTAATAACTTAATGTCAGTAAAAGATCATTCATTACTATTTGAGGAAGTATTGTTTAAAATTTTCGAATAAACAAACAACTTATCTTCATCATTAGTAATTGCTTTTAAGATGCGAATGATGGCATCTCGATATGCATCTCGACTTAGATTCTTGCGTTCGCGATTTAATGCCTTGCGTAATGCAGCATTCGTTTCTAAAATATTGTAGTTAAAAATTAAATTTTCGTCATCACTTATTTTCATACCATTGACAAAGATTTCACCACTTGCACCATCATTATTAACCATGATGTTACCCTTTGGAGTTTTGATGACTTTTTGTCATTCTTTGAATATTGCAAATTTACTTTTTGCATCATTTACTTCTTCAATGCTTATAGGACTAATTGTGACTAAAGTACCTTTTTGTTCTTGCAAGTTGTTTTCCCGTTGCATATGAATAGTTGGAATATCTTCTTTAATGCCTTCCTTGCGAGTAATGATTGGCGTATAAATTCCAAAATCACTTTTGAAAGTAATGTTAATGTGGTGTCTTACTAAAACCGCAATGGCATCTTTTAAACCAATACCAAATTTACCAATGGTATTTAGTGCATCTTTCTTTTCACTACTTTCATTTTGAATAAAATGAATGTTTTTTATCCCCCGTCCTTCATCTTTAATAATTAAAGTTTTTGTTTGTTCATTATAATCAACTTTAATTGGATTTGGGATTTTAGCAATTAAATGTTCATCAATTGCGTTGGCAATTAATTCTCTAACTGCATCACTTATTTTTCAATCTGATAAAATTTCTTTGATGTTTAAATCTAATAATTCCATTTTTGTTTTTCCTTTGGGTCAGTTTTAATTAAAAAAGAAGGAAACAAATTTTCCTTCTCTTCAATTTTAAATTGCTTGTAAATTAATAGCAAATAAAGTAAATACTATCTAATGATAGATTTAACTTATTAACAATATATTTAATTAATTCAAGGATATTAGCTTGCTGATATTGAATAATTAATCGATAAATTGTATCAGCAATTTTAAAAGTAATATTTTCTTGGTTAGCTTGTTGAATTAGTTTATTATTTTGAAATACTAATGATGATTGATTCTTTTCAATGATTGTTAAATTATTGAATGCTTGGTTTTCATTACAATTTCATAATTTTGCAATAAATTGACCTTGGTATGCTGCATATAATACTTTAATAATTGTGTTAATAACTTGCATCCAACTGGTTACAGGATATAACTTATCATTAATTGATAAATAAAGTACGTGCAGTTTAGGAAGTGTAGTTAGATTAGTATTTAAACTTATCTTTTTAGTTGAAGGAATTAATATAGTTAATGTCTTTAACAATTCAGTTGGATTAGTTAATAAATTAGTTGGTTCAATTTTATTTATTGAATGTTCTAACTGATTTCTTAATGTGGCATTTTGATTTTGTAAATTATTAATTTCTTTAACTAAATTAGCATTCGTAGTTGTCAATTGTTTAGTTTGGTTAGTTTGAAGATCAAGTTTATCAGTTAGTTCTTTTAACAAATGATCTTTGTTAGTTAATTCATTATTTGCATTGACTACATTGATCTTTTGATCATATAGTTGACTTGTTAGTTCATTCTTTTCAATGTTTAATTTAGCTAATGATTGCTTTAGTTGCACAATTTCAGATGTTTTATTTAATAAATCTGCATCGTTTTTATCTAGTTTGGATTGTAATTTAGTTTGCAATTCACTAATCGTTTTATCAGTTTGATTTTTAATGTTTTCATATCATTCATCAACTCGGAGTTGATATTGTTTATTTAGTGATTGCTTGGTATCTTCTAGATCTTTGTTAAATTTA
>JAFPYV010000037.1 GCA_017394375.1 bacterium
CAACATGCCACGTCAAATGTTTAATTGAAAATCAAGCAATCAAATTTTTGATGAAATAAAAAAATAGGAGTAAAAATTCTCCTATTTCTTGTATAATTTTCTCGAAATACAAGTGTTGCACTTGAACTTGCAATTCGGGAAACATCTAGTTTCCTAGATGTTTTTATGGTGCACTCGAAGGGACTTGAACCCCCACCCCTTTCGGGACTAGATCCTAAGTCTAGCGCGTCTGCCAATTTCGCCACGAGTGCAAATATGGTGCTCTGTGAGGGACTCGAACCCACGACCCAGTGATTAAGAGTCACTTGCTCTACCAACTGAGCTAACAAAGCAGATAGTGCCAGTTAATTAGTTTAATGGTGCTATGGTGCCGTTTATAGGAATCGAACCTACCACCTACTGATTACAGGTCAGTTGCTCTACCAACTGAGCTAAAACGGCATGGTGGAGTGTAAGGGACTTGAACCCCTGACCCTCTGCTTGTAAGGCAGATGCTCTCCCAACTGAGCTAACACTCCAATAATGGTGACCAGTTCGGGATTCAAACCCGAGAATGCCGCCGTGAAAGGGCGGTGTGTTAAGTCGCTTCACCAACTGGCCATGGCGGCCACTGTAAGGTTCGAACTTACGACCAACCGGTTAACAGCCGGTTGCTCTACCGCTGAGCTAAGTGGCCACGCAGTAAAAATCAAATTAATACAAACATTATATAATGATTTTGAAAAATCAATAAAAAAATTTATTTTTGTTTTTTAATTTTGCATTAAATGTATTTTTAACAAAATTTAATTAAGCAAAATTACTAATGATACTTTATCTAAATATAATTAATTACATTAATTAATAGTTAGTTTGATTGAATATGAAAAGTAAACAGGATCAATTTAACTCTGATGGCCAAACCATTAAAGTTTATCGAAATAAATATTTACCATATTGATTAAAAAATAAAAATATCTTAGTAATTAGTTTAGCATTGGTTGGTTTTTTATATCAATTTGCCACCTTAAGTATGATGCTTAGTAATGATATTTTAACGCAAAATGATTTACGGTTATGAAACGGATATTTTCCATGATGAGTCGTATTTTTTACTTTTACATTTTGAAGTAATTTCTTTGTTTTTATTACCTTTACTTTATATTTACTATGCTTTAAATGAAGTAAATTAAAAAATAATAACTTATTTCTTTACATGGTATGCTGCTACATTAGTGTTGTATTAATTGTTATTGCTGTAGCCTTATTGCCTGCAGCTATCATTGATCATGATAATGTTAGTTTTAGTAGTCACACTAACCCCATTACAATGGGAGCATTAATTATGCCTCATGGTCCTGGACCAATTTATTTTATTTTCTTTGCGATGGTGGTATGCAGTGTAAATCGCGAAGGAAATAAAAAAATTTTACAATTAAAATTTTGAAAAGTTTTTGGTATTTTATTCTCCTTATTTCTTTGTTATATTATTATGGCAATTGCCTTAAACTTTATTCCGATTGGGGCTTATTACATTAATGAAGACCATCAAATTGTTTATTTTAACGGTTACTCAGTTTATTCAAAGTTTACTTGTATTAACCCTAATTTGCAAATTGTAACTGGGGGTAAACTAACTGGTCACGGGGAACCAGTTTATGTTTTGTTTTATTTCCTTGCAATTTTTATTTTGTTAATTTCTCACATTACTTATTATTTTTCAATTCGTAATCATTTAAATTCTTATTATCATCAAATGGAACTTAAAATGATTAACAATTTGATTATTGTTGAATAGTTAGTTGATTAAATTAATAAATCTTTTATCTATATATCTATAATACAAAAATTAACAACCAGAAAGGGCGATTATTTTTAGCCACCCCTGGTTGTTTTCTTTTTAAAAAATTTTTTGTAAAAAAATAATTTTAGTATATAATTATTCACATCCTAATTGAATTGAATCCGCAACTATTTCATTAGTTGATTAACATTTGTTAAGTTATTTGTAATATAAAATAATGGATCACAAAAAAATAAAAAAATTTTTTGTGTATTTTTTATTTTTGTGTTATAATTAATAACGCTTCAATTCAAACGGAGCAAGAAAGTTCTTTGAAAACTAAATAATAATTCGTCAATTTTTTTGAGAGTTCGATCCTGGCTCAGGATTAACGCTGGCGGCATGCCTAATACATGCAAATCGAGCGAGCGTAGCAATACGCGAGCGGTGAACGGGTGAGTAACACGTACCCAATATACCATAATGTGGGGGATACCTAAAAGAAATTTTAGCTAATACCGCATAGGATATACTTATGGCATCAGAATATATTTAAAGGTACAGC
>JAFPYV010000038.1 GCA_017394375.1 bacterium
CAATATAATTATGCATTAGCAATGGCACAAATAATTAATTGAGCAGCTAATCCAAAGAATAGTATTTCTAATAATAGTTATGTTTTAGATTACATGTATCCAAGATAAAACATAACTTAACTATTTAGTGATGACTTTTTTTAAAGTCATCATTTTTTATGCTATTTTTATTAGAGAAAAAAGTTAATTATTATTTCTTTAAAGATAGAATATTCTTAATTATGAAATAAAGCTTGAATCATTATTATTTTTAAGCATTCATATTGATTTTTTTAAGTTTTTAAATAGTTAATCTTAATTTTGTAAAACTTGCATTTTAATAATTAAAATAAAATTTATTTATTGGGGTAAAGATGATGACAATTAATGAACTAATAAAAGAATTAAAGATAACTAATATTACTCATGCTAAATTAAAAGATGTGTGTATTTTTGAAAGAGGATCTTATATCAATCAAAAAGAAGCAGAAAGTGGTGATATTCCAGTTATTTCTGGTGGGGCCATTCCAATTGGTTTTACTAATAAATTTAATCGTGATTATCCATGTGTTAGTATTTCTTCTGTTGGATATGCAGGTGAAAATATATATTTTTGAGATAGAAAAATTTGAGCTTATTCATGTATTACTTTAATTCCAAAGGATTCACAAATATTAAATGTGAAATACTTGTACTACTTTATCTTAAGTATTAAAAACAAATTACTTCATATTGCTCATGGTTTTAAAAAGAGTTTTACTAATATATATCCTAAAGATCTTTACAATTTGGATATTTATTTCCCTTCTTTGTCATACCAACAACAAATTGTAAAGATCTTAGACGATTTCACAGAACTCGAAGCAGAACTCGAAGCAGAACTCGAAGCAGAACTCGAAGCAAGGAAAAAGCAATATGATTATTGGCTTCATGCCCTTCTTGATCCAAAGACGGGGGGGATGCTTAATGATAAAAATATTACATATGCTAAATTGAAAGATATTTGTGAGTTTAAACATGGAGAATGAATTGCAAAAAGTCTAATGGGGAATGGAAATATTCCTGTTATTAGCAATGGTAATAAACCAGTTGGTTACATTAACAAGTACAATAGAAATTTTCCTTGTGTTACAGTATCACGGCTTGGAGAAGCGGGGGGAATAGTAAATTATTGAAATCAACCAATTTGAGTTTCTGATTGTTTTACCTTATATTCAAAAAACATTAACTTATTGAGCAATAGATTTCTTTACTATTTTTTGGAAGCCAATAAATCTTTGCTAGCATCATTAAGCGGAAGCGGAACTATTAAAAATATCGGATTAAAAGACCTAGAAAATATTCAAATTTGTTTTCCTCCTTTAGAAATTCAAAAATTTATAGTTTCTATTCTTGATCAATTTAATAATTTAACTACTAATCTTCAAGAGGGTATTCCTGCTGAAATTAAATTACGAAAAGAACAATATAATTATTATTTAAAACAACTATTATGTTTTGACAAGCAACTAAAAATAGATTAATTGCTTTTTTAATTAAGTTCTATCAATAACAATTTCAATTATGAAATTTGCCCATAAAAAAGATTGTCTTAAAGACTGTGACTATGATATTTCAAAATATATTCTTCATGATGATTACTATCAAATAACCAAGCAATTTATCGAAAAACCAAAACATTTATTAAGCAAATTTCGCTGAATATTCTTTTCAATAGCAATTCCGGAATGAATTTTGTTAATTGCTTTATGCGTGTTAGCAATTTATTATTTAAATTTATATCAAGATACTAATAACACCGTTGCTAAATACCAAATATACGGTATTGTTTGTTGAGTAGTTGCACTTGGCAGTGGAGGAATTGTCTTCATTGGATTATTGTGGTGAATTTTGCATCTTGCTAATAAATTTAATAATGCCTTTTTAAAATTAGTAGCAATGGGATGCATACAACCTAATTTAAATACTTATCCCCACTTAGTAATGAATGTTTTATTTATATTAGGTGATATTGCTTATTATGATTTTAACAATTATTGAATCGTAACTACTGATTGAGAAATTTATGGTTTTGCTTTATTATTTGTGAAATTAAATGAATACTATCTTCAACATCATCCTGTCAATGTTCCATTAATTGCAAATCATTAATTTAATAATCAATATATTGTCCTATTTAACAAGATAAAGAAATAAGTAATTCTTTTTAATGATATTTTGCATTAAAATTGGAAGAATATTATAAAGCAAATAAAATCAACATTAAGTAAAAAAAAAGGTGAATTTGTATGAGCATGTGAAGGATAGCTAAACAGCAAATGGATCAAGATCTTTCTTATTTGTTTAATAAAGACAAAATTTGTGAATTTCAATTTCCACTACAACATGATTATAAATGGTGAATTAAATGACGTAAAAATTTACTAACTGGGATTTTTACTAGTTTTGTTTTAATCATGATTATTGGTTTAATTATCTGTTTATTGCAAATTTGATGAGATGAATCACATCCTGTTACAATTAATACTACTTATAATTTTGTCTTAGCTGGAATGATTTTCTGGTGTGCATGTACATTTATCTATGTAGTAATTTTTCTTTGGCAAGCAAACTACATGCGAAAAGCATGGAATGCATTGCTTCCCTATTTTGCAAAGGGAGTAAGAGAAGGTTATTTATGTCCTGATGAAACTCAATATCCTGCAGTAATTCGCATGGCTTTTTACGGAAATGATATGATGAGTTGAAGAATGCACAATCCCCAATCACGATTTCAATATTCAATGCCAATTTTTGGTACCATTGCTTTATTTAGTCAAATCAAAGATTACCAAGCAAAATATTGCCCTGTTAATCATAATAATCAAAGTAATGCTTAAACCCTAAAGTGAAATTTTAAGTGCAACGACTCCAAAAGGAGTTATTGCACTTTTTTGTTAATTTATTCTTTATTAGGAGTTCATAATCAATTTGCAAGTTCACCTAAACAAGCTGTTAATTCATGTTCAAAATCTAAAGTGGCATCTGTAGCCCCACTTACCATATGGCAAATTTCATGTAAAGTATCACCAAAAAGTTTTGACTTATCGTTTATTATCTTTCTAGTTATTCTAATTTCTTTCTCTACTTCGCATCACAAAGCATTTGCATTTGGATGATCTTTAATAATAGTTAAGGGTAAATCATTTAATTCCAAATCAGACATTGATTGTTTTAATGGAATTCAACGATTTCATAATTGATGCAAAAATTGTTTTAGTTCTAGTCAATTTTTTAATTCTTGAGGTGTTAATTCATTTTCAGGAATGTAAATCACTTTGTAGTTAGTAGTGAAATCATAACCAAATTGTTCAATTGTTTGAATTCCTTTAGTTTGTAATGAAGCGTATTCCTTATCAGTAACCGTAATAATAACTTTATTTTCCGAATTTGCATATTCTTTGAAATTAGGATTGTCATTGCTAGGTGAAACAATGAGATATTTATTCTTATCAAGATTATTGAAGTAAGTAATGACTAATGACTTAATATCAGTGAATGATCATTCATTGCTATTTGAAGAAGTGTTATTCAAAATTTTGGTGTAAACAAATAATTTATCTTCTTCATCCGTAATGGCTTTTAAAATACGAATAATTGCATCACGATAAGCATCTCTACTTAAATTCTTACGTTCGCGATTCAACGCCTTTCGTAATGCTGCATTAGTTTCTAAGATGTTGTAACTAAAAATTAGATTTTCGTCATCACTAATTTTCATTCCATTAACAAAAATTTCACCCATCTTGTTATCATTACTAAACATTATGTTGCCTTTTGGAGTTTTGACAACTTTTTCTCATTGTTTAAAAATAGCAAATTTACTTTTTGCATCATTTACTTCTTCAATGCTTACAGGGGAAATAGTGATAATAGTCCCTTTTTGCTCGCTCATGTTATTATCGCGTTGCATGTGAATAGTGGAAATGTCTTCTTTAATGCCTTCTTTTCTAGTGATAATAGGAGTGTAAATTCCAAAATTGCTAGAAAAAGTGATATTTATATGATGCCTTACTAATACTGCAATTGCATCTTTTAGACCAATTCCGAATTTGCCAATGGTATTTAGTGCATCCTTCTTTTCATTGCTTTC
The DNA here is from genome assembly GCA_017394375.1 of bacterium. The sequence goes on from JAFPYV010000038.1 coordinate 4,112, forward strand.
ATTTTGAATAAAATGAATATTTTTAATTCCACGACCCAGGTCTTTAATGGTTAGTGTTTTAGTTTGTTCATTATAATCAACTTTAATTGGTTCTTTTATGCCAGTAATTGAATGCTCATCAATGGCATTAGCAATTAACTCTCTAATTGCATCACTTACTTTTCAATCTGATAAGATTTCTTTAATGTTTAAATCTAATGATTCCATTTTATTCTCCCACTCTTATTAATAACAAATGAAATAAATATTATCTAATGAGATGTTAAGTTTGCTAAATATATATTTAATTAATTCAAAAAATGCAATTTTATTATTAGCAATAATTAATCGGTAAATGGTATCAGCAATTTTAAGCGTAATATTTTCATTATTAGTTGCTAATTGGAAATTTGTTTTAAATACTAAAGAGGATTCATTCTTTTCTTCAATAGTTAAATTACCATAACTTTTTCCTTCACTACAATCTCATAACTTTTCAATAAATTGTCCTTGCAAAAGTGCATATAAAGTTTTAATTACTTGATTAATTGTTTGTAATCAAGTACTTACTTGATACAACTTGTTATGAATTGATAAGTAAAGAATGTGGGATTTAGCAATGGTAGTTAAATCATCAGTTAATGTAATTTTTCTAGTTGATGGAATTAATAAAGTTAAAGTTTTTAATAATTCAACTGGATGATTTAATAAATCATTAGTTAATTGAACATTAGAAATTTGTTCACTTTTATTCTTAAGAGAACTATTTTCAGTTTGTAAATTAGTAATTTGTTTAGTCAAATTATCATTTGCTACAGTTAATTCTTTAACATGCTTAGTTTGCACTTCTAATTTATTATTAATTTCCTGCAATAAGTGATCTTTTGTTTTTAGTTCATTAGCAAGTTGAGAACAATTAATTTTTTGATCTAACAGTTGGGAAGTTAATTCATTATATTCAATTTTTAATTTAGCTAATGATTGCTTTAGTTGCACAATTTCAGAGGTTTTAGTTAGTAAATCAGCATCATTTTTATCAAGTTTGGATTGTAATTTAGTTTGCAATTCACTAATCGTTTTATCAGTTTGATTTTTAATGTTTTCATATCATTCATCAACTCGGAGTTGATATTGTTTATTTAGTGATTGCTTGGTATCTTCTAGATCTTTGTTAAATTTA
>JAFPYV010000008.1 GCA_017394375.1 bacterium
AGGCATCGTAATATTTGGATGCTCAACTTGGATCTTATGATACGTGGCATTTACACCATGATATCTTTTGTCGTAATATCGCAAAAATAACTTTGAAAATTCTTCATATTTTAAGTTATGAAAAAAGTATTTATTGCGATGACGACAAAACGCTTTCTTACTAGCAATGTCTGCATCGTAAAAATGATCAAAAGTATTTCATTTTAATTCCCGTGACATTGTTGATTTACTGCGATTTATTTTTTTGCAATTTCATTGATTGATAAATTTTTATCATTGAAAAAATGTTGAATTAAATTTCTTTCACTTAGGCTTAAAAATGTATATTCCATGGTTAATTAACTTTAACACTTTTTTTGTACAAAAAAAGTGCAATAACTCCTTTTGGAGTCGTTGCACTTGAAATTTCATTTTAGGAATGCAATAGTTTTTTTACTACTGCATTTTGTTTTTATTTAATGACTAAATAATTATCTTTTTACTATTTTAATTTGCTTAATTTTTAAGTTAACAATTTCAATTTGTTTAATATGCTTAATGACGTATTTAGATCCTCTTTTTTTGTAGTCTTCTTTGTCTTGAGCATATTTATAAGCAATAAAGATACTAAACACTAACGCCATTTGGGAAATGAGCACAATGATGAAAATAATAACATTTCCCCAGTGATTTTGGATGACATAATCACCAATATTCATTCCACATAAACTATAAACACTTACGGAAAAGAAGATGGCATCTAATAATTTTTTATCAACATAATGCGAATTATGGTAAGTAATTCCAGCATAGTAAAAATAAAACGCTAAAGTTCCTAGTACGCACACACATACTCCAAAGATGGTTAACACTAAACTATTAGTAATCATTGCATTAGAGAACCGGCGTTGTAAATTCTTTAACTTTTTAAAAAATGGTAGTTTTCTAATTAAGTAATAAATGGCACTAATAAACATTACTAACTTAATTTGTCCTGTACTACTAGAAGGAGTACAACCAATAAACATGTTTACAATGTAAAGCCATTTATTATAATCATTTAAGTTTGCTACATTAAACGTAATAAAAGCTGCAGAGTGAGTATTGAGCATAGAAAAGAAGATGGCTCAATTCTTATTAGGTACTGGGTTTTGCCCCCATGGGGAATAAATGCTATTCAAAACGTGATTATTATCATAATTAGTAGCAATAATAATGCTAGATGGAACTTGATCAATGTAAGCAAAAATAAAGGTTAATACGCTAGTAATAATTGTAAGAATGATGACAATATTTAAACTTAACTTGGAATACATAGATAATTTGTATTTTTCATGTCTAATACGCATTCTTATTTTTAAAATCACGTCATAGAAAAGAGGAAAACCAAACCCCCCAATAAAAAATTCAAGGGCTAAAATAAATTGAATAACTACTCCTAGCCCATTGCGGTACACAGTTAAGTTTGCAAATCCAAATAAAGTCATTCCCGCATTAGAAAGCCCACTAGCCGAATCAAATACTGCACTTCATAATGAACTTACCACATTGTGATATTGGGGGGTAATTATATGGGTAAACCCCACGTAATATTGACCAAACACAACGGCGTTTTGCGGATAATATCCAGGAATGTAAAAAATGCAAACTCACAAAACAATTGCAAAGATAGTTTGCAATCCCCCAATTGTCACAATGTTTCATTTCAACATTGCTAAATTAGTATTAATCCGGTCTTCTCCTTTTTCCAACTCAACTAATAACTTACTATTTAAGGTTCGATTAGAAGAATTACTACGAAAAGAAATATAAACGTTTGAAACAATATAAGTAAAAATTATTCCTCCAAACTCCATGAGAATGAAGATAATAACTTGCCCTCCAATGCTGTACGTTTCGGGAATGGGGTGTAACATTAAACCAATCACGGTGATAGTTGATAAAGAGGTGAATAAAGAGAAGAAATAGTTATTTTGAGTACTATTATGAAAAGAAACAGTTTGAGCTCCTGGAATCATTAAAAAACCAGCAAATACCATTACGACAAATAAGTAAATTGCCATGGCTTGTAAAATTGGATTAGCAGCTAAAATTTTTAAGAACAATCTTTTTCATCAATTGATTTTAGATACTAAAACAGTTTGGTTAATTTGCTTATTAATTCCTTTGACTAAATCGTAAGTAAAATTAAAATCATTGTTTATTTCATTGTAAGTTTTTTTTACAATAATTTTTGCACTATTATCAATTGCATTAACTACTTTTTTGGTTTGTTGATTTAATTGTTTTATATTCTTTTTTTTAACTGGTTTTTTTGTCATAACTAGTTGTTAATAGTTATATATAAATAATATAAGATGATTTTTAATTATTGAGGGATTTAGAAAAAATTTAGATTAATAATTATTTATTTACTTAGAAATAAAAAGTAAGAAAATTAGAATTTTTTTCTAATAAATGAGGAAAAAGTCTCTTTTTACCATATTTTAAGAAAAATATTTGCATTATATCATAATTAAGACAAAAATTTAAAAAAGATAAAAAATAACTATTAACTTTACTGAATTTAAAAACTTATAAATTAGCAAATTCTGATTATTAGATTTTACCTTTTTTATTTTTTTATGTTCTTGAAAATACATAATAAATTAATTATTCAACAAAGGAGTTTCATTGTATGAAAAAGAAAATCTGAAAAATTCTAGGTGGAATTGTAGGAATTGCTGCAGTTGCTTGTGTAATTCCTGCGTGTGTAGTTTCTTGTGGATCATCTGGATCAACTGTTAGCCAACCAGCAAGTCAAACTACTACTACTTCTTCCAATGATGTAAATACAAAATCTACTTCTAGTAATAGAACAACTACAAGTTCCACAAAAACTGATGGTACAACAACAAAAGCATCAACCCAAAATTCTAGTAATTCAACCGTTGTATCTAGTGCTAATAAAGTAAGTAATGCGAATACACCAACTTCTACTCAACCTTCTCCTAAACAAACTAAGGTTACGTCTACTCCAGTTAATTCTTCACAAACTTCTAATTCACCACAATCAACTTCACCAAGCAATAGTACTTCCATTAAAAATCAAACAACTACTAGTTCTTCTTCAATAACTTCTGATAATTCAGGTAAAACATCTAGTAGTAAAACTATAAATCCAAACTCGCAATCAAGTTCTTCAACTAGTTCAACTAATTCTTCTTCACCAGTTTCCTCAACAAATAATAATGATCAAAATCCGAATGTAAATAATAGCTCTTCATCAAAACAAACTAATAATCAAGAACCAATTTCATCCAAAAGTACTACTTCAACTCCAAATAAAGATTCAATTAATTCAAAAAATGCTAATCAAGGAAATTCTTCCAAAAATAGTCAATCAAATCCTGCTTCAACAAATAACTCAAAACCAACTTCTACTTCTTCCTCCAATTCAAGTAGTAGTTCTTCTTCCTCATCGAAAACTAACCATGTAAATCCAACACCAACTCCAGTTACTCCAACTATGATTGTAAATTTAGGTACTGATTCCTTGAATTTGCAAAACCTTGTTTTACAATTAAAAATCAACAACATTGCTACTTTTTATAACAACTGATATGAGGGGCAATATGTTACTGATTTAATTCCTTATTTAACTAATAATAACCCTAACATTACAATTAGCAATTTAATCACTAATATAAGCACAAGCAAAGCAAAAGATGCTTGAGGAGATATTACTGGTTTTACGATTAGTAATAACTCAAATGATATTATTAATCTAGAAACTGCTAATAATATGTTTATTACCACGCTGGCACCTGGTAATAGTACAAATGTTAATTTATCAAGCAACATGCTTATTAGCATGAGTTTGCCAACAAATGCTTTTGCTAACAGTAGTGTTACATGAGTAATGGGCAACTTAATTAACGACAAAGCAAATACCATTGCTTATGGACCAGCCCGGGCATTTTGAAGTCAATCACGGTATGGAGGATATGGTTACTTATTCTCTTTCTTTGGCATTGATAATTATCAAAACTATCATTATGGATTTAAATATGGTGAAAAAAATGTTTACACCATGGATAGTAGCAAATGGTACACTTACCAATGAGGATTACCAGATGGTTATATTTTAATGAGTTGAGTTGCACAAATTCTTGGTTGAAATGAAAGCAACCAAAATGTACTTACTGCGTATAAACTTTACATTCCCCAAGCAAAACAAAATGGATCAGTTGTCATTAACGAAGTTAAATTTAATAATACTTGATATGACACTAATATTACCATTGAATGCGGTAATGGTTTCTTGCTTTGATAATTAATAACTAATAATGAATAAGAAAAAGTGCTTATAAAAAAAGCACCTTTTTGTTTTCTCAACCTTTAAATCTATTTATCAGGATACATGGTTTCAAAATAATCATCTAATTGCGAATCTGGAACATCTAACAAACTCAGTTCGTTTTCACCATTTGGATTATTTTGGTGAAACCGATGGTGAATTTGAGCTAACTTAGCACACAAATAAGCGTAAGCTTTATCGTTATCAATCTTTCCTTCAAGTTTATTAAGTAGTTGCTTTAATTCATTTATAGTTCTCTTATAAGAATCTTTTTGTGAATTAGTCATGGTTGATATTTCTTCCTATCATGTTATTAAATTTATTTTACAAAGAAAAATGATTTAATCACTTTAATTTTAATTATTAACAAGCTTATCCAAATTTAAATTATCAATAAAAATAGTTAATTTTATAAGCGGTCAATAAAAATTTTTAAAGCATTAATAATGACCACCAAATTTATTTCTATAATAAATAAATTTCATTAAAATTAGTAATTGATTTTATTAACAATAATTTTGAATAATAACTTCATTTTGATGAATAAAGAAGTCATTATTAACTGAAATAAATTGGAAGACTCACATAATTGTAGGTTTTTTGGAAAAGTACTCTTTTAAAGATAGGGAATGACAACTAAATGTGTTGTCATTTTTTTATAATTAAACTAAAAGGAGAAAATTATGTAAGATTGAAATTTCGTAATTAAGATAATGATATTTTGCTTTTTAATTTATGCAGACAAAATGATCTGCATGAAGCGAAAT
>JAFPYV010000039.1 GCA_017394375.1 bacterium
AAGGAAGTTTATATTTCCTTACTTTTTTGTCACCTTACAATCTAATTAAATATTTAATTGATACCGAAATTAATGATTTATATAGGATGTAAATTAAATCATTAAATTTAAATTATGTTAATATATAAACATACTAAATAAAAAGAAGAATTTATGCAAAAAGTAAAATTTAAAATAAAACGTTTTTTTAAATTAATTATTGCCTTTTTTGTTTTAATTTTGACGTGCTGTGCAATAACCGCTCCAATTGAATGTACCAAAGAATCTACCCAAACTGAACAAACTAGTGCAGTTGGTACAACCAAAACAAGTAACTTTAATCTTGATGAAGCAGTAAAGAAAACACCTGAAAGTACAGTGCTAGCAAAACTAGAAGATGATTTTAATGAAAACAATGCAAGTTCATTAATTGCCTTAAATCATCAAAGTATAAAGGAATTAAAAGAAGAAAAAATTGTCCAACAAGATGCAATCAAAAATGTAAAAGAAATTTATGCTGGGAAAATAAATTTACAAAAGAAAATAGATCAACTTAAAGATAAATTAAATAATGAAAGTAGTAAAAAGCAATTAGATTATTTAAATCAATTAATTAATGATAAAAAGAAGCAAGTTGATGCGATTCAAAAATTAAAATATCAAGAATTAGAAATGCACCAACTACAATCAACTAATCTTTTTTATTACAATATTACCGCCCAAAATACATTAGACAATACTTACCAAAAATTAGAATCATTGAAAAATGAATTAAATGATGGTAGCAATGGAATGCTAACATTTGCTTGTGTTTCCACAACAGCAGCAATTGCTTCAGGTGCGATTGCAATAGCTATTTGAGCGATTCCGTTTTTTGGTTGGTTTGAAGAAGCATTTGCAATTGCTGATACAGTCATTGACACGGGAGCTGATGCTTTAGCTTGAAGTACCTATTACATTTTTAAAAATGCAAGCTCCAATGTTGCACAAATGCTATTCAACGCTGGAACAGGATTTGATTCACTTACAGCAGCTTGCATTGCTGTGGATTTAAGAAATACCGTACATGCAATTAATAAATTGCCTGCTACTGTGGAATCAATGGATGCTATGACTGCTACTGACGAAGCAACAAATGATGCTGGTTCTACTGCTGAACCTGAAGTTGCAGCATGATATGATGTTGCAATTGGAGTAGCATCAATCGCCATTGATGCTGTAAGTATGATTGTAGGATCACTTAGTCAATTTTTACCACCAACAATTAGTCAAATTCAACAAGAAATTTCTCAATCAAATAAATAATTAATTTTTTGCATGATTAGTAAAATTTGTGTTGAGACATTAGTTTTTTGTATGTCTTGCGTTTTTCTTGGATGTGCTTCTTATCTTCTTTATCAACGAATTAGGTTGCTTTATTTAGATGCTCATCCTGAAAAACGAAAAAGATGTCCAATATATTATGTTGGTAGATATATTGGACATTGAAAGTACGAACCAATTTTAGTTTGTTCAAAAGAAAAATACTATCATGAATGTAATAGTTGAATTGCTCCAGTAATTTATTTAAGTTTATGATTAGGATTATT
>JAFPYV010000009.1 GCA_017394375.1 bacterium
ATTAGATTGCTTGATTTTCAATTAAACATTTGACGTGGCATGTTGTTAATTTTTTCTTGTAAGGTGTAAATATCTTCATCAGTAATTTCATTGAAATTTGTTTTCTTTTTGTACATCCTTCTGACTAATCCATTTAGGTTTTCATTTGAGCCTGTTTGATATGATGCATATGGTTCACAAAAATACACTTTGCATTTAACTCAATAAGCTAGCAGTTCAGTTTTTTTTGAAATTAAATTCCATTGTCAACAGTAATACTGTTTACATGAAGATGATTTTCATCAATTATGCTCTTAATGATTGAATTGATTTTCATTTGATTCTTGCTTCTCACTCGATTAATAAATAGCTTTCTACTTTTTCGTTTTTTAAACGTTAGCTATTTATCATACCCTGTTGCTTGATGGCTAATGGTTAAATCAGCCTCATAATCCCCATATTCTTGCCTTAAATCCGCGGATTTAGGACGAGTTCGATTGGAAGAACTAATTTATCCTTGAATTTAGAAAAAATGCCAACTGTTCGCTTTGGGCCATTTTTCTTAAAGTGTCTTAATCGATCACAAGGTTTAATAACTCATTTTCAGTTGTTGGTTAAATTGAACACTTGACGAAGAGAAGGCATCGTAACATTTGGATGTTCAACTTGGATCTTATGATACGTGGCATTTACACCATAATATCGTTTGTCATAATATCATAAAAAAATAATTTTGAAATCTTCGTATTTTAAGTTGTGAAAAAAGTATTTATTGCAATAACGACAAAGCATTTTCTTACTAGTGATTTCTGCATCATAAAAATGATCAAAAGTATTTCTTTTTAATTCCCGCAAAATTGTTGATTTACTGCAATTTATTCTTTTGCAATTTCACTGATTGATAAATTTTCTTCATTGAAGAAATGTTGAATGAAATTTCTTTCACTTTAGGAACATCTAGGAAACTAGATGTTTTTTTATTTATACTCTCCAAATTTAAAATAATAAGAGGGTTATTACTAACTTATGCAATTAATTAAAATTAATGTTTTTATTAAAAATAAATTCTATTTATGTAATTTGGAATTTAGTGAACAAATTGATAATTTGACTATCATTGGAAAAGAAAATCAACGTTATAATTATCTAATTCCTCGTTATTTTGATCCGCATACACATGGAGGATATGGCATTGACTTTAATTTAATTGATCAGTATTCTGATGAACAAATAAAACAATTTATCAAAAAGGAAAAACAAGAAGGCTTACAAAACATCTTTATTACTACTGTTACCGATTCAATAGGACATTTAAAAAAAATAGGTTTAATAATTGATAAGTTGTGCAAAAAATATGATTTTTTTGCTGGGTGACATTTGGAAGGACCTTTTATTAACAAAGACAAATGCGGTGCACACAATCAAAAATTAATTATTCCTTTGAATGAAGAATTTTTAGATTGATTAAAGGAAAATATCACCTGTAAAATAATGTTTACTTTTGCCCCGGAAATTGGTAATAATCTCACAATTGCTTGCAAGTATCAGAATGATTTTTATTGATCTATTGGTCATACTTGCATTAATGCAACTAATTTAGCAAAACTCCACCAATTAGGATTTAATCGCATCACCCATTTGTGTAATGGTATGAATGAATTTAATCATAAATTTGAACAAGCACAAATTCTTAATTATGTTCTTATCCATAATCTATATTGTGAAGTAATTTGCGATTATATTCACGTTAATGAATTAACATTACAAATTATTAATCACAATATTAATTACAAATACTTAGGAATTGTATCTGATAGTTTACCAGCCAAAGGATTAGAAGATGCTAATTACATGCTAGGATCAATTCCAATTACTAAAAAAGGAGAAATTTGTTATGTTGCTAGTACTAATACACTAGCTGGTAGTTGCAATTTGTATAGCAATTTAGTTAGCAAGTATTTTAATTTAACGAATAATTTAAAATCGTTAGTATATCTATCTAGCATTAATCAAGTTAAATATTTTAAAATTAAAGGGTATACATTAAAAGCACATACTAATGCTAGCTTTTTAATCATTAATCAAAAAGGAAGAATCATCAAGATTTATGAACATGGAAAACAAATTAATTAATGCTACAAGTTACTTGAATGGCAAATTTGTTCCTGCTAATGGAAATAAAAAAATGAATTATTCTCCTGAAGATAATTCTTTAATTTGCAATTACTATGAAGTGAAAGATAAAACAATTACGGATGCTATTGAAAACTCTCATCTTGCTCAATTAAATTGAAAACAATTAAGTCCAACTGATCGTATTAATTATGTTAAAGAATTTAATAAATTACTGGATGCTAACCAAGATTTAATTGCAACTAATATGACAAATTGCATTGCTAAAACATTTAAAGACAGTAAAATTGAAGTTAAGCGAACAGTGGAAATGATTAACGAATTGATTAAGCAATATGAAACTAAGTTTAACCAACCTAATACAATTAAAGTCACCAATCAAGCAAATGAAATAATTAAAGAAGGCATTTGAACCTATGAACCATTAGGAATTATTATGGCAATTGGCCCATTTAACTATCCAGTTAATTTATTATTATCCAAAGTAATTCCAGCTTTATTAACTGGGAATACTGTTTTTTATAAATCTGCTCACCAAACTATTCAAATTGGTTATTTATTAGCGACTTTATTTGATCAAGCCAAATTCCCAAGCGGAACAATAAACTTTTTAATTGCTAATAATGAAGATCTTGATAATAGTGTGTTCAATAATAAATATATAAAATTAGTGAATTTTACAGGGGGCACTAAAAATGGCAAAGAAATTGCTAATAAATTACCATTTGGAATTTATAAAGTTTTTGAATTAGGAGGATTAGACCCTGCGTTAATTACTTCTTATAATAATGACCCACTAAAAATTGCTAAAGAAATCATAAAGGGCAGTTTTAGTTATAATGGCCAACGTTGTACTGCTATTAAACGCATTATTTTGCTCAAAGCAAATGAAATTTTTAACCAAGCATTTATTGATGAATTAGTTAAGTTAGCAAAAAAACTAACTGTAGGCAAAGCAATGAATAATCCTGATTTGACTTGTTTGATTAGTAGCAATGCAGTTAATAAAGTAAAAATGCTGTATGATGATGCAATGAATAAGGGGGCAGTTGCTTTATTACCATTTGCAAATGAAGGCAACTTAGTTCATCCAATTATTTTAGATAAAGTTACTAATCAAATGGACATTTATCATACAGAAGCATTTGGTCCAATTGTTCCAATTATTTATGCAAATAATATAGACGAAATGATTAAAATCGCTAATGATACAACTTATGGTTTACAAGCTTCAATATTTACTAATAATGAAGATGAATGAAAATACATAAGTAAACAAATTGACTCAGGAAGTGTAAACTGAAATCGTTCTAGTTCAAGGGGACCAGACATTTTTCCTTTTCTAGGAGTAAAGGATTCAGGATACAACGTGCAAGGAATTTATCATTCAATTCTTACTACAGTAAGATTAAAAGGTTATATTGAAAATTTTGATCCTAAAGAAAAATAATTTAACAATGAAGATAAACAAAAAGTAAGGAAACAAAATCCTTACTTTTTTATTATTAATTTTTGTTTTTTATTAATTTTTTTATGATGTTCAAAAGCTACTAACATTAATAAAAAGTTTAAATTAATTTGTACACGGAATTTATTCATTATAAAACCAAAGGGTCCAAAAATACCAGTGTTAGTTCCACACATGACATTGAATGCACATGATGCTTGAATATTTTGGGCCACTGTTGAGATATTGCTAATGCCAAAACTACCAGCAAAACAACAAAAACTACCATAAAACATCGCTATTCAATATCCAGCACTATTAACTGCACTAGTAACAGAATAACCATTAGTTGGCATGAATGATAAATATCCAATCAGTATTAAAGGAAAAATTACAGTTTCAGCAATATAAGTTAATTGGGCATATTCTTTGCGAATGATGTTATTTGTTTGTTGTTCTTTATAGCAATGAGTCAACAAGAAATCACGTGTAAATTTAATTTCTTTATTATAGTCACTGCGTCTAAAGGCTCCGTGCAAATAAGCGATTAAAATCTTAAGATATTGTTTTGGTGATAAATGATAAAAACTAACGCTAAAACAATAGGAAAAAATATAAAAGATTAATCAGCAAATTAACATCAATAAGAAAACAAAACTTAAATGTAATCATGTGCCAATTTGTGATTGTAGCATTGATTCACTAAAGAAGGAGAAACTTGCAACAGTTAAACAAGCGTAAACTTTATTTAGCATGCTATTATTAACATTTTGAATTTTCTTCGTAATCTTTAAAAAATGCTGATGATTAGTTACTACTTTACTGCAAATAAATCCAATAATAATTGCTAAACTAAATAATCCTAAAATGATTGGTACTTGGATTGGCAAAGCATTATTTTGCATAAAAATGTTAGCACTATATGCAACATTAGTATTAGCTGTTACGTCAAAATTACCTGTAAAGAAATATCCAATTAAGAAATTTGAAATAAAGAACAGCCAGTATCCTTGACCATTAAATCCTTTAATTCCAACTGGACTACCACATCCCACAAAGGAAATAGCAGGATTATTATTCATATCATATTTATAAATAGGAAATACACGATATAAATTAATAAGTAATAAAACCCCTATACTAATCCCGACAAAAATTAAAAAATACCGCAATAATTTATAGTAATCATGCAAATAAAAAATTAAAAAAACGTTTTTAATTAAATTAAAGAACATTGCAATCAGTAAGAAAATGACTAAAAAAATCATGTAAAAATTTCCAATTACAATGGCAAATTGCATGATCTGTGCATATCATAACATTCCACCTTGACATGTATTGACAATCCTGCTACTGCTTCATCCTCAAGGCAAATAATTTACTTTTGCTTCGAATGGTAAAACAATGATGATGCTAAAAAAAATTGCAATGAAAGGCAAATAAGTAATTCAGTGTTTTCTTATTTTTTTAAAAACTATTTGCAAAATAATTAAGATAAAAACAAAACTCAGGAAAATGCCTACAAAAATGTAGACATTTTCTGAGCTCATTCCAAAGATATTTTGCAATATATTTGAATCGGAGTTCATACTTAGAATTATAAAATAATTAAGTACAACTTTCACATACTTCACTAACTTGTTTTTCTGTCTTGCAATAATAGAATGTTTTTAATCCTAAAGCAAAACCATAGAAATGCAACATCATAAAGTCAGTAGCACTAACAATTTTTGAAAAATAAATGTTAACTGACTGACTTTGGTCAATATAACATTGACGAACTGCTGCTAATCTTAATAAAGCAAATTGGTCACAATCAATTGCTCTTTTATAGTATTTACGGTTTGTCCTTAAATCAGGAACCAAGGTTGGAATATTAATGATTCCGTCTTCTTTATAAAAAGTTTGTTGAATTGGTTCGGTGCTTTCAGTTGCATTAATTGACTTTCCAGTGGTAGCAGTTGGTGCTACAGCCATTAATGTTGCGTTTCTAATGCCATACCGACGAAGGTCTTCCCGCAAGCCATCCCACAATTTCATGTTAGGTGCATGCTTTGGTAATTGCAAAGCCAATTTATTTGCCATATCAATTGGTAAAATTCCTTGTGCTCATTTAGTTTCACTAAAGCGGGCAAATTTACCCCGAATTTTTGCTAATTCAATTGAAGATTTAATTAAGTTATAACTTAAATCTTCAAATACTTCCTGCGTAGCATCTAATGCTGCAGGTTCATCAATTATGATCTTGCGTTGGGCTAAATAATTAGCGTAATTAGATGCACCAATTCCTAAGAAACGATATTGTTTATTAGAATTTTTAGCTTCTAGAACTGGATAGTGAGCAAGGTCAACCGTATTATCCATTCCCCGTACTACAATGTAAGCTAAATCTTGTTTTTCTTGGGGTTTTAATTTTGCTCATTCTACTAAATTAATGGATGCAAGGTTACATAATGCAATTTCACCTGAATTAGTTTTTTTAATAATTGCATGTCCAACAGGATCTAATTCTTCACTAATACCAGTGCTGAAACTAGATGGCAAGGTGATTTCGGTACATAAGTTAGAAGAATTAATGTAACGATTTAATAAACTTGTGTTGTTAACGTTTTCGATATGGAATAAGTAGATATTACCAGTTTCTGCACGTTCCTTTAAAATCAAAGCCATTAAATCACGTGCTTTGATAATAGTTTTAGGGATTTCTGGGTTATCTTCGTATTCTTTGTATTTACGGTTAAATTCTTCACCAAAACATGTTAAAAGTGGTTGTACATCCCTTGGATTAAATAATGAAATCGATTCATCTTTTAATACCCGATCAATAAATAAGTCATTAATTTTAACTGCGTATTTTAAAAATCGAGCCCGGTTTTCTTCCGTACCGTTATTATTCTTTAACACCACCATTTCACGCACATTTCAGTGTCACCAGTTAAAGTAAACGCAACATGCACCGGGACGTTCTGATCCTTGATTAAAACCTTTCATGATTGATTCAACAATCTTAATAAAAGGAACAGGCCCACTTGAAAAACCATTATTACCATTAATGTAAGAACCACTAGCTCTTAAATATGAAACATCTAAGGCAGTACCACCCTTAAATTTTGAATAAATAGCTAGGTTCTTACAAGTATCCATAATGCTGGCAGTATCATCGTTCATTACCGATAATACGCAAGAAGACAATTGTTGACTAATAGTACCAGTATTAAGCATAATCGGAGTAGCAACTGTGGCTTGGTGTAATGATAGTGCATCATACATCCGTTTAACTAATTGCAACCGTTCAGTTTTATTTTCATTAACAAAAAGCATCATTGCAACGCGCATATATGCATTTTGTGGTAATTCAAATTTTTTGTTTTTATTATCACGAAAACAATACTTTGAATAAAAGAAATAAAGTGCTTTATAAGTAAATAAATAATCGCGTTCCTGCTTGATATAATTACCTAATTCTTCAATTTCTTGAGCACTATATTGATTAAACAATTTAGGATCATATCGACCACAATTAATCCCTTTTTTAATCACACTAGATAATTCAGGATAATTTAATTTTCCATCATGAATTTTCTTGATTCATGTTTCCTTATACATTTTTAGGAGAAGAAATCTAGCAGCAATGTATTCAAATTCACTATACATTGGATTAATTTGATTTGCACTAGTGCGGATTAATAAATCAAAAACATCTTTAGTTTTAATGCTGTTATATAGTTTTGGAGTAAAACTAGACAAAATTTTGTGGGTAAAATTTTCATCACCGTTAGTAGCTCAATTACAAATATTCTTAATTTTGTCAATTGAAAAGCGTTCTTTACTATTATCACGCTTAATAACAAAAAAAGAGTTAATTGATTCAGAATCAACTACGGGTAATGGTGCATTAGTTTCAGTTTCAGTAGGATTTAAAGCTTGTTCTAAACTAACTGCCATATTAATTAATTTTTATCTTTTTTATTGTTTTTATCAGCTGCTGCTGCTTTTGCTTTCTTTAATTGACGTCCCATTGGACTATCATCAAGTAAATCTTGTAAGATTGCCTTTAAGTCCTTGTCTCCATAGTCTAATTCCATGGTTCCAATGTTGTAGTTAATTGCAGTAGCTTCTTGTTGAGCGGTATTATCTTTGTTAATATCCTTGTAGTTTTCAAATCAAACAACAAGATCTGGTTTGTTTATTTCGTCCTTGTATAAAGGGGGTAAACCAATCTTTTGTAAGCGGTTATTAGCATAATATTTCATGAAACTATTTAAAGTTTTTTCAGTTAAACCAGGAACTTTACCTAACTTTAATAGGTATTTACCTCATTCAACTTCATCTTCAACAATACCTTTCACAATATCAGTAACGTGTTCATGATATCAAGGAGAATTAAATAAGTGAGAAAAACCTTCCCCAGGCATTCTTTGAAGAATATTAATGACACCTCCAACTAGGGAAACGTGCATGTCTTCATCGAAGTTAATTAACTTAATAATCTTTGCAACCCCTGGAATGCTATCATTGGTACTTTCATTAACAATATAAGTAACTAGGAATGACACGTAGAACTTTAATCCTTCCAAGAAGAAAATGTGTACTAACAAGATTACAATGTGCTTCTTTAGTTCTTCTAGTGGTAATACTAATCTTCCGTCTAGTCAACCTTTAACGAAGTCATAAGCTGCAATTTCCTTATCAGTCCGCTTCTTAATTTGCGGAATTTGATAAATGCGGTTAAAGACGTTAGTTGCATCAGCCGAGAACATTTCCCGAATGATGTGAGAATATGATAGGGAATGAATTAATTCAAAGAAAGCTTGTGTTTTAAATGCGGCTTCTCATTCAGAGGAAGTAACTAATTGTGCCATTACGGAATCTAGACCACGGTTTTGGGCAGAATCCATTAATGTTTGGAATAATAAGTTGTTGATAACAACTTCTTGAATTCCTTTGTCAAGAGATTTAAACTTTTCCCGGTCACTAATTAATGAAATTTCTTCGGGAGTTCAGAATGCTTGTCGCATTGCCCGTTCAATTTGCTTTGCAAATGGGTATTTATAGTTATCATAACGTTGGAAACCATTGTATTTGCCCAATAGCATTTTTTGATCCTTAATTGGAACGTTATAAGTTAAATCAACAAGCATTGATTCAGGATGGAAAATGTCTTGTTCGTTGATTTCTTCTTTTAATTGCTTTTCGCTAGTTTCAGCCATGTAATTTGATCTCCTTAAATTTGTGTGGAAATAATTTTAGGAGATAAAGTAAAAAAATCAGAAATTTTTTCAAACTTTTTGTTTCTTTGAATTTTTAAAATAAAGAAATTTGAACTTTTAGGTAAAAACTCCACTTTGTTTTAAGTCGTATGAAAAAATAGAAAAAAATTTTAGTAATTTTTACAAAACGTGTTATGTAATATAAAATTTTTACCGAGTGAAATTATGAAAAGAAGAGTTTTATCAGGCATTCAACCTACTAGTCAAATTACCATAGGTAATTTCCTAGGAGCAATCAAATTATTTAAATCATTTCAAGATAATGATGATTTATACATTTTTGTTGCTGATCTACATGCACTTTGTTCATCTAACTATGATCCAGAAAAAATGCAAGCAAACATTCTTAATGTTTTAAAAGCATATTATGCAGCAGGTCTTGATTTTGACAAAACAAAAATTTTTGTCCAATCAAAAGTAGTTGCACATTCCCAAATGTTCAGTGCTTTAATTAACTTTACCACAATTGGAGAATTAAGTAGAATGACCCAATTTAAAGATAAAAGTAGCAAATTTAAAATGAAAAATGGCACTGAAACCATTCCAACTGGTTTGCTTACCTATCCAGTCTTGATGGCAGGAGATATTTTGCTTTATGATGCAAACATTGTTCCAGTTGGTATTGATCAAAAGCAACACGTTGAATTAACTAGAGACATTGCGATTAGGATTAATAATAAGTTTAATACCCCTTTATTTACTATTCCTGAACCATACTTTAGCAAAACTGCAACCAAGATTTATGATTTATTAAATCCAAAAATCAAAATGTCTAAATCAAATGCAAACACCAATGGAACCATTTTTATTACTGATACTTTAACTGATATTGAACGCAAAATTAAAAGTGCTGTAACTGATAATTATAATCAAGTAAATTATGACTATGAAAAACAACCAGGAGTAACAAACTTAATTAACATTGCTGCTAGCATTCTTGATTGTGATCCAATGCAAATTGTAACTAGTCAACAAGGTAAAAACTATAAGGAATTTAAACAATATATTGCTGATGTTGTGTGCACCTTCATTAAGAATTTACAAGATAAAATTAACAGCGTTAATGAACAAGAATTATTAGCAAAAGTAGATCGAAATAACCAAATTTGCGAAGAAATTGCTAATAAAAAAGTGATGGCATTGTATAAATTAATCGGCTTACGTTAATTAACAAAAATAAAGAAGAAAAAAAGATATTACCAAACAAAAAGGCAATATCTTTTTTTAAATCTTACTTATTAATTATTTTGCGTGGGTAAATCAAATAATTTTTGGTCCATTACTTCCTTTTTGATAGAATCAAATAATTTCGCATCTTTTAAAATTACCAACCTGGTTGCTTGTTTACCTTGGGCAATATTTTTAGTTTTATAACTATATCAGGTTCCACTTTTAGCAATGATCCCATTTTCAAACGCAACGTCAATTATTTCGTTATTATAATCAAATCCTAGCCCAAAATAAAGATCAATTAAGGCGGTAGTTAATGGCCGAGCTAATTTATTTTTAACAACATTAACCTTAATGCGAATTCCAATTGGCTCATCCGCATTTTTAATTAATTCTGTTTTTTTTGTTTCTAATCGTAAGGAAGAAAAGAATTTCAAAGCTCTTCCCCCCGAAGTAGTGGTAGCATTCCCAGGCATATATCCAATTCCGATTTTGTCCCGAATTTGGTTAATAAAGATGATGCTCACATTGTTACTTAATAAATTTTGAATAATTCTTAAACCTTTTGACATAATCCGTGCTTGCAAACCAATAGTCTGATCACCAAATTCACCATCTAACTCTTGTTGGGGGGTTAAAGCAGCCACTGAATCAACAACAATTAAATTGACTAAATTAGTTTTTATTAATGCTTCAATGATGCTAAAAGTTTGTTCTTCAGAATTAGGTTGACACAATACCATTTTGTTTAAATCGACCCCCAACTGGGTAGCATACGTAAAATTTAGTGCGTGTTCAGCATCAATATAAACTGCTTTTTCGCCTTTTTTTTGACATTCTGCCACTGCTTTTAAAGCAATGGTTGTTTTACCACTTGATTCAGCCCCAAAAATTTCAATAATTCGACCTTTTGGAAATCCTCCTACTCCCAACGCTTTATCCAAATAATAACTACCAGATTTAATTAATTGGTCAGGTTTTAATACAAAAGTTTCATTATTTAAAAACTGCAATGTTCCTTCACCAAATTTATGATCTAATTGGTTAATTACATCATTAAATTCATCTTTTATTACAGTTTCGTTTTTTTGCTTTGTCATAATTTTGATTTATTTCAATAATCATAATCGCAAAAATTAAAAATTATCCCATTATTTTTGGGTTAAATAACTAGGTAAAATACCAAGACTTTCGATTTTTTTAAAATCAGGGTTTTTAACAGTGGGAAAATAAGTTAAATTACTATTTAAAAAATTATCATAACCACAAAAACCAATATTTATTAAATTAAAGACTTTTAATCATTTTGTTTGGTCAATTTGATTTAAAACTGGAGTTGTATATTCTTTAATTACTTCCTTAATTACTGAAACATTAGTAATGGGAAAATAAATGCAAGGAGTAATCCAAGTTAAATCACTTGGATTTTTTAAACTAATTCCATTAGTTTGATCAATTAGATTTGAATCATTAATAATGTCGTTGAAATAATTAGTAATTTCTTGGTTAATTTGTTTATTAGGGGAATCAACTTTAATCGTACCAGTTAAAATTGATGATTTTACGTAATTTACATAAAATCCACCCGCACATTGAATCGTAGGATACGGAATACTTGTATATGGAAGAAGTAACGTTGGAGCAATCGTAGCACCTTTAATGGCATCATCAATGGTCAAATTAATTCAATAAGTAATAAATTTGTTAGTTTTATCTTGACTTTGAATTTTTAATCCGAAAGCAAGATTTCAGCAAAAAGTAACGTTAAAAGAATGAGTATTATTTTGATTAAAAGTAAGATTTTTTAATGATAAAATAACCGTTTTAAGCAATAATGAATCATTTCCTTGTAATGGAACATCCACTACCATGTCATTAAAAAAATGATTATACAAGTCTTGAAATTTAGTTCAATTTTTATTTAGTACGTTTATTCCATAATTAAGATCACTAGTAACAATCGGCACAAAATGATTTTTTAAAGCATTGTTAAAAGTAGTATCCCATTCATCAAATTCATCTTGTAAAGTTATTTTTTTAGTTTGATTACTACTACAACTAACTATCGGAGCACAAATTAAACTAGCACATCCAATAGTGCTAAACATTCCTAAGAAAATCTTTGCTTTTTTAGTTATTTTCATACCATTAATTTTAATTTAAATAACAATAAAAGCAAGGTTATTTATAGTAAAAACGGTTTGCTTTTTATAAAAATATTTAAGGATAAATAAATACATATATTGATAAAATAATAGTATATATAAATTTTAAGTTATTTTTAAACATAACTAATTGGAGGAACATTATGGTTCATTTATCCAAAAAATATGCTTATGATGGTAAGATCAAAAAAAGCAAAGTATATGATGAAGCTAAAATTGAAAAATTAAACCAAATTCATAAGCAAATGAAAGCCCGCACAATTGAAGGGGCAGAACATTTAGAATGAATTGACTATATCAATTCACCTGATACTAACTTTATTATCCAAAAAATGTATGCATTATTTGCAAAATGACAAGAAGCAAAAGTCAACACCCTGATTATTGCTGGAATTGGTGGTAGTGCTTTAGGAGCACGTGCTGCAATTCACATGTGTGTTAACAAATATATGCGGGGAGGAATTAAAATCATTTGAATTGATAGTATTTCTCCATCTAGTAATGCGGAATTACTTCGTCACTTACGAAAATTTAACATCCGACCAGCTGGAATTATTATTTCTAAATCTGGTACCACTTTAGAAACATTAATTGGTTATCGCTTTATTAAATTCATTATTGAATACAAATATGATAAAGATCCAAACGAAAAATTAGCAATTATTACTGGGGTAGAAAATAACGAATTACGCAAAATTGCTAAACAACAAAACTACCCAATTTTTGATATCCCAACTAACATTGGGGGAAGATTTTCAGCATTAACTCCTGCAGGATTATTACCAATGATTATGGCTGGAGTAGATGTATACCAAGTAATTGAGGGAGCAAAGCAAGCTATTAAGGATTGCTCCAGTCCTGACTATAATACTAATGAAGCTTATGATCTTGCTTTACATAGAGTTGCATATTATGAAGCTGGTTATACTAACGAAGTAGTTGACTCATATGAAAAGAAATTAAGTGCATTGCTTGAACAATGCAAGCAATTGTATGCAGAAACTGAAGCTAAGGACGGTAAAGGATTATTTCCAGTACCTGCAACTTATACCAGAGATTTACACTCGATTGGTCAATATCTACAAGATGGACCAAAAACCTTCTTTGAAACTACTATTTGGGTAAGAAAATCAAATGGTAATGCACGCATTCCTGATGATTTAAACGCTAATAATAGTTTTTCATACTTAGAAGGACTATGATTAAGTGAAGTTAACAAATTAATCTATCGCAGTGTTGCAGAAGCACATGCAAAGATTGCAAAAGTTCCAGTATTGTTAGTTGAAATGGATAAGATGGATTCATTCAATTATGGATACTTCTATGCATGATTAAGCATTAGCGTTATTGTTAGTGCTTATTTAATGGGAGTTAACCCATTTAACCAACCTGGAGTTGAAGCTTATAAATCAATTTTGAAAGAAAAATTAACTGAACTTAAAGAAAATGTTCTTCGTCGAAAAGCTGAACGGGCAAGCGAAATTGACACTGATGTTAATGACGAAGAAAATGAAGAAGAAGTTGACGCATCAACTGCTGAAGACGACGAATCTACAGTTAAAAATAAATAATAACGAAAATGAATCAGATTAAGGTTGTTGAACCTTCCTTGCTTGCTTTTTATAATTCAACAAATTTTTTGAGAATTTTACGTGAATTAAAAGAATTAGGAATAGAACGCATTCATTACGACGTAATGGATGGGTTCTATGTTCCTAATTTTTCTTTTGTTACTTCTTTTATTCCATTTTTGTATCAATTTGGTTTTAAGGTTGAAATCCACTTGATGGTTAAAAATGTTACTTACTATTACGAAATGTTTAAACCATTTCATCCCCAAGCAATTGTTTTTCACCCCGATTATTTAGATGCAAAAACAATTAATTATTTATTAGAAAATGGTGTTAAAGAAGGGATTCAAATCGGACTTGCTTTTAACTTACATGTTGATTTTAGTAAATATGAAAAGCATTTACCAAAAACAAAGATTAATTTAATCATGGGAGTAAACGCAGGGTTTGGAGGCCAACATATTAGCCAAATTGGTATTGATAAATTACATGCTTTTAAGCATTATTTAAATGATAATCATTTAACAACCCCAATTATTTTTGACGGGGGAGTAAATGATAAAACCATAAACTATATTTATAAAGATTCAAATTACATTGTCTCTGGTAGTTATCTAATAAATAGTGCAAATAAAAAAGAAGCTTATTTGAAGCTTCTTTATAACGAAAAATAGATTAATTAAATTAATTCGTGATTTTTTCGTAGGGTTTTCTTGGTGCGAGCAGTAACTTTAATTGTTTTTGGTGCACCGTTTTCCATAATTGTGGCTTTTTGCAAATTTAAATTAAATTTCCGACGGTTGTGGTTCAATGCGTGGGAACGCAAATTACCACTCATGGCTCTTTTCCCAGTAATTTGATCTCGTTTTGCCATCTTAAAATATCCTTTATAAATTACGATCGTACTAAGTTTTAGCAATAATCGTATGTACTTAATACATTATACTAATTATAATATTATACATATATAAAATTATTTGCTTTTTTACATTTTCAATTTATTTCGTGAAAGAAGGTAAATTATTATGACCTCAATTAATAAAAATATGTTGTATAAGATGTTCCAAAGTGCTTATTCTTTTATTAAGCAAGAACAACTATATATCAATAAATTAAATGTTTTCCCTGTTCCGGATGGAGACACGGGAGATAACATGGTAAACACTTGAAAGGGAGCACTTGATGAAATTTCATTAATGGAAGGAAGAACCCTATACGAATTTACCACCCAATTTAGTAGACAATTACTTTTAGCAACAATTGGTAATTCGGGTACTATTTTGTCTCAAATTTTTAAAGGTTTTTTTGAACCAATTACTCCTGAAATGAAAGAAATCAATGTTAATACATTAATTGAAGCTTTTTCATTTGCATGCAAAATTGCTTATAAAGTAGTGCCAGATCCTAAAGAAGGTACAATGCTTACGGTGATTAGAGTTGTCTCAGAACACCTCAATAAAAACAGTAAAAACTACAACACAATTGAAGAAGTTTTTCTTGATGTAATTAGTGTTGGAGATGATACTGTTAAAAAAACAATGAACATGCTTCCTGAATTAAAGAAAGCAAAGAATGTTGATTCAGGTGCTTACGGACTAGTTGTTATTTTCAAAGGAATGTATGATGCACTAATAAATAAAGATATTGCTAATATTAAACAAGAAGAAAAAACAGAAAATAAACTTGAAATTGTAAAAAAAGAAAAAATTGGCATTGAATCTGATTTCGTTACTTCGAGTGAAGATGACTATGGATATTGCTGTGAATTTGTATTAGAAATTGGTGCAAACTTGCAAAATGATGAACAAAAAGAAAAATTACCTTTTGATCCCCAAAAAGTAGTAGCAGAATTAAAAGAAGTTGGTAATTCATTAGTTTTTGTTTATGATGATGTATTTTGCAAGGTGCATGTTCATTCCTTGTTTCCCTATAAAATCTTAAAAATTGGGCAACAATACGGAGAATATCACCGCATTAAAGTCGAAAACATGACTTTACAACGCAATCGCAACAATAATAAAAAATTATTAAATAATCAAAAACATGAAGCACTAAAAACTACTCAATGTTTAATCACGACAGTTCCTAATGATGCCATTGAACAACTATTTAGGAATGAATTCAACGTTAAATATATTTTGAATCGTAAAAACAGTTTAGCTCCAAGTGTAAGACAATTTATTGATTTAATTCGCGAAACTCGTTCAAATAAAGTAGTAGTAGTAATTGACAATAGTGACTATTTTTTAGCTGCTAATGAAGCTAAAAAAGATGTTGCTAATGATAAAATTGATGTTCAAATTATTGATGCAAAAAATATTGTGTGCAGTTTATTTGCAATTTTAAGTTTTAATGCTTTAGATGAATTTGACGTTGTTGTAAAACGCATGGATGCTACTTTAAAGAAAATTACTAGTGTCAAAGTTGCAGTAGCGGGTAAAGAAATTATTCTAGATAAAAATATCAAAATCAAAAAAGGTAATTACATTCTTGTTCAAGATAAGAAGGTAATTAATGGTAATCCTGATTTCTTAAAAATTGGGATGGAAGCAATTGACTTAGTTGTTAAGAAGAAAAAGAAATCATGAAATGAAAGCATTTACATGATTGTAAATAAAGACATTCCACAAAATGTTATTAGTAAGTTAAATGATTATGTTACTAAATTAGGTTATCAATTAGAAATTATGAATGATGGTCCTGATACATATGTAATGTATGTAGGAGCCTAAAATGAATCTAATTCGGATTGGTATTGATGGTCTAGGGTTTGAAAATGACCCAATCGTTGCTTACGATGCAACAAAAAAAGCTCTTAGCGAATTTCCAGATTTAGAAATTACCTTAGTTACTAATCAACATGTAATTGATATAGCAAATCAAGAACATCTTGAACGGCTAAAACTAATTTTAGCTAATAATTTTGCTACTCAAGAGGACAATATTAACATTATTCGTACTCACAATGATTTAAGCATCCAATTAGCATGCGATTTGCTAATAAATAATCAAGTTGATGGGGTAGTAACTTCAGGCAACACTGCAATTACAATTGCTACGGCATTTGTTAAAGTTGGTACTTACAGTAATATTAATAAATTTGGCTTAATGATTACAATGCCAACCATGATTGATAATAAATTGGTGTGGTTAATTGATACAGGAGCTAATGTTAAAGTTACTGGCAAAAATCTTTATGAATATGCAATTATGATAAATGTTTATGTTTCCAAAATTCATAATATTATGCACCCACGAATCGGATTAATCAACATTGGAACAGAAGAACATAAAGGACTTGATGAACATAAAGAAGCTGATGCATTAATAAAGCATAATCATAATTTAAATTATGTGGGATTTGTTGAGCCAAATAACATTCTTACAGGAAAAGATGCTGATATCTATATTTGTAACGGATATACTGGCAATATCATTTTAAAAACCTTAGAAGGTACCATGAAAATGATTGGTAGTTTTCTAAAAACTGAATACAAAAAATGGTTCAACTTATTCCCTTATGCTTTAAATAAACATATTCTGGATAAACTAAAAGATCGGTTTAATGCTAATCCGTGAGCTGGAGCGTATTTATTAGGATTAAAAAAACCAATTATTAAGGGTCACAGTCGCACTGACCAAGAACAATTGTTTACGTGCATTAGGATGATGCATAATGCATTAAAAAAACAAGTATTTAAAATAATGGAGCAAGAATTAGACAAAATAAATAATGAACAATCAAGAACAACAAACTAATGCAATAAAAGAAGCAAATCCTTTTTTTAGTACTCCTTATGTTTTATGATGATCAAAAAAACAATTATTAGATTTTCAAACCTTTTTAAATAAATATGATCTTAATTTAAATGTAAATTATAACTATTTACAATGTGCGTTTATTCATCCTACATTTTCCCATGATAATCAAATTAACTATAATTATCAACGTCTTGAATTTTTAGGTGATTCATTGATTGGAAAAGAAGTATCAATTTATTTATTTAACAAGCCAGAATTAACCGAAAAAGACATGACCAACGAACGAATTAAGATGGTTGACCATGACGCATTATGTCAAGTAGCCAAAGATTTAAATTTTAAGAAGTTTATTTTAGTTGGTGCATCATACCGCTACGGAGATGAAAACAATGGGGAAGAAGAAATTAGCCCTGCTAATTATGAAGATATTTTTGAAGCATTTTGTGCAGCAATCTATTTAACTTATGGCCAAGAAACCTTAACCAAATTTATTAATAAAACTTTAATTCATTATTACGAAAATAATAAATTAAATATTTCTTTTGACTATAAAACGAAGTTTCAAGAAGCAATGCAACGTTATGGAAAAGCTGATATCAAGTACGCTACTATTGAAATTCATGCTGAACATTCTAATAAACATTTATTTCATACCCAAGTGAAATATCAAGGTATTGTTTATGGTGAAGGAGAAGGATACAAAAAGCATGAAGCTGAAAATGAAGCAGCTAAAGATGCATTAGCAAAAATGTGTACGAATGAATAATAGATTATGATATTTTTAAAGAAAATTGAATTAAATGGCTTTAAATCCTATGCCCAATTAACCACTATCACCTTTGCTAATAATTTTGTGGGAATTATTGGCCCTAATGGATCAGGAAAAACAAATATTGTCGATGCAATTAGATGAGTACTTGGAGAAATTAGCAGCAAACAATTACGGGAAGAAAATACTAATGATATTATCTTTGCTGGTTCAACTGCTCTTGATCCAAGCAGCGAAGTTGATGTCAAATTATTTTTTGATAATAGCAGTAAAATTCTTAACATCGACCATGATGAAGTAATTATTCGTAGACATTATAAACGTGATAGCGATAATAGTGAGTACTTCATTAATGGGGAACAAGTTAAACGTAAAGACATTATTGATTTATTTCTAAACACTGGATTATCAAAAGATTCTTTAGGAATCATTTCGCAGGGAAAAGTTCAATGATTTGTTGATGCTAAACCAGAAGAACGTCGCAAAATTTTTGAGGAAGCATCTGGCATTGCTAAATATATGAAAATCAAGGATGAATACCTAAATAAATTAGCAATTATTAACAATAACCTTGATGAATTAATGAAAGATAGTAGACAATATGAAAACAATATTGCTAAGTTAGAAAAGCAAGCTAAAAACGCTCAAGAATATTTAGAATGCAAGGATAAATTAAAAGATCTTGAATTATTTCAAGCCAAACAACAATATTTGTTTTACACAAAAAAACTAGCAGAATTAGTTGCCCAAAAAAATGCTTTGTCCCTTAAATTAAAACAACTTGATAATACCAATCTGACTGATAAAATTGAATTTAGCAAGATTAAAAAACAACACGATGAAAAACAAACCTTGTTAACACAATTAAATCAAGATCGTTATAACGTTCAAGAACAAATTAACATTCTTGAAAGACAAGCATCTAATTACCAAGCTAATTTGGAAAAAGAATTAGCTAGTAATGATAAGCAAACTAAAATAAATGCTTTACTGCAATTAATTAATGACGATGAAGAAAGTATTAAAGTAATTAATACTAAAAAAATAGCGGCTGAAAATACTTATAAAGAATTGCAAATTAATTACACCTCAAATTTAACTGCTTTAAATAAACAAAAGACTAAGTACGATGCTTTGGTTAATAGTGCCAATGAACTTGCCTATAAAATTAAGGGAATAAAACAATATATTGATGATGAATTTGCTCATGAAAAAGGAGTAAAAAACATCTTGCAAAACCGGGCTGTAGTTCCTGGTTTGATTGATCCATTAAATAAATTAATTCGCATTAAGGATAAAAAATATAGCGTTGCTGCACAATTAGCATTAGGAAAAAATTACGCTACGTTAGTAGTTGAAAGCGTTAATGATGCTAAGCTAGGAATTGAATTCCTGCGTAAAAATAATGCGGGGGTAGCTTCTTTTATGCCTCTTGATGCCATTAGACCCGCTTCAATTCCTAATAATTATTTAATGACAATTAAGGAAGTCCAAGGATATATTGGACCAGCACCCAAATTATTCAATGTAGATGAAAAATACGAAATTGTATTGCAATCTTTAATTGGCAATATCATCATTGTTAACAATTTACAAGCAGCCAATTTAATTGCAAAAATAATCAATTACAGTAGCAAAATCATTTCCTTAGATGGTGATACTATTTTTCGAGGTGGAATGATTACTGGTGGAAGCATTAACCAAAATAAGGTTAATTGATTAACTGTTGAAGATGAATATAAAACTAGTAAAGAAGAATTTGATAAATTAGCAAAACAAATTGCAACCGAACAAGAAATTCTAAAAGAACTAGAAGTTAAAAAAGAAAGTTTATATGATGAATTAAATTCAAGTCAAATTAACGTTAATACGTTGACTGATAAACTTAATGCTTTAAATCAAAATAAAGATTTTCATGTCAACCAACTTAATTCATTGCAAGCAACAAATATTGATACATTAAAAAAACAAGCTTCTTCTATTACGGCCAAACTAAGTGAATTAGAAGCAACTAAACAAGATTTAAACACTAAACTTGCAGTGCAACAAGCAAGTTTTGACGAAATTAATAAAAAGTTTAATGAACTAGATAGTAAATTGCAACAAACTAATCAGTTAACCATTCAATTTAATGAATCATTAAATACTAGGGAACAAGACATTATTAAAATAAACAATTTACTTGAATCAATTAAAGTTACAGCTAATGCTTACCAATTATCATTGGAAAATTTGGTTAATTTAAAGATTGAGCTAACTTTATCGCAAGAAGAATTAATTAGTCAAATTACTGCTTATAGATCTAAATTAAGTAGTTTTGGAGCAATTAATTTGCAAGCAATTAATGAACTTAAAACTGTTAAACAACGATATGAAGAATTAACCAAAAATATCGAAGAAGTAAAAAAATCACAAGAAAATTTAAATACAACTATTAATAGCATTGATAAAGAAATGGTTAAAGTATTCCGCAATAAAATTTACGAAATAAATCAAAAATTACCAACAATTTTTGAACAATTATTCAAAAAAGGCAAATGTGAATTGCAATTCACTGACCAAAATGATTTATTGCAATCTGGAATTGAAGTAGTAATTAGTCAATCAGAAAAGCACCACGTTAAATTAAATTCGTTATCGGGGGGAGAAAAATCAATTATTTCTTTAGCAATTTTATTAACAATTTTACAAACTAGTAACTTTCCCCTAATTATTTTGGATGAAGCAGAATCTGCATTAGATCCAATGAATGCACAAGCATTTGCACAATTAATTTTGCAAAGTACAAATAAATCACAATTTATTGTTGTTACTCACCGAAAAGAAACAATGGTATATTGTGGGGAATTAATTGGAATTAGTAATAACCAACAAGGCATCACTAGTGCATACCAAATTGATATTAATGATATTACAAATGACCAACTACAATAAAAGAAGAATTAATACAAAAAACAATGAAACTGTGAGAAAAAATTAAAAACATCTTTAAACCTAAAAATAAAGATGCAAACCAACTAGCAGAACAAATTCAAAAGAAGAATGAAGAAAACCGCATTTGGGATAAAACCAAGGAAAATGATTTTGATGCGAAATTAAATCAAAATGCGACTGGTTTTAGTAAAGCAATTGATGAATTACAAATTGCATATGCGAAGGATGCATTTTCTGATGATTTTTATGATGCTATGATTGAAGCATTAGTATCGTTAGATATTGGTTATGCAACTAGTGAAAAAATTACAAATGCAGTTCAAAATGAAGTAAAAAGACAAAATATTACTTCTTTTGATAAAGTTATTGAAACTTTAATTGACAAATTGGTAATTTATTACATTCAAGACACTAATGTTGATACATCATTAAATATTACAAAAGATCGAAAAACTAATTGCATCATTATGGTTGGAGCAAATGGTGTTGGTAAAACGACCACCATTGCTAAACTAGCAAACTTTTACAAAGAACGAGGAGAAAAGATTTTACTAGTTGCTGCCGATACTTTTAGGGCTGGAGCAGTTGAACAACTAAAAGTTCATGCTCAAAAATTAGGCATTGATATTTTAGGTCCTGATAAGGTTGGTGAAGATCCTGCTGCAGTAGCATATAAGGGTGTTAAAAAGGGATATGAAGAAGGATATTCGTTAGTAATAGTAGATACTTCAGGTCGGCTACAAAATAAAGTTAACTTAATGAATGAACTTACTAAGATTATTAAGCAAATAAAACGATTTGATCCATCAGCACCCCATGAAATTTTATTAGTCTTAGATGCAACCGTAGGCCAAAGTGGAATTGCTCAAGCTAAAGCTTTTAACGAAGCAGCTAAAGGTGTAACTGGAATTATTTTAGTAAAAATGGATTCTTCTTCCAAAGGTGGAATTATCCTTTCCATTAAAGACCAATTCAATATCCCGGTTAAATTGATTGGATATGGTGAAAAGTTAAATGATATTTCTGAGTTTAACTTAGAAGAATATATCAAAAACCTCGTTAAAAATATTCAAATTGATCTTGACCAATCTCAAAATAAAAATAAGAAATAAGTATGCGTAGTGCCATTTTTATTGATTTACAAAGTACAGTTTTTGATAGTCATACTTATTATCTAAAGTTGCTAAATAAAATAATTGAAAAAAACAAATGAAAGATTCAATTACCTCATTATGTTCAGTATCAATTATTAGATTTTTATCAACTTTATTTTCAATTCATCAAGATAAACCATCCAATAACAAAAACAATAGTTTATCTAAAAGAACAAAATAAATGTAAGCAATTAACCAATGCCCATATTGAAGAAGAATTAAAAAATACTAACATTGCTTTCTTCCTAGAAGAATTACGGGATTTAATTAGTTCTAATAAGTATCGAATCTATTTTTTGTTCTATGATAAGTGAGATCAATCGTTTTTTAATTCCTTGTTAACTAAAGAAAAACAAAATATTTCGTTTAAAAATCGTGAATTTTATTACCAACCAAAAAACAATGAATTTAATCCAACAGTTTTAGTTGATCGTTTAGCCAAATTAGACATTCCAACTGGGAACTTAATTTTAATGAGCAATAATTATTTGTTAATGCGTTATTTTCATGCTATAGGAGCCAAAACTACTTGTGTATATGCTAAACCTGATAGTTTAGAAACATACGTAGCTGACGTTAACATTAAAGAATTATTAACTACTAATTTAATGCAAATAATTGAAAACATGCATGAAACAAAAAACTAAAATTTTAATGATATTACTTAAATTCTCAAAAATACAAAAACGGTTTAAACTAACATAAATTAATTAAAATATAAAATAAATATAAATAGTTGTGAGATGAATAAAAATGATGAGAAAAACATACCTTATTGATAATCATACCCATCTAAATATGCGTCCTCTTTACGATGATTGACGGAAATACGCTCAAATTTGTAAAGAATATCATATGTTTTTGAACTTAGCGTCTAGTTGTCCCCTTGATGTTGAACGAGCTATTGAAATTGCTAAAGAAACAAAAATTGCAAAAGTTTTTATGGCAATTCACCCAATTGACATTATGGCATATAAGATGGATGAAGTAGGAAAAGTATTTGATAAATTCTACGAAGATAATAAAGAATTAATTTTAGGAATTGGTGAATGTGGTCTTGATCAAAAAGATGCAGAACACATGCCACCAATTAATTTGCAAATTGAATGATTAAAATGACATGCTAATTATGCAAATAATAAAAATTTACCAATCATGATTCACTGCCGTAATGCATACCAAATTTTAATCGAACATTGAGATGAATTTAACTTCAAAACGCAAGTAGTAATCCACTGTTTTAGTGGCACTAGAGAAGAAATGGTTGCACTGGTAAATAGAGGATGTTATATTTCCTTTGCTGGTAATGTCACCTATCCAAAAGTAGCAGTTTATACGGACGATGCAATTCGTAGCGTCCCATTAGACAAAATCCTAGTGGAAACTGATGCACCTTTCTTGGTACCCAAGAAATTAGAAAAATATACAAATGTTAACCAACCTTATTACATTTTTGAAACTTATGAATATATTGCTAAATTAAAAGGCATTAAGGTTACAACTTTGGTTGATAAAGTTCAAGAAAACTATTTAACTGCTTATAAATTATCAGAAAGCGATATTGCTTATTAATAATAAACAATTAATGAAGGAAGGATTAACTCCTTCCTTTTTTAATTTTTTGTCGCTAAAAATGAAATAAATTTGCTAATCAATTAATGAGAATTTTGATAATAAATTATTTTTAGCGATTATTTAAAATGCTATTAAAATAATTTTATATTTTAACATGCTTAATAAATTTGCTAACCACAATAAAAAGAAGTTAACAACTGCACAAGTTTATGGTGAATTACCAGTTTGAAAAGTGATGCTAAGGATAGCCTTTCCTTCATTCGTCACTAGTTTCATGAGTGCATTATTCACTTTTCTTGATTTAGTATTTCTTGTTAACTTAATGCCTCTTACTCACATGTTTGACTTCTATCATCTCTTCTTAGAAAATGGTGATTTATTTAATGGTTTAATTAATCATATCACCATTCCACAAGTCAAGGAGTTCATCTTGCACAATAGCAATGCCACGCAACAATTTATTCATTACATTGCTAATGCAGATCACTTACATTTTTATGATACAGCTGCCACTGTGCGAGTTGCATCATCCTTAGTTTCACCTTTAACATTTATTATTACTGCTATCACGGGGTTAATCTTGCCTGGGGGTAATGTTTTATTTGCTCAAGCATTAAGTAAACAAAACTTCTTAAATGAAATTAAGGTGTGGCAAAATGAATTCTATTGTTCGGTTATTGTTACTATTGGTGGAATGATATTAATTTATATTCTTAATTACAGCATGATCCCTGCAACTGTAAATGGTTCGATTGATATGAATATTACTCCAAATGAAGTACATAACAGTTTAGGTACTTATTATTACACGTTAAAAAATAACCAAATTACTTTTTATACAATTATCAACAAACAATTTTATGTCTATGATAACCCAGTTAATGCGGTTAATGTTCAACCATTAACTTTTGATATTACTGATAATAATCAAATAATTGCTAGCACGTTCATCAATTATTACGGAGTAGTTAAAAATTATTCAGTTACTTGAGCACAAAACTTTATTTCTATTATGACTTGTGGACTTTGAATTTCTACTATTGTTAGATTATTAACCAATACCATTCGTGCTCATGGCAGAACCTTAGTTATTACTGTTATTCTTTTGTTAGATACTTTATTAAACATGGTGCTTGACTTTTGCTTAATCTACTTTGCTCAAATTGGGATGGATGGAGCAGCAGTTGCTACCATTATTTCTTGAATAGCATGTACTATTCCGATGTTAACATATTTCCACATGCTTCGAAAAGAAGGATTAATTTATATTTCTTTTTGGCATTTACTAGCCCCAAAGGTAATGTTTAACTGAAAAATCATTAACCAAATGTCTTTGATTTCTGTTTCTTATTTAATTTCCATTATTGGTTTTATGGTTGTGAGGGTTTTACTAATTCACCAAATTGCTTTAGTTACTGCTATTTTGTACCCAGCATTGGGCAGTTTATACTTTATTTCTATTACTGGTGCAATTTACCCAATTATGAATTTATTCCAAAATACCATCAGTGGTTTTATGAATGCAGGTACCTCGATTGTTTCTTTTAATTTTGGTATTAAACGTTATGATCGGTTGCGGATTATTGTCTTTGAAATTACAATTTTTATCATTGTAGTTGGAGGAACAATTTTAGGCTTGTTTGGTTTTTGTGCACCATTAAGTGACGCTGTTTTGTATTTATTTAATGTTCATTATGAAACTGGTAACAATTCACTAGCATATTTATATGAATGCTCAAGAAAATTTTTATGAATTTCGTTAATGATTCTTCCATTTCAAGGCCTTGGAAATAGTGCATTCATGTTATTTAGGTCCAGTAAGCGTTATTTAGCTGCTACTGGTGCTGGTATTTTACGGTCGATGTTAATTATTATTCCTTATCTATTTATTTTTAGTGCAGTAGCTGAAAATAAATTAATGCCAATCCCTCATCCAGAACAAGCTCAATATAATCCTTTATATAATCCAAATATGTGAATTGTTCTTTGAACTCAAAGTGCTTCTACTATTACTAGTAATATCATTACTTTAACTTGAACAATCGCATTTATTTACACTAAAGTTGATAAGCCAAAAGTTCCTTGATATGATTGAAAATTAATCAAGTGAATTCGTAAAAAATACATGAAGAATTTAATGGATGAATCCAATCTAAGAAGTATTGATAAAATTCTTAAATAATTAATAATAAAAAGTAAGAGATGAAAGTCCCTTACTTTTTTAGTTATAATTTTAATATTTAATTATTTTCCAACACAGAAATTAGCAAATAATCGATCAATAAAATTAACGTCGTTAGTTTTTCCAATTAATTCTTGGAACATTTTTAAAATACCATGCAAACGATCAATGATTAAGTCAAAACTAAAACCACTTTCTAGTGCTTCTTTAACCACAATTAATTCTTTTTCCAAGTTAATTGCAATTGCTAATTGATATTGGTCTTGCAGTGTATATTTGTTAATTAGATTAGTTGGTTTTAATAAGTTTAAGGAATTGCTTACTGCATGTAAAACTTCTTGATAAGAATCATCTTTGGTGTTAATGGAAATTCCTTGTCATGAAGTTTTAGTAGGTAAATCATTTTTATTAACAATTATTAAATGAGGATAATCTTTAATTTGCTGATAAATTGCTTGTTCATCAACTAAATTGGCATTTGATGAACCATCAACAATAAACAAAATAAAATTTGCTTTTTTAATGGTGTCAATTGTTTTATCAATTCCTAAGTTTTCAATCATATCGTTTGTTTGCCTAATTCCCGCAGTATCTTGCAATTTTCAGAGTTGATTATTATAATTGATATAATCTTCAACTACATCTCTAGTAGTTCCGGGAATGTTAGAAACAATTGCTTTATTAGTTTTCAAAATTTTGTTTAGCAGTGACGATTTACCTGCATTTGCCACCCCAACAATAGCAATCTTAATTCCTTGATAATAAGGCAAAATTAATTTTGCGTCATGAATTAAAGAATGAATTAATTCAATAAAATGGTTGAAATAATCAATTAAATACGTAGTAGTAATTGGTTCTTTATCATCATCATTGAACTCAGGATAATCAATGAGCACTTCCATGCGTCCAATTAAAGTAAATAATTCTTCTTCGTATTTATTTAATGCTTTTACTTCTTTATTTAATAAAGTATCAAGCGAATATTTCATTGAACAATCATTAGTGCTTTTAATAAGATTATTCATTGCAAATAACTGAATGGAATTCATTTTATTATTAAGAAGTGCACGTTGAGAAAATTCACCATTCTTTGCAATTACTGCTCCATGTTTTAATAATAAAGCAATAATTTTATCAGCAATTAAATTACTTCCGTGGCAGTTAATTTCTACTAAATCTTCTCCAGTAAATGATTTTGGTGCGACAAATTTCATTAGCAAAACATCATCAACTATTTCATTACCATCTTTTATTTGGGTATGCTGAATTGTGTTTGGTTCTTTAATAACACTACTAGAACAAATCTCATTTAAAATTTGATAGGCATTAGGACCTGATAAACGAACGATATGAATGGCACAAATACCTTTTGCGGTTGCTAATGCGGTAATTGTTTTCATTGTAAAATTACTCCTAATAAATCATTAAAGCATAATAATAAATTACTGGTGATACTAGTATTTAGAATTAATTGATCAATTTTAATCGCTAATGTTTCTAAGTTCTTTTTTCTTAATAGCAGCACAAAATATTGCAAATAGCAAATAAATAATTTATATGCATAATTTTTGGTGCTAGTATTTAGTTTATCATTTACTTGCCCATAAGTGCTAATACTAAAGAAATTAAGAATAGTGTTTAGTTTATCAAATTCATTGTTTAATAACAAATACACCATTTCCATAAAGGGCGACAGATCACTTTGGACAAAATTAATTATTTCTTCTTTACTAAAAAAATTATTTTTTAAAATTTGCTTGACAATATCATCATTAATTTTCAGTTGGTTCATTAATTCATCAAAAGATTTGCTAGCAAATGGCAAATAAACAACATCACATCTACTTTTAATAGTGTCTAATACTAAATTTGGATATTTACTACTAAAAATACAGTAAATATCTTGGTTATTTTCTTCTAAAAATAAAAGCAATGAATTAACGATTTCTTTATTTAGTAATTCAAAATTATTAATCACCAAAAAATACACAGGGTGATTAAGCACTGTAAATAAATTTTGAAGATTAATAATTTTTTCTTTAGTTAATTGTTCATTTAAATCATAAGCAAAAATCGTGAAATTGCGATTATTTGCTAATAGATTAATTTTGGTATGAATAATGGTGTTAAGATCACAAAAATTATTGTAAAAATACAAATAATTATTCATGATTATGAATGTAATCGTTGATTATTTGAATAACATTTTGCAAAATTTGTTTTGGGTCTTCAGTACCATCAATTAAGTGGACGCGATTAGGAAACAAATCTTTTAGTTTAATGTAAGCATCATGAATTTTATCGGCATTGCGTAAGTAGACTTTTTCATCAAAAACATTAATTTCTTTTGGGTTAGTAATTTCTTTTAATCTCCGAACACTTTCTTCAGGAGAAATTACTAACACTACAGTAATTACAGGCATAATGTCATGCAACGCATATTTATTAATTGCGTTAATTGCATCAATGCCTAAACCCCCAATTAATCCTTGATACACATAACTAGAATCGATATAACGATCAGTAATAACAATATTACCTAACATTAAATTAGGACGAATGGTATAAATTACATGTTCATTTCTACTTGCAGCAAATAAATATGCTTGAGTAGTTACATCAAATTCGTTACTCAAAATAAAGGTGCGTAACTTTTCAGCTTTTGGATTATCAATCCCACCTGGTTCGCGAGTAAAAATAACTTTTTTGCCATTTCATTCAATTAAATTTTGATATTTATTTAGCAAGTTGATGAGAGTAGTTTTACCTGCTTTATCAACTCCTTCAATACTAATAAATGGTGGGTATTTTAACATAATTTTTGTTCCTTCTTTGTTTCATCATTAATTGCTTGGAAATGAGATTTGCGAAATTCTCAATCGGAATAAATCATATCAGCTAATTTTTTTTGTGGAATTCATCCTAATACTTCTTTTGCTTTATTATTATCAGTAATCAAAATAGCTGGATCACCAGGTCGAGCTGGTTTAATATCATATTTGATTGGAGCGTAATTTAATTTAATAGCACAATCAAGTACTTCTTTAACGCTAAAACCATTGCTTGATCCTAAATTGATAATATTTGATTTTTTGTTTGCAATTAATCAATTTAAACCCAACCAGTGAGCATTTGCTAAATCAACAACATGAATGTAATCTCTAATACAAGTACCATCTTTAGTTGGATAATTATCTCCATAAATATGAATCATATTCCCGGTTAAAATCGCATTATTTAAAGCTGGAATCAACAAGGTAGGATTCTTACGAAAAAAACCATATTGATAATTATCACTTGCACCTGCAACATTAAAGTAGCGAAAAATCATGTAATTAAATTCATAAGCTTTTGCTGCATCTTTAATTAACATTTCGCTACACAATTTTGTACATCCATATGGATTAATTGGATTTTTTGGGTCTTGTTCACTTACTGGAATATGCACTGGATTACCATAAACTGCAGCAGTGGAAGAAAACATTAAATTTGGGACATGATATTTTTTAATGCATTTAATTATGTTGTATGTACCTATAAAATTATCTTCATAATAAGATAATGGATAAACTGTTGATTCACTTACAACTGTTAAGGCACTAAAGTCCAACACTGCATCAAAATGTCTTCATTGGAAAATACTTTCTAATTGGTCTAAATTTCTTACGTCTGCTTCTACTCATTCCACTCCAGGCACTAATGCTTGTTTAGTTCCAGTGGAAAAATTATCAAGAATAAGCATGTTTATTTTAGGATCTAGTTGCTTAAACAATCAAACAACGTTACTTCCAATATAACCTGCTCCACCAATAATTAATAAATTCATGATTCACCTCTTTATTTTTGTGTTCAGTTATCAGTTAGTGATAACATTCGATTAGTTTCACGAAGAATATATTTTAACTGCTTTCACCGCTTATTATACATACTTTGACCATTTTCACGGTTGCGAATAATATTATGCACTTGAATTAAATTTAAATGATATTTTTTAATCAAATAAGCAATGGTAGATGGTTCAACCATTAAATTTGGATTATCAACATAATATTGCATGAATATCTTGCCATATAAACGCATTCCATTAGTTGGATCTAAAATATGTTGATGCGTTTTTAAATTAAAACACAAAGAAATGTATCATTGAGCTAACGATTTTAATGATAATCCACGTTTATCATTTTGATATCGATTGCCAACGATAATGCAATTAAGATTATTAGCTGCAATAGCAAAATCATTAATGTAGTTAGGATCATGTTGATTATCAGCATCAATTTGAATGCAGTAATCATAACCATGATTTAAAGCATATTGCATCCCAACCCGCACTGCATGACTTAAACCACCATTTTGCTCATATGAAAGATGATTAATTTGGTGGTCTTGCAATATCCTTAATGTGTCATCTTTACTACCATCATTAATCACGATATAAGCCAAGTCTTTGGCACTACTAACTTTTAATTCATTGATTGTATGCAAAATATTATCTTGTTCATTATAAGCAGGAATGATAATTAATAATTTATTCTTATCAATCATAATGAAACACTATTTTTGATAAATAGTTAATAATTAGGCAATAACAACAGCAGATACTACTTTATCTTTGCTATTATCAACTTGAATTAATTTAACTCCAGATGTATTACGACCTAAGATTTTTAAGTTTGCTAAGGAAATTCGTGTAATTTTGCCAGCCGAAGTTAACAATAATAAATCTTCGTTGCCTTTAACAATTAAACTGTTAATTAAATTACCAGTTTTATCATTAATTTTGATGGTCTTCACACCTTTACCACCACGTTTAGTTAAACGGTAATCTTTAAGTTGTGAAATTTTTCCTAAACCATTTTCACTAATTACTAAAACGTTATCATCCGCTGTAGCACTATTGCAAGCAATCATAACACTATTGTTGCCTAATCGCATACCGCGAACTCCAGAGGCATTTCGCCCCATTGGCCGAATATCATTTTCATTAAATCGAACCGCGTATCCATTGCTTGAACTTAGCAATACTTCTTTTTGCCCATTAGTGATTACTGCAGATAATAACTCATCACCATCGCGCAAAGAAATAGCAATTTTCCCATTTTTATGAATTGATTCAAATTCACTTAACTTGGTTTTCTTAATAACACCTTTCTTTGTGCAAAGAATAATATAGTCATTACTGTTATAATCTTTGATTGGTAATAAATCAAGCACTAATTCATTATCTTTACTATTCGGATCAGCCTTAGCAATATCAATGTAATTTTGTGCTGGTTGTCCTTTTGAAGTTCGACTTCCTTCGACAATTTGATACGCCCGGGTTTTATAAACTTTTCCTTTATTAGTAAAAAATAATAAGTCAACGTGGGTATTGGTGTAGATTATTTTTCGAATATCATCATCATCATGGATGGTAACACCAATTACACCTACTCCTCCCCGATTTTGAACTTTATAAGTATCAACTGGTAAACGTTTTAAATAACCATTTTGACTTAAAGAAATAATGATGTCTTGTTGTGGAATTAATGATTCGTCAGAAATATTCGCAATTGCATCAGCAAGAATGATGCTTCTACGAGCGTCATTATATTTATTCTTTAGTTCGGTAATTTGGTCAATTACTATTGTTTTAATCTTTTCTGGATCAGCTAATTTAGCATTAATATCTGCAATTAATTCGTGAAGTTTTTTTAATTCATCCAAAATCTTTTGCTTTTCTAAACCAGTTAAAGTTTGCAACTTCATGGTTAAAATAGCTTGTGCTTGAATTTCACTTAAGCCAAATTTAGTCATCAAGTTTGTTTTAGCTGTGTTAGTATCAGGTGATTTTTTAATGGTAGCAATTACTTCGTCAATATGATCTAGAGCAATTGCTAATCCTTCTAAAATGTGTGCTCGTTCTTTAGCTTGCTTCAATTGAAATTCAAGTCTGCGTCGAACAATAGTTTGTTGAAAATCAGTATAGATTTGCAACATTTCCTTCATGTTTTTGATTTGGGGAGCACCTTCATATAATCCTAACATATTAACCGTAATAGAAGTTTGCAAGTCACTGTTTTTATATAATTGATTCAAAATAACTTCTGGGACTACATCTTTTTTTAATTCGATAATAATTCGAATCCCGTTTCGATTTGATTCATCCTTGATGTCGCTAATTCCTTCAATTTTCTTATCCCGCACTAATTCAGCAATTTTAGAAACTAATTCAGCCTTATTAATCATGTAAGGGATTTCAGAAATTTGAATATAATTGCGATCACCTTTTTGAATAATTTCTGCTTTAGAACGGACAATAATTCGCCCTTTACCAGTGTTAAAATAATCACGAATTCCATCAGTTCCAATGATGTAAGCACCCGTAGGAAAGTCGGGACCAGGAATATATTGCATCAAGTCAATTGGGGTTAATTGTGGATTTTTCATTAGGGCAATAGAAGCATCTAACAATTCCCCTAAATTATGAGTAGGAATGTTAGTTGACATTCCTACTGCAATTCCACTACTACCATTCATTAATAAACTTGGCAATAAAGCAGGCAAAATTACTGGTTCTTGTTCAGTTCCATCATAGTTATCCACAAACGGTACTACTTCGTTATCAATATCACGCAAAAATTCTTCACAAATTTTAGTTAATCTTACTTCGGTGTAACGCATGGCTGCTGCACCATCACCATCAATGGAACCAAAGTTTCCGTGCCCATCGATTAAGGTATAACGCATTGAGAAATCTTGAGCCATCCGAACAATCGTTTCGTAAACAGCAGTATCCCCATGTGGGTGATATTTACCAATTACTTCCCCAACTAACCGTGCTGACTTTTTATAAGGAGTATTTTGCTTCATTCCTAATTTATGAGCAGCAAAAATAATACGACGGTGTACTGGCTTAAAACCATCTTTAATGTCAGGTAATGCTCTTGCAACAATAACACTCATGGCGTATTCCATGAATGAACGTTGCAATTCAGTTCCGATTTCTTCATCAGTAACTTGTGACTTTGCTAGTTTTTCTTTAATTTCAGCAATGGTTTTTTCTTTTTCTTCGTTTTTCATAATAACAATCCTTTGATTTACTAATTACTAGCTAAGCGTCTATATTCTTAACGAAAGTTGCGTTTTCGATGATGTAATTACGGCGTGGTTGGACGTCTTCACCCATTAATAAATTGAAGTCTTCATCAGCTTTTATTGCATCCACAATGCTGATTTTTTTCATCATTCGTTGTTCAGGATCCATTGTTGTTTCCCAAAGTTGTTCAGGATTCATTTCTCCTAACCCTTTGTAGCGTTGAATAGAGTAATGGGCATTTTTACCAATAGTATTTTTCCAATTATCTAATTCTTCATCTTTGTAAAAATACTTATTGTTTTTCCCTCAAGAAGCCTTATATAAAGGAGGTTGAGCTACATAAACATGACCGTTTTCAATTAAAGGTCTCATGTAATTATAGAAGAATGTCAAGAGTAAGATTTGAATGTGTGCTCCATCAACATCCGCATCAGTCATAATAATAATTTTGTCATATCGAAGTTTAGTTAAATCAAATTGTTCTTTAACACCGGTTCCAATCGCAATAATCATGTTTTGAATAACTTCACTATTGAAAGCACTTTCATCATTGCTTTTTTCTACGTTCATAATCTTACCGCGCAAAGGTAAAATCGCTTGATATTCGCGATCCCGACCTAATTTTGCACTTCCACCCGCACTGTCTCCTTCGACTAGATATAATTCTGAAATGGAAGTATCACTTGTAGAGCAATCTGCTAGTTTACCTGGTAATGAGTTATTGCCAAGCACACTTTTACGTTTTGCAGCATTAAATGCATCTTCAGCTTTTTTTCGGGCCATGGCGTTGGAATAAACTTTTTCAACGATTTTTTTAGCAATTTCTGGATTTTCATCCAGATATTTACCAAATTTAATGCTAACGATTTCATTCACAATCTTGCGAAAACCGGGGTTTGAAACCTTTCGCTTTGCTTGACTGTCAAACATTGGATCGCTAGCTTTTAAAGATAGAATTGCAGACAATCCAGATACAACATCATCGTTGTTTAACTTTAAACCTTCTTTTTCGTTTTTGTAAACGTGGTGTTCTTCATTGTAGTGCTTAAGCGTTCATTTTAAAGCGTCTTTAAACCCATCAAGGTGAGTTCCACCGTCTGAAGTAAAGATGTTGTTGCAAAAAGTAAAAATTGAAGCATGTTTTTCTTCTTCACAATAATCAAAAGCTAATTCAACAATCACCCTATTTTCTTTGTCTTGACTCTTGCGATCATAATTATCTTCAACTTTTTCGTTAATGTAGATTACTGGTCCAATTGGACTTTCATTTTGAATTAAATTACCAACGTATTCTTTAATTCCACCATTGAATTGTCATTCTTCTATTGGCCAACTATTTGAAGAGTTTTTATTTTCTTGGTCATTATTAATTTTTGATTCATTGCTGCTAGCAATTTGATTATCTTCGTTGGTTGATACTTCTAATTCATCATTTTCACCA
Source organism: bacterium (assembly GCA_017394375.1). The sequence goes on from JAFPYV010000009.1 coordinate 34,631, forward strand.
ACTTGATGAGATTGAAATTCTTCATCAGCTGCATCTTTAAAGGTTTGTCTAAGTTTTGGATTTTCATCGATAAAAGTAATTTTCAAGCCCTTATTTAAAAACGCTAGTTGTTTTAAACGAGAGGAAATTCGGTCATGACTAAATGGAATATTTTCCATGTAGTTATGGTCAGGTTTAAAAATTATTTTGGTTCCAGTTCCTTCGGATTCACCAACAATTTTTAATGGGGTTATTTCTTTATCACCATTGATAAATTTAATGTAATAAACGCGACCGTTTCTTTTTACTCAAACTTCTAGATATTCTGATAAAGCATTAACAACGCTTGACCCTACACCATGCAATCCCCCACTAGTTGCATAGGATTTATTATTAAATTTTCCTCCACAGTTTAAATCCGTAAAAATAGCTTGAACTGCAGGAATATTAGTTCCTTGTGCGTTGTCAACTGGAATTCCCCGTCCATTATCTTCAACTTCAACACTACCGTCTTTATGCAAAACAACTTTAATGTAGGTAGCAAACCCAGCTGTAACTTCATCAATTGAGTTTTCAACGATTTCATTCACCATTTGGTGCAATCCTTCAAAACCTGTGTCTTTGATGTACATGCCAGGAGTTTTTCGTACGGGGTCTAAACCCTTCAAATGAAGGATTGATTCACCAGTATATTCGCTTGATGAATTGGCATTTGTATCAATCCCTTTACTTTGATTAGTATTTTCTTGGTTTTCTGGTTCGCAAGATTGATTTTGATTTGGATTCGTTATTCCTACATCACGAGCATCTTGCTTATTTTTCATATCATCTAACAATGTAAATCAACTCCTTGAATATAAAAAAATTATATCATATAATGATATAATCGTTGATTTTTTGAAGGTTTTACGCATTCTTTTAACGTATAACGCTAGTAAATATTCTTTGAGGGTAATATTACTTGTAATAAGTTTTTATTGCTTAAATCGTAAATAAATAGCGGAGAAAGGTTATCTTTAATTGAGAGTTTAACTGTCTTTGATGTGATATTTTTTAAAGCAGTTAACATGTAATTAATGTTGATGGAAAAATCAGGCATTTCTCCTTTAATTTTCTTATAATCGATATTTTCGCACGCATTACCTTGTTCTGAACTTTTAAAAGAAAGCAGCAAATCTTTTGATTTAAAGCCAAAATTAACAATGGGGAAACTAGATGTACCTAAAATTGAATTGCCGGTTTCTAAACAATCTATAAGCGTTTTAACAGCAATTTCAACTACATTTTGGTCTTGATCTCTAACAGCACTAACTAAATCAGGAAAATTTTGAGCAATTAAATCAATTTCAATAATGCTGTTGTTGGTTTTAACTAATAAATTTTTAGTATTAGAAAATACTTGGACGTTTTTATCAGTACTTAATAAATGAATTAGTTGGGTAAAAGTCTTGCTATAAATCAATAAATTTAAAGGATCTTTGCATTGATCATTAATTTTTAAAATTGCCAAACGTTTAACGTCTGTTGCTTCAGCATACAAAACATTATTTTTAGTACAGATACTGATGCAATCAGTTGCTGATAGTTTTGTACCGTCACTAGCATTATTAACCGCATATTCGGTAATATAGCGAGCAATATCACCTAATTGTTCAATAGTTAAGTTAGTATTAATAAACGATTTATCAACATTTAAATTAAAATCAGGAAAATTTTCTTCTGCCATGGCATTAAGATTGTAATTAGAGCGTTCATATGTAATCATTAACTTACCGGATTCTTGTGCAATTGTAATTTCATCCTGATTAATTTTCGATAACAAGGAACTTAAAATCTTTAAATTTACTAGAATATTAAATTCATCAATATTCTTTTTTAAATCAATTTCGCATTGAACTTTTGCATAGTTATTGAACGTTTTAATGTAAAGCTTTTTGTTTTTAGTTTCTAATTTTACTAAATTAGGATTAATATAAGCAATTTTAGAAAAAATTTGAACAAGTTCTTTTGTTTTGAATGTCATAATTTAATTAATTAAATTTTTATATTATTATTATATTTCATTATTTTTATTACATATAGGATGTGTCAATACTATCGATGATCCTGGAGATATCGACATTATCGACTAATTTCTGTTCATAAAAATTTATTAAATTGATAATTGTTGAATGACTAGAACGATTTAAATACTTACCAATGTCATTTAAAGTCATGTTTTTCTTCCTTCTAAGGATATATGCAACAATACTACGAGCAGTAACATACTTCTTGCTTCTGTTTTCTGATCTAATTGCTTCAATGCTTACATTTAACTTATTAGCAATTTCTTTTATCAACTTATCGACTTTTTTTGTCTTTAAGTCGATATCTAGAATTTGTAATAACATGTCGATATCTGATTTATTAATGACTTTTTGATTATTTTGCTGATAAAACAATTCAATAGTACTTAATAAACGGTCAATTGATTTTGGATCATTTAACAAAAAATCAATCATTAAGGTGTAAGCTTCAGGATAAACAGCGAATTTAATATTATTTTTTAGAATTTTATCAATTGTTATTCGATTTATCGGAATTAAATGAACTGTTCGATAATATTTTTTATGAACAATAAATTGGTCGATAAGTTTATTAGGTAAAGAATGACAAGTTATGATAAATTTATTCTTTTTATTGTGCAATATAAGTTCAAAAATAAAAGTTATTTTTTGATCTGAAAAATCTTCAATATTATCAATTAAAACATACATTGGTTCTTTTTCAATATCAATGTAATTAATAGTACTACTATTGAATTTTTCAACGTTTTTCCTGCAATTAATTCTTAAATATTCAAGAATTCTGTCCAATAAAAAACTTTTTCCTGCATTTTTTTGGCCATAAATAAATAATGTTTGATCATTACCTTCTATAAAACTTTTTATCAATTTTATAGCTTCATCATTTTCGAAATATCGTCATGCATATTGAATTTCTAGTTCAGATTTATCGACATTGTTTTTTGGTATTTTATCGACTTTTTCATTGTCGATAAATATACTTTGCAATTTTGTTAAATCATCATTTTTCCTTAATTCTTGTAAAATTTCATTCCGGTATTGATCAACAGCATGTGATAACACTGTGTTAGAACAGTGGACGTATAAAACGTTGTTCTCCAATTTAATTGGTGAAACATTTTTGATTAAATTAAAAAACAATTGTTTAGGAATTTTAAGATATTGCAAATTTTTTATTGAATTAATTCATAGCGATTTTAAATCGTATCTAATTTGTTCTATATTTGGCATTGCTAATATATAATATTATATATTTTGAATTTTTCAAGAGGGTCTTTTATTATATGAAAAGAACATATCAACCTAAAAAACGAAGACGTGCGATGGTTCATGGTTTTCGTGCTCGAATGAGTACCCACGGTGGTAGAAATGTAATTTATAGAAGGAGACTAAAAGGTCGCTATAGTTTAACAGTTTCAGATAAGAAATAATGGCTGATTTTCTTCATCTTCGTAAAAGTGAGAATTTCACTAAATGTATTAAAACTGGTGCAAAAATAAATACGAAGTACTACACTCTTTACTTGCTAGATAATCGTGATTCTCATGCAAGATTAGGAATTTCAGTAAGTAAAAAAGTTAGTAAGTTATCAGTAGTAAGAAATTTTATCAAACGTCAAATTCGTAGTTGGTTCTATCAAAACAATTTCCTATTAGCCCATGGTTTTGACTTAGTAGTCATCCCCAAAAAGGAATTTGATGTATCAAACTATAAGTTATTACAAGATATTTTTTTACAAAAACTATCTGAACGACGTTTAATTAATATTAAAAATAATGTTGTGAAGAAATAAAAACATCGAGAAGTCAATTGTTTCAGCCTTTTGATCCGATGAACAAGGTAAAAACAAGCAGATTATAATGACCAAAAAGGTCGCCAAATTAATTTGAAGATTTGTAAAATTAGCCATCTACTTGTTTATGATTGTGTTAGGACTATGGGGTTGTGTTTCTCTATATGCCCAACCAGCCATCCTTGAATCAACCAATATCGGACAAGGTTTTGAATTTGGTCTTCCAGCAACTGCACAATTTGCCGGAGCAGGTGCGTACCAATATCAAGCAGTGTACATAGGAACTGGTACGTATACTGCGATTACGCTAGGAAACTGAACAAACGCTTACGGTCCATTCTACGGTTACTTCGTTTATCCAGGATGTGCTTTAGTTATTCTTATCATGTGGTCATTAAGAACTGCATGAGGAGGACTTAATGCGTTATTAGCAATTATCATATTGCTGGCATTAATACGGCTCATATCGATTGTTGTCTCAGTCAGAAGTGCGATTATGACTGAAAAGATTCAGGAACTAAACTCGCAAATAACTGCGGTTAAGGAAAAATATAAAGGTGCCAAGGACTCGCAGTCTAGGCAGATGCAGCAACAAGAAATATCCCAAATTTACAAAAAGAACAATGTAAAACAGGGTGTAATGATTGAACAAATGATCATTACGTTACCGGTATTCTTAATTATTTATCGGGTTGTTACCATCTTAAGACCATTTAAATATACTACTCTATTTAATATTTGAAACTTATCTGACTCCCCTTATAACCAAATTTTCCAATACTTTACCGAAAACGGATGATTATACCTAATTCTTCTATTAATCGTAATTCCAATTATGATTATTTCTCAAGTCTTACCACAAATGTTAACAAAGAAACGGAAGTTACGTGGTGGTTATAACCGTCAACAAATGATTGCTGAAATCACCGCCAAAAAGAAATCTGGTGGCATGCAAGCTGCAATGACTTGGGGATTACCAATTTTATCCGTTGTATTTGCAATTTTCCTACCATCTGGAGTTGCAATTTATTGAGTAATTAACGCTATTTTCTCAATTATTCAATCATTAGTTGTTCACTATTTTGTAATGAGAAGACGTCACACTCAAAAGTCTGATGTCGTCAAACGGAAGAGATTGGGTCTAGATTTTTAGTTATCATCATTTAATTATCAACAATGGACGAAAAACAATTTTTAAATCAATTTAGTTTTTCAAAAAAATGAGGGCAAAATTTTTTAATTGATGTGAAAGTGAAAGAACGAATTATTGATTATGTTCGTTCTTTCCTTTTTGTTAATCCACCACTTTTGGAAATTGGCCCAGGGATAGGTGCACTCACGAAGGAATTGTGTGCCAACTATCCTATGACATGTGTAGAAGTGGATTCGAAATTAGTTAAATATTTAAAGCAATTAGAATTGCCTAATTTGACAATTGTGCATCAAGATTGTTTAGCACCATCATTTAATGAATTACTAACAACCAACACATTAATTTACAGTAATACTCCATACAGTATTACCACTGCTATGATCAAGCACTTTATTGATGAATGAAAGAATAGTCATTGTATATTTTTAATGCAACAAGAAGTTGCTAGCAAAATTAGTGCATTTGAAAATAGTGCTGATTATGGAGCATTTAGTGTATATGTGCAAACATTTTTAAAACTAGATTTGTTATTTAACGTAAATGCTAAATGCTTTTATCCTGCTCCTAAAGTGTCTTCAACCTTAGTTGATTTAAAAAAAGAATCAACTATATTCAATACTGATTTAAACCACGAACGGTATTGATTATTTTTAAGTAAATGTTTTTTAATGAGACGAAAAACTTTGATTAATAATTTAAAAGCATTTTGTAAAAAAGAAACAATCATTGCAATTTGCGGTTGTTTGCAAGTTGATGAAACCAGTAAAATTAGGGCACAAGAATTAACTGTTTCCCAATTTATTGATATTTTTAAGGTTTATGAAGCAAATCATTAAAGCATTTGCTAAATTTAATTTGCTATTAAATATTTTGCCAAAGCAAAATAATAATACTAAGCATTTATTACAAAGTATTATGTGCTTAGATTATATGCATTATGATGAAATTATTATTGAAGAAGCAAATTATTTTCAAATTAATTATTATGAAAATAATAAACTATTAAAAATAAATAACGACAGCATTACAGTTTCATTAATATGATTGAAACAGTTATTTCCTGATTTAAATTTTAATTATAAAGTTTCAGTCTTTAAGCATATCCCAATTGCAAGTGGTTTAGGGGGAGAAAGTAGCGATAGTGCTTGCATTCTCAATTTTGTTTTAAAACAAAATAATTATTTATTAAATGAAAAACAAAAACTGGATTTAGCACTTAATGTTGGAAGCGATATTTGTTTCTTTTTATCTCAATATCCCCAAGCGTACGTGTATGAGTACGGAAATAAAGTAATTAAATTACCATCATTTAAAATAAATTATCATTTAGTAATTAATAATATTTATTGTGCTACCAAAACCATATTTAATTATTTTGATACCCAGCCTTCTATAATTTATCAAGATTATTCATATGAAGAATGCTTAAAAATAATTAAAGAACAACAATGAAGTCAATTAAGCAATAATTTATTATGAAGTGCACTAAATTCTAATTTAGATTTACAACTTATTTATGAAACTTTAATTAAATGTTATCCAACTTACCATGTTTTATTAAATGGTAGTGGGAGTTCTTTTTTATTAATTAGTAAAAGTAAGTTATAACTTACATGAAAATATAAAATAATATTTAAATTTAAATCAAAATACATTAAGGATTAATCATGAGTACAACAAAACCAACTAATTCTAAACTTAAAACTGACAAGAAAGTTCCTTCTCATCCTGAATCTAGTCATGCTAATTTAATTGACTTAGCATACGAAGTAGCTAAAAGTAAATTTAAACAAAAACCATTTAGTTTTAATGAAATATGGGATTCACTAAAAAAGAAAAACAAAGAAATTAATAATGATGAATATATTGATTTCTTTGTTAATATTCAACAAGATCCCCGTTTTATTATCAATTCAGATAAATTACGCTTGCGTGAATATACTACTATTGAAGAATTTAATAAAATTATGAATTTGCGATATTCGAAAGTGGAAACTGATGAACCAGAAGTAGAAGAAACTACTGAAGAAATTTCTGAAAGCATTGAAGAAAATCCAGAATATGCTGAAGAAAATGAAAATACTAATGAATTTGATAATGAAAGTGACACTGATTCTGATTCATTTGATAATGATAATAAAGATCAAGATGATAATTCATTTGCAACTGAAGAAGAAGCGGATGATAACCGCGATAACAATGAATAATTAATAATGAACGAAATTAAAAAAACTGCGATTACGAACGCTAATCAATTGCTACAAAATGCTTTACTTAATCATTACGCAATTGCTCACATCAACGCTAATAATTTGGAATGAATTAAATCAATCATTGAAGTAGCAAATGATACAAAAACACCAATCATGATTGGCTTTTCACCTAATGCAATCAAATATATGGGTGGGTTTAAATGCTGTGTAGACATGTGCTATGATATTAGTAACGAAATTAATGTTAATAACATTCCGCTTGTTGTTCATTTAGACCATGGTAGTTATGATGATTGTTTAAAAGCAATTGATGCTGGTTTTACTTCAGTGATGTTTGATGGTAGTAAACTATCATTTAGCGAAAATTTTGCTAAAAGCCAAGCAATTATTAAATTGTGCAAAGCAAAAAATATCAGTGTCGAACTTGAATTAGGTAAAATTGGTGCTGATCAAAAAAATGGTGAATTAGCTGATATTGAGGAATGTAAGCAATTTGCTCAATTAATTCCCAATTCACTTGCTGTAGGGATTGGTAATATTCACGGAATTTATCCTAAAAATTGGTCAGGATTAAATCTTAATCATTTAGCCAAAATTCACGAAGCATTGCCTTCTTTGCCATTAGTATTGCATGGTGGAACTGGAATTGATAATGTGCAAATCACCAAAGCGATTAATTTAGGTATTTGTAAAATTAATATCAATACTGAATGTCAATTATCGTTTCAAAAAGCTTTACGTCAATACTTTACTGATCAAAAAGATTTAGATTTTGCTAAAAAAGGTTATGATCCACGCAAAATTTTGGGATTTGGAATGTTAGCAGTCAAGCAAACAATTATTGATAAGTTAATTCTTTTTAGATGCTATGGAGTAAATTAAGATGGGATTTTCAACAGGAATTGTTGGTTTACCCAACGTAGGTAAATCAACTTTATTTAGTGCAATTACTAATGTGCAAGCTGAAATTAGCAATTATGCCTTTACAACAATTGAACCAAACGTTGGCATTGTTGATTACTATGATAAAGATCTTGTATTCCTTTCAGATTTATATAAGCCAAAACGAACAATCTTTTCTCAATGTAAATTTATTGATATTGCTGGATTAATTAAAGGTGCCAGTAAAGGAGAAGGACTAGGTAACAAATTTTTGCAAAATATTAAAGACGTTGATGCAATTTGTGAAGTAGTTCGTTGTTTTGATGACCCTGGAATTTTACGCACAGGTGCAGATCCTATTACTGATGTTCAAGTAATTAATTTGGAATTAGTATATGCTGATCTTGAATTAATGAACTTACGAATTAGCAAGATTGCTAAAAAAGCTGATCATGATAAAAGTGCAAAAATTGAATATGAATTATGCAAAAAAATTAAGGCTATTTTAGATCAAGAAAAATTTGCTAGTTCGATTCCTTATAATGAACAAGAAATGGCAATTATTAAAACTTACAATTTATTAACAATGAAGCCATTGTTTTATGTTGCTAATGTTAATGATAGTGATTTAGAAGCTCCTGAACTAAATAAAAATTACCAATTATTAAAAGAATATTTAGCAAAAACTCAACCAAATGCTAAAGTTATTCCCATTTCTTGTCGTTATGAACTTGAATTATCAAAATTGCAAGAAGATGAAAAAATGATTATTCTTGATCATCCAGAAAAATATGAAAGCGGTTTAAATCGAATTGTTGCTACTACTTATGAAGTACTTCATTATTGAACTTTTTACACGGTTGGAAAAGATGAAGTTCGTTCCTGATTATTTAAACAAGGAATGGATGCTCAACAATGTGCAGGTTTAATTCATACTGATTTCATCAATGGCTTTATTAAAGCTGAAATTATGAAGTTTGCTGATTTAAAACAATTAGGTAGTCAACAAGCGGTTCAAAACGCAGGTAAACTTTATATTGAAGGACGCAAATACTTAATGTGCAACCAAGATATTGCACATTTCTTAATTAACAAATAATAAAAATGCTTAAATTAAAGCACAATCAAAAAAGAAAGCAAATTCACCAAATCCAGTGAAGTAACTATTTGTTTTTGTTTTGTTTAGTTGTTAGTTTTATCTTTGTACTTGTTGCAGTACTATATAGTGGTAAAGTTAATGATGAATTTGCTAACATCGTGATTTATAGCCAAACTAACGTATATTATTTTAACAACGCTTTGCACATGGTGTTGTATACCTTTAATCCATTTGCTATTACTGCAACCATCTTTATCTCTATTTTAACTTTATGTTTATTATACGAATGATTTAGCAAAATCATTACTTCCTTATATTTGATTAAATTATATGGATTAAGAATTTTAATTGATAATCCATATTTAAACCAATTCCTTTGCTTTATGATTATTTTTTATGGTGTTTTTTGAGCAACAATTTGTCCAAATTTTTATGATGTAAATCATTCTTTTACCTTTTATTGATTTAGTAATGATGTTGCTCACATTAATGCTGGAGGCATTGTATATATAATCTTCTTTATTATTTTTAATGTATATATTAGTGCAATTACTTTAACTAGAGCAAATACTTCCTTAAAATATCGCATTTTACACGGAAAACTAGCAATGAAAAAAGTTGTAATTTTTGGTATTACTGGATCCATTGGCACTCAATGTTTACAAGTAATATCTAGTATGCATGAATCAATTGCCGTTGTTGGAGCATCATTTGGTAATAATACCAAATTAATGCAAGAAATCATTAATAATAATCCAACGATTGCCAATGTTTACTCTCCATTTGATTCCCAATTAAACACTGTTGATTCATACGAACAATTAATTAAAAAAGAACATCCTGATTTAATTATTAATGCTTTAAGTGGATTGGCAGGAATCCCAATTAGTTTTATGGCAATTAATAACAACATTGAATTATTACTTGCTAACAAAGAAACTCTTGTTTGTGCTGGTAATTTGCTAATGAAAAGAGTGAAAGAAACTAATGGAAAGATTTGGCCAATCGATAGTGAACATGCGTGCTTAAAGGCATTAATAGATAAATATGAATTGCAAAACATTTGCAAAATGTACATTACATGTTCAGGTGGACCATTCTACAATGTTCCTAATGAGCAATTAACAGATGTAACTGTTCAAGAAGCATGTAATCACCCAACCTGAAAAATGGGTCAAAAAATTTCAATTGATTGTGCTACTTTGATGAATAAAGTTTTTGAAATTATTGAAGCGTATTGATTATTTAATCATGCTAAAGTTACAGCAATTTATCATCCCCAAAGCATTGTGCATGCTTTTGCTACGTTAAATAATAATGCTACTATAATGTATGAAGCATTACCAAACATGCTATTACCCATTCAATTAGCATTAAACCAATTTAAAGTTGATAATGCTTTAATCAAAGCATTAGATTTTAGTGATTTAACTTTAACGTTTGGTAAAATTGATGAAAATAAATGGCCAGCCATCAAGTTAACTAAATTATTTTTTGATGGTTATGCTGATACTACTTTTGGTTTAATTATTACCGCCTTAGATGAAATTGCAGTTAACAAATTTATCAAAGGTACATTACCATTCAATCAAATTGTGCCATTTATTTTTAGTAATTATAATAACTTCAAAATCACCCCTCTTACTGACTATAGTCAAATTGAAACAATTCTTCAACAAATAAAAGAAACTTTTAACAATGACTAAAAATGAACTTACGTGATTAAATAAAATACATCCTCTTGGTTCCCTTGAGGATGTATTTTTCAAAAAATTTATTAGTTTAACAATTGCTGATAATCAAGATCATCAAAAAATTTCATTTAAAATCAAAGGTTTTAAAGATCCTGGCAAATCTTTCTTTATCTTAAAGGATTTACGTAATGAGTTACAACATTTTTATGAAGTTGATTTTACTACTGCCAGTAAAGATCTTGATAATATTAAAGCAATTATTTTGCAATTAATTCCAAGCATTAAACAAGAAGATTTTGATTTGGAATTAAATAAAAAAACTTACGAATTATTATGCCATGATGAAAATACTTTAAATGCTTTAAAAAATAATGAAGTACAAGCAGTCTTTAATGTCTTAGGTATTAATCATGCACAGTTACTACATTTATTGCCGAAAGATGAAGATGATAATAATAAATCCAATAATCCTAATCTTGCCAAAGTTGGAACAATAAACAATAATAATGATCTTACAAATCAAACTAAATTAGTAGCGAATCAAATAAATGACTCAAACCAAGAAAAAAATAATAAATCATTAGAATCAATTAAAAATAGTGATTCTATTGACCCTAAACAAGCATTAATTAAAAAATATCAAGCTCTTAATGTAATTTATTCAACCGTCCTTCCTACTTCCTTGTTAGAAGTTACTACTAATCCTCAATTAGTAAATAAACAAATCCTAGTTGAAGGAGAAATTTTTAAAATTGAAAAAATGGTCCATGATCGTAAGAATACAGACGGTCATGGAGCATTAAAAACTACTGTATATAACATTTATATCACTGATCATCAGCACGCAATGTGCTTAAATGCATTAATCAGTGATAATTCGTTAGGGATTAAATCTAATTTATGCGAAGCATATCTTGATAATTTAAAAGAAGGTTCTTTTGTTAAAGCTTTGGTAAAAGTTATTGTTGATAAATATGAGCATGACGACCAAGTAGGTAAAATCGAAAAAATTATTACTCAACAAGTACCTGATAATTATAAATTAGGAGATGCTAGCGATCGAGTTGAGCTTGATTTTCACACTAATATGTCTGCGTTTGATGGATTACATAATCCAGAAGATGTAATTAAGTATGCGAAAGAAATGAAAATTAAAGCGTTAAGTATTAACGACTTTAATAGCACTCAGTCATTTCCTAGCTTATACCGCTTAGCAAAAGACCAAAATGTTAATTTAATTTATGGGGCAGAATTTGATTTGTTAAATAATAATCTTGACGCTGTTTATCATTCACAAGATTATGTAATTTCAAATAAAAATCGGTTAGTATTTTTTGACTTAGAAACCACTGGGTTAGCACCTAATTACAATGAAATTATTGAATTTGGTGCATACATCACTGATTTAAGTCACACCCATGTTGATAAATATCAATCATTTATTCGCCCTGAAGGACAAATTGATGAAAAGATTACGAAATTAACAAGAATTACTTCAGATTTACTTGCTAATGGTAAACCAATAAAAGAATTTTTGGAAGAATTACATGCAGTTATTAAAGATACTGATATTCTAGTGGCACATAATGGAATTAATTTTGATATTAAGTTTTTGAATAGTTGGTGCAGAAAATTAGGAATTAAGGAATTTAATAATCCATTAATTGATACTTTAATTTTAGCAAGAGCCTTTATTACTGATATTGGTGGATATAGTTTAGGAAAACTATCGCATTATTTTAAACTGGAATATGATGAAGAAGCTGTTGCTCACCGTGCTGATGCAGATGCTGAATATTTGAATAATGTCTTCTGAAAATTAATTGATTGTACTCCTGATTTATTGGCTAAGCCATTGCCAGAATGAAATAAATTATGCAAAACTGCTAATTTATTCAAAAAATCTTATTGCTATCGGATTTGTTTGCAAGCAAGGTATCTTAATCATCAAGGTGAATCATCAATCAAGAAACTTTATCAATTAATTTCCCAAGCCAGTACAACTGATTTTAACAATAAACCTTTATTAACTATTTCAGATTTAGAAAATGATAAAGAATGATTTGTTACTTCTTGTTCAGCGGTTGATGGTGGTTTAATTGAACAAGCACTTGGAGAAAGTGACGAAGATATCATTAAATACATGCAATTTTACGACTATGTTAAAATTGCTCCATTATCATGCTACCAACATTTATTTCCCCTTTATGGTAAAGATATCGTTGTGCAAGCATTAAAGCATATTATTGAATTAGCAAAAGCAAATAATATATTACTGACTGCTACTTCAAATGCTTATTATTTTCCTGAATATTTTAAAATTTTTCACAAAATTTACATTCTTACTAAATCGATTGGGAACAAATTTCACCGTTATAACAATCATAAGGAAGATGAAACTTGTGTTTACCAACCATTAATGTATGTGCGCAACACTAAAGACATGCTTAATCAAATGCATGAATTAATTCCTGACGAACAATATTCAAAAGAAGTAGTGATAGATAATCCAAATAAAGTTTTAGCATTAATTGAACCAAATCAAGTCCCTATTCAAACCGGTTTATTCCCTCCTCATATTGAAGGAGTTGATGAAAAGCTTAAAGAAGAAGTATATAAAAATGCTAAACAACAATATGGAGAAAAATTACCAAAATTAATTCAAGATCGATTAAATTTGGAATTAGATATTATTATCAAGAACGGTTATAGTGTTGTTTATTGAATTTCTCATTTACTAGTAATTCAATCACTATCTGATCACTATTTAGTAGGATCAAGAGGTTCAGTTGGATCAAGTTTAGTTGCTACTTTTTTAAAGATTACAGAAATTAATCCTTTACAAGCTCATTATTATTGTAAGAAATGTCATTACTTTGAAACGGATGACAAAAATTTAAATTCTGGTTATGATTTACCCAAAAAGAAATGTCCTAATTGTGGTGAATGATTAATTGGAGAAGGACAAAACATTCCTTTTGCTACTTTCCTTGGTTTTAAAGGTGATAAGATACCTGATATTGATTTAAATTTCTCTGGTTTATATCAAAGCAAAGCACATAATTTTATTAGAGAAATGTTTGGTAAAGAACACGCTTTTAGAGCCGGCACTATTAGTACTGTAGCAGAAAAAACGGCGTTTGCTTACGTAAAAGATTACCTTGAATTATTAAATCAAGAGCCTGCGTACGCTTATAAAAAATGACTTGCTTCCAATTGCATGAATGTTAAACGCACTACTGGTCAACATCCAGGTGGAGTAGTAATCGTTCCTCGCGATAAAACAATTTATGATTTTACTCCGTACAATTTTCCTGCTGATGATACTACTAGTGATTGGTTTACCACACATTTTGAATTTGAAAACATTCATGACAATTTATTAAAATTTGATATTCTTGGGCATGATGACCCAACGGTTTTAAAGTACCTAAGCGACATGACTAAAATTGATCCGCGTACTATTCCAACGCATGATGATAAAGTAATTAGTTTATTTAATAGTACAAAAGCTTTAAACATTCCTGCTAATCTGACTAAAGATTATAATGAAGCAAATGGTGCAATTGGTTTACCAGAATTTGGTACAAGATTTGTGCGAGGAATGCTAGAAGAATCATTGCCAAATTCTTTTTCTGATTTGGTGAGAATTTCTGGTTTATCACACGGAACCAATGTATGAGCCAATAATCAACAATTGCTAATTAAACAAGGCAAGCATTTAAATGAATTAGTGACTTGTCGTGATGACATTATGCTTTATTTAGCAAGTAAAGGGATTGAACCATTGACTGCTTTTAAAATCATGGAAGACATTCGAAAAGGGCGCGGAATTAAACCTGAATATGGACAAATCATGAAAGAACATGTTCCTTCGTGATATATTGATGCATGTAAGAAAATTGTTTATTTATTTCCTAAAGCCCATGCAGCTGCTTATGTTTTAAGTGCTTGAAGAATTGCTTGATTTAAAGTTTATTATCCATTAGCTTATTATGCAACTTACTTTAGTGTTCGTTGTGAAGTGTTTGATTTAGTTAGCATGATGCAAGGAATTAATGGTATTAAAACTCGAATGCAAGAAATCAAAAAAAGTACGAAAGATAAAGCATCATTATCAAAACGCGACCAAGATTTATATGATATGCTAGAAGTTGCATTAGAAATGTGTTACCGTGGTTACAAATTTAGTAATATTGATTTGCAAAAATCAGATGCTACTTTGTTTGTTGTTGATGAAGAAAATAAAGCAATTATTCCTCCATTCACGGTGCTTGATGGTCTTGGTAAATCAGTTGCTGATTCTATTGTGCAAGCACGAAAAGTTCATCCATTTGATTCACTAGATGATTTTAAGAAGCGTACAAGCGTCAATAAAAATTTAATTGTTGCACTAGAACACTTAGGCGTGTTTAAAGGACTAAGTCAAAGCAATCAATTATGTTTTGATTTTGGCAATCTTAATTCTAATAATTAATATAATAAAAATAATTAATTAATAGGACTTGCAATCGTTATGAAACTATATGGTAATGCATTAATTAATGAGAAAAATTTTCAAATTTATCCTGATACTAAAATCATTTTCTTTGATTTAGAAACTACAGGTTTAAATCCACAAATTGATCACATTATTGAGTTTGGTGCATATGCAACTAATATTTACGCTAATGAAATGTTTAGTTTTCAAACATTTGTTAACATTCATGAACATGTGCCATATTTCATTACTAAGTTAACAAGAATTGACGATAAATTAACAAAAACTGGAATGGAAACTAAGCAGTTACTACAACAATTGCATCATATTATTGGTAAACACGATATTTTAGTAGCACACAATGGAATCCATTTTGATTTACAGTTTTTAAATCATTGATGTGATTATTACCATATACCAAAATTTACCAATCCATTTATTGATACACTATATTTAGCTAGGTTCTTTTTGCCTGAATTGCCTAATCATAAATTAGGGACTGTTTGTAAACATTTTATGATTAACTATGATGCAATTAATGTCGCACATCGTGCAGATGCAGATGCCAAATATCTATGTGATGTTTTTTGAAAATTAATGCAATTACATCCTGATTTTTGAAATTATTCACTACAAGAATGAAACGATTTGTTATATTCCTTAGTTAATTTAGATCATTAATAAAAAAATTAGGGGATTAAATTATGTTTAAAACCATGATAAGTGGGATTGTCCAACGCAATCTAAAAAATAAAGTTTTAAAGTCAACCATTAAAGAAGAAGATATTAAGGACGTTTTGCGTGAAATTCGCATTGCATTGCTTGATGCAGATGTTAACATCATCGTTGTTAAAGACTTAATTAATGGTATTAAAAAAGATCTTGTTGGAAAGATTATTCCTGAAGACACTAAATTCAGTGATTTCTTTTTAAATTCAGTTAAAACTCAATTAACTGATATTTTAGGGAAAGAATTCAAAGAATTAAATGTTGAACGACCAAATCTGAAGATTTTAATGGTTGGTTTACAAGGTTCTGGTAAAACTACTACTTGTGCTAAACTTGCTAAATATTTAATGGATAAAAGAAAAAATTCCAAAGCAACTTTAGTGGCATTAGATGTTTATCGAGCTGCGGCAATTGACCAATTAAAACAATTAGCAACTGATATTAATATTGGTTGTATAGAAGAAGGTCAAGGCGATCCATTAAAGATTGCTGATGATGCATTAGAACAAATTAAGAATAAAAATATTAACATCAGTATTTTTGATACGGCAGGTCGATTGCAAACTGATGAAAAATTAATGAGTGAATTAGTTGCACTTAAGAAAAAAATTCAACCTGATGAAATTTTTCTTGTCGTTGACTCAATGTCCGGACAAGATATTATTAACGTAGCTAAAGAATTTCATAATCACTTAAATTTGAGTGGAATTATTTTGACAAAAATGGATTCAGATGCCAGAGCAGGTGCTGCTCTAAGTTTAATTAAAATCTTAAATGTTCCTATTCGTTTCTTAGGAACAGGTGAAAAGGTAGGATCAATTGATGAATTTTATCCCGAAAGAATTGCTGATCGGATTCTTGGGTTAGGTGATATTTTAACTTTAAGTGAAAAAGCTTATAACGTCATTGATGAAAAAGATGTTAAACGCTCAATGGCACGAATGTTTTCAGGTAAATTTGATCTTGATGACATGTTAAATCAAATTGAACAAATGGATAAAATTGGTTCATTTTCATCAATGATGAAATACATGCCTGATAAAGTTAAATCATCTTTGACTGAAGACAAGGTTATTCAAGCTGAACAAAAAGCAAAAGTTTGAAGAATTTTATTATCTTCCATGACCAAAAAAGAACGCCATAATCCCAAATTAATCATTAAAGATCAAACTAGAAAGAACCGTATTCTTAATGGTTCAGGTCGTAAACAAGAAGAATTAAACAAGATGTTAAAAGACTGGCAAAAAGCCAAGGAAAATTTTGACAAGATGGCAAAAATGATGCAAAATGGTCGCGACCCATGAAAGGAAATGGGCTTTTAGTCATTTAATTAAATGGCATTTGTAATTGAGCTTTTTATTTCCAAAATTTTATCAGTTTTAATTTATAAAAGCATTGGATGAAATGAAAAAGGGTATGACCAATTAATTCATACCAACGATAAATATATTTTCAATAACTATAATAAGTGATTTGCTTTTTTTAAATATTTAGTTTTTGTTTTATTTTTTGTAAGCATGTTCTTTTATATTTTTTGTTATTTTTATGGGCTTTATAACAATAGTGAATATGTTCCAACATATGAACACGGAATTATTGTTTACAATGTAAAATATAGTGATGACATGCTTTATGTGGGTTGAATGTTTTTGTTATTTGGTGTTACATTCTTCCTTGATTTACAAGATCAAGCTCCTTTATTAGTTCACTTTTATAAAAAAATAACGAAGTACGAACGTAAGAATTTAATCTATAGTTTTCGCACTCCGTTTTGAGTAGTATTACCATTAACTGCTTTATTACATGTTTTATTGTTAATGTTTGTTGAAAACGCTTGAGTAATGATGACTCCAGCAGATGTAGATGCTACAATTGCTATTCACCATGCATCAATGAACCTTGACTTAGCATTATGTGCATGTTATTACATTTTAGTTATTGACGCATGCATTTTTGTTATTAGCAGTTTTGTACTTTATTTCACTCATAGCACGATCGATGTAAAATATGTAGCTTTATTTTGCAAACCTGATTCGTCGGCATATAAATTCTTTTATGATCGCCTTAATAAAATTAAAGATAAACTAAATAAATCAATTAAGACAATTGAAAAAGTTATTTTTTAATTTCGGTTCACTTGCGAGGATATAAATCATTAGTTAATTTAGTTTTCGTAAAGAATAAAGCATATGAAACATTATTTCCTTCTTGGTAAGTTAGCACATGGTCTAATTTAATGCTTAATGCTTGCATAATATCAGAAGCTTCGTTTAATTCTTGGTTTCAGTTTTCTCCTTTTAATAAAATACAAGTTCCATTTACTTTCGAATAAGGAATAGTCAATTCTAAAATTACTTTGATTTTTGCTACGGCTCTTGCCGTGGTTAAATCGAAGTAATTTTTATACATATTGCTTATGCATTCAGCTCGTTCATTTAATAATTGAACGTTATTTAAATGCAGTTCTTTTTTTACTGTAGTAAGAAAGTTTATTTTTTTAGTATTTGCTTCAACAATAACTAGATGTTGGTTAGGATGTAAGATTGCTAAAGCAATTCCTGGGATTCCTGAACCACTGCCAACATCTAACAAACTTGAAATCTTTGTTCAATCAATAGTAGTAAATGGATAAATTGAATTATAAAAATATTGGCCATAAACTTTATCTTCATCACACAAACGCGTTAGATTTTCATGTTGATTAGTTTCTTGTACTAATTGTTTATATAAAAAAAACGCATTTATTTGTTCATTAGTAGCATTGATTGAATGCAAAAATGTAATAAATTTTTCTTTAGTCATGATGATTCTTTTTAGTTTGTTCAACGTAATATTTTAAGTAAACTAAATCACTAAAATTAATTCCACTAATGCGTGATGCTTGATCAATTGTTTGGGGACGAATTTTATTAAGTTTAATAATTGATTCAGTAGCAATATTAGGAACTTGCTTATAATCAGTAATTCAACTTAAATCAATATCTTTAAGTCCCTTAAAGTTATTAATCATTTCAATTTCTCGCTTAATGTATCCTAAATAGCGAATATTAATTTCTGCTTTTTGTAATCAATCATCATTTAATAGTTGATACATATTTGGTAAATATTGTTTTAATTTAAAGATAGTCATATCAGCTCTGCACAAGTAGGATGCTAATTTAAGATTAGAAATTTCGTATTTTGTTTGTTCGTTTAATTCTTTAATTTGCCCCACTGTCGTATTTTTTAAATAATTAATTAATGATTCTAATAATTCCTTATTTTTTAAATAAATTTGCCAATTTTCGTCACTAATTAATCCAATTTCATGACCATATTTTAATAATCGATCATCAGCATTATCATTACGAAGCATTAAGCGATATTCAGCTCTACTAGTTAATAAACGGTAAGGATCTAAAATGCCTTTGGTAGTTAAATCATCAATCATTACTCCAATGTATGCTTCATCACGACCCAAAATTAATGGTTTTTTATGTTTGATTTTTAAATAAGCATTAATCCCAGCCATAATTCCTTGCCCAGCAGCTTCTTCGTATCCACTAGTGCCATTAATTTGACCTCCAAAATATAAACCATGTCATTTTTTGCTTTCAAGCGTTGGATACAAATCAAGGGGATCAATCGCATCATATTCAATTGCATATCCGTAAATTGCTACTTTACAATTTTCTAATCCAGGTAATGATCTAATCATTTGTTCTTGGACATCAGGAGGCATTGAAGTACTTAAATCACCTAAATACATTGTTGGTAATGATAAGGATTCTGGTTCAAGAAATAATTGATGGCGCGGTTTTGTAGTAAACCTAGTTACTTTATCTTCAATACTTAAACAATATTGAGGACCAATTCCGGTAATATATCCTGAGTACATGGCTGATTTATTTTTATTAGCTCAAATAATATCGTGGGTCTTTTTATTGGTATATAGCAAATAACAAGGAACCTGCTCTTTTAATGGCAAAATTCGTTGGTGAAAATGAGAAAAACAAATTTTTAAATCAGTGCCATTTTCTTCTTGGCATTTTGAAAAATCAATAGTATCTGTGTAAATCCGGGGGGGAGTGCCGGTTTTAAACCTTCTTAATTTAAATCCTAATTTCACTAATGATTCGGATAAATTAGTGGAGTTTTTTAATCCATTAGGTCCTTCATTAGTGCGATTATATCCCCTAAAGGTATAAGATTTTAAATAAGTTCCAGTGGTAAGAATCACACTTTTAGCATAGATGATACCGTGTTTAACTGTATACACTCCTTTAACAGTGTCACCTTCAATATATAAATCAGTTGCTTCATCAATAACCAAATCAATATAAGGATTATCTTTAATTAATTTAATAAATAGTTTTTGGAACTCAATCTTATCACATTGTTCTCTAATTGCTCAAACCCCAGGTCCTTTTGAGGTGTTTAATAGTTTAATTTGAATTGCTGTAGCATCTGCCACTTTTCCTTGCATTCCACCAAGTGCATCAATTTCTCTAGTAACAATTCCTTTAGCTGGACCCCCTACTGAAGGATTGCATGGCATTTTACCAATCCCTTGTTCAGTTAAAGTAATTAAAGCAACTTTTTGCTTTAAATTGGCAAAAACAAAGCATGCTTCTAAACCGGCATGACCTGCACCAACTACAATGGCTTCATATTCTTGTCTTTCCATTTTTCTTACACCTTTCTTATTTTTACTAAATAGTATATTTTATTAATCTTTAAGAATTTATTTTTTTACTTTAAAAGAATAATAAAGTTTATAATATTTTCATTGATTATTTTTAAGGAGTGAAAAATAGTTAAGCACTTCTTGATTGCTTAACTATGATAATTAGATGAATCAAGCGGATGTTGTTCGTCAAGCACACCGACATGCAGTTTTAGCAATCATTTTTTGATTATTCATTATTACCTGCATCATCGGATTAATTTTTCAAATTTTATTAATATTTGATTTACAAAAACTTGATGAAAAAAGTTATCCAAATAAGGGAATGTTAATAATTCTAGCAATTATTGGTATTTTCTATTTCGGTTTAATTATAAATATTTACATTGCTATCAAGGTACGCCCATCAAACATTAATTCAATTGGTGCAAGCGTTAAGGATGCATCAGATAGCTTAATGAAAAAAATATAATTTTTCAAAATGATTTGATTAATTTCAAATCATTTTTTTATCATTTTACTCATTTATTTTCTTTTTGTTTTAAATAAAATTTAGGTGATATGATTAATTAAAAAACATTATAAATTTAAATGATTATGGATCATGATGATAAGCAAGTAAATATTGATTTATTGCAAAAAGCTTATAAGGATGCAATTTTAGCCATTATTTTTTGAGTCTTAATTATTACGTGTTTTGTTGGGTTCATTTTTCAAATTTTGTTAGTGTTAGATTTATTAAAACTTAATGATGAAGATTGTCAAGACCGACAATTATTGATTGTTTTAGCAACTATTGGTATTTTTTATGCTGGCTGAATCTTAAATATTATCATTGCTTCGAAGATTCATTCTAATACCTTAAAACTTGCTCAAAATAAAGTTAAAAGACATGTTAGTCATATTTAATTTATAGAAAAATGATTTGACATACTCAGATCATTTTTTATATGAATGAAATTTTCAGAATATTTTTGTTTTATTAACATTAATGTATTGGTTAAATTATCAATTTATTAAAAAGAATATTTTTTTACAATGCAAGTAATTTAACTGGTGATGAATTAAATGAAAAAATTAAGAAATATAAGCAAATAAGGAAAGAAAACCAAAAGCAAAAAGAAAAATTAAAAAATAATTATTTAGATAAAACATCATTTAAATAATTTAATAATTAGTGATTGCACTTTGCAATCACTTTTTTATTTAATTAAAAATTAAACATTAACTAAAAATTAAAATATAAATTGGTAGGAAGCATAATATGGCAACTGTAAAACGGGATTATTACGAAGTATTAGGGGTGAGTAAAAACGCTACTGATGATCAAATCAAAAAAGCATTTAGACTACTAGCTATGAAATACCATCCTGACGTTAATAAATCGCTTGATGCTGAAGCAAAATTTAAGGAAATTAATCAGGCTTACAGCGTGCTAATTGATAAGGACAAACGTAGTTTGTATGATCAATTTGGACATGGTGCAGTGGATGGGACCTGAGGACTTGACGAAAATAACTCAGAAAATCCCAATACTACCAATAATTCGAATTATACATCCTATGAAAACATGTTTAATGATCCTGATTTCTTTGATATGTTTAATGCATATTATGCAGAACAAGCAGCAAATGAAGATAATGAAGATGATAATTATTTCAATACTTCTTCTACGAATGCTAAATCCAAACAAACTAATAATCAAGCACATAGTTCATCATCTCAAACATATAATCATAAAACTTACACTAAAAAAGCATATCAAACTAGCTTTAATAAAAGTTCTTCCTCGTATTCATTCAAAAACAATTACCAATCTAAAAATTTCTATTATCAAAACTCGTACAATGATGAAGATGAATTTGATTATGATGCCACTGCAACTTACAATAATTCTTATTATAATAATGCTAAAGCAAGCAAAGGTGCTGTTGCATGACACGTCATTAAAATCATTCTTAAAGTAATCATGTGAGGAGCAATAATTGCCGGTTTAGGTGGGTTAGGATTAATCTACTTACTTTGAAAGTTTATTGATCAAAAGAAATAAATATTTTCTCTTCAAATTAAATAATTTTAAATTTAGCACTTTTTTAATGACAGTGCTAAATTTTTATATATAATTTACAATACATAATATTAGTAAAGTGAAAGGAATTTATAAATGAAAGATATTATTTTAGGAATTGACTTAGGTACTACCAACTCCTGTGTTGCGTTCATGGATGGAACCCAACCAGTAGTTATTGAAAATCCTGAAGGAAAACGTACAACTCCTTCAATTGTTGCGTTTAAAAACATCAACGGTCACGAAGAAATTATCGTTGGTGATGGTGCTAAGCGTCAAATGATTACAAACCCAAACACTATAATTTCCGTAAAACGTTCCATGGGTCAAGATAAAAAATTCGATATTGATCGTAAACAATATACCCCAGAACAAATTTCTGCTGATATTCTAAGTTACATGCGGGCATTTTGTGAAAAGAAATTAGGTCGCAAGATTGATAAAGCAGTTATTACTGTTCCTGCATATTTTAACGATACACAAAGAACTGCAACCAAGAATGCTGGAAAAATTGCTGGATTAGATGTGCTAAGAATTATTAACGAACCTACTGCAGCTGCATTGGCATATGGTATTAACAAGAAAGATAAAGAACAAAAGATTCTTGTTTATGACCTTGGGGGAGGTACTTTCGATGTATCTATTCTAGATATGGCTGATGGTACTTTTGAAGTATTAGCAACTAATGGTGATACTCACCTTGGTGGTGATGACTGAGACCAAGTTATCATGGACTGATTAATCAAGGATGTAAAAGAACTTTACGGTTTTGATTTATCAAATGATAAGATGGCATTACAACGGTTAAAAGATGCTGCTGAAAAAGCGAAAATTGAATTATCTGGTCTAACTGAAACTGTTATTTCTTTACCATTCATTGGTATGAATAAAAAGACTGGTATGCCAATTAACCTTGAAAAAACATTAACTAGAGCCCAATTTGAAGATATGACCAAGTTCTTACTTGATCGGACAATTGCTCCAGTTGAAAATGCATTGAAAGATGCTAAATTAACTACCAACGACTTAAATGAAGTATTACTAGTTGGTGGTTCCACTAGAATGCCAGCAGTTCAAACTTTAGTTCGGAAGTTAACTAACCATGAACCAAACCGCAGTATTAACCCTGATGAAGTAGTTGCAATTGGGGCAGCTATTCAAGGTGGTATTCTTGCTGGTGATGTCAAGGATGTACTACTACTTGATGTAACTCCATTGTCTTTAGGTATTGAAACTGAAGGTGGAATTGATACTGTAGTTATTCCAAGAAATACTACTATTCCAGTTTCAAAAACTCAAATCTTCTCAACTGCTGCTGATAACCAACCGGAAGTAGATGTTCACGTTTTACAAGGTGAACGGAAGATGGCACGGGACAACAAGTCACTAGGTATTTTCAAACTTGGGGACATTGAACCAGCTCCAAGAGGTGTTCCACAAATTCAAATTACTTTTAACATCGACGCAAATGGTATTTTGAATGTTACTGCTAAAGATTTAAAGACCAATAAGGAATCTACTATTACCATTAAAGATTCTGGTGGTCTAAAGCAAGAAGAAATCGATCGGATGGTTAAAGAAGCAGAAGAAAACCGCGAACACGATGAAAAAGAAAAACAAGAAGCCGAAACCAGATATCGTGCTGAAAGTTTGATTAACAGTTTCGAAAAATCTTTAAACAGCGAAGAATCTAAGAATGTTCCAGAAGAACAAAAGAAGGCTGCACAAACTCAAATTGATGAACTAAAGAAACTTCTTGAAGAAAAGAAATACGACGAACTAAAGACTAAACTTGACCAAATTGAATCAGTAATGAGACAATTTGCAGACCAAATGGATCGTAATAAAGGCAAAGATAAAGATAAAGATCCAAACACTGAAAATAATAACGGTGAAAATAAATAATAGCGTTATACTTTAATCATTATGGAAAGACGCAATTTAAATATTAACTCCGTCGTAATTCGCAATGGCGTATTGCAATACGAATTTGGAGGTGGACAAGAATTTGGAGATGTTTCATTCCCATTAAAATGAGATAATGTGCCTGAAGCAAAAAGTTATGCTTTATACATGATTGACTATGATGCTACTCATGTGTGTGGATTCCCATTTATTCACTGAGTAGTTGCTAACATTCGCACCAATGAACTTTGCTATGATGCAACGCATAATTTAGCAAAGATTATTACGCAAGGACAAAATTCAACTTCAACAGTTACTTACCGCAACTTGCATGGGAAAAAACCAACTCCAAGCGAATTATTAAAAGCAGCTAAATATGTAGCACCAACTCCTCCGGATGGTAAGCATGTTTACACAATCGTTTTATTTGCTTTGGATGTTGAAAAACTTGATTTAAAAGATGGATTCTTTTTAGATCAAATGCTAGCAAAGTTGCATTCTCATATTCTTGTTTATGACTGATATAACTTTAAATATCCAAGTGATTAAGTATACACTGTTTAACTAAATAAAAATAAGGGGGCTTCCTTCCGTCCTCTTATTTTTTACTATACTCTTAACTTCTTATATATATAATATATTATATATATTTAAAAATATGCGGTGAGTAATTGTATTAAAGCGGTTAAATGATCAACCTCGTTTTATTGAAGTTGATTCCCAAATGCCAATTCAAAAAATGGCACAGCAAATCTTCAATCAAACTTGGGATTTAATTTTCAATCAAACTCCTGATACTCAATTCACCTTAATTCTTTTTGGTAAATTCTTTAAGAGTGTAAAGTTAATGTTTAATTTTTGAATGTATACCCATTTTGCTAAATATTTAGCAGTCCCTGAAAACTTTGGTTACATCTTTTTTCTCATTAAAGAATTGCTATATCACTTTCGCTATTGAAATAAGCATGCGATTATAAACATGGAATTAATTGACCCAAATACTAATGAAATTTATGATCCATATGTGGTATCAAAACAATTAAATCGTACTAATATTAAACACTTTAGTTTTTTTAGTTATGATTAAAAATAAAAATTTTTTAGATGGAAGCAAAAATAAAAATTAACCAATCTAAATCTAATTAGATGCAATTAATCAAAGAAGGTAAGTAAATGAACACAAATAAAGAAGAAACAAAAGAAATTTATGTTAATAAATATGACTATATGCATTATTATACTCGTTGCGAACAAATTCAATTTCTACACAATGCACAAATAACTGAAGCCATCAAAACCCTAACTGATTATTATAAAAAAATGGTTAATAATGCAAATACATGTCTTGATGATGATGAAGATGACGAAGGTGAATTTGATCAAGAACTTGCTGATACATATTCCCAATTGCGAGAAGAGTCATTAAACAATGGAGTTTCTTTATCTTCGTTAGTGATTGCTGATAAACGTAAGGAAGATGACCCACAAGTTATTGAAGGAATTATTATTGATAAAAAAGCAAAAGAATTCATTAAATCTCAATTTAAAGTTGATGTGGTGATTGATTATGATGATAAAGTCTATGATGATATTCGTTTTGATAACGAATTAAGTGCTAAAAAAACCAAAGAAGATTTGACTAAATTATTAAATAATCATCAAACTTTCATTATGTTTCAACCAACTTTTATTAACCAAACTAATGAACATCATAAATTTGTTACAAAATGTGACTGTATTGTTTATTTAAATATTAGTGAATGTTATTTAATCGAAGTAAAGGGAACTTCAAGTTCAAAATTAATTCACTTTTTAGATTTTTTATTTCAAAGTTTTGTGCTTGCTAATACCGAAGATTTAATTTTTAGCAAGTACTATTTATGCTTAGTTAAATATTGTCGAGCAAAAAAGAATGAAGTACCTTTTATTCTTGACGAATATATTAATTTAAGTAAAGGTGCTCCCCAAATTGATAAAACTAAAAAACCTAGTAATGAAGCAGATTTAATTGCGTTAAAAGAAAAATATAAACTTGGAAAATACCAATTGACTATCTATAAGGCAATTAATGATGAGTTGAGTGAAGATGATGTTTTTAATTTATTTTGTAACAGCGGAATGGATGAAAAAAAAGCTAAAAAATTTTACATGCGTGCTTTTAATTCATGAAACGCAATTATTAAAGGGTTAAGTGAAAGTTTTTTTAGTGATATTAATAGAATCAGCGAAAATAAAGCAAAAGTTAATCTAAATGCAAAAATTATTAATTTATTACCTTGCTCACATTGCAAGTCAGCATATAAAAATTGTGAATATTGATTAAAATGTCGGGAGTTATTTCGTTATCAATACAAAGCTGGTAACCAAGATTTCTATCCTTACTTATTTTCTGCAAATGTTTTTGAAAAACATTGTCAATTAAATGTTTTTGAAGAAATGCGGCACGAACATCGTGACCAAATTGATAAAAAATATTTTAAAGATCCCTACAAACCATTTTTAAATGGTGAAGATAATAACAAAATGGATGCTGTCATGCAATTATGAGCTAAACTCCAATCCAAACCAAAACGTGTCTACTTCGATTTTGAATCAATTAACACTGCCATTCGTCCGATGGACAATGTCTTTCCATTTAACCAAATAATTACGCAAAATTCAATTGTTAAAACAAAAAATTACTATGACGAATACTTTACTAAAGATATGATTGTAGATCCAATTAACATTAATTTAACTTGAATCAAGTCAATTATTGATTATTTATATGAGGGCGATCAAGTATGATACATTGTTTATAATAAAAACTTTGAATCAACTAGATTACAAGAAATGGACGATTTAATGAAAGATCCGATTTATCATGAAAAAATTCAATGTATTCGCAATAATATTTTTGATTTAGCTGATTTCTTTAATGTTAAGACTTTATTATTAAATGATTTGCATGGTTTTTATTCAATTAAAAAAGTTCTTGAGTTAATACCAAATTCAATTTTAGAAGAAACTAAAAGTGTTCCTTATCCGACCCTTGATCAAATCCATAAAGGAGACGAAGCACAAAATGTTACTACCAAACGATTTTTTCATTTAATGGATGATGAGGAATGAAAAACTACGGCTCATAACCTACAACTATATTGTCAGAACGATGTTCGAGCGATGATTGCTGTTGAAAAATTTATCAAATATAAATATATTGATAAAACTTTACAATAATTTTTAATTTAATATTTTTTATTATCCTTAAATCAAAAGAGATTAAAAAAATGGAATAAACAAAAGCAAAAAACTGTTTGCGTAAATAAATAAGTAATAACCTTTTAATGGCAATGTACAAAAAATAATTGACGATTACAAATTAATCATCAATTATTTTTTAATTAACCTAGTTTAACTTCTTGTTTGCTCTTATTAATTCGCTTTGCCAAACGAGATTTAATTCGGTTTGCTTTGTTTTTATGAATGACGTGTTTTGCTTCAAGATTATCAGCATAGGAATTAACATCATTTTGAGTTTTAACATCTAAATGTTCATCTGCTTCTTTAATCTTTGTTCGTAAGGTTGCCATCTTTGCGTGGTTAGCAACACGAACTTTCTTTTCTTGCCGAATTGACTTAATACTAGATTTAATATTTGCCATGTAAAATAAATCCTTTTATATATCGTATTTGTATGTAGTATATAGATTATTATAATTTAAAAATATAATAATCTCTTTTACTTTTTATTATAATTATTATTATACATAGATAAATTAAATGCGCCTGTAGCTCAGGGGATAGAGCATATGCCTTCTAAGCATGTGGTCGAAGGTTCGATTCCTTTCAGGCGCGCCAGTTAATTATTTATCTAATTTTGGTGAAATTGATAAATAAAAATAGTAAGTTTTATGGCTTACTATTTTTTATTAACTATGGTGCCTGCTAACAGAGTCGAACTGTTTACCTATTGATTACGGATCAATCGCTCTAGCCGAAATAAAGCTAAGCAGGCGGATTATAATAAAATATATTATATATGACTTACGACTACGATTTTAGCATTATTATTCCAGCTTATAATGTAACTAGATTTATAAATAGTGCATTAGATTCCATTCTTTATCAAACATATGATTTTCAAAAAATTGAAATATTGTTAGTTGATGATGGAAGTAGTGATGATTTGCAAACTTGAGTTTATAGATATTTAAAAAAATATCCTAACCTCAAATTTTTTACTAACCCTCACCATAATTTAGGTGGAGTAGTAAATTATTTAGTGAAAAATAAATTAATCCATGGAGAATACATTACCATTTTGAATCCTGACGATCGCTTAATTTTCAATTGTTTTAACACAATTAGTGAATATTTAAATTCGGATGTTGACGTAATTATTACTGATTTTTATGCTTGGACAATGAAATATAAAAATAACGGTAAGATCATCGATTCCTTGCGTTACGAAAAAGTTATTTTTAGCAAAGAAACCAAAATTTATCAAAAACGAAAAAACATTGAAAAAGCACGTACTCCCTGAGCTTCAAGTTTATGTAAATTTTACAAAAGTCAATTATTTTATTTACTCCCTCCATTGACTGAAGATATTAATTATCAGGACGCAGTATTGTTTAATTACGCAATTAATTATGCTCACTGTGTCGCATATATTAATAAAGCTTTAGGTTGATGAAGAAATAACCGGGAAGGTAACTTATTAAGTCGTAAATGAGATGTGCAATATAGTAGTCAATGATTACAAACTATTCAAACATTAATTAAAATCAATGCAAAATTAATTGCAATTTTTTACATTGCTCATTATTCCCAATTTATTGATTATTTAGAGGATAAAAAAATCAAGATAAAAATTCCTGGGAAAATTATTTTATCTTGATTACCTTGAGGGATTAGACATTTAACTAAGTGATTTTTTTGATTGTTAATTAGAAAATATGTTGAACGTTAGCAAAGAATTTGATGGAAGAAACTTTGCATTTTTGCTTCGTCTTCACTTTGTTTATTACCAACTATTTTATGTGCCACATTTTCACAAATTTGGTCACATATTTTTTTATCACCCAATAACACTTGATTATTAGTTTTTAATTCTGATAATGCTAATTTATTAACCATTTGATTAAGTTGATGAATAAATTCCATTGAATCTTTAATTCCATAGATTTGTTCATTTAAATTTTCTATTACTTTAGCAAATCATGGGTCATTTTCAATTCTCACAAAGAAATATTTTTCATAAGTAATTAATAAAGCATTTGCTAATTTAATGCCTAGCACATCGCTTATTTCGTAAGCAAGGATGTGTAATCATCAATCTCCATAAGCAAGAATATTATTAATTCCGCTGTTAGCAATTAAGTTAGTTCAAATCAAATTCTTTAATTTAGCATCTTCATCTAAATTAATATTTTCAATTAAATCAATTGCAGTTTGTATATTACCAGTGATGTAATTTTTAATTCATTCGTTTAAATTCTTAGCACAAAATTGTTCGATTAATCTAATTAAAACAGCAAACAAATCGAGATTAATTTCTTCTTTAGTTAGATGCTTAAATAATTCAGCATTTGTATAAATTACGCTTGGCATACTATTTGCAT
Source organism: bacterium (assembly GCA_017394375.1). The sequence goes on from JAFPYV010000009.1 coordinate 64,963, forward strand.
TAAAAGCATACTGCGTAATTTTATTGTTAAATTTAATTTTTAAAATGCCAGGAAAATTATTTTCGCTGCCGGTAGTAAAATCATTCAAAATACAATAAATTTTTAACGGAAACTTTACATCACAATTAGTATTTTGAATAAATTCAGTTAGGGAATTAATTTTGCGATTATTTAATAAAAAATTGGTTAATTTAGCAGTATTAATTGCAGTTTCTGAACCAATTACTACCAATGCTTCAGGTAATCCAATTTTTAAACATTGCAATAAATGGATAAAAATCGCTTCATCAATAATTTCAAAATTAATGGTTTCTTCATGAAATTTTATTTTAAAGAAATCTAAATTTTTTTTAATTTCTTTTAATACTTTTGCATTTTTATCAATATTTTGTTCAAAGATGTAAACACGTTTAATCTTGTGAATTTTTAATTGCTGAATCAAGTTATCAGCAATTTCGTTACCTAATAAATAGGTAGGAATAATTTGAAATTCTGCCATAATAATTAAATAAATTCATAAACAATCTTTGTAAACAAGCTAGTTGTTTTATTTAATTGTTCGCTGTATGTTTCTTTAGTTGTTTCGATGACGTCAAGATAATTTTTTTGGAATTGTACAATTCCTTCTTGAATCATTTTATTGGCGACATCTTCATTTTCAATCTTAATTGTCAAATTAAGATTACCAACAATTTGTCCTAAATATTGTTGCAAAATATCTATTTCAAATGTATCTTTGTTAAATAATTTCACCATTAATTTTTTAAAGTTTTCTTTAAATAAAGGATCAATTGTAATTTTATGTTTACAATAAACGAAAAATAAAGTATTCATTAAACTTGTGTAATCAAGGTGTAAATATGGATTCATGCCTAAGAATAAACTTAATAAATCGTAAGAATATTGCAAAGAAAATTTATTAAGGTTACCTCCATTAAAGTATGCTTGCAACATTAAAATATCTCACGATTCTTGGTTATTAATGTCATGCATTAAAGTGATGGTAGCTCGCATCACACTTAATAAATTCGCATAATTATAATTAATAGTTCATAAATTTTTATCATTGTAATCATTAAGAATACAGTTAATGGTATCAAGAATACAATATAGCAAATATTGCTTTAATTGGATTAGTGGAATAGTTTTTAAATAATTAACATCAAAGATTACCACTTTTGGGATTGAAGTATAAGATATAACTCCTTGTGCAATTTTCATTTCATCATTATAAACAATGCTTAGCCCATTACTGCAACTGCCAATTGCGAAGTTAATTGGAATTGCTACAATTGGATAAGCAGTAAAATTGATGACACCCGGATCTTGCATAAAGTGTCAAACGGAGTGATGGATTGCTTTATTAGGAGTGTAAATTGACAATACTTTGGCAAAATCAATGGCGTTATTTGAGCCAATCACAATAATTAAATTTGCTTTTTTATTTTTAAATAAAATGCTTGCTTCGTAAATTTCTTCTGCACATACATAATCATTACTTAATTGATAAACAAAATAATTTACTTTGGATTGTTTTAAGATTTCAACTGTATCTCTAAATGCTTGGGAATTAAATCCAGCCGAAGAGCAGACTAAAAAAACATGATTAAAATCTTGAGATTTTAACTCATGTGTTAAATTAGTAATGGAATGATCATTAAAATAAAGTTTTGGTATTAATTGAAAAATATTCATTATTTATACTTATATTTTCGTTGCATTTCACGTTGCAAATCGCGCTTTTTAATATCTTCGCGACGGTCATAAATCTTTTTGCTTTTAGCTAATGCAATTTCTAATTTAATTTTATTTTTAACTGCATATACTTTAAGTACAATAATCGCTAAACGATCTTTTTTAGCCTTAAATTGAATTTGTTCAATTTGTCACTTATGCAATAATAATTTTCTCGTTCTTAATTGATCAACTTTAACATTATTTGCGTGTGCATATTGAGCAATGTTCATGTTAATTACATATAATTCTTGTCCTTTTGCAATCACAAACGCATCCGCAATATTAACGTTATTGCTAACAATTGACTTTACTTCGTAACCAGTTAAGGCAATACCTGCTTCAAATGTTTCTACAATTGTATACAGTGCATTGGCTTTGCGGTTAACACTAAATATTTTCATTATTCTTCATCAGGTAATTTAGCAATTAGTTTAAAATCGATTTTTTTAGTATGTTTATCTGCTCCTACTACTTCAACTTCTACTTTATCACCAACGTGTAATTCAGTTCGCGTATTTTTACCAATTAAAGTTGATGTTTCTTCATCATAATTGTAAAAATCATTAGTCATGTTAGTAATGTGAATTAAACCTTCAATCGTATTATCCAATTGGACAAAAACGCCAAATTTGTTAACTGAAGTAATGGTACCAACAAAATGTTTGCCAAGAAATTGTGTCATGTATTCGGCAAATTTCATTTCATTAACATCAAAACCAAGATCAGTTGCTAACCGTTCTAAATCACTGGCACGTTTAGCGTAATCAATAATTTTTTGTTTAATGCGTTCTCGTTCATCATCAGTATATTCATCTGGTTCAAAAACAAACATATGTAATAATTCACTTACTAACGTATCTGGGAATCTTCTAATTGGTGACGTGAAGTGAGTATAGTTTTTACTTGCAATTCCAAAGTGATCTGCTAATTGTTCGCTATAAATAGCTTTTGACATTGATTGCAGTAATAATTTTCTTGCAATTTCAATTTTCTTATGGTGTTCGTTAGTTTGTAATCACTTTACTAAATCTGGGGAGGAAAAATGATCCAAATCAAGGTGTGATTGATAAGGAATTCTCCTAATTAATTTACTAAATTCTGCTAATTTTTTTGGTTCGGGACGGTCATGAATCCGGTAAATAAAAGGAATCTTATGGTTTAATGCAAATAAGGTAATTGCCTCATTTGCGTCAAGCATGAAATCTTCTACCATTCGTTGAGCAATCCCGGTTTGGTGAATTTTGATATCATAGGGGAAACCTTTTTCGTCAAGAAGAATAATTGGCTCTTTAATGTCAAAGTCAATAAAACCTTCACTAGTTCGTTTTTTACGCAAAATTTCGTGTAGTTTTTTACCAGTATTTAGCATATCCTTAATTGCTTGTGAATCATTTGGTAAGGAATTAGGATCAGCAAAATATGCATTTACTTCATCATAATTAAATCTTCGTTTGCTAATAATTGCTGCAGGATAAGCATTTGTACTTAATAATTTTCCATTCGAATCAATGTGCATTTCACAGTTAATTACATATCGAACTACATGTGGATTAATTGAACACAAATCATCAGATAAAATCAATGGATACATTGGGATAGTTCGATCGGGTAAATATAGGGAAGTTGATCTTCTTAGTGCTTCTTTGAACAACGGGGATTCAAAACGAACAAAATTTCCAACATCTGCAATAGCTACATTAAGAATGAAACTACCATCATCAAGTTCTCTAACGTTAAACGAATCATCAAAGTCCTTACTTTCTTTTGGGTCGATTGTCACAAAATTTTCTTTAGTTAAATCGTGTCTACTACTGGGATGTATGGGATCTCAATCAATCTTTAATTCGTCAGCTTGTTTTTGGGCAGGTGAAGAAAATTCTGGTTCAAATCCTGCATCATAAACTAGACCCGAAATGTCAGTGCCAACTTTGTCTTCACTACCAATTTCCTTTTTAACTTTAGCAATGGCTCCATTATCATCAAATTCATCAATGTCCATTAAAATCTTAGTATCATTGGGAACTTTTTCCCACTCCTTTAATGTAATGGGTAAGTAGAACTTTGGATCGTCAACATCAATAAAATAAGTGTGATGTTCATTATCTTTGTGAAAAGTTCCACTAAATAAATGTTTTTTGCGAACAATTATTTTATCAACTTGGGCATCATGCATGTGAAATTGAATTTTTTCGTCCACGCTTGGATATTCTTTTAATTCTTCAATTTCAACTGTGTCCCCATTTAAAGCATTATTTAATTTTGTTTTGTGAATATAAAATATTGCTTCTTTATTATCTTCTAGTTCAACAATTCCATGACCATGACTATTCAAGTGTAAAATTCCATGGTGAACTGTATTGGGTAATACTTCTTCACCAATTAAATGTTGGATTTTAATTGATTTCGAAACATTTAATTGTTTTAATTCTCCATCATTAATCATCGCATTGATTGATGCCTCTAATTGTCGTGCATTTTTTACATCATAGTTTTTTCTAATTTTATTAACCAAGATTGCCAAGGGAATGGGTCTACCATGTTCGCTTAACATTGCTTGGGCAATAATTTCATGAAATGGTATTTTTTTAATCATTTTAATGTACCAACCTTATTGTTATTCCGACTGCAATTAAGACGATTACTAAAATAAACATAATAATCTGCAAGATCTTAATTGCTCCGCGGTCTTTTGTTTTTCTAAATAATTCTAAGTCTTCACCAGCTAGAGCAGCTAGACCTCCTCCTGGAGTGCCTGCATACGAAAGCAACATGCCAATAATTAAAATTACAATGGCAAGGATAAAGACGAAAATATCGATACCTGTCATAATACATTTAGTATATAAATATTTATAATATTATAAGGTATAAAATAATGAAAAAAAGCTATTTTGGAAACGATAAAACAAAAAAGACCATTCGTGATATTTACGATGATACCAACAAGATTAAACTAACTGGAATGGGAAAATTTACTTATGGATTAAAATCAATCATGGTTCCTTTTAGTATGGCTCACTTATCATTTGGACTTGATATGTGCAAATCTAAATACAAAAAATATGAAAAAGATGGTAAGCAACTATCAAGTGCAACTGAACGTTATAAATTTGTTGATAAGATTATTAAGCGAACTTTAAATACCAAACATGTTAAATTCAATGAATTTGGATTTGACCATGTACCTAAAACACCAGTGTTATTTATTTGCAATCATAAATCTTTAATTGATGCTTTATTATTATTACACACTGCAATTAAACATGACGAATTACCATTTGTACGTGTATTAGCAAAAACTGAATTACAAAGCACAAGAAGATTAAGTTGACTAATGCGATTAATTGATACAGTTTGAATCGATCGTAAGGATTTGCGATCATTAGGAAAAGTTATTGATGAATGTGCTAACGTCTTTAAAGAAGACCATTCATTGTTAATTTTTCCTGAGGGAACTAGAACTAGTGGCGATGAATTAGGTAAATTTAGTTCTGCTATTTTAGAAGTTGCTTATAAAACTTATGTTCCAATTGTACCAGTATGTATTTTTGGTACGGATGGATTTCTAGCAAAAGATAAAAGTGAAAAGCCAAAGTATCATGTGGGAGAAATTGTCATTGATGCACTAGAACCAATCAAAGCTAGTGAATATATGAACTGATCAAGGCAATATCTAGCTGATGTATTACGTGATAGAATTCAACGACGTTACAACCTTTGAAAAGAAAATCATGAATATATGTATTCTTCTTCATTTAAACGTTACAAAGTTGATGATCCATTAACTGCTAATAAAAAGTTAAATGAAGGCGAACAACAACGTATGAAAGCTCGTGGTAGCAATACTGCTCAAAAAATGAATAGACATGCTGCAAATAAAGATAATTCCTCTTCACCAAAGAAATAATTACTAAAATGCAACAGTATTTAGATTTATTAAGACTAGTTTTAAGTAAAGGAAAACTAACGTCAAACCGCACCGGAATTGATACGTACACTTATTTTGGTACGCAATCCCGTTACGATTTAGATGATGGTTTTCCATTATTAACGACAAAAAAAGTATTTTTTAAAGGGATTGTTCACGAATTATTATGGTTTATTAGAGGTGATACCAATATTCGTTATTTGGTAAAAAATAAAGTCAAAATTTGAAATGAATGACCATATGAGCAATTTAAAAAATCAACTGATTATCACCAAGAAACAATAGATGAATTCATTTATAAAATTGCAAATGATGAAGCATTTGCTAAAAAATATGGGGAATTAGGTCCAGTTTATGGCAAACAATGGCGTGATTTTAATGGAGTTGATCAATTGCAAAATGCAATTAATGAAATTAAAAATAATCCTACTTCACGTCGAATAATTGTAAGTGCTTGAAATCCAAGCGAAGTAAAAGAAATGCTTTTACCCCCATGTCACGCTTTATTTCAATTTTATGTGGAAGGAAATGATTTAAGTTTGCAACTGTATCAACGTAGTGCGGATTTATTTTTAGGTGTTCCCTTTAATATTGCTTCGTATGCATTATTGTTAATTTTAGTTGCAGATGTATGCCATTTACATCCAAAAGAATTTGTTCATACGCTTGGAGTTGCTCATATTTATGAAAATCATTTAGAACAAGTAAGGTTGCAGTTAACTAGAATTCCCAAAAAACTTCCTCATCTTAAATTATTGCATCATTATGATGACATTACCAAATATCAATTTGATGATATCGTGTTAGAAGATTATGATCCCTATCCACCAATCAAAGGAAAGGTTGCAGTATAATCACCATGATTTGCTTAATTTGATGTGAAGATAAAAACCACGGGATTGCTAAAAAAGGAATTATTCCGTGAAATGTTCCCAGTGATCGTGCTATTTTTAAGAAAGTAACTTTAAATAAAATTGTAGTGATGGGACGCAAAACTTGGGAATCATTACCAATTAAACCTCTTCCGAATCGGGTTAATTACATTCTTACTCATGATGAATCATTTAAAGTTAACTTGCCTAACACTTATGTCATTCATGACATTGAACCAATTTTAGAAATTGGTCGTACTAATGATGTTTTTGTTATTGGTGGGAAGCAAATTTATAACTTATTTTTTAAATATGCAACTGGATTGATTATTTCAAAATTAAACCATGATTATGATTGTGATACCATCATGGAATATAATCTAGATAATTTTGAACAATCAAAATCAATGACTATTCACGACAAGAATGGCACTGATTATGTCTTAGAAGCATGAAACCGTAAACCTTTATGGATGTAGATTCAAAAGTAAGTACTAATAATCCTGATTGAAAAATTAAGTGAAAGGATTATTATGGCCCAATTGATACACTACTTGATATTATTGAAAAAAATAAAGTTTTAATTCTTGATATTGATTTATGTGCAATTACCGAACAATATAACGCTTATGTTCAAGAATTATTAAATAAATCAAAATTAAATCGATTAAAAATTGATCGAATTAGTGATTATTTAATTTTGTCCCAATATTTAATAAGAATTAAAACTTTATATTTATTGCAAAAACAAAGAGAATTTTTAGATGAGCAACATGCTCAATTCAATTGGAGTCAGGATGCACTAGCACAATTATTAATGACAGTGCAAAAATATAAAACCGCAATTAGTATTTTGACTCAAAAGCAAAACGAACGGATTTTATTATTGTCAAAAGAAAGTTCTTCATTTGAAAAACTTTTACCTTCTGATTTTGATTATGAAAAAGTTCCTGATCATTTAGATGCATCAATCTTACAACATTATTTTGAACAATTAAATGCTCAAGAAGATGATCTTTCACAAGAAGATTTAAGTTTGCAACTAAAAAATATTTATAGTGTTTTTAATGTTTCAATTAAATCTTTAAAGGAACTTATTATGAATTATTTAGAAACAAACCATGATGCAGAATTTTTTAAAATGTTCAAAAGTTTTAAATTTAATTCCCAATTTCTTAAATATTTTTTAGTAACTTTGTTTCTTGCTACTTTAATCCTTAAATCGGAAAACAAGATCACTTTAAAACAAGATAACCTTGATTTAATTTTGAATAAAATACCAGGATAATCAGTATGACAACACAGCAAAAACAATTAATTGAAGCTGCTTTATATGTGGCAGGTAATGACGGACTTAATGCAAGTGATTTAGCATTGTTATTAGAAGTTGATAAGAAGCAAGTAAAAGAAATTATGATCATGCTTGCTACTTATCATAATGATAATGAAGAAAGTCCCTTTCAAATTAGTGATTTCAATAATCACTATAAAATGCTAACTAAACCTAGTTTAAATAGTCAATTAATTAAACTAGCAAAAATTCGATATAAGAATCCTTTAACAAAATCACTAATGATTATTCTTACTTTGATTGCATATAATGGTCCGATTACTAAAAAGCAATTAGAACAAATGAAACCTGGTTTTAATAAGATTAAAGTCGCTGAAAATGGTCAAGCTAATTTAGATGAAGCAACTAGTTGTGATTACGCAATTTCAAGGTTACGGGAATTAGAATTAATTGAACCAGTTATCTTAGATCAACCTGGGAAACCATACGGCTATAAAATTACAGGTAAATTTTTAGATGTTTTTGGTTTAAAAAGCATCAGGGATTTACCTAAATTAAATGAAAACAAAGAAAATAAATAAAATCATTTTAATAATAGAAATAACGAGGTATTAATAATGGAAATTCATTCTTTTTATGATTTAGACAAAGAATATCAAAAATTAGCAGAAGCTAATACATTAATTAGCATTGATTGTTGAGTAAGAACCAATCGTTCCTCTGGTAAAATTGGTTTTCTTACTGTAACTGACGGTACATCGCAAAACATGCAAGTTGTTTACAAAAAAGATCAAGTTACAAATTTCGATGAAATTGAACACTTGACGGTGTGAACTGCCATTAGAGTAACCGGAAAAGTTGCTTTACGACCAAAAGATAATTGATATGAAATTAATGCAAGCAAAATTGAAGTATTAGCAACTTGTGATCCTGATTTTCCATTGCAAAACAAGCAACATTCCTTTGAATTTTTACGTGATATTTCCCATTTACGAGCTCGTTCAAATTTATTTAATGCTATCATGCGCATTCGCAGTGAAGCTGCTTTTGCAATTCACAATTATTATCACATGAATCGTTTCTTGTATTTAAACTCACCTGAAATTTCAGTTAATGATGGCGAAGGAGCAGGTGAAAACTTTATTGTAACTACGAGGGAAGACAAAACAAATACTAAATTCTTTGGTACAACTGGGTATTTAACAGTATCAGGTCAATTGCACGGTGAAGCATATGCACAAGCATTTAAAGACATTTATACTTTCGGCCCTACTTTTAGAGCAGAAAATTCCCACACTAACCGGCATATTTCTGAATTCTGAATGATTGAACCTGAAATGGCCTTTAGTGATTTTAACCATGGAATTAAAATTGCGGAAGATACTTTAAAATATGTCATTAAATGAGTGCTTGAACACTGTCAATATGAACTAGAAGTTTGTGCAAGTAAGAACGATCCAACTTTAATTGAACGATTGCATAAATATGCCGAAAATCCATTCCCAGTAGTTCAATATAAAGATGCTATTGTTCTTTTAAAAGAACACTCCGATAGTGGTAAAGTTAATTTTGAAAACAAGGATATTTTCTTTGGTTTAGATTTAGGCAGTGAACATGAAAAATACCTATGTGAAAAGGTTTACCAAATGCCAATTTTCCTTGTTAACTATCCAAAAGAAATTAAGGCTTTTTATATGAAAGCTAACCCTGATCAAAAGACCGTGGCTGCTTTTGACTGCTTAGTTCCTGGAATTGGGGAAGTAGTTGGGGGTAGTGAAAGAGAAGGAGATTACAATAAATTAACTGTTCGCTGTGAAGAACTAAAGATGAACACGCAAGTTCTTGACTGATACATTAACTTACGGAAATATGGTTACTATAAATCAGTTGGTTTCGGAATTGGTTTTGAACGGATGGTAATGATGTTAACAGCAGTTGAAAACATTAGAGATGTTATTTCTTTCCCACGTTTCCCAGGTTCATTAAAATTTTAGATGCTTCTTTTTAAAAAATATTTTCAAAAAAAGAATATTCCCAATGCACTAACAATTTTTCGCATTCTTTTAATGGCAATTGTTATTATTTTTGTGTTAGTGCCATTTGGACCTATTTGTTACAGTTTAAAGTTAAATGCTACTGTTAGTGATGTAACTGCTTCTTTTCAACTTAATGAAATCCTAGCAGCCATCTTGTTTGTTATTGCCTCATTAACTGATTTTTTGGACGGCTATATTGCACGAAAATATCACTGAGTGTCAGATTTTGGAAAAATCTGAGACCCATTAGCAGACAAGTTGTTAGTTAATGGAGTTTTAATCTGTTTTGCTTATTTATCTTTAATCCCAATTTGAGTTTGTGTACTTTTGATTCTACGTGATTTTATAGTTGATGCATTTAGAATGCATGCATTAAGCAAGCAAATTATTATCCCTGCTTCGATGTGAGGAAAATTAAAAACAGTGTTTGAGTTAGTTGGACTAATTTTAATTTTCTTTTTTATGCATTTTAGTTTTGAGTTAGCAGTATCAACTAATCAAGAAGTAGACTGATATTTAGGTCAAAATTTAGTAATGTTAATTGCAACTATCTTTAGTTTAGTTTCCATGTGTATTTACATCGTGCAAATTACTAAAAAAATTCAACAAGTAAAAATTAAACAATAATTATGGGTTTACACCACATTGTTATTTCTCGCTTACGAGAATTAAATTTAAAGGTTGGAATTATTGAAACTAGTACGAATGGAATGATTTCCTCCAACTTTGCAGTTTATGATAATTTTGCCAAAGTTTATCAATTTGGTTTTATTTTTAATGATTTATCATTAGCTTGAAAATTTGATTTAGACACAAAAAATTTTATTTGCAAAAATAATGCAAGGAAATTAGCAAAATATTTCCACGATGAATATGATTGCGATTGTGTTTTAAGTGTTGTATCAACTAGTAATGATCCTAATTTAAAGGAAATTCCTAATCTCCAAGTTGATGAAAAAATGAAGGATAATCCCAATGGACATGCCTTCATTTCTATTTATGTTGTTGATCAATTTAATGATTATGAATTGCAATTTAAATCCTATAATGAGTTGCAAGATCGCATTACTATTACCAATAAAGCAATTAATACTTTGTTAAGCGTGCTTTTAACCTTACATTAGAAGTTTTTCATTCTTAGAAAATTAATAATGGATTGTTGATTACTACTTTGATAAATAATAAAATTATGATCAAAAAATAACAACGTCAACTCACTGTTGATGTTGTATTTTTTATTTAAAGCTTCAAAAATATTTGGATCAATGATAATGACATCAAGGGGGCAGTTTAGAAGTAGTTCTTTTATTTCATTAGGAATCGAATGAGCAAACAAAAAAATTAATTTATCTTGGTTTTTAGTAAATTCATCAAGTTGTAAGTAAGAAGTTAAGGTTTTAGTCATTGTTAATAATTCGTTTAATTAGTTGCCGAATTTGTTCAATGCAATTGGTTAATTCATCGTTAACCACTACATAATCATACATATTAGTTAACTTTAATTCTTCTTTTGCTTTTGCTAGACGTTGGTTAATAACATCAATACTTTCAGTATTGCGCTTCATTAACCGTTCTTTTAATGTATCCAAGGATGGAGGGGCAATAAAAATTTTTGTCATTGGTAAATCAAATAGACTTAATTTTTTTACTCCAACGGTTTCAATTTCTAATAAAACATTATTTCCAGTTGCTAGTTGATCACAGACAAATGATTTAGGAGTGCCATAATAATTATTGTTATAGACTGCATATTCCAAGAAATTGTTTTTGCTAATTAAATCCCTAAAATTATTTACATCAGTGAAGAAATAATCTTTTCCATTTTCTTCATTATTACGTGGAAGTCTAGTAGTCATGGAAATTGACATGTGTAAATTCAAGGATTTGTCTTGCATAATTTGATCCAAAATTGTTTTCTTGCCAACCCCACTCGGACCACTAATAATAATTAATTTTCCTTGTGCCATATTGTTTTTATAATTAATAATATTATTTAAACTTTGTTATTTTTATTTATAATTTTATAATAAGTAATTTTAACAAAATCGAATGTTTTTTCCTTGATTATGAGAAAATTAATACCAAATAAAAAATGATTATCCATGGATGATACGCTGGTTATTAGAATGAAATGTGCACCAGTAGATCCAAATGCAATCACTAAAGATGATGAATTATTAATGCAAAAAATGCAAGCTTATATTGACGAATCATATGTTAATCATGCCAAAAAATTGCATATTGTTCCTGGGATTGCAATTGCTGCTAATCAATTAGGGGTTCCTAAACAAATTATTTATGTTCATTTTGATGGTGATGGAGTTGAACATAAATATATGCTATTTAATCCTAAAATTATTTCTAGTTCAGTCCTTAAAACATACTTACCACATGGGGAAGGATGTTTATCAGTTGCTAATGATTATCCGGGTGTATCAATTCGTTATAAAAACGTCAAAGTTAGTGCTTATGACTATTTTAATAAAAAGAATATTGTTATTGATGCTACAGGAATCTTAGCAATTTGTTTGCAGCACGAAATAGACCATTTGAATGGTCTTGTTTATTATGACCGGATTGGTGAAATTCCTTCAAATGCTACTCCATATGAAATTTTGCAACCAAAAGAAGAAGTTTCATCTACTACTAATCAAACTAATAATCAAAATAAATCAAATATTACAAATACTAATAAGTAATTTTATTTTTTATGCTAACTGAAGAAAATACTAAATTAATTGAGGCACCTACTAAAACTGCTGCTAATGATTCTACAGTTCTACCTGCCATCTCTACACCAAGTCATGCTCCTACTTATATTTTTGCTTTAGGAGGAGTGGGAGAAATTGGTAAGAACATGTATGTGATTCAACATGAAGATGAAATCATCATCGTTGATGCAGGCATTAAATTTGGAAACGAAAACACTCCTGGTGCAAATGGCATTGTTCCCAATCTTGATTACCTAAAAGAAAATGAAAAAAAGATTAAAGCTTTAGTAATTACCCATGGGCATGAAGACCATATTGGAGCAATTCCTCACTTGCTACGTAATGTAAAAATTCCCGAAATCTGAGCGGGAAAATTAGCTTGTGAATTAATTAAAAAGAAATTAAGTGAATACAAAGATATCAAATTCAATACTGCAAAAGATTTACATCCAATCAATGATGATAGTAAGTTTAAAACTAAAAACTTTACGATTGAATTTTGTAGAGTTGCCCACTCAATTCCAGATGCTTTTGCTGTTGCAATTACTACCCCTAATGGTTTAATTTTTGAAACAGGGGATTTTCGTTTTGATTTCTCTACATATGGAGACCAATTCAATATTCAAAAAGCTGCCGAATTAGGCCAACGGGACGTTGCTGTTTTAATGTGTGAAGCTACTAATGCTCAACGAGAAGGTTTTAGTGCCAGTGAATATTACGTCATTAAGAATTTAAAACAAATAATTGCTAAACAAATTGGACGTGTTTTTGTTTCTAGTTTTGCTTCAAACTTATCCCGGATTGAACAAATTATTGCTATTTGTGTAGCAAATAACCGGAAGGTTTGTTTAATGGGACGTAGTATGGATACGAACGTTAATGTCTCAAGAAAAATTGGCTATTTAAATGTTCCAAATGAAACTTTTATCACTCCAGCAGAAATTGCTAATTATCCTGACAATGAAGTAGCAATTTTGTTAACAGGATCTCAAGGTGAAGAATTAGCTGCATTAAGTCAAATTGCTTATGGTAAACATCACTACGTTACTTTTAAACCTACTGATACAGTTATCTTATCTTCAAATCCAATTCCTGGTAATTATTTAAGTGTTGAAGAATTAGTTAACCAAATCTACAAATGTGGAGTAAAAGTTTACGAAAATAGTCCAAATTGTAAAATTCATGCTTCTGGGCACGCTACTCAAACTGAATTGCAATTACTCATTAAGATTTTGCGTCCAACTAACTTAGTACCAATTCATGGTGAATATAAGATGATGGCTAGTTTAAAAAAGCTTGCTGAACTAGTTGGAATGGATGCAAATGCAATTAAAGTAAGTGCTTTAGGTCAAAAGCTTGAATTATATGACGGAGTAGTTGAAGTTACTGATGATTTTGTCCCAATTGGTAATACTTACATTGATGGAAATCAAGCCCAAGATGGTGATCACGAAAACAATGATTCGTGGGAAGTAGGCCAAGAACGGCAAAATATTTCTAATAATGGTGTTTTTAACGTTTTATTGATTTTTAACAAGAATACCAAAACTTTAAATACTAACCCAATTATCTCTACCCGGGGATGCTTTTATGCCAAAGAAAATGCATGGTTAGTAAACAAGATTATGAGTACCATTAAGCAAATGGTACAAAAAGAATTAAAAGAGAAAAAAGAAATTCCTTCTCATCAATTTTTACGCAGTAAAGTCTTTAACATCGTTAGCCAATACATTTGGCGAACAAAGCACAAAACTCCGCGCATCTTCACTAATATAATGGAAATATAATTAAAAAAAGTATGCCAATAAAGTAGCATACTTTTCTTTTTTACTAAGCGTTTATTTTAATAAATGGGATGTTTCTTTAATAATGTTAAAACTTGATTTTTAACATTGTTAATAACTGTTTGGTCTCCGTTACTATCAATAATTTGAATGATTCATTCACCAATTTGCTTGAATTCTTGTTCATTCAAATTTCTTGTTGTCATTGCTGGCGAACCCATCCGAATTCCACTCGGATGCATTGGTTTATTTTGATCATAGGGAACAGTATTCATATTAGCAAGAATGTGAGCTTCTTGTAACCAATGTTCTACTATATCACCAGTTTGATTGCATTTTTGGTATACGTTAATACAAAATAAGTGATTGTCAGTTCCATTGCCAACAACATGGTAATTATGATCAAGAAAAACTTGACACAATGCTTTATTATTTTTAATTACATTTTCGCAGTATGTTTTAAATGAAGGCAAACTTGCTTCATAAAAAGCTACTGCTTTAGCAGCAATAATGTTTTCTTGGGGACCCCCTTGCATACCAGGAAAGACTGCACTGTCGATTTTTTTAGCAATTAGTGAATCATTTGAAAGAATAATTGCTCCTCTGGGACCACGAATTTGTTTTTGCATGGTAGTCATTACTACGTCAGCATAAGGAAATGGTGAAGGATGCAAACCTGTTGCCACTAAGGCTGAAATGTGAGAAATATCAGCTAACAAATAAGCTCCCACTTCTTTAGCAATTTCCTTAAACTTCTTTCAATCAATTAATCTTGAATAATTGCTTGCACCCGCAATAATTAATTTTGGTTTTATTTTTAAAGCAAGATCTCTAATCGCATCGTAATCAAGTAATTCACTAACTTTATCTACATAGTAATGATCAATTTGGAAATACCTTCCAGCAAAAGATACTTTACTACCGTGACTTAAATGACCCCCATCAATTAAGTTCATACTTAAAATGTGGTCACCAGGTTGGAGCAAAGCAAAATATATTTCCTCATTTGCCATTGAACCACTCAAAGCTTGGACATTTGCAAATTGGCAATTAAATAATTTCTTTGCACGATCAATGGCTAATAGTTCAAGTTGATCTACTACTTCGGTCCCTGGATAATAACGCTTGTTTGGATATCCTTCTGCATATTTGTTCATAAAAACTGAACCAGTAGCATCTAGAACATCTTTCGAAGCGTAATTTTCACTCGGAATTAAATTAATGTAGTCTTGTTCTCGCTTAGTTTCTTGTTGAATTAATAATTCTACTTCTTTATCTAACACAATATTATTTCCTATCTATGTTTTTGTTCATAATCAAAAATTGCTTTAACTCGATCATAATGATAATCATCTAAGGGAGTGGTGCTAAGAAATATCTTGACAATTTCCAAATTATCAGCAATGCTTACATATCTGCCGCTTAGACAAAGTACATTACAGTGGTCATGTGCTACGGCGTAAGAGGTCAAGTCTTTTTTATCAACTAAACCAGCTAAAATGCCTTTTACTTTGTTTGCTGCAATACTCATTCCTACGCCACTTCCACACACTAAAATTCCCTTTGAACCATTAGCTGCTAAAACATTTTCACAAACTTTAAAAGCATATTTTTGATAATCAGTGCGTTGCAAACTGTTAGTTCCGCAGTCGACATAAGGAATATTTTGTTCATCAAGATAATTAGCAATTGCACATTTAACTAGATAACCTGCATGATCAGATCCTAAATAAATCATGATTACTTTACGCAGCTTTTAATGAAGCTTCAATTTGATTTAAAGTAATTGCACCTTGGCGAATAATTTTATTAGTATCTAAATCATAAATGGTGCTTGGACTTGGAGTGTATGATACTCCTTTAACTACTAATAAATCTTTATTTGCAGGATTGTCTTGGAACTTATCAAAAGCTTCTTTACTATTCCGGAATGGTTCTTCACCACTAATATTTGCACTAGTGCAATACACTGGACCAACAATTGGAAGCACTTTTAGTACTTCCTTGTGGTTTGGAATACGATATGACACATGGTTATAAATTAATGTTAATTGGCCAGGCCAAAAACTAGCTGCTAATTTTCTTAGTTCCTTACTTGGGTTAGGAATTTGGTCAACATTTTCTACTAATAAAACAATCTTTTTTTGCTTTGGTCGATTTTTAAGACTATATAGTAAATCTTCATTTTTGCTAAATAATCCTAGCACGGTATCAGTTTCCATTAAAACTGCTTTATTATGCATTAAATAATCAATAATCTTATCAAAATCATTATATGAACATCATTCCATTATTTTTCCTCCACATTGATAATTAAATAACGGGTTAATTGATGGTAGTCTTTTTCAAAAGCATACGAATAATTAAATCCATCTTTTCATCAAATCCGTTCTAATAATTTTGTTAATAAATTAACAATTGACGGGTCGATCTCTAAATATACCTTGATTTGTTTGTTCATCAAATAAGGTAAATTAGTTAATAATAATTGATAAAAATAAAGGCCATTATTTTTAGCAAACAATGCATTGTGTGGTTCATAACGAACAACATTTTTTTCTACTTTGGTGCTTGAAGTGCTTATATAAGGTGGATTCATAACGACCACATCAAATTTTTGTTTGTTAGTAATTAAAAATAATTTGACGTCTTCTTGCACCAGTTTTACTTGGTGTTGTAATTTTAAATGTCTAGTGTTTAGTTTCATTAAATGAAAAGGAATTTCGTATTTTTCAACTAACGTTACTTTTGCTTTTAATGATTTAGCTAATGAAAGACCAATGTTACCAATTCCTGCACATAAATCTAGAATTTTTATTCCTCGGAAGTTTTCTAAAATAATCTTATCAACTAATAATTCTGTTTCAGGACGAGGAACCAAAACTCCTTTTCTAATTAAAAATTGATAATTGTAAAAACTAACGTTATGAGTCAAATAAGCACATGGAAATTTACATTTGCAAATGAGAAATAAATCAAGATAAAAACTATTTAATTGATCCTCAAAATCAATTGGTTGGTTGCGATATAAATAAAAATGTTGAATATCTTTTACTTTATGAGAAAAAGTAAAAACTAATTCTAGAAAATCATGATTTAAGTTCGGATCATCATTATAGTTATATTTGGTAAGGAATTGCTTTTGTAGTTGAAAAAAGGTCATTATAGTTCTAATTCCTTTAGTTTTTCCAATTGATCATTTGCTACTAGTGCAGAAATTATTTCATCAAGATGACCTAACATAATTTGATCAAGTTTATTTAACGTTAAATTAATTCGATGATCAGTAACCCGGTTTTGGGGATAATTATATGTGCGAATTTTTTCTGCTCTTTCTCCAGTTCCTACTTGATTTTTGCGCATGCTAGAAATTGCTTCATGTTGCTCGTTCTTATATTTTTCTCACAATTTTGCTCTTAGCATTTGCATAGCAGTTTCCCGGTTTTCAATTTGGCTTCGACCTTCTTGACACGCAACCACTATTCCGGTTGGCAAGTGAGTTAACCGGACTGCAGAGTCCGTTCTATTAACGTGTTGTCCTCCTGCTCCACCTGATCGATAAGTATCAACCCGTAAATCACTTGGATTAATTACTACTTGAATATCATCAACTTCTGGTAAAACTGCTACTGTAATGGTCGAAGTATGTACTCTTCCTTTACTTTCGGTGACAGGGACACGTTGAACCCGGTGCACTCCTGATTCAAATTTCATTTTTGAATAAACATCTTTTCCAATGATTTTGAACGCAATGAAGTCAATTCCAAGAGCACCTTGGCTGATATTAAGAATTTGAATTTTTCAACCTTGGCTTTCAACATATTTTTGGTAGCAATCAAAAAGATCAGACACAAAAATTGAAGATTCATCACCACCCGCTGCTGGTCGCATTTCAACGATAACGTTCTTTGAATCGTTTTCATCTTTTGGCAATAACATAATCTTAATTTGTTCTTCTTTTGCACCAATTTTTGATTTAATTTCTGCTAGTTCATCTTGTGCAGTTTTAATCAAATCAGGGTCTTTTTCCGTAGCAATAATTTTTTCGCATTGGTCAGCAAAATCAATATCTTGTTTATAAGTTAAAAACAAATCGCAAACATCTTGATTGTCTTTGATTTGTTTATTAAGATTTTTGATTTTGTTAATATCAGTACAGTTTTCTAATTCTTGTTTAAATTCTTCAATGCGTTTATAAATACTATCTACGGTAGTATATAAACGTTTGTTATATTCCATAAATAAGTAAGGAAACAAGTACTACTTTTCTTCAGTTGTATTTTCAGTTGCTTGAGCTTCTAAATCACTAAAACCATTCATTTTTGAAGAAGTTTTTGGATTTTTTTCTTCTTTATGAACAGTGGTCTTCTTGGTGTTCTTGAATTGTTTTCCAGTTTCAAATTTATTTGTTAGTTTATCAGATTTAGCAACATTTGCAGTTGAATTTGCCTTACCCATATATCATGGGTGGCAATGAGAACAGACATCAATGTTGCATACAGCATTGTGGTATGTAGATTCAATTTTGAATTCGGATCCACATGATGCACATTTAAAAGTTACGATTTGTGTTTTTGGTTGAATTTCAGTTTTCATAATATTAATCACCTTATTTGTATTAATTAACCTTAATTATAAATATATTTATTTTATCAAAAATTATATTTTCCCATGATGAAACCATCATGGATGGTATTATTTTACAATTTTCCCTCGCATCTCAAAAATCATATCACGTAATTCGGCAGCCCGTTCATATTCCTTATTAGCAGCTGCTTTTAACATTTCTTTTTCTAATTTATTTGCTAATTTAATTTGCATCTTATCAGTTAAAGTGCTCTTATTGTGATTATGAGTTTTTGGTTTGCTAGAATCACTAATATTTGGTAACTTACTGATTGGTTTGATAATGGTGTGGGGAATGATATGATGTTCTTCATTATATTTCGTTTGAATTTCCCGGCGTCGTTCAGTTTCTTTAATGGCTTTTTCCATGGCTTCTGTTTTTTGATCAGCATACATGATAACATGTCCATTAACATTGCGGGCTGCCCGACCAATAGTTTGAATTAATGAGCGTTCATTCCGAAACAAACCAGTTTTATCAGCATCAAGAATGGCAACTAATGATACTTCAGGTACATCTAGTCCTTCTCTTAGTAAATTAATTCCAACAATGCAATCATAAACACCTTTTCGCAAGTCATTAATAATTTTAGAACGTTCTAAAGTTTTTAATTCGTTATGCAAATAAGCAGTTTTAATACCGCGTTGCTTTAAGAATTCTGTCAAAGATTCGGCCATTTTAATTGTCATTACAGTAATAAAAGCACGTTCATTATGTTTTTGCTGAATTTGTAATTCTTTAATTAAATCTTCAATTTGGTTTAAAGTGGGACGGATTTCAACTTTTGGATCAACTAGACCCGTTGGTCGAATAATTTGTTCTACTACATGATTACCTACTAAATTTAATTCATAATCATTAGGGGTTGCACTAAAATAAACCGCATTTTTAACTTTATCATTTAATTCATCAAAGTCAAGCGGACGATTATCTAATGCACTTGGTAACCTAAATCCATATTCCACTAAAGTTTGTTTTCGAGAAATATCAGTATTATGCATCCCACGAAATTGAGGTAAAGTCATATGAGATTCATCAATAAGCAACAATCAATCTTTATCAAAATAATCAAAAATGGTGTAAGGTTCTTCCCCTTTTTTTCTACCTTCTAGATGAGCAGCATAATTTTCAATGCCTGGACATGATCCAAATTCCTGCATGGATTCCATGTCTTGTTTAGTTCGTTGGGCAATTCGTTCTGCTTCCAAAGGTTTATTATTTTTAGTAAAGTATTGAATTCTTTCTTCTAATTCTTTTTCAATTTCTTGAATTGCGTCCTTTTGCTTTTCAGTATTGATAATGTATTCATCAGCAGGGAATAAATAACATCAATTTTCTTTACTTAATACTTCTCCCGTTAAAGGATTCATTTTCGTGATGTCTTCTACTTCATCTCCATAAAATGAAATGCGATAAACAAATTCATCGGTTGATCCTAAAGCAATTTCTACTACGTCACCTTTCACTCTAAAAGTTCCTGGTTGCAAATCAATATTATTGTTTTGGTAATTTAACCGTACCAGTTTTCGTTTAAATTCATTTAGTGGCAAGTGCATGCCTTTTTTGATTAACATCCGAAACATTTTGAATTCATCAGGAGGACTAGTTGGATAAATTGCGGCTACTGAAGCAACTACTATCACATCATTGTAAGCACTGATTGAAGCTAAAGTCGATAACCGCAGCATTTCAATGTCCTTATTAGATTTAGAGTCTTTTTCAATGTATGTATCAGTGCGGGGAATGTATGCTTCAGGTTGAAAGTAATCAAAGTATGACACAAAATATTCAACATGGTTATGCGGGAATAATTCTTTAATTTCCGTATATAATTGCATAACTAAAGTTTTATTCTGTGCAACAACTACCGTAGGACGATTTAGTTGTTGAATAATATTAGCCATGGTAAAGGTTTTACCAGTTCCAGTCGCTCCAAGGACAACTTGGTGCTTTTTGTTTTCTTCTTTAATTCCTGTAACTATTTCTTTAACTGCTCTTGCTTGATCATTGGTCATTTTAAAATTAGTGACTAATTCAAATGGTTTATCTTCTTTGATATATGTTTCTGGAATATTTGATGTTAAAGAAGTTTGATTGATTTGATTTGATTCATTTGTTTTAGTTGCTGTTAAATCAGCAGTTGCTTTAGAAGATTCTTTGGTTACCTTATTAGTATTTTTCTTTACTTTTATGGATTTTTTAAGTGGTGCTTTTTCTTTATTTTCAGTTGGTAATGATGATGCTATTTCTTTACTTTGCTTGGTCATTTTGGGTATTAATATTTTGACTAGCAACCCTAGGTGTTGCTTGTGCTTCTTTTTGTTTTTCTAGCATCATCATTGCTAATTGTTTATAAGCATCACTTTGCGTAACATCTTGGTTTGGGTTCGTTTGTGAATTTTGGACTTGGGAGGAAAAATTAGCATATTGTTGCACACTATTTTGTGTTTGTTGCATTGCATTATTGCTAAAATTAATCCCAAAATCATGATTTTTAGTTGATTTAATATAAGCAAATACGACTTGGTACGCTACGTCTTTTTTTAATTTTTCAAATGCTTTATCACTTTCTTCAACATATAAATGCAAAGGTGAGACTTGCTCCAAACTACGTAAAGAAACTCCTTCTCGAATTTTTGTGCTTAAATCAAGGTGTTTAGTTCACGCATTGTCAAGATAACTTATTAAAATTGCTTTAGCTTTTTGGTTAGCAATTTCTGCTCCACTATTTTTTACATCGTCATCAATCTTTTTTACTAACACATCATTTATTTTGGTGGTGATTTCATTTGCATCTAATCCAATAAAATCCTTTTCATCAAGAATTTTTTCACCAAAACATTGTTCATTTAGTGCTTTAGTTAATGCACCAATATTTACTTTGTTAGTATTGGTGTGGTCTCAAAAAATGTTGGTAGTATCTTTGGCAATTACATTGCACATTTTACGTAAAGTAGCAATATTATCATTTGTTAGTAAAATTTGATCGCGTTGTTTGTAAATTAGTTCACGTTGATTACTTAAAACTTGATCATAATCAATCAAGTTTTTACGCATATCAAAGTTTAAACCCTCTACTTTCTTTTGGGTATTACTAATAATTCAACTAAAGAATCGTGAATCGTAAATTTTCCCATTGTCATCTGATTTTTCGTACCG
Organism: bacterium; assembly: GCA_017394375.1. Next base: position 87,108 of record JAFPYV010000009.1, read on the forward strand.
CTTATTTGCTTTATCAATGTTATCTGTTGCATATCTTTCAAAAATATTGTCTTCTAATGAAATGAAAAAACGACTTTCACCAGGGTCTCCTTGTCTACCACTCCGACCCCGCAATTGTAAGTCAATTCTTCTAGCATCATTGCGTTCAGTTCCAATAACATACAAACCACCTAACTCTTTAACTCCGGGTCCTAGTTTAATATCAGTTCCTCTTCCAGCCATGTTAGTAGCAATGGTAATTGCTCCTTTTTGACCAGCTTGTGCAATAATTGCAGCTTCTTTTTTATTGTTTTTAGCATTTAACACTTGGTGAGGAATTTTTAATTCAGTTAATCTAGAACTAATTATTTCTGAATCAACTACGTTTGTAGTTCCCACAAGAATTGGTTGGCCTAATGCGTGTCGTTCCAAAATTTCTTCAATGACATAATTTAATTTTGTTTGCTTACTATCAAATACATAATCAGGTTGGTCTTTTCTTATTACTGGTTTGTTGGTTGGAACTGGAACTACGACAAGGTTATAAATCTTTAAGAATTCTTCTCTTTCAGTTAGTGCAGTTCCACTTACAGCTGATAAGGTTTCATAATTACGAAATAAAGATTGATAAGTAATTGATGCTACCGTAACGTTTTCTGGTTCAATCTTTACTCCTTCTTTGGCTTGAATGGCTTGTTGTAAACCATTACTATAACTACGACCTTCCATAATGCGGCCAGTGAAGTGATCAATTAATTTAATTTCATTATCTTGGACAATGTATTCTTTTCCGTTAGCAAAAACAAAGTTGGCCATAATTGCATTTGATAATTTATGTAAAATATCACTATTTTGGAAGTTAAAAATATTATCAATCTGCATGTATTCATTCGTTTTCTTCATTCCTTGGTAAGTTAAGGAAATTCCTTGAGTTTCAGGATCAACTTCGTAGTCATCTTTGGTTAAAGTTTTAGCAAAAACATCAATTTTTTTATAAATTTTATCATCTGATTGAGGCAAACCAGAAATGATAAGCGGAGTTTGTGCTTCATCAATTAAAACCGAGTCAGCTTCATCAACAATTGCAAAATTAAGACCCCGTAAAACTTTTTGGTCATAACTTTGAACCATATTGTCTCTTAAGTAATCAAATCCTAATTCACTGTTGGTAGTATACGTAACATCAGCTTCAAATGCATATTTCTTTTGGTTAGCTTTAAAATCAGCTGAATTATATCTAGCCGTCATTTTTAAACGATTTAAAACTTTATTAGCAAATTCAGCATCTCTTTCTACCAAGTATTGGTTTACAGTTACTAAGTGTAAACCTTTCTTGTATAATGCACAAACATAGGCAGCTAACAATAAGGTTAAAGTTTTACCCTCTCCAGTTTTCATTTCAGCAAAGTTACCAAAAATAACAATGATTGCTCCAATAATTTGGACAAAGAAAGCAAACATTCCTGTTTCTCTATATGCGGCTTCACGAATAGTAGCTAAAGCATCAACTAAAACTAAACCAATATTACCTCCTTCACTATTTAAAATTTTGATGAATTCATCAGTTTTATTTTTTAATTCTTCATCACTTAATTGGCGGTAATATTCTTTTTTGCTATCAACTTTAATAGCAATATTTTTTGCCATTTGTAAGATTCGATTTTTTGGTAACAACATTTTAAAAGGATTTTTAATCATCATTAATACCTCTTGTTAGTTTTCTTTACTTTGGTTCGTATATTTAAAATGTAATTTTAAAAGATCATAAGCAACTTCATTTCAATTCGCTTCATACTTAACTTTTAATTGATTAATTGCTTCATCAATTGCTTGTTGATTAAAACCTAGTGGCAATATTACTTTGTATCGCATTGATAAATCCTTAATTTGTTTTAAGAAATAATATCTAGCAATAATTGAAGCACATGCAACTGCTAAATATTTTGATTCAGCCTTCGTAGTAAAAATATCAATTTTAGCTACATATTTAGGATGTAAAGTATTAAGGTATTCATCGTAATGCGTTTTAGTTGCATATTGATCTAGAATGGTGACATATTGAAGATTTTTATTTAGTTTTTGTTGTAAATGATATATTGCTTCATTATGACCATAGGTTTTAATCACATGGGAATTGTGAAATTTACTATACAAAAAGTTATATTGTTTAGGTGGGATTACGCACACTTCATAAATAACTTTTTTAATTAATGATTTAGCTAATTTAATGGTAGTTGAAATGGATAATTTTTTTGAATCTTTAATTGGTAAATCAATGATGGCTTGACAGATTTTTTCATCTAAAAAAACCGCACAAGTGACAATTCCTCCAAAGTAGTCTCCTACTCCTACTTCATCTGCACCAATTGTATTGATAAAATCATCCATTTTTTGTTATTATTTATAATAAACCATTAGTATTATAAATTAAAGCACGATGGAAGACCTTTGATTTGTTAATGTTAATTCTTTAGGAAAACAACGCCAAAATTCCTATCCTTTTTCCCATTATTTGTTTACTGAAAATAAAGAAAAACTAGCAAAAATTTGTGAACGAATTGATTTAGATAAATTAAAAAAATCTTGTCAAGTTGAAATTAAAAACTGCCAAGATCGTTATTTATGAAATTGACTGGGAATAATTGGATTTTGCAGTTTTTTTATTTTAGGGATTATTTTAATCATTGTTAATGTCATTTTAGACCATCATACTCACGGAATGCTAATTGCTGGAATTATTATTTGTATTATTGATATTATTGTGGTAATTGTTGTTTATTTTGCTGATAATTGATCAAATCCTTTTATGTACTGATGGTATGAAATTTTACTGCAATTAAAACCATATTTAGTTAATACACAAGATTTACCAGTTACTTTATATTTACTTTATTTTCCAAACCAATACAAGGTAAGAAAATATAATTCTAGTTTTTATTTTTTATATGCATTAAGTAATAAAAAATTTAATCCTCATTTAACTAAATATTTAAATGCCCAATTAGAGGCAAGCATGGTTGGAGATAATTATAATCCAAATAAAGAAGTAATTAATTTTCAAAATTATTTGAAATATTGAGGTAATATTGTTGCTATTTATGAATGAGCTTCTTTTTTATTACGATTAGTTAATTGATATCAAATAAATAATGTAGTTAAAGAAGCACATCTTTATCAAAAATAATAGTTATGATTGGTGTTGATTTATTTGATTTAAACCGTGAAAATTATTTTCAAGATTCATTATTAGTTAAGCGATTTTTTTATGAAAGTGAACAAGCATTAATTAAATCTAGTAACCATCCAACTAAAATTGCTTGTAAATTATTTTGCTGCAAAGAAGTCACATACAAAATTTTGCACAATTTATTTCCAAATTTTAGTTTAAATAAATTTTTAATCGAAGTAAGTTATGTTAATTTTGTTTTTAGAGTAAAATTTCATTATGAAAAATATCTTCCTAATGACCCACGATATTTGGCATTAGCAAAACTCGATTTCAATTGCTTTTATTTTTCTGATAGTGATGAAAATAACTACTTAATGATGGTAGGTATTTACCAACCTAGTTCACTAAAATAAAGGTAGGCTTCTCCTAATCATTTAAGAAGAGATTAAATAAATTAAATATAATATATAAACAGTACGTTTGCATCCTTCCAGGTGCAAACATATCTTTTTATATAAGGACTAAACTGATGCCAAATACAAGTACAAATACGACTAAAAAATCGCCATTATTTGCTATTATTGATGAAATGGTAAATAACGTGCAATTAAGCAAGGAAGAAATCATGGAAACCTTAGAATATGCGTTAACTAAAGCATACAAAAAGATTTTCACGGATGCGGATTTAAAAGTCATCATTGATTACAATAAAGGAAAAATTGCCATCAATAAAATACTTAAAGTCGTTGATGATGATTACTACGAAAAAGAAGGGGATGATGATTGCGAAATTAACATTTCCGCAATTAAAACTAAGCACCCTGATTTAAAAGTTGGAGATGTGATTGAACAAGAAATTTCGTTAACTGATTTTGATAAACCAATGGTTCACAGTGTTATGCAATTATTTAAGCAAAAAATTTCTGAAAAAATGAATCAAAATATTTTTGCTCAATGAAAAGATAAGAAAGGAAAGATTATTGAAGCAACCGTTGAATCAACTGATCCAAAGAAAGGTTTTTCTTACGTTGAATTTAGTAACACAAAAGGCTTTGTCGCTTTACCTGATAAAATTCCGGGTGAAAAATTGTTGCAAGATCATTCTTATAAATTCTATGTGAAAGATGTTAAGGAACAAACCAAAGGTTGACCAATTATACTTTCGCGTAGTGATGAAGGATTAGTAAGAGAATTATTAAGATTAGAAGTTCCTGAAATTCAACAAGGAATTGTTGAAATTGTAAAAGCAGTTCGAAAAGCTGGCTTTAAAACCAAAGTTGCAGTTAAAAGCAATAACGTTAATGTTGATCCTATTTCCACGTGTATTGGACCTAACCGTTCCCGGGTTGACAGTGTTTTACAAGAAATTAATAATCCTGAAAACACCAGCTTAAAACCAGAAAAAATAGAATTTGTGCGCTGGTATGATGATCCAGTGAAGTTAATTGCTAGTGCGTGCATTCCAACTCGTATTACAGGGGTTGAAATTGTTGATAATGATCAAAAGATTGCTACAGTAATTGTCCCTAATGATTATTATTCAGCAATCATTGGTCAACAAGGAGCGAATGTGCGGTTAATTAGTCAATTAACAGGATGGTCAATTGATGTTAAGAAAGAAGACGAAGCATTTGCTGAAAATCTTGATTTTGTTCCAATTAATCCTTCTTTTTATGAACGTAGACGCAACAATTTAAATCCCTTGCCTCAATTTGCTAGTGCAGATGAAACTTTGCGAAATATTGAAAAGTCTAAAGTTGCGGTGGAGAACTTCTTAGGAATTAAGGATAATCAAATTGTTGACAATGCAAAAAATAATGAACCACAGCCAATTAAAGAACCAATCAATGAAGCACCAGTTGAATCAACATCGGTTTCAAATGAGTCTTTAGCACCAGTAAGTACTAACAGTGAAAGTAAAGCCAAAGAAATTTTAGTTAAAACACCTGTAAAGGAAAAATCAGTCAATAATAAAATGAGCAAAACAAGTACAAAAATCGATTACGACATGCTTAAGGCATCTAGTAATGCACAAAATATTAATTCCATTGAATCCATTTTAGAAAGTTCTGATAGTACTTCTTCAACTAAAAAGAGTAAAAAAACTACTAAAAAAAGTAAGTTTTCAAAAACTAATTCTCTTTCTAAACAACCTTCCAAAGATGAAAAGAAGAAAAATATTTTGGAAGAATTTACGGACATCACCAAGGAATACTTGGAAGATGATGAAGACGTCGACAACAACAACGATTTAGATGAAGAATTTGATGATACTGATTACGATAAGTAATTAGTTCGTTGTTTTATTAAAATAGGAAACTAAAAAATACGAGAGGAAAAAACAATGAAAAAAGACCACCAAAAGAATAAAAAGAATGCTGATAATCGCAAAGCAATTGAAATCAATTCCTTATTGCATAAAGTAAATGTAGGAGTAAACAGTGACAATGTCTTTGTTTTTTCTTCTCCATTAACCGTGGCTGATTTTGCAAAAAGTATCAACCACTCCTCTTCGGAAATTATTCGTTATTTTTTAATTAAAGGACAAATGCTTAACATTAATTCTCTTTTAACTGAAGAACAAATTGGGGAATTATGCTTAAACTTCGGACTTGATTTTAAAAAAGAAGATGAAGTTACTGAAGAAAATATTTTTGATCACATTAAGGTAAATCCTCAAGGTGCTAAATACATTAAAAGAGCACCAATTGTTACCATCATGGGCCATGTTGACCATGGGAAAACAAGTTTACTTGATGTGATTCGCAACACCCACGTTGCTGCTAAAGAAGCAGGTGGAATCACCCAACATATCGGGGCATATCAAATTAAATATAATAATCAACCAGTAACTTTCATTGACACTCCTGGTCATGAAACATTTAGTGAAATGCGTGCACGGGGAGCAGAAATTACTGACATTATTGTTCTAGTAGTAGCAGCTGATGATGGGGTTATGCCCCAAACCATCGAAGCTATCGACCACGCTAAATCATCAAAGGCAAAATTAATTGTTTTCATTAATAAAATGGACAAACCTGGTGCAAATGTAGATAAGGTTTTGTCCCAATTAGCAGACCACGATGTTTTAGTCGAAGACTGAGGTGGAAATGTAATGTGTGTCAAAGGATCAGCATTAAAAAAACAAGGAATTAACGAATTGCTCGATTCAATTTTCTTGCTTGCAGATCTTGATGATCACCAAGCTGTTATTAATTCTTTACCAATCGGAGTTGTTTTAGAATCAAAACTTGATAAAGGTTTAGGCCCCCAAGTAAGCATCATTGTTCAACAAGGAACACTACGGAAAGGTGATTATATTGTTTGTCAATGCACCACTGGAAGAGTTCGAACTATTAAGAATGAAAATGGTGAAAATTTAGATGAAGTACTACCATCCACGCCTGCAATTATTTCTGGTTTAGATTCCTTACCTAACCCCGGTGATCACTTTATTGCCCTACGCGATGAAAAACTTGCTAAATCAATTGCTTTAAAGTTAACTAAAAAGCAAATTAACGAAGAACGTTTATATGAATTAAGCAATAAAGATAAAGAAGATACTACTGATAAAAAAGTTACTAACATTATTTTACGTGCGGATGCTAATGGGAGCATTGAAGCAATTAAAAATCTATTTAGTAAAATCAATATTGATGGTACTTCTTTAAAAATTATTCGTAGTGCAATTGGTTCAATTAGTGAATCAGATGTTAAACTTGCTAAAGCAAGTAAAGCTTTAATTATTGGTTTTAATGTACGACCAACAAAATTAGTACGGGATTTAGCAAATAATATTGGAGTAAAGATTCTATTCCAAAATGTAGTGTATGCTTTAAAAGACCAAATTGAACATATTTTAATTGGTTCTTTAGATCCAGTTTATGAAGAAAGTGTCATTGGAGAAGCTAGCGTTAAAAAAATCTTTAAAGCTTCAAGTGTTGGCACCATTGCTGGATGTGTTGTAATTTCTGGAAAAATTGTTCGGAATGCAAAAGCCAGAGTTGTTCGGGATGGAATTGTGGTTTATACTTCCATCATTGCTTCACTAAAGCATTTAAAAGATGATGTTAAAGAAGTTACTGAAGGAAAAGAATGTGGTCTTACCATTGGTGGATTTAATGACATTAAAGATGGGGACAGCATTGAATGTTTCATTGAACAACAAGTTGATTTGGAAAAGAAGTTAGGAGGACAATCTAGTGAAAAGAAAAACTAGTCATCCGTATTCAAAGGATAAAAAAGAAGCATTAGTACTTGATTATCTTAACGAACAACTATATAAAATTAAGGATTCAAAAATTGACCCAAAAATAATTTGTTTTACTGATGTAAAACTCTCCCCTGATTATAGTTATTGTGATGTTTATGTTGATTCACGATTTAGAGACCAATTAGATAATATCGTCAACCTATTAAACCAAAAAGCTGGTGTTTTTCGTACTTATTTGGCAAAAAACATGACAACTTATAAAGTACCAATTGTCCGTTTTAATCGTGACAACGTGATGGATAATGTAGCAAAAATTAACGAAATTTTCAATGATATCAAGCAAAAAGAAGAACACGACAAAAACAACTAATGCTTCGCATTTTTCTTGGATTAGTTATTTACTAACATTGTGAGCCTATTTATGTGGTTGATTTACTTTTAAACATAGTGCTTATTTAGAATCTAGTTTAAAAGTAATTAAACATAATAAACGCAATGGTTTACGTAAACCTTTAGTTTTTCCTGTCAAAAATCCCAATGTGAAAATTAAAAACATTGTGAGCACGTACGGAAATGTTGAATTAAATTCACAAACTTTTAAAGAAGAAAAGCAAAAGTACTTAAAAACTCTATCAAAGAAAAAGCAAGAAGATTACGCTTATGAATTAAGACTTTATCACAAGTGATTATTTATTTGACCATTTTATTGGTTATGAATTAAGTTTATTCGTTTATTTAATCTTGATTTTGTAATTAATAAGGATTCACGATATGAATTTAGTTCGGAAGAACTAGAATCATATGTTGTTAGACAAACTCGCTTTGAAGCAATTTGAGATAAAATAAGCATTTTGCATTGATTTAGGTCGTACTATTTTTATTTGAAACAAAAAATCCAACAAAAATCTTACCAAAAATGAAATTGGATTGCGTACATTTGTACTTCAATTATTTTTGTAATTTGTTTAAGTATTATCATTGCATATAGTGTTTATGCAATTGAAGGTACTGCTAGTGTTCCATTTGCCCCAAGTGGGACATACCCTAATTTCTTTATGATGAAATTAGCGTTTAGTCATGCAGTGCTAGGAGTAGCTACTTTTGCATTAGTTTTGTTATTAGTTCCCGTTATTATTTTGATTTCTTTATGATTAAACAACATTAATGATGCTCAATATAACATTATTTATGTATATAGTCAACAAGCAACTTACGTAATTGTGTTTATCTTCCTTGCTTGCAGTGCTTGTATGGAATTAGCATTATACTTTGCTCATTAGAATTGATATTTATTAATTTTACGTTTATTTAAATTCCAAAAAAATTTAAAAATTGAGTGGTGATTTCGTAATACAAGATACATTTCATTAGTAAAAATATTAGCATCTGATAACAAATATCCCACATGTTTAATCCCAGGAATTTTATAAATATTAGATTGATAGTTATGAAATTTGGAATATGGACTTGTTTGGTTCATCCACATTTGATAAAGATCAATCTTTTTTAATCCATTTGCAAATTTCAAATTCATTTGGTGGGGAATTACAGTGGTACTTTCATACCAGTAAGCAAGATGATCAAAAAAAACGTCATATAACCAATTAGCTAAATATTCATTGAGTAATTCTTGGTAATATTGTTGAATAATGTTAATAAAGGTTTGTGCTTGCTTAATTGCAATATCATTAATAAATTGGAAATATGGATTGTTAATCACAATTTTTGGATTTAAATAAACATACAGCATAATTTCTTTTACATTATTTGTTTTAATTTCTTTTAGTGGTTTATTTTTATTAAAATAAAGTTTTAAAGCAATAAAAATTAAATAAAACAAACTATAGTTGTAGTTAAAAATTGATTTATCTAAATAGTTTAAATTTTGTTTTGTAATAAGTAAAGCAATCGCAAATAATTGCTTTACTTTTTTTAATAATTCTTCGTCTTTATTAATTAACTTTTTAAAAAATGAACTAATTAAGCAATTGTTTCACACGTTGGTTGCACAATATTGAGAAATAATTAATTGATCAATGATTAAATTAAAGGAATGTAAAGGAGCAGTTCCAATCGATTTAAAAATTAATTTTTCTTGGTTAATGTGATCTTGGTTAACCAATTTGGTTAATTTTTCAATTAAAACATTGTGGTATTGGTTATGTTCATCATAGGCAATATTTACTTCTTTATGATAATTTAAACTAAAGTTTAATAAACTGTACATTTCATAATTAAAAAAATAATATTGTTCATTTAAATCAATAATTTTACTATTAGATAAATAAGGAGAGGCAAAAATACAGTTAGGCAAACTAAAAGAAATATCATTGCCTTTTAAGATTTTTTTCTTATAAACATCAATTTGATTTTTAAATTTAAAATTTTTCCCAATCAATCATTCGTTATTAATATTTAAAATTTCGTTTTTTAAGGTTAATAAATTTTCGTTGGTGGGAATAATATTTAGATATTGAGCAATTGTATTTAATTTCAAGCAATCAATATTGATTTGAAATAGTTGCAAGTATTGGGAAAACGTATTGATAACAGTTTGTTTAAAGTACTTAAATGTTTCATCATGCAATAAATCTTCTTTTCACGCAAAAAAATTGTCAAAAATAATTTGGTAAGTTTGATTGGATGATTCTAAATAATCGATTTTTTTGGTTTGCTTCATTAATTCCAAACTATTAGTACGACGGTAATAATTACCAATAAATCATTCATCAACGCAAACTTTCCTTGCATTTTGCAAAATAAAGCAATTAAATAACACATCTTCTGCTGCAAAAATGCGTTTAGTTGTTAATCCTAATTTGATAATAGTTTGTTGTGCTTTAATTATCAAATCCGCTTTATATAATTTATTTCACATTAAATTTTGACTAAAACTAACCCCGACTGGTTCAAACATAAAATTTAATAAATTTGGGGCATCGTATTCTTCTTTGAGAAATCGATTTTTCTTTTCAACTAAAGTCATGTTTTCAATGACATAAGCAAAATTACATGCAACAATGTCACATTGCTTGTATTGCAGGTAATTATACATGTGACGAATGAAATCAAGATCATAATAATCATCTCCATCAAGGAAACAAACATATTTTCCTTTAATGAAGTTAATTGCATTCATCCTACTAGCAAATAATTGACTATTTTTTTCATTATAATGAACTTCAATGCGTTTATCGTAAGCTAAAAATTTTTCATAAATGGTTTTGATTTTTGCATCTGTTGAACAATCATCTTGAATAATTATTTGCAAATTAACATAAGTTTGATTAGTAACAGACAAAATGGCTTTTTCTATAAAGCGCGGGTTATTATAATTATTAATAATTACACTAATTAATGGTAAAGAAGCATTCATTATCCTTATTAAATATATAGATTTAACCAAATAATAATTAAAAACTAGGTTAAAATATATAAATAATAATAACCCAATATATTGCAGGAGCAAAAAAAATATGGAAAATAAACTAGATGTTATTATCGAAATTCCTAAGCATTCCAATATTAAATATGAATACGACCGCAAGACAAAGCAAATTGCAGTTGACCGCATTTTGTACGGGGCAAATATTTACCCACAAAACTACGGATTTATTCCAAATACGTTGGATTGAGATGGTGACGAACTAGATGCTTTAGTAATCGCTGATCAATCTTTCATTCCTGGTGTTAGCGTTCCAGTAAGAATTCTAGGTGCTATGGAAATGATTGATAGTGGTGAAACTGACACAAAGTTAATCACTGTTATTTCATGTGATAAGCGGTTTGAACACATTCGCACTTTAGAAGATGTTCCCCAACACATCAAGGATGAAATTCAAAACTTCTTTGAACAATACAAAGCATTACAAAAGAAAACTGTAAAAGTCCTAGGTTTTAAAGACCTTGATTGGGCAGTTAATGAATATAAGACATGCCAAGAACTTGCTCAAAAATACAGTGACATGCCTAAAAAAGAATTTGTTGAAATGATGCACAAGCATCACCCAGAAAAATATACTAAGGAATAATTAATCTTTATGCCACGCAAGCATTTAATTGCTAGTCAAAATAATAAGAAACAACAAGATAACGCCAAAGTTTGGATGAAATTAGCCCGCGAAATTCGGGCTGCTGCTAAAATGGGTGGTCCAAACATTGAAGCTAACCCTCGTTTAAAAGCTGCAGTTGAAAAAGCTTTACAAAACAATTTAAGTAAAGAATCAATTGAACGGAACATTAAGGGCTCTCAAAAAGATGCTGCAAATCTTGAATCCCAAATGTATGAAGCATATGGTCCTAACGGTTTATGCATTGTGATTTCAGTTTTAACTGATAACCCAGGTCGGGCACGAGGTGCAGTCAATTCAGTTCTTTCTAAAATGCATGGGACTATGGCAAAGCCAAACTCAGTTTTAATGAATTTTTCCATTAGAGGGGTATTTTTAATTAGCACTCCGTTAACTGAAGATGAATTAGTTGAAGCGTTAATTGATTATAGTATTGAAGATATCTCTTCGTTTGAAAATAACGAAAAGGAATTAATTTGTTCCCAACAAGACTATTATGCAGTAAAAAAAGTGCTTGAAGGGTTAAAGGATACAAAAATTATCAGTTCTGAAATTAAATATATCCCAAATGAATATGTTGAATTAAACGGAGCTGATCAAGAACGATTGAATGGATTTATTGACATGTGTGATGCTGATGATGACATTCAATGAGTTGTAACAAATTCTGCAAATTAATAATCCATTAATATTATTTTGTATTAGAATAAACATATATGGAAACTAACAGTTTAACGAAGCTAAACAATACATTTAAAAAGCATGGTAAGAAGATGCTTTATTTTAGTGCGTTAAACTGGTTTTTTTATTCTGCAAAATAGAAAGGTAAGCCAGTTTGAAATCCAAACTGGCTACTTTTATTAAAAGCATCCCAGTGAGGGATAAAAATTAAGCAAAACGAAAATGAAATCGAACCAGAAATTTAGCAAAAAATGGAAGTGGTTCCTCATTGGTGGCGCGTGTGCAATCGTTGCTGCTGGAGGAATGTCCCTTGCCATTGCGTTAGCTAGTGAAAACAAATCCTTAAAATCATCTAGTTCGTACTTTGTTGGACAAAATGCAGTTGATTTGCTATACAAAAATCTAAATCAAAATGGGTATGACAGTTTACCTGCACCAAATGATTTATCAGAATGAACTAAATTTGCTGATAATTCAAATTTCCACTTAGTGAACTATAATGATCCTTCCCAATTATCTTCACTAGAAAATCAAGCGACTTTTAGTACTTATCGAATTAATCGAGATTCGATTAGTAATCTTGATCCTGATAATAAAAATTTATTAGCTCAAACTGCCAAAAACGCTGAACAATTATTAGGTAATCAACCAATCAAGCTTGATTACAATACTTTGGATAGTGCTGCATTTTTTAACAGTAAAGTCGATCTTTTTACTGATTCTGTAATTAACTCTGTTAAAGATGCAACCAACAATAAAATCAATATTGTCCTTGTTCCTCGTTCTCCTACTACTGCTGCCGCCGAATATAACAACATGAACTGTGAACTTGGTTCATTGTTCTGGGAACCGGACTACAACGACGTTAGTGCCTGAATTGGTTATTTATTTTCCCAAAACGATGGTTGGTTAACTGGTAATTTATGGCCATGTTTGTGAGATTTATTAGCTGGAGCTAATCCTGCTAATGGTCAATTTACTTATAATGGTCAAGCATTGCCTAACAGTAATCTTACTTATACCAATGCAGTTAATTTTGATACGCAACTAGAATATACAAATATGCGAAGACAAGCAATGGGTCTTGGTAATTTACCTGCTTGAGCAGTTAGTTTATACCAAACTTTGTACAATAATTTTCCAAATTCTATTGCTTGAAATACAAACTATGGTTGGTGGCCATTGCAATATAACAATAACGGCGAATCAGGTTTAATTCAATACGTTATTCAAAACTGATGTGCGAGTGTTGAAAACACAGATGTTGTTATTAGTAGCAATAATATTCCTTATAATTTAAAAAACCCACTTGCACCTAGTTTTTATGACAATTTGTCAATTAGCGATGTGGGTTCTCAATATACTTCAACTGCTTCCTTAATTCCATTTATTTCCTGAATTGATGACCTTACTCCTTCGCTTCCTTTCTACTTAAATGGTGATAATTTAAGTGAAGTTCCTGCTCTATCTCAAAAAGGAATTTATCCACTATTTAATCCTGCTAACTCTTACATTAATGGTACTTATTTCATTAATAGAGATGGATTGCAATATTCATATGACAGTCCCTTTGTGTACTTTATTGCTGGCAGTGTTGTAAACTCCTTAAATTTTAACTATTTTGCTTCTGCTTTAGGATCACAAACTTTCCATGAAGATGCCAGTGGATTATTCTCAGGTTTATTAGGTTATGTACCTTATAATTTCTATAGTAATGAAACGGGTAGTAATCAATATAGTGCTGGTTATGGAATTACTAACAAGAAAGATGCAGTAATTTTAAAAGCATTTGATGCCAATAACTTTGCCCTATATGAAACTCAATCCAACTTTGTTGGTGCTCACTATGCTAATAATTCCATTGATCATGGTGACACACTGCAAGATGGTAAAAATGCAAAAATGGTGTTTATTTCCAATCCGGAAGTTACTTTAAATCCAAATGCTCCCCAAACATTACTAACGCAAAGTCAATATGAAGCAACAACAGCATATAAGAATCATGAAACATGAAGTTCTTATACCAACTATGAAAACTTTGTTAAATATCATGAACTTACATTAACTGATGGCAATTTAGCTAGTGCCATCACCAAAACCGATGCTTATACGTTCTATTTAAACAAAAAAGTTAATTGAGTAAATGAACAAGGTAAAGTAGTAGGTACAATTGAACCTTCTGATTTCAACCAAAGTTTAACTTGAACTGCTGCTTCAATGTCTGATTATTCTTATGATGGAAATGGTAATGTTTTAGGAGAAGTAAACTCCGACTCTTACATGTTACAAGAAATTGGAATTGCTGGTAATAACTACAACCTTGGGGTTGGATCTGGCTTTTTCCAAACTGAAGAATATGCACCAAATAGTGATCCAAACGGTGATACTTTTACTTATTTCCTAAGTCCAAATTCAATTACAAAAAAAGATGTTGCTAATGGTTGAAGCAAAGGAACCCCAGTTTCTTATTTCCTAAGTATGTTAGGAACTCAAACTGGTTTCTTTACACCAATGCCAACTAATGTAAAAGCATTCCACTCTTTACCTGCTGGAAATCCATGAACAAATCTTACCATGGCACAACTTACCCAAGATTTCATGGGTAATAGTCCAACCACTGGGGTTTGAAATGTTTCCCAAGAAATGGCTAAAGCATTAGCAAGCAACAACAATGCTGAATTTAAGAAGTTATATAACCAAATGGCACAAAATCCAGCATACGTTTCACTTGTTGCCAACATGAATATTGCAGGTGAATCGGGGGTTTTATATCTTTATGGTAGTGCTACTAACCCAGTTAGTGGTCTTCCACAAATGAGTGGTAACCTTGAATTTAATGGTGGATACTTTGCAAATGCAAACACTTTCACTAACTCTACTTTAAGAACTCAAATTATTCCTTCTTATTTTGATAATGCAATGGTAACTCCAGCGGGGGGATACATTTTAGGTCCTTCCAGTCAAAAAATTAACTACATCAAATATAAATGAAGTGGTAATATCACTAGAGAAGAATTACTTGTTCTTTATACTTCTAACCAAATTAGCATGGACTTTGATATTGATGCAAGTCAATTAAAAACTTTAACTTTAACTGGTAATCAAGCTTTATATTTTAGAGGAGTGGTTAGTGATACTCAATTAAATACTGTTATTTATAATGCCCAAATCTATAATTTAACTTCGGATGCTGCTACTGGATTCTTCAACGTTCCATTAAGCACCGATGGTCAACCACTCATTCAAATTGATACAAATGCAAATGCAGTGGCTAATTATAATACCATGGATGATAATGGTCAAAGTTACACTGGTAAATATGGTTATCCATATCTTGATAAAGATGGAAATGTTCTTTACACCAACTCTGACCATGATCCATCATTAAAAAGTTATGATTCTAAATCCTATGAAAGCATTGTTGGAACGGTACTAAACCCATTTATTTATGGAACCACTGGAGCTGCCATTAGGCAAGATATTAATGCCTTAGTTAACTGAACTGCAGTAGCTGATAACGCTGCATATCCATTAACTGCAGGTATTATTGCCAATAATATTATTCCATACGGTAACTTTACTGGTAACTTTGAATATAAGTGTCCAACAACAAATCAACCAGTAGTTGTTCATACATTCTATCAATATGTTGCTGCTACCACTGGAGTTGGGCTACTAGGTGCCTCACTATATTGGACTTATGGTAAAAATAATTATTACTATGTGGAAAATCAATCAAAAGGAATTGATGATTACACTCAATATGAATGAGACATGATCAATGCAATTAATAACTGGAGTTAATTAGAGAATGCTGAAATATACGATTTATCGGATTATTGCAGCCGTTCTAGCGATCATTGCTGCAATCGTCATCACATTCTTTGCAATGCACTTAATTCCGGGTATGCCTCAACCACCATCCGGAGCCAAAACCTTGGTTGCACGGCAAGAATGATGAAGCCAAAATGGATTCCTGTACGAAATGGGTGTGGGGTACACGAACTCAGCTCAACAATTCGGGTGGTTCGTGTCCCACTTAAATAAACAATTTGGTGTTTATTTTGGATCGCAAGTGCCAGTAGTTACGTACTTTGATAACTCAATGTTAGTAACTATTGCGTATGCCTTACCTGCCTTTATTTTCTCTACTATTTTTGGGGTAGGAATGGGGTATTATGCTGCCAAATATCAGGGAAAACTGGCGGACTCAATCATCAACATCATTGCGGTTGTTGTTTCGTCAATACCAGTCTTTGTTTTAGGTATTTTACTATTTGAATTAGCTGGGGTTATTCATTTACCAGCTGAATATGTTGCGTTTGCTCCTTCAAACTCAGCATTAAAATCATATGAATCTTTAATCTTACCAACGGTTGTTGTTACTTTAATGGGTCTTCCTTCTGTTGTCTTTATGTCCCGGAATGAATTCACCGAAATCTTTAAATCTGAATATATTAAGACTGCTAGAGGTAAGGGATTATCTAATTTCCAAATTTTCCGTAAACATATTATCCGAAACGCTTTCATGCCAATTCTTTATGCTACTAGTGGTAACTTACTATTAATTTTCGGTGGTTCGATTATTATTCAAATGATCTTTAATATTGCTGGTAATGCTACTGGACAAGGGCTTGGTCAAATGTTAGCAGACGGTGTAACTGCTCACCAATACTACTTTGAATGTTTCAGTATTTTATTCTTCGGAGGTGTCTTCTTCTTATATGCCATCTTCCTAGACTGGATGTATGTATTGGTCGACCCACGGGTTACCTTACGTAGTGGTAGTGAATTATTAGGCTTTAAAGTTTGAAAAACTCGCCACAACTACAAATCAACTAATTTCATTGTTAAGAAATTAAACTTAAAGAGTGCCATCCAAAAGCGGAATTTAAACCATCGGGAAAAGGTTTACATGAAGATTATGGGGGATGAATCGATTCAATGGAATTCATTAAACTACTTTAAGAATAGTGATTACTTAGTAACCCATGATTTAAATAATGGATCACCAGCATTTAACGATGTAAAAGAAGTTCAAGTTCCAAACACTGAAGTTCTTGCTGCTAATCCCCAACAAGAAGTTAACGCGTTACGTTTCCATATTAAAGACCTTGAACATCTAAACATTGATCCTGATATTGGTGAACCAACTAATAAAAAATATAACTTTAATGAAACCAAACTATTTAAACCAGTTGATTCATTAAAGATTGGTGGAGATAGTATTGGCGGTAGCAATGTTCCTACTTGAATTAGTTCTTTACGCATCTTTGCCCACAACAAAGTCGCACTATTCTTTGCAGTAGTAATGATTGCATTGATTTTATTCTGTGGAATTTTTGCTTTTGCTAGTCCATACAGTGCATCTTCTGCTATTACTAATAGTGTAAGTATTTCTGTTTTACAATTCTTACCACCTCGCTTTCCTGGAATGTCCGTTCACTCAATAATTGAATATCACATTTATTCGTCGACGTTAGCTTATCACGAAGCACTCGCCGCGGGAATCGTCGATACGAGCAAGCCAGTGCTACACTATGCTGGTTCTAACTTGTATTACGTGTGAATTTATCCATATGCTCAATCAGGACTACAAAATGTTTTCCCAGTCCTTGGTACCAATAAGTATGGTATTGACTATTTAACCGAATTAAGTTATGCATTTAGCCGAGTTGTGCTATTTACTGTAGTGGTAATTTTAGGTTCAACTATATTAGGTTTAATATATGGGGGTATTCAAGGTTCATTTGCTGGATCAAATGCTGATATCATCATGCAATGAATTACCCAAATTATCCTTTCAGTTCCAACCCTACTATGAGTTATTATTTTCGGGGTATCATTTACTGGTGGTACTTTAACCTTATGAAATTTATCCTGGATTTTAATTATTATTACTTGACCAGGAATTGCTTCCATTACACGGTTATACGTTATCAAATATAAAGATTATGAATTCGTGCAAGCTGCACGAATTATTGGAATGGGTCGGTTCCGCATCGTTATGACCCACTTATTACCAAACACCTTTGGTAAAGTAACTGTCTTTGCTTTAAACTCATTTGGTGGAATTATGCAATGACCTTCTTTCTTACTATTCATTGGTTTAACTTCTAGTTTTGGTATTAGTTTAAGTAATATTATTTTCGATGCTTATAGTACTTCGTCAATGCACTGGAATTTAATGCTTTCCGTCATGATGCTGTATGTATTCCCATATCTGGCATTCCAAGTTATTGCTAATGCAATCAACGACTCACTTGATTCAAGGAACTAACATGACTAAAAAAGACGATTTAATTCTTTCGGTTAAACACCTCGTGGTTAAGTTTAAAACTAAAACGGGTGTAGTTAATGCAGTTCGGGATGTTTCATTTAGCATTTACCGGGGAGAAATTGTAGGATTAATTGGTGAATCAGGTAGTGGAAAGTCAGTAACTGTTAAATCAATTGTTCGTTTTAATGATAACGATACCCTAAATGCCCAAGAAATTAAACTTTGTGGAATTGATTTACTAAAATTAACTCGCAGTTGATTTAGTTTTAGAAAATCAAAATATAACAATACCCGGCGGATGAAAAAAGTTCGGGGGGTATATGTAGCATATATTCCTCAAGACCCAATGACTTCTTTGAATCCTAGCATGAAGGTTGGTAAACAAATTTACGAAGCAATTAAGATTTCGCAAGCCCGGAAATACAAAATTGCGTTAAATAAATTGCATGAAGACCAACGAAATGGAGTTGGTAAAGATGTTGATTATCCAGCTTTAATTGCCAAATTAAAAAAAGAATATAAAGAAAATACTGATCCAGTTCATATTAAGAAACGGATTTTCCAATTACTTGAATTTATTGGGATTAACGATATTGCTAACAACGTTAATAAATACCCTAATAGTTTCTCAGGAGGAATGCGTCAACGGATTGTAATTGCGATTACGATTGCGTGTGAACCAGACTTAATTATTGCTGATGAACCCACTACTGCACTGGACGTTATTGTTCAAGCCAAAGTTATTAGTTTGATTAAACGGTTAAGAGATGAATTAAATATTTCGATTATGTTCATTAGCCACAATATTGCTCTAGTTGCCAACCTTTGTGATTACATTTACGTAATGTATGCAGGTAAAATTATTGAACAAGGAACCTTGCATGATATTTTCATTGAACCACGGCATCCTTATACTTGAGCATTAATTGAATCAATTCCTGATCCCCAAATTAAAGGCGATCTTGCGTTTATTCCTGGTACTCCACCAAACATGACTTTACCAGTCCACGGAGATGCATTTGCACCCCGTAATAAATACGCCTTAAAAATTGATTTTGAAAAAGAACCACCATTATTTAAATTATCAAATACTCATAAAGCTGCAACTTGATTAGTTTATGATGATGCTCCTAAAATTCCAATTCCAGAAGGGGTTAAACAAAAAGTTGAAATTGCAAGAAAAGCAGTTTGATTAAAGATTAATGGTGAGGAAGAACAAAACCAACCATCTACTACAGAAAGAGACGACAAATAATGAGTAATAATAATGACATTAAAGAAGTCGAAGAACGGATCTCCTTACTTAGTTGAGTAGTAGATAACTTGGAAGAACTTAATAAAAAATTAAGTTTAAACTACAATCCTCAACAAGACGAAGCACAACTAGAAGAAGACAAGAAAGAAAAAAAGCCAATTCTTGATGTTGAAAATGTTCAAAAATATTATTACACTTCTAAAAAAGTATTGGACCAAATCACTTTCAAAGTTTATCCTGGTGAATTCTTTGGAATTGTTGGAGAATCAGGTAGTGGTAAAAGTACTTTAGGAAAAATTATTATTCGAATTATTAGTAACTCCGGAGGAACCATTAAGTTTGCTGATCGTTATATTTCAGCTAACAAATTAATGAAGAAAACCAAAAAATGATTATCCCAAAATATTCAAATGGTTTTCCAAAGCCCAATTAGTTCGTTAAACCCAAAGAAAAAAGTTCTTGATCTAATTAAGGAACCATTATTAAAATCGTCCTTAATTAGTGATAAAGTTGATCTTTTAATCAAAATTCATAACGTTTTAAATAATATCTTTGATACTAGAATTAAAGGATTATGTGAAGCATATAAAGCTGATTTCTATAAGAAATATTATTCAGTTTTATACTTTGCTTACTTCATGTTCTTGGCAAAGTACTCCATTTATGAACTATACTTGCATCCTGATAATGCAACAATGCAAAAATTTTATTATCGTTTATCTCCATTATTACATCGTTATAGTAGCGATAAATATATTAACGAAGGTTTTTTAACTGTTCAATACAATGTTAAAGACATTGGTGATTTAAATTATTACCGCCCAGTTCAATTAGATGGTAGTCAACAAAAAGAATTATGAGATAAGTTTATTAAAGATCGTGCATTACTTGACTTTTATGATTTAAACTTAACCCAAACTATTAGTTCACCAAAAGATTTCTTTGATTCACTAAGTGACGCAGATGATTTCATAATTAACGCAGTAAATGAACTTGATGAAAACATTAAAAATGTTTTAAACGTGAGTGCTAAGTATTTCAGCAACGTAACTAACATCACCCAATTAATACTTCGCAAGATTCAGCGGATGGATCTTTATGATGAAGAAGTTAATTTGTATAATGCGTATGTTAATTACACAAAATGTCATAATTTATATATCTTTAATGCTTTACATGACAAAATCACTAAAATCATTGATAAAAAACAAGCTTTATTAGATGATTTTGTGGAAGAATATAAAAATCACACTGGATATAATGCTAAAAGTATTTTGCACAGTTATTTAAGTGACTCCAAACAAGAAATTGCCAGTGCCCGTAGAGGGATTATTAACCACGAAAAGGATCCGTTCATGTATTTGTATTACAACATTCGGAGTGCTACATTGCAAGAACGATTTAACGTTATTAAAATGTTAAACCGATCTGATAACTTGACTGAAAGCCAAATCAGTTTCTTAATTCAACAAGTTTGGAACGGAATTAGGGGTAAATATCAACCCCTTTATGATGAACTAAGACAATTGCAAGATCTTGATAGTGATAAAAATGTTCCCAAAGAAGAAATTGCCATTAAAATTCAAGATTTATCCAAAAAACTCCACGACAAATGGGAAGAATACGGTCGGGAACTACCTGCAACTAAAAAAGCATTGGAATTTGCAGCAAAATGAGGTAAAGAAAATAATGAAATTTACCAACAAAATGTCGCTAATGTCCAACGTCAAACTGCAAAATTAAATCAACTTGATGATCAATTGCAAAAAGTATTATCTCAACGTCCTAATCATGAACAATTAAAGCAAGATGAAATTAAGGCGAAGGAAGAATACGATAAGGTAAGTGCTGATTTTGCAAGTAAGATTGATTACTTTGATAAAAGCGAAACTGATAATGCTAATAAATATGAAGAAGAAGCTAAGAACATTAAATCAATGAGTGATCCATTCTTAATTTCTTTAATGAATAGTGCTCGTAATTGCATGTGAAAATTGCCTTATACTTTGAAGCACAATGCTGTTCAATATCATGCTAACCGGGCAAACGCAATTCAAGACTTAATTTCTACCAAGAACAGTATTGGAAGTAGTTTTATTGAAGTACAAGAAATTTTAAATAACATTAAAACTTATACTGAACTTTATACTACTAAAAATTTAAAACGAATTCGCCATAAACTAATTAAACACTTAACAAAGTTATATGTTTTTGATACCTTGGAAAGTGTTGGTTTAAAACAAGAACATGCCTTTAGATACATATATGAATTCTCAGGTGGTCAACGGCAACGGATTGCAATTGCTAGGGCATTAGTAACAAAACCTAAACTAATTATTGCTGATGAACCTATTTCTGCACTGGACGTTTCCATTCAAGCCCAAGTTGTTAACATCATGAAGAATCTATCAAGAGAAAGAAACATTACCTTCTTGTTCATTGCCCATGACTTGAGTATGATTCACTATGCATGTGACCGAATGATTATTATTAATAAAGGTCACATTCTTGAAAAAGGAAATACGAAAGAAATCTTTGAACACCCTGGTCACCCATACACTCGGACTTTACTAAAAGCTGTTCCTGAATTAAGCAACATTAATTTGAACCTTGCCAAAGAAAGCGAAAAAGTTGATCAACCTTATGGTAACTATAACCCAATTGATAACCCTACTTTCTACTCAATTCTTGGGGCAAAAGAACACTATGTCTTTGGGACAAAAGCACAAGTCCAAGAATGAAACCCAAAATGCAAAATTGAAACAGCCGGTCGCAAAGGTTAGGAAATCACCGCACCTTTCATACTAGTCGCTCTCGTATTAATTGAGGTGCCCCAACCAACTTTAAAAACCAGAACAAAAAAACCACCAAAGGGTGGTTTTTTTATGGTTTCTTGTGAATTTTATGGATCTGCATTTTTTTAATTGCTTACTTTAGACATAATGACCTTTTGTCATATTCTCAAATGCTTAAGAATGCATTTGTTATTCCAAGTGGAATTAACTTTGGAATTGTCTTAATGTGATGAGCAGCAAGAAGTTTGATTTTTTCTTATTTAGGATTTATGTTCTATAAAATTTCGGAAGCATTAAAATTAAGAAAATTAAAACGTTTTCTCAAAATGGAACCTGATGATCCCTTGTTTGATAACATGGAATCATACAATGATTATCATGAATATTTGGAAATTAAAAAGAAGAACACTAAAGTTGCTTTTTGAGTAGGACTTGCTACTTTTACTATAGTCTTCATTATTACTTTGATTGTTGCTTTAGTTTAATAACTAGTAATGCTGCAGTTTTATTATCTATATCATTACTTTTTGATAAATTTAAATATCAAATAAAAACAAATTTAAAAATAAAACTTAGAAATCATTATAAATGCTAAGTTTTAGACTATCATAATAAGCATCAATTTTCATAATTGGTGCTTATTATTCACTAATCATGAAAAAATAAGATAAATTAAAAACAATAAACCTAATAAAATTAAGATTATTATCTGTATAATTAAAAATAAATTTTTTGTTTAATTATTTTTATCTTTTCTAATTAAAATTTTAAATTTGTTGCATCATTTTATTTAAATCAAGTTATCACATTAGCAATAATTAATATTGTGAACTTACATTAATTTATTTTTATTATTTTTTTACTTATCATAGTAATTAAAAATAGTTTAAATAGTAAATAGTACCAGGAATAAAGGAATTATATGAGTACAACAAAAAAAACCGCAAAATCATTAAAAGAAAAAAATATTGTAAATAAAGCATCTAAAACTAAGCCAGTAAAATCAGTTTCTTCAACTTCATCAGCAATTGAACAAAAAGCAAAAAAGACAACAATGAATAAAGTTGCTGATTCAAAATCTTTAAAATCTAAATCATTGCCAACCAGTAAAAAAATTGTTAACAAGAATGTTGACAAGGGTGAAACAATTGTAATGACCCAAACTCCTGTCATTCAAATGACTGATACTATTAACACAGTTAACAATGCAGCTCAAACTAAAATCGTTAAACGCGGTAAAGGTAAACAACAACGCCGTAAAGATATTGTTTTTCAAAAGAAACCACATGCTCAAAAGTTTGATGAAAACGATTATGATGATGAAGAAAATGAAAATATCAGTAATGACGAAAATCAACCAGTGGTAAGTGCACGTTCACGACTTCACATTTATGAATCAAACCGGATTAAAAGAAGTAAACGAACTGAAGCTGATGAAGATAATTCAATTGATCCTGAAGACATTGATGCACAATTTGAAGATGATGACGAAATCCATGCTTATAGACGCACTAGTATTTCAACCCAAGATAAAACTACCGATAGCATTAAATCTTTTCTTTCTACTTTAGGTGCAAGTAGAATGTTAAATGCAAAAAAGGAACAAGAATTAGCACGCTTATTGAAATCAGAAAATAAAGATGATCGTGAATATGCATTTAACCAATTTGTCACTTCCAATTTACGACTTGTAACTTCAATTGCTCGGAAATATTTAAACCGTGGTCTTGATCTTGAGGACTTAATTGAAGAAGGGGCGTTAGGTTTAATGAAAGCAATTAAAAAGTTTGATTATACTTTGGGTCATAAATTTAGTACCTATGCAACTTGATGAATTAGACAAGCAATTACTAGAGCAATTGCTGACCAAGGCCGAATTATTCGGGTTCCAGTTCATATGGTAGAAATTATCAATAAAGTTATGAAAATGGAACGTACTTTATTACAACGTAACGGTAGGGAACCCACCATTAAAGAAATTTATGATGAACTTAAAGACACCGAAAAAAATTTAACTTTAAAGAAAATTAGTGAAATTAAAAAATTAAATATTGAACCAATTTCCCTTGATAAACCAGTTGGGAAGGATGAAGAAAGTCAATTCATTGATTTTGTGCGGGACGTTGATTCAGTAACACCTGAAAACTATACCAATAAGATTATGCTTAAAGAACAAATTGATAAATCATTAAAAAATAATCTTAGTGAAATCGAAGAAAAAATCATTCGGTTGCGTTATGGTTTGCCTCTAAAGGACGATGATGGTAAAGAACATGAAAATCGAAAACCAATGAGTCACGAAGAAGTTGCTGAATTTTTAAATATTACTAAAGAACAAGTAAAGCAATATGAAGCTAAAGCAATAAGACGCTTAAAACAACCAAGCAAAAATAAACGCTTACGTGAATTGTTTAATCATATTAATGAATAATAAATTAAAAGCAATTGCGAATTTAATTAATTCGCAATGAAAAGTGATAGCAGATGTTGGATGTGATATTGCCTATTTATCCTTTTACAATTACACCAATCATTTGCATCATTTTTTTTATAATATTGACAATAAAGAAGGCCCTTTGAAGTTGGCAAAACAACTACATCAAAAAGTGGCTAATGATGCTATTTTTATTTGCAGCGAAGGATTAACTTATTTGAAAACGAATAACATCAATGTTGACTGTTGTGTAATTGCTGGGGTTGGAGGATATACTTGCCTGAAAATTCTACAAGATGATTATGATGGAATTAAACGTTATATTTTTCAAATTGAGAATAACCAAGAAATTATTGATAATTGAATCATTAACCATCATTATAAAATAATCGACATTCAAGACGTTAAAGATCGAACTTTTAATTATTTAATTTATTTAGTTGAAAAATAATGGATAAAAAAGAAACAAAGGTTTGAAATGAACAATCAACTATTTTGTTAGTTGATAAACCATCTACATGAACTAGTAATGATGTAGTTCGTTATTTAAAATTTCATTATCATTACAAAAAAATTGGGCATGCTGGTACTTTAGATCCCCTCGCAACTGGGTTGCTTATTATTGGAACTAATCATTGCACAAAAGATTTAAATAATTTATTACATGTTAATAAAAGTTATTTAGTAACTATTAAATTTCATTTTGCTACTAGTACTTATGATTTAGATACCACCCAAGTTGATTGTTATTTTGATGAACCTTTTATCAATAAACAACAATTAATTAATGCCTTAGATTATTTTGTAAGTTTAAATCCTTATTGACAAATTCCTCCCAAGTTTTCTGCCATTAAAATTAATGGGCAAAAGGCATATGATTTAGCCCGCAATAATATTGAATTTAAATTAGCACCTAAGCAAGTGTATTTGTATAAATATTATGATTTAATTTTTAATGATGCTAAGCAGGAATTAACTTTTAAGATTGATTGTAGTGGTGGATTTTATGTCCGGAGTTTAGTTAATGACCTAGCAACTAAACTTTGCACACATGCAGTTTTAATTGGTTTGCGTCGTACTAATGTTGGACCATATTCAATCAATGATCCTCATGTAATAACTATAAAAAAAGAAGATTAGATTTTTTTCATCTAGTCTTCTTTGTTTTTATCTGCAATTTAATTAAATTAACTTATTAATTAAAATTGGAAGTTTATCTTCCATCAAATGTGATTTAAATCATTCTGGATCGTTAACAAGAACCATTCCGTCCCCACTGTTTGATAAGACAATCATGCATTTGCTTGTAAAATCAGGGAATTGGCTTACAAAACTATAAATTTGTTTCATTTTATCTTGGTAAAAAACACTATGGCTTACTAGGAATGGATCAGATACATTGAAATTAATGGAGCATAGTTCACTTAAAGCACTACTAAATAAACCAACATCTGGTTTTGGATTATTTAAAGTTAGCGTAATTCGTACATTTTCATTCTTTGGTCAATTTTTCAATTTGAAGATGTAAGCAGTTTTTTGTTCACTTACTTTAATGTAATGGACATAAGGAACTTCAATAATGTAAGGTTTGTTATCTGAACCATTAACACTGATATTGTCAAATTGGTCTTGGGAGTCATATGAGTGTAATGACAAAATAGCTTTATCAATTCCTTCACTTACTTCACTGCGGTCAATAATATCAACTCATTTCATTAATTTTGCATTGTGAGAAAAAAATGTGAAAAAGTTAGCATATTGGTTAATTTGGTATTTTCAACTATAAATTTTAGTTGGGATAGTTGCTTTTTGATCAGTGTAAGATGCATATTTATGATTAAATGTATATCATTCATTATTAATTCCATTAATTAATAATGGGAATTGAGCAGTTTTAAACCATCCATCAAAATAATTAATCAATAAATTAACAATCTTATCTTTTACTTCTTGTAAATTACTAATTTTACAATATTGCGTTGAATTGTAATTTAAGGAAGTTAAAATATTTTCGAAGTAATTTTTAAATGGAATATGATTTTCTTTTTTTACTAAAAAAACATTTTTGCGTAATGCAAAAGGATTATTTAAAGACTGAGGATTAATTGTTTTTCAATTAACTAAATTAGCAATTGTAGAATCATCAAAACATAACTGGATGTTACTATTTGTACCACTGTAATATCATCCTAGACCTTCATTTAAATTTGGATTATTCAAATCTAATAAAACTTTATTTTCACTTTCAGGATGAACATTAAATAATGTTTCATAACTGACATTTCAACATGAAAATGCTGGTTGTAAATAATTAGTTAATAAACATAAATTATCTTCTTGAACAATGCTTGGTGTTAATTCATGATGGGTTGCACTTAATGTTTCATCATGATCTTTATTTGTTTTAAAATCATGAATAGTTACTACCTTTGTTTTGGTGCTAGTAACATCGTTTAACTTTAAATAATTAAATGTAACATCATAAATCGGAGTGTTATGATATAACACGACACTCATATTTGTAATGCTTACTAAATTACTTAAAGTTAATTTATCAGTTAACAATGGAGCATTTACATAATTAAAAGTAGTAAGGTTGTATGCTTGTCAAACTCTATTAATTACATCACTGGTATATTTACCACTAAATGCTTTACCAATTCAATCATTCGTGATTCGTTCTTCTTGTTCAACTTTTACGTTGCTATTTAATCCATTTTGTTTCAAATCAGCAATCTTCTTTAAATTTTCTTTTCGTTTATTTCACCAAAAGAAGCCAACTAGTAAGAAGCACCCTCATAAAATGTGACTATTAATATTTTCCAACCGCATGATTTCTTGTTGAACCCGAATATTATCATTACTTTGTCTTAAATCAGCAATTTTTTGGTGACGTTCATTTAATAATTTATCAAAGTTATTATTGCTTAAATTTTGCAATCATTCATCAACGACTTTCTTAATTACATCTTGTTTGGTTGCTTGATAATGTTGGTAAAAATCATCAATAATATTGCCTTCATTCTTTTTTTTATTTAAATCATTCTTCATCGTCTATTATTTTTTTATTTAATAACTATACATATTATAATTAAGAAATATATTACTTAAAAGATGAAAGAAGAATAAAAATGGGAATGTTAGCTGATACAAGTACTCCAAGTAATCCCCAAGGATTTTCCCCAAATGTTGACAACACAGTAAGACCTGTTACTGTTACTAGTGGTCAACATGCAATGTATATTTGTTGTTGAATTTTTACTTTAGGTTTGTTTGGAATTTGACACTATAAAAAACGGAATCAATTAAATGAACAACAAATTGCTGTGAATACTGCTGCATCTGATATTGACGTTGCGTTAACTAAACGAAGAGATACTTTAATTAAATTACTAGAACAAGTTAAAAGCTATTACAACTATGAAGGTGATGTTCAAACCAAAATTACGGAATTGCGGTCAATGAACACTGGTAATTTTAACCAAGCTAAAGAATTAATGGATCACGTGCAAACTGGCTTAAATATGGCATTTGAAAATTATCCAAATTTAAAAGCGAATCAAGTTGTACAAGATTTGATGAGTAGTTCTGAAGTGCTTGAAAGTGAAATTGCTGCTTCACGAAGACTTTATAACATGAAAGTAGAAATGTTTAATGGTCAAATTTATAATTTCCCTACGAACTGTGTTGCCCATGAAATGGGATTACATAACTTTGCTTTATTTGCTGCTTCTAATCAAGAAAAACAAGATGTTGATATGTCTTCATTAAACGATTACGGGACAAATCAACAAAGTAATCAAAACAAGGAATAATTTTCTTTATTAATAAAAAAAGTAGATTGTTTTATTTTTTAACAACCTACTTTTTATTTATCTTCTTAAATGATTAAGCATTTAATTCATTAACAAGTGCTTGTATTTTATTTTCCATTTGATTGTCAGTAAATCAATCAGGATTATTAACTAAAATTAAACCATCATATTGGTTAGATAATACTAGTAAACAATATTGATTAAATTCTTGGTTATTATTAAAGAAATTTACTACTTTTTTAATAATGTTTTGGTGATATTGGGAGTTATTGATTAATAAAGGATTAGAAATCATCATTGGTGCTTTTTGCACTAAATTTCTAATTTGCATTGGATAATTATTAGAAATATTATTGTTAACCAACGCACCCATTACTAATTCAAGATCTTGGTTAGCAGGTCATTTATTAACTTTAAATCGATATGCTTTTTTAACTTCAACAATTGGGAAGAAATATTCATATTTAACTGGAACCCGATAATTATCAAAAACGCCTTCACTAACTTTAACTTGATCTATTCGTTCTTCACTTCCATACGAATTTAAAGTTAAATCATATGCAGTTAAATTATCACTAATTGCGGTTGGATTAGTAATTTTTATTCAACTATCACGCTTTGGTTCTGCTTGACTAAAAGTAAACATTCTCCTTCATTTATTTAATAGAAATTGAGTTGAAGTATTAGTATCCATTGTTGGTGTATTACCAGCAAATCCAGCCATGTAATGACCGTTTGGTTGATATCATTCACGGTTAATACCAGTGACTAACAATGGAACTTGGGTTGCTTTAAATCAATCATCTAAATAATTCGTTACCATGCTTACTAATTTACCTTTAAGTTCATCAATTTTCATAGTAGAAACTTTATCAGGATCAGTGTAATCACAAGTAGTTAACACTGATTCAAAGTAACTATTAAATGGTAATGTTAATTGCTTTTCATCATAAAAAGCATATGTGCCAAAACCATATCCCTTATTTGTTAAATTATCAAAATGTTCATTTCAGTTTACGAAATCTTCTTGAACCTTGATGTTAAAGAATTGTGTTAAATCAGTTTCACTACCATGATATTCATACCTAATTTCTTTATTAAAAATATCATTTTCAAGTTTAAATTCATTTCCCTTATCTTTCTTAATAGTAACTAAATCTTTAAACTTTTTAGCAGTGGCATTTTTAATCTTATTTCATAAACCTTTTTGTTTTGCTTGCTTTTCTTGTTGAACTATATCGTCAATGGTGCTAGTTCGTTGATCAATTTCATTTAATTCACCATCACTAATTAAAGAAAATTCTGGTTGTAAGTAATTAGATAATAAACAAATTTCATTAATTGAATCAATAAACGGAGTTGGTTCAGTATGGGATGCAGTTAAAATTTTAGTAGTTGTTTCTTCATTACTACTTGAATCATCTCCCCCATCTAGTAAATCACCAATTAAACTCCCACCTTCACTATTTTCACTTACTTCAATTTGACCATAAGTAACAACGTTGCGAATATTTAATTCTCTTAAACTTAAATCGTAAATTGGAGTATTGCGTAAATAGACTACGTTTGCTTTATCAATTCCTAGCAAATTGGACTTATTTAATTTTGCTACTAAATTATCACTGTTAATTTGTGGAGAAGTAGTTAAACCAAATTCAGAAAAAATCTTTCCAAATAAATCACTAGTTTTTAATGAAACCATGTTGCTATACACAACATGAAAAAGATCTTGTTTTTGTTCTTCAATTTTTTGATTCATTTCTGATTCGTATTGTTCATATTCTTGAATAATCTTTTTATTCTTAAAATAAAATCCTAAGAAAAATAAACCAATAATAATTACACAAAAAACTAAAATTACAACGTTGGTAATTTTCTTTGCATGAATACCATCTTGTTCATACTTGGTATTAATTTCATCTTGCAACTTCTTAATTTCATCTTGATGTTGTTTTAAGGTTCCATCAAGAATTTGTTTAGCGTCTTGCAATCAAGAATTAATGGTTGGTTCAATTACTTGCTGGCTAGAAACCTTGTATTTTTCATAATAATTAGCAATTGGGTCAGCCCCTAAATTGCTATTGCTTAAATTAACTTTCATACCTATTCCTTTTCTTTTAAATATTATTAATTATAATTTTGATAATTTTAGTAATTTAAAAAATAGATAAAAATCAGTTGGGACTAATCTTTATCTATTTATTTTTATAATGTTAGTTTGTTATTCAATATTTAATGAATGAGCTAAAGTACGAACTTTATCTTCCATTTCATTTTGGTCAAATCAAGCAGGATCATCAATCAAAATAATTCCATTATATTGATTGGAAATAATAATTAAACAATGTTTAACAAAATCAGGATTTTGGGCATGAAAAGTACTTAATGTTTTTAAAATTGTTTGGTGATAAGAAGATTGACTTAAAACAAGTGGATCGGAAATATGAAATGGAGCATTATTAAACATCGCTTTTATTTCATCACTATAATTGCTCGTATTTTCATAGCCATGTCTTAAGCCAAGAATAATGCGTAGGTTTTTGCTTTTTGGTCAATTAGTAGTACTAAAGCAATAAGCTCGTTTTGGTTCTTGAATAGGGAAAAATTTTTCATATGGGACTGGAACTCTACGCATACTTAAACCATGATATGCAGGTTCATACGCAATCATTTGTTGACTGCGAAATGAACGTAAATTCAAATTAATTTTACTAAAACCAGTATTATCTATTGGTTCAAATTTAGCAATATCAATCCATGATTCGCGAGCAGGATTATTCATATGAAAAACAAAGAAGTTATGTCATTTATTTAAAATATATCTTCAACTAGTTTGTTCATTAATATTAGGTACATCATCAGTTGAAGCAATTAAATATTGCCCATTTTTTTGATATCATTCACGGTTAATTCCAGTAACTAACAATGGTAATTGAACTGCCTTGAATCAATCATCTAAGTAAGCAACGATTATTTTTTTAAGTTTAAGTTTTAATTCATCAATGTCATCAATATTTGCAATTGAATTTGCCGACCCATATCCACACGTTATTAAAATTGATTCGTAATAATTTAAAAAAGGAACTTCACTTGTCTTTTCATTATAAAAAGTGTAATTACCATAAGCAAATTTTTGATTAGCTAAATTACATTCTTGGTCATTTCATTTAACAAAATCTTCTTGTACTTTAATGGTAAAAAATTGGACTAAATTACTTTGTTCTCCCCGTCAGTTAAAATGAACTTTAGCATTGAATTGATCATTTTCTAATTGAACGTTATCACTTTTGTTATCAATATTTATATTGTGACTTTTTTTATGGGAATTCAAAATATCCCCTGCAAAATCCTTTATTTTGCTTAACATGGTTTGATTACCATTGACGTTAATTGTTTCAGTATATCGTTGATTTAAACCATTCATTAACGTGCTACTAATGAAAGAAAAATTTGGTTGCAAATAATTAGAAAATAAGCAAATACAGTTATTTGGTTCGATAAATGGGGTTGGTTCATCATGATGAGCAGTAAATAGCATTGGGATTGTATATCCTCCTGGAACAGTTATTTCTCCCATGATCCGACCTGTTGTTTGTACATTTTTGACTGTAATTTGGCGAATTTTTAAATCATAAATAGGAGTATTTTTGTAAAATACCAAATGTGCTTTATCAATTCCAACAACATTTGGTCGTTGTAATTTGCTCATTACACTATAAGTATCAATTTGACTGCAACTTATTAAACCATATTGATTAAAAATTTGATTCACAATATAACTGGTTCGCATTGATCCTAAGTGATCATAAATTAAATGAAAAATTTTATTTTTCACTTGGTTAATTTGTTTTTGAATGTTTTCACAATATTGTTCATATTCTTTAATTGCCTTTTTATTACCAAAATAAATTGGTAAAAAGAACAAACCAACTATGATAAAACAAGAACCAAAAATTAGTTTATTGTTAATTATTTTTTGATGGATCCCTTTTACAGTTGCTTCATCTTGCATTTGTTTTTCAAATTCTTTAATTTGTTGTTGATATTGTTTTAATTGGGCATCAATTTGATCTCTTGCTTGCTTCAATCAAGTATCAACTATACTATTAATGACATCTAATTTTGTTGCTTGATATTTTTGATAAAAACCATTGATTGGATCAACACTAATTCCACTTTGATTTAATTCTGCTTTCATGATTTGTTAAATATATATTTCTTTAATAATATATTTTACGAGATAAAAAAGAAAGAAGTAATCACAAAAATGTAATTACTTCTTCGCATTTTGTTTATTTTGAAAACGTTCTTCCCGTAACCTATTAATTTCTTTTTGTTTTTTGTTAGCTTTTTTAAGTTCACGCTTTGCTTGACGTTTTTCTTCTTTAACTAACTTAGTTTCATCACGTTTACGGATTGGGTCAATTCAGCTAGCTTCTTTGCTATAATCCATTTCCCCATTAATAACAACGTTTCTTACTTCTTTATCATGTGTTGTTTGAGTTCGAGCGTAAATAACTTCACATTCGATTGCTCGAGGTTTATCTTCAACTTTGGTTTTGCCGTCTCTAGTGGTAAATAAAACAACATATAATTCTCGTGGGTGCTTTTTTATTTCTTCTTTTTTAGCTTTTCTAGCATCTTTTGGCATTGAATCCCACAAAGCTTTATTTTCTTTCTTTCATTCACTAAAATCGACGGTTTTACGTTTTGCAACATAGGAATCAATAATTTCTTTTCCTTGTTCGTTGTGTTCCTTTAATCAGTACTTAATACTACGTCAAACTTCATCTTTCTTTTGCTTGCTAGGGACAACGTTTTCATTAACTTTTTTCTTTCGAAGGACCAAAAAGATAATGACACCGATAGGAACAAGTAGGAAAAGAATGAAAAGAAATGATTGTGATGTTGAACCTGTATCCATATTTATTCCTTATATTATTTGTTTATTTTATTTGATTTAACTCTATCTTTAATTAAAAAAAGATTTTTATTAATTTTAGATAAGTAAGTATTAGCAGCAACCCGAAATGATTTTTGGTTTAAAGTGCTATGTAAAAAACCTAAAATCCCTTGCAATTTGTTTTGGGATAAATTATTAATATGATGGGAATACAAATACATTTTTAATAAATTAAATTGGTAATTTAAATTTAATTTTAATAAATAATCTACACTGTTTGTTTTATTTCATTCATGAAAATAAAGCAAACTTTTGCGATATTGGGATGCTAAAGCATTATTTAATTGTTTAATTAAGATGAGTAATTGTTGTTTAGCATTTTCATTTTTAGTCAACAAGGAACGCACATGATTGCGAAAATATTTGCAATCATAATTTGTTTCATCAATTCCGTATGAAATATGATGAATATGACAGTAATTTATTAAATTTCTTTTGCTAAATTTATTCAGCAATGGTCGATCTATAATTAAATGTTTAATTTGATTATGTTTTGGAATTCCGTAATGAAATAAAAATCGATGTTTAGTAAGTTGCATCAAAGCTGTTTCTAAATAATCATCTAAATGGTGTGCCATTAACAAATGATGATGATTAGTTAAATTACCAATTAAATTAAAAAAATTGTACCTAACTTTTCTTGCCCATGCTTCAAAATTTTTAATTTTACTTGTTTGGTAAATTAATGGATTAATGTTTTTGATAAATAATTTCAAATGATGAACATGACAATAATGTTGTACTAAGTGCATATCATTATTAGCAGATTTTCGCCAATGATAGTTAACATGAACTACTGCATAAACTTGATTTGCTTTTGTTAACAAATCAAGTAAAGCCATAGAATCAGGACCACCTGAAACTGCTAATAGATATTTTGTTTTTACCATTAATTATTTGTTATATATATTCATTAATAAATCAAAGCGACCATCACTAAATCATTTTGGTAAAATGTTGTTATTAATTTCGTTAATGGTTTGTTTGATAGTTGCTAATTCTTGGGGTTTAAATTTAGCAATCACATAATCCTTTTCGTTATATTTCGGGCGATCAATTCCTAATCTAATTCGTTTAATGTTTTCAGTTCCCAACATTAAAACGACATTCTTCATACCATTATGTCCTCCACCACTACCTTTTGCTCTAATCTTAAAACTACCAACAGAAAAATCCATGTCGTCATGCAAAATAATGATGCTGTCATATGGAACATCAAAGTAATCAGCAAACTTTTTAATTAGTTCTCCCGAATTATTCATGTAGTAAGCAGTGCTAATTAGTAAATAAATTTCGTTATCATGGTCTGCAAATTTAACATACTTTCCACAATTTTGAAAATTCTTTCATTCTAAATGGTGATCTTCTACGTAATCTTCAATACACATCTTACCATAATTGTGTCTGGTATTGTTAAATTCATCCCCTGGATTTCCTAATCCAAAAATTATTGTTTTCATAATTATTAATATTATTAATTATATAAAATAAATTTTAATAAATATTTTCGCATTTTTAGTCTAATTAGCCTATGAAATTATTATGAAAGAAAAAGTAACAAAAGCCATTATTTGTGCAGCTGGTTTTGGGACCAGATTCCTACCAATTACTAAATCAATTCCCAAAGAAATGCTAAACATTATTGATACACCTGCAATTGAATTTATTATTCAAGAAATATTACAAGCAGGCATTAAAGATATTTTGATTGTGGTAAGTTCTAATAAGAATGCTATTATTGATTATTTTGATAGTAACTACCAATTAGAACAACACTTAACAAAAAAGCAAAAAGAACTTGAATTAAAGTCAATTACCCAATACAATAAAGACTGTAATATCTTTTTTATTCGTCAACATTACCCCCAAGGATTAGGGGATGCAATTTCTTATGCAAAATCCTTTGTTGGTGATGAACCATTTGCTGTACTACTTGGTGATGATGTGATTATCAATCATGATCAAACATTACCAAGTGGATTACAACAATGTTTAAATGTTTTTAATAAATATCACCAAATGGTTTTAGGTGTTCAACCTGTTCCTGATAAAGAAGTAAATAAATACGGAATTATTAGTTTACCTAAAGATTATAAAAATCAATTAACAATGCCAGTTACTGGAATTATTGAAAAACCCGAATTAAAAGATGCCCCAAGTAATTATGCGGTAATTGGTCGGTATATCTTAACCCCAGATATTTTTAGTGAAATTAGTAAATTAAAACCAAGTTCACGTGGAGAAATCGAACTAACTCCAGCCCTTGAAGAAATCATCAAGGCACATGGAGCATACGCTTGCAATATTTTAGCAAAACGTTACGATATCGGTAGTAAACTTGGTTTAGTTAAAGCAGTGATTGATGAAGCACTAACAAGAAATGATTTAAAAGAAGAGGTAAGTCAATATTTACATCAATTCTGCAAAATTTAAAATTAATTTTTTGGTTTGGAAATAACTCGTTCACTTTCTACACGTACCTTTCAAGGATGTGTAGAATTTTTTGCACAATAGTAGTACAAAAAGGTGGCACACATAATACCAGCCCCACTAAAAATGAAATCAAATCACAACGAACAAGCTGTATATACGTATTCGGGATGGGTTAAAGCAATTGTAATATGCATTTTCACGTCATTGATTCTAGTTGCACTAAAATCTGCTCAGAAATATAAATTAGTTGGAATAATAAAGCACAAGAATAATAATTGCGATACCAATAACGCAATGTTAGAATAAAAAGCTTTATTAGCATAAATATATGTTGGATACATTATTAAACCACTAATAATAATACTAAAACTAAACATTAAATACTGCATAATGCAAAGTTGACCAGTAATAGTATGATGGAAAATAATAATAAACATAAAAATGAATTCTCAAATAGTACAACAAATAATGGTTACAGCAAACCATCGCATTCATTTTTTAAAGAATAACAAGTATTGATCTCCAATGGTATTAGTCTTATCAATACTTGGTAAATGACTTGTTTTACTAATTAATTTGCCCATTATCCAACCTTTACATTTTCTACTGGTAAACTGTAATTGCTATCTTTACCATGCTTTCTTGAGACAGCAAGAATCGCACTTCCAACTCCCAATTGACCAATGAACATGGTAATAATTAAGAATAAGATTCCTCCTCAGTGTAAGTAATTTAATAAATTGCCTAAACTTAATCCACACGTACCAAACGCACTACTTACTACAAAAAAGTCATTAATGTAATTATTAAGTTCTTTGTTATTACCGTAATAAGTAAAGTGTACCATGAAACTGGTAATAATAATTAAGATGATTGCAAAGATCATTACTAAGAAACTGTCACTAATAGTACTTTGACTAATTTGTTTCTTAAACATCACAATTTTATCTTTACCAGCAAACTTAATAAACAAAGAACATAGCACAATAATGAAAGTAGTTATCCGAATTCCCCCACCAGTGGAAGAAGGAGAAGATCCAATATACATTAAAATCGTATATAAGATTTTAGACGATTCACTATTAGTATTTAAATTATATGAATTAAATCCCGCACTTCTAGTTGAAGCACAATTTCAAAAGATTGCTCAGTTTTTATTTGCTCATGGGTGTACACCCCAAGGACTATAAATGGTATTTAGATGACCGTAGGGGTCATAATTCTTGACATTAATTAAAGAATATGCATTACTTAAACTATCACCGCTATATGCAAAAATATAAGCAAGGCAAGTGGAAATAGCAAGTAAACTAATAAATCCAATTAAACAAATTTTTGAAAAAACAGAAAATTTAAATGTAACATGTTTTACTTTGTTTTTGAAATATAAATATACTTCATAAATAACTGGATAACCAATTCCACCAATAAATCATTCACTCATTAAGATGAATTGAACAATTACTCCTAATCCATTGCGGTATGCACTCAATGAAGATTCACCAAACAAACTAAATCCAGCATTATCAAGTGCAGAAATAGAATCAAACATACCATTTCAAAATGATCAAGTTCAGTTATGGTAAACTCGTTCATAATGATAAGCACTAAATCCTAGGTAGTATGGATCATTATATCCATGCGTATTGGAAATACTAATTGGGGTATGAGCAGGAATGTAATAAAAACAAAACATTAATAGTAATGAGCAAATAATGTTGATGCTAATAATAAAAATAACACCTGATACAATTAATTTAACAACATTATTTAATGTTTCTCCACCCCGTTCTGATTGTAAAACTACAATCGTATTAAACCGTAATTTTTGCTTTGGAAAAAATGATAAGTACAACAAGATGAACATAACGAACAAACCTATTCCACCAAATAAAATCAATAAATAAATCACCACCTGTCCGAATGGTTTAAATGTAGTATCAGTTGGAGTGACAACTAATCCGGTGTCACTAAAAGCACTTGTTGCAGTAAATAATGCACTTCAAAAATCATAGTGATTTTTAGTGGTTACGGTTCCTCAATTAACTGCGGCACTGCACATTAGTAAACCAGCACCTACCAAGCAAAATACTGCATATCAAATTAAAATGAATTGAAAAGTGTTTGGTTTAATGAAAGAATTGAATCACTGTTTAAATTTTTTCTTAAAATTTCGATTCGGATTATTTCAGTTATTATTTAAATGCATAAATATATCTTAATATAATTAATAAAATATAAAAGTATTTAACAATTTAATCGCTTTACATATTTTATAAAATTATAGAAAATTAATAGTAATTTATATGAGTAGAAATAATTTAATTTGTGTCATTGGAATGAATACATTTGGACTTGCATTAGCACATAACCTTAAAAATTTAGGGAAGTTAGTAATGGTAATTGACGAAGATGACAACATTATTAACAAATTAAATAATCAATTTGAAACTGCAGTTTGTGCGGATGCAACTGACATTAATGCATTAAGATCATTAGGGGTGCAAGATCTTGACATCGTGATTGTAGCAGTTAGATCTTTTGAAACTTCAGTTTATGTTTGC
Source organism: bacterium (assembly GCA_017394375.1). The sequence goes on from JAFPYV010000009.1 coordinate 125,759, forward strand.
AATAACTTGCATGAATTAAAAGTAGCTAATATTTATGCATATGCCAGAAGTAGTGTACAAAGTCGGATTTTGGTAAGTATTGGCGTAACAAATGTTATTACACCAGAAATTGATAGTGCCCAAATTCTTGGTACGCAATTAGCAAGCCATACTGATATTAATGATACATTTATTGGTAGTAATTACAGTTTAATCAAAGTGTTTGTTAATAAAATAAATTCAATGTCGATTGAAGAAGTAAGAGATAAATTACCATTTGTACAAATCATTGGTTTAAAAAGAGGGAACCGGATTATTTTGGCAAAAATTTTGCAAAAAGTACAAATGGGGGATATCGTGTATGCAGTATGTGAAAGTGCTTTAATTCCCCAATTAATGAGTTTCTTCTATAAACAACCAATTTCAGAATAATATCTCAATAATAATAAAAAAATAGTGGAGATCTAAATTTCCACTATTCTTATTTTCTGGCAGGGGTAACAGGACTTGAACCCATAACACGCGGATTTGAAGTCCGCCGTTCTACCAATTGAACTATACCCCTAAAATTAAAGAAGGACAATCCTTCTATAATTTTAAAGCAAAATTAAAAAAATTAAACTTTTTTTATTGTTTATGATGGATAGTATCATAAATAAGATCAAGTAAACTACGAAGATCCGTAATGTTTGCTAGTTTATCATCATCAAGGTGAATATTGAATTCTTTTTCAATATCAAGAATTAAAGGCAATACTGATAAAGAGTCAATTCCAAAATCAACTAATTTTTTATCTAGATACTTGGAATTAGTAACATCAATATTGATTTTTTGTTTTTGAAAAATATCATTTATTTTTTTAATTTGATCAGGTGTGAACAAACTAGTAACCGAATAATTGTTATTTGTTGTATTATCCATAGTAATAGTTCTCTATTTTTAATAATTATACTAGTTATTAATATGCTTTTGCAAAATATACTCAACAAACAGCAGGTTTATTAGTATAAATGCACTTTAAATTAGGATCAGTAACTTTTTCCTTAATGCAACGGGAACTAAAAGTTGTTTCTTTTTTAAATTGTTTTTCTTCATCAACTGTTCCTGCTCATGGTGCTAAAGCAATATGTTTATTGGCAATTGCTTTTTTAACTTCATCTAAGGTATGACACACTTCAATTCCGTTGGCAAGAATTTGATTAGCTTTGGTTCTTAGTAATTGACTATATTGTTGAATTAAACTTGGTAATTTATTAATAAATTCGTCAATTGGATAAGTAACCTTTACATCATCTAATCGATTGATTACCGTAATGCTATTAGTTTCCATTTCCTTTTTACCAACGATTAAAATAAAAGGACATCCTCAGGCCTCATATTTTTTAATCTTGTATCCTAATCCCTTGTTTTCAACATCAATCACTACATCATCATCAGCAAGCATGGTTTTTAGTTTATTAGCATATGCAACCATTTTTTCGTCACTATTTAATAAACAAATGGCAAATTTAACAAAAGCAACGCACCATGGTAAGACTAAACCTTTATTGTCACTGTGAGTCATAATAATTGCACCAATAATCCGTGTAGAAATCCCTGCTGAAGTTTGATAGGGGTAAACAACTTCATTGTTTTCGTTACGATACATTACCTTGTATGGTTTAACAAAGTTTTGACCTAAGAAGTGAGAAGTAGCACATTGTAATGCTTGACCATCAGGCATTAGTGCTTCACAAGTATAAGTTTCTTCTGCACCTGCAAACCGTTCATATTCAGTTTTAGTACCATTTAAAACTGGAATGTTTAAATCATTTTCAATAAAGTTAGTATATACTTCATTTAACTTTTTAGCAAAATCGATTGCTTCTTGTTCATTTGCGTGAATTGAATGCATTTCTTGTCAATAAAATTCACTCGTCCGCAAGAATGGTCGCGTATTTTTTTCAACTCTAAACACATTTGCTCATTGATTAAATTTAAACGGTAATTGTGAGTAAGATACTAGTATATCTTTAAAATAACGACAGAATAAAATTTCACTAGTAGGACGTAAAACCAATTTTTGTGAATCTAACACATTACTTTCTTGGCCGACGGTATTTTTAGTGACAATAAACATTTCTGGGGCAAATCCAGATAGATGTTGTTTTTCCAATAAGAAATCTTCGTAAGGAATTAAGGTTGGCATCATTAAGTTTTTAATTCCTAATGGTTTGAAATACTTGTCAATTTTTTCTTTAATTTTTTCCCAAATTATTGTTGCATTTGGATTAAAAATAACAGTTCCTTTAACTTCTGCATAGTGGATTAAATCAGCATTTTTTAATACATCATCATACCATTTAGCAAAATTAACTTCTTGGGGTGTAATTGCACTATTTTGATTATTAGTTTTTGACTGATTATTATTTTCCATAGTTTATATATTTAATCATCATCCTTATCAATATTTAGTTCCAATAACCGGTTTAATTCAATACTGTATTCAAGTGGTAATTTGCTCGAAAAAGGGGCAATAAACCCAACTAACATTAAATTTTTAGCAGTATCATGATCAATACCTAATGAAGTTAAATAGAACATATTTTCTTGGTTCAACTTACTAATATACGCTTCATGTTCAACGCTTGAAGTACTGTTTTGAAGTGATTCATATGGGTAAGTTAAACCTTTACTATTTTCATTTAAAAACAATGAATCACATTTAACGTGGGCATAACTATTTGCAGCATTTTGTTTTATTTCCACTCATCCGCGATAATTAGCAATTCCATTTCCACTTGCAATTGTTTTAGAAATAATAGTACTACGAGTGTGTGGAGCAGTATGAATCATTTTTGCTCCAGTGTCTTGCACAATGTTATTATGACTAACAGCAATCGAAACACATTCAGCACTCGCATATTCTCCACTTAAAATTGTGCAAGGATATTTCATATTAATGCGTGATCCTAAATTACCATCAATTCAAGACATGTAGCCATATGAATCCACTTTAGCTCGTTTGGTTACTAAATTTAAAACATTATCACTTCAATTTTGGACAGTTGTATATTGCATTTTTGCATTTTTACCAACGTATACTTCAACGCATGCAGCATGCAAATTATCTTCGCTGTAAATAGGAGCTGTGCAACCTTCAATGTATTGTAGTGAACTATTATCATCAACAATAATCAAGGTTCGTTCAAATTGACCCACATTCTTATTGTTAATTCGGAAGTAAGTATGCAATGGTAAATTGACGGTGGTATTTTTTGGAACATAAATAAAAGTTCCACCTGATCATACTGCAGCATTTAAAGCAGCAAACTTATGCTCCTTACTATAAATTAGTTTTCCTAGATATTTTTGAACTAATTCGGGATATTTTTTTACTGCACTATCAAGATCAGTATAAATTACGTTTTTAAGAGAAGTTTCTTTAAAAATTTGTGAATAAACCATTTCACTATCTAGTTGGGTTTCTAGTCCGTTTAAGAATTTTGCTTCTTCTTGATTAACGTGCAACTTTTCAAATGTATCACGAATATTAGCTGGTAAATCTTCCCATTTCTTTTGTTTAGTTGTATCATACTTGGAATAATAAATGAATTTGCTAAAGTCCAAGAATGATAAATTAGGACCCCAAGTTGGGATTTTTAGTTTTTCAAAGTCGTGGTATCCGTTTAAACGGAATTTTAACATTCACTCAGGTTCGTTTTTTAATTTTGAAATTTGGCGAATGGTATTTTCATTAATACCAAAACCAGTGTTAATTATTTTCATGCTCATGATTCTTTATATCTTCAATAATTTTGTGTGCACTTAAAGCACAGCTTTTAGCACACATAATGCGATTTTCTTGTTTGTAAATATTTTTAAACACTACTAAGTCACCTAGCAGATTATCATTAGTTACTTGGCCATTTTCTATCATTTGAAAATAAGCAGTTAAGATTTGTTGTGCTGTTGTTAAATTCTTATTCAATAGTTGATTGCATAACAAATCAATCGAAGAGGTGCTAATTGCACATCCGATGCCATAAAAAGATGCACCAATGATTGTTGATGCATTAGTACTTAAAACTAATGTCAAGTCATCAGTGCATGTATCAGTAATAGTTTTGTAGCAAAAAGTATTGTCATTAGTTGGAACTTGATCTTTGTTAATTAGATTAACTGGCCTAGTAGCATGATCAATAATTAATGACCGCACAAAGTTTTTATCATTATACAAGTCCATTTAGTTCATCTCCTGGTTTAAAGTCATTAATAGCTTTAACTAATTTGTTAATATCACTGCGAGTGTTATAAAACATCACGCTTGCTCTTACTACTGAATGGGCATGCAAAGGATAACAAGCTAATTTAGCACAAGATAGCGAACTGCGACAAAAGATTCCTTTTTTACCAAGATAATATTCAATGTCTTGACCATCAATAATTTGGTGCTTATCGTTATACATATTAAATGTAATTAACGGTGAATGAACATCAGGAGTATACAAAATAATCTTGGATAAATTTACGTGTTTTAAGAAGTATTCTTTTAATTTTTGCTCATGCTTAGCGATGTTATGATAGCCAATTTTCATTCACAATTGCAATGAAGTATCAAATCCAACAATTGCAGGCATATCATAATCAGCATAATGAGCAATTTCGTATGCATTTAAATCAAAATTTAAGCGTTTTTGGGCGTTGCTGCTGATATAAGCAAAACCTAATCCAGTTGGTCCAATGATTTTATGAGCACTACCAACTAGAAAATCGCAATTTGTTTTATGACAATATGCAGGAAAATGTTCGAGTTGTTGAGTAGCATCAACCACACACCAAATATCAGGGTTTATTGCTTTAATACTAGCAACTACTTGTTTAACGTCAATTCAGTTAGCAAGTAAATTGCTTGCACCGGCAAATGCTACGATTTTGGTTTTATTTGTAATTGCGTTTGCATACATTTGGGGTGTTGGAATTACTTCTTCTTTACCAACAAAAACAATCTTGATTTGTTTTTGGTCTCGTAACTTATATCACGGAAGCAAGTTTGATCCATGTTCCATGTAATGAATAATTATTTCATCCCCTGGGTTTAATTGATCAGCAAGCAAATTAGCAATAAAATTTAATGATTCTGTACTACCTGTACTGTACAGTACTTCGCTTTCATTTGCTTGTAAGAATTTAGCAATCGTACGCTTGCTATATTTAAAACAAACATTAGCAATTTCATCATTTTTGGTTAATGGATTATTAGTCATTAACGCATTAACATGCGATGAATACCAATTAATTTTTTTAATCATTGCGATTGGTTTTAAACTGGTAGCTGCATTATCAAGATAAACTAAATCCTTGTGAAATTTAAATCAAGGAAAATATTGTCTTCAATTAGTTATTTTTACTTGTTTCATCCTTTTGCCATAATTCTTTTACTATTGAGGAATTATTAGTGTTAGTGTTTAGGGTATTTGTTTAATACTTGGATTAAACGATCAATATCTTCGTAGTCGTTGTAAAATAGCATACTTGCTCTAATTACCCCATCTACATGTAAGGGGTATTTTGCTAAACTAGCAGATGCCAATCCACCTCTTACTACAATATTGTTTTTTGCAAAATAACGTTCCACACTGTGGAAGTCTACTGGTTTTCCTTCTTTATCAATGAAGTTAAAGGTAATTAATGGAGTAGCAGGACTCTTACTGTAAAGTACAAAGTCACTTCTAGTTGGCATGTGTTTTAAGAAGTATTCTTTTAAATCTCTTTCCCGTTTTATTATCTTATCTGCACCAATTGCTAGCAAGTATTTTAAGGATTCTTTTCAAGCATATAAACCAGCAGCATTTGGGGTTCCTCCTTCGAATTTGTGAGGTCCTGCAGCATATTTGAAACTAGTTTCACTAATTTCTGAATTCATGTCCCCTCCATATTTTAATGGAGTCATGATGTCATATCATTCTTTCCTAATGTAAAGAAAACCGGTTCCAGTTGGGGCAATCATCTTGTGACCGCTACCAACTGCAAAGTCAAAGTGGTTGTAGTGACATCTTGCTGGGAAGTGTTCAATGTATTGAGTAGTATCGCAAAGCACAAAAATCTTTGGGTTGAATGATTTAATCGTATCAACTACTTTTCTGATGTCAACTTCATCAGCAAGTAAATTGGAAGCTCCAGTAAAGCAAACTAATCTTGTTTTTGGAGTTAACGCATTCTTAATTTCTTGTGCAGTTACAAACGTAGAATCTTTTCCAACAAAAACTAATTTAACGTTTTTGCGTTGTTGTAATCTTAATCATGGAACGGCATCAGAATCGTGTTCCAAATATGTTAAAACAATTTCGTCACCATCGTTCAAAATATCTAACATTGCATTAGCAACTAAACTAACACTTTCAGTTGAACCACTAGTGAAAAATACTTCACTGATGTCAGCTTCAAGATATTTTGCTAATAATTTTCTTGTTTCATCCATTCCCTTTTTGACTTTAATCGCAAGATCATTGTCACTGTGAGGGTTAGCAGATAACTTTTCGTAATATTCGTTAACAGCTTTAATCATGGACATTGGTTTTAAAGTAGTAGCAGCATTGTCCAAGTAAACTAAATTCTTGTTGTTATCGAATCAAGGAAAATCCTTTTTATAGTTTTTTAGTACTGGCATTTTCTATTTCTCTCCATATATCTACATTTAAATTATCATCCTTTTTTTCCATAATAAAGGATTTATATAATGTTTTTAATAAAATATTTAAACTATTTTCAATTCCTAATGCATCCAAATAGAATAGTTCTTCTTTATCAACTGTTCCCACTAATAATTTATGAGCACTGGTAAAACTATTATTCGCTACATCAATTTGGGGTATCCCACTAAATACTGATTCATCCATAATGACATTTTTTATTTCTTGTTCACTATAAATATTTGCTAGTGGTTTAATGTTGTTTTTTGAACACAATCCTAAATTAGTATATGCGTGGTGAAAACTAATTCCATGGAAATAAAGATAGGAATAAGTATGTTCAACATTGTGAATAGCAGTTAATTTAATGGTCTTTTTGTAATGATTTTGGTTCAAACAAAAATAATTAACGGTTAATTTATTATTGTTTTCTTCCAAATGAAAAGTTCAATCTAATGCATAATCCATTTGGCTTAAATCAATAAAAGTAAACTTTAATTGCTGTTCAGGATGACTAATTCGAAAAGACCTAAATTGGTGGTCAATATTCAACAAGTCATCTTGGTTATTAATTACGTAAATTTGATTATCCATAACTATTGTTTTAATTCATCTTGATAATTTTGGTTGTTAAATTCATCATCACTTACATCTTCATTACCAACTTCTTTACGATATTTAGCATATCCGTGATCGGCAATATCTTTTACTAATTCATAATTGCCTTCTCTTACTACATGCTTGTTTAAAATTAAATAAGCATGGGTTGGAGTTAAATAGTGATAAATAAAGTTAGAGTGTGAAATGACAATGATGCTGGTATCAGGATGATTGTCATAATATTCCTTAATTAATTCACATACTTTTTTTAAAGCATCCACATCTAATCCAGTATCAATTTCATCTACCAAAATTAATTTAGGAGCACATAATTCCATTAATAAAACTTGGAATTTCTTTTTTTCTCCCCCTGATCAGTTAAAGTTAACTTCCCGTTCTAAAATATCATTGGTTAGTCCAAGATCACTTAATCGCTTTAAAACTTTCACATAAAAATCACTCATTTGTTTAGTTTTATCTTGGTTTTTTAACAATGCTTGCAACAAATCCATTGTCTTTAAACCGACAATTGTTTCCGGATTTTGTTGCATCATGTGAATACCACATTTGGCAATTTCTTGTGGTAAACTATTAGTAATATCTTTGCTATTAAAAATTACTTGACCAGTTTTTTTAATGGTAAAATGATTAAAAATTGCTTTTAGAATTGTAGTTTTTCCACATCCATTAGGACCAACTAAACTAACAATTTCGTGATTACCGATTTTTAAATTAATCTGCTTTAGAATTATTTTTTTATCAATACTAACATTTAAATCTTTTACTTCTAACATTTTTAGTTCCTATAATTATTCCTTCCTAAATTTTATTTTTTAGTTAATGATTATAACAACCTTTTATAATTATCTTTAATAAAATAAATAATATTATGGCAAAAAAGCATCACACTAAAACTTCATGAAAGAAAATTAGCTTATATTCTAGTTTAAGTTTATTAGCAATTTTACCAATTGCTGCAGTTGTGTCTTGTACCCAATCTTCAAGCAATACTACCACCTCTAACTCAACTCCTATCACCCAACTTAATACCTATGATGGCAAGAAAGGTTTTACTTCCAATTTAAGTATTAATGATATTGCTAGTGATGCACTATTAAACTCAACCACTAATAGTGCATGAATGGCATACAAAACTGATGAATTAATTTACAGCTACTTTAAAAATAGTACTAACAAAACCATTCAATCTTTATTTACCGCAGCCCAAAATACTGCTACTAATGCTTATAACAAAGATGTTACTAACTACAAGAGTGAATACGGAGATAAATGACAATATTACGTTCAAACTAACTTGTTTGATGCTGAAGGTGGTACTAAACAAAGTTATTTATTATCCCAAATGGCTTCGACTTTATTGTCCGACTTTAAGAATTTAATTTTTGGGGGTAATTTATCAGGATTTAAGAGTTTACTGGGATTTTGAACCATTACCAAAACTAATCATGGGAATGTTTCATTATTACCAATGGATCAATGAACTGATGATAATTCTAGTAATGTATCATCAAGTTCGTTTATCAACAATCCCATTAACTGAGCTGGTAATAAAAATGACACAACTAGTGACGCTAACACTTCATTAGGTTTTTTCCCTAATGTATTTACTGATTTAAATAGTGATCAACAAACTTTATATTTACATTTAGCAAATTTTGACCAATTTGTATTTGATCAATGAATAATTCATGATGAACCATTTATTGCGTCAAGTATTTTGTATCAATACTATACAAAAAATAGTTCTAACAACTTAGATGCAAGTAATAGTATTTACAATACAAAATATTTTACTAGTTTACCAACTTCTAATAATTTGGAATTTCCCCAATTTGGGTCAATTGCTAACAATCAATTTGATTCTCACTTATATGATTACTTACAACCTATTAGTTCTTCAAATCCAGATGGATTTATTGACAGTAATGGAACTTATGTAAGTCCTAGCATTGACAATTGAGTTGGTAATACAGAAGTTTATAACAACCAACAAATTACAGGGGGTTTTAATTTCTATAATTTAGGAAATGTTGGAAACACTCAAACTGGTTATTTCATGACCAATGGTGCATCAATTGCTTCGTCTAGTTCTTCTTCTTATGAAGCATACAGTTCTTATTTGCCATCTTATTCAGCAGCTGCATTAAGTAGATACAACATGTTAATGTTTGATAACAATTCTAATAATGCCTTGCCAACTGGAATTGGGGGTAGCATTATCAATGGAATTAGTTATCAATCATTAAATAAAGATTTATTATCAAATTTCTTATATAGTTATGGAACCAATAATGATGGCAATGAAGGACAATTCTATCCTTCTTATTTAACTGCTCCAACAAATAGTTTTGATGTTATAAATCCGCACTATACTAACTTGCTATACAATGGCATTCCATTAAATAGCAATAATATGGCTGATTTCTGAAATACCAATATTCTTAATCCATATAAACACGATACAATGAGTATCTTGTCCTTTAATGTTTTATTTAGCAATAATCAATTATCTCCATATATTTTTACCCGGGATGGAGATGGTGTACACGTGATTGCAATTGACGGATATCACCGAATTATTGCTGCTGAACAAGATCCAAGTTCAATTGCTAGTCCGATTGATGTATATCCAAATCCTACCAATGCATATGAAGCAGGAATTGATGCATTAGCTCAAGATATCTTATGAAGACAAGAGCAAATTTCTTCTAATACAGTTACAACTAACATCAAAATTAATTTGTACAATGCTTTAGAAGCATACTATAACGCAAACGTTAATAGTTTGCTGTTAAGTTATGCTGCACAACTTGATAGTAATAAAAATGATGCTAATTATAATCAGTTATTTTCAAGTGGTTATAACTTATTTAATAACAACGATATTAGTGATGTCTTTAATACCAACAGTAAGCAACAACAAGCAACCTTAGATTTATTACAAATAATTATTACTCAACATGATTATCTAACTGAACAAACTAACGAAAATACCTTCAAGAAGCAAGTTTTACAAACTTACACCCAAAATACCACCAGTAATGAATCAGCTAATACTTCGTACGGTGTAGGAACTTATTTCCATGAAAATGGAATTCGACCTGCTTTTCCGTATGCTATTGATTTAAGTACGAGTGTTATCTATCCATATTTAAGTTATTATGTTTACCATTTAAGTTTTGCTAATACTTTAAATGTTATTGCTAGTGCTAACAATGCAGGTAATTTATATTTAGATAGTACTAAAAACTCCAGTGCTAATTTCTATAATTTACCAAGTTTAGATCAACAACTAACTTCCATTCATAAAGAATTAAAAACTGCTATTACTAATTACTTTAACGCCATGAATTTAGGTCCTTGATCATATAGCACTGATTATGCTAATTATTCACAATATGTGTTTACTAATAATGATGCAGTAAATAGTGCAATCCAAGGATTATCCAATGATAGTATTTTTGCTACTGCAGTTAAAAATAATTTATTAAGTAAAAGTTTAAATGTTAATGAAACTGCGCCAAATGCAAATAATAGTGTTGATAGTAATTTAAATGACATTTATGGATTAAGTAATAGCACCTTAAAAGGTACTGGTTTACTTGACAACGATCACAATTATGGATCAAACTTAAGTTATTTAGCTACTGCAATTTTGTATCAATCAGATTTAAGTTCATTTACTAGTTCACTACCATCAATCATTAATTATGGTTATAACTTAAAAATTGATGGGACTGGATTTGTTCCAGTTAGTGCAAATGATTATGCTAATTCAATTGTTAATTTAACCAACAGTATTGGTAATTATTATTTAAATACAAACTATTATTATGCCTCAACTGGTTTAAATAGTGAAAGTACTAATAACAATGATTATTTAACTTTATTGCAAACTATCAACTATTTATATGATGATGGCAGTTGAGCTAACTTATATACGTATTTAAATAACTTATTAATGAATGGAACGGCCTATGTTGTATGAGCAAATGGGGATTCTGCTAACGTATTGAACAATGCTAATTCTTATAGTAGTTTAACCAACACTGGTAGTAGTTGACAATATGCAGATCAATTAAATTCAGTTGTTAATCCAAATTACAATACTACTTCTTCTAACTATGGAACTGCTGGTTATACTAGTTATGGTAATATCAGTCAATTTGGATACAGCCCTTTTAATTACATTCCCAATGCTAATTTAAACGGGGACATGTTAAGTGAATTTATGGATCAACAAATTGCTGCTACCACCACTAACTTTGGAACTGCTAACTATGCATTTAATAACATTAGTTCTTATTTAACTAATCCAGCTACTTATTTTGATTTAGCTAATGTTAATGTTAATGGTAGTTTAGATCCATTTACTGGTTTTATTGGGTTACAAACCAGTAATTCTCATACCACGTTAACTAATTTGCAATTAAATACTTATTTATTTGGAAGTACAAATTATTCCATTAATTCTTATGGATTATTAGCTAATTACTACAATGGTTTAGGTACTACAACTAATCCTGAAGAAGGCACGTTAATGTATGCAATTATGCATGCTGGGTCATTAGCACAATTAATTAGTTTATCTTCTACTTTGCAATCAGTTAATAGTACAATTCCGCAATTTAGTAAGCAATATTACAGTGGAAATGTCAATACGCAAAGTGAAGTTGATGCTAATTATGCTAAAGCTGTTTACAAAGCGATGGTAGCAATTCCAGGGGAACAAGATTTCTTTAAAAACTTTTCTGGTTATGTAACTGGATTAACTAATACTCCATCTGCCACCAACTTCAATAATGTAAGTGACATGTATAATGTCCTTACTGGGGGTACTAATCTAGCATATAACAATTTGCAAACTAGTTGAAGCCAATACCAAAGCAGTTTAAAGAAAACTAATCAATCTACCACTCCTAACACCGACATTATTGGTAATTTAGCACAAGACCGATTAATTCCAAATGGAAGTGGGGATTATATTACGATTAGTTCAGCTTCTAGTAGTTCTTCCTCTTCTTCATCATCAAGCACTTCAAGTGCTGATCAATATAAATTCATGATGTATGCTGACCAAATTAGTTTAAGTTCAATGGGACCAAATGTCTGAACTGTTAATACTTGAAAAAATACTACTCCATGAGCAAAACTTGGTTTGACTGAAGATGCGTTTGCAAAGTTATTAGTCCAAATTGCAACTAATTCTACTTTACAAACTACTGCATTAAGTGCTTTTACTAATAATCAAAGTAATAAAGTTGAAGTTTATGATTTACGCTTACGCAATGCCTTAGGTATTTTATGAGTATTAAATTGAGTTATTGGATAATAAAATAATAATCAAATAAGTGAGGTAATACAAATGGGAATTGTTGATAAGATGAGCAATCTTAGCAGTGATGGATCAACACATGATGATTGCATCTTTTGTAAGATTGTCAAGAAAGAAATTCCAGCACGAATTATTGATGAAAATGAATACGCCATGGCATTTTTGGATGTTAATCCCATTAGCAATGGTCATGTTGTTGTCATTCCAAAGAAGCACTATAGTAATTTAATGGTTTGTGATAATGATGAAATTCTTTATGAAACCATGAAAATGGTAAGACACGTTGCTAAAATTTTAGACGCATCCAAATTACAACCATGAGGATTTAATTATTTGTCTAACCAAGGGGAAATGGCGGGACAAGCAGTTAGACACTGACATGTTCATGTCATTCCTAAGTACATGAAGGGTGAAGGCTTTCAATTTAGTTCTATTCCTTCAAAAGACATGGAAGATCTTGACGATGTTTATGAAATTCTAAAAACTGGTAAAGCTAAACAAGCCAAGATGGAAGAAAAAGCCAAGAAATAAAATAAGATTAGTTAAATGTTTAAAATTAGTCATGTAAATGGCTAATTTTTTTTATTTTTTCTTACTTAATTATTAATTTATTTCTTATAAATAGCATAGTCTAGAAAAAATCTTACTTTTAAAATGTTTTATATTAAAATATCTTATATATACTGACTTTTATTAGAGTAAATCTAAATTGGTCATTAGTTTTTTAGAGGTGTTACTTTGCTTAAGATTAGATTAACCAGATTTGGTAAACATAAAGTTCCTTGCTACCGGATTATTACCATTGATTCAAGAAAACGTCGTGATGGTGAATATATTGAATGAGTTGGTACTTATGATCCACTAAAAAGTGCTGTTGAACTAAAAGAAGATCGGATTCTTTTCTATCTAAAAAATGGAGCTCAACCTTCAGAAACTGTTCGCAGTTTACTAAAGAAACAAGGAATTTGAAAGACTTTTACTGAATCTAAGAAGTAGAATTGTGCGATTCACAATCTTGACTTTATTCCCTGAATTTATTGAACCCCTACTTAATTTCTCAATTATCAAACGGGCAATCAATAAGCATCTCATCGAAATTAACATTGTTAACTTTCGGGATTTTTCCACTAACAAAACCAAGCGTGTTGATGGTTATCAAATTGGTGGAGGGGAAGGAATGGTTTTGCAATTACAACCAATTGTTGATTGTTTGCGTTCATTACCTGCTGGTTTTAAAGTTGTTATGTCTCCACAAGGACATGTAGTAGATGAAGCATACTTTAAGCAACTAGCTAGATATGACCATGTTATTTTAATTTGCGGGCATTATGAAGGATTTGATGAACGATTGAAATATTTCGTAGACGATGAAGCATCAATTGGTGATTATATACTTACCAATGGTGAATTACCAGCAATGGTGATTCTTGATGGAGTATGTCGATTAGTGCAAGATGTCATTAAACAAAATAGTCATGAGAATGAATCTTTTGAACATAACTTACTAGATTACCCTGTGTACGCAAAACCAGATAATTTTGAAGGGTATTGTGTACCACCTATCTTATTATCAGGTAATCATGAATTAATTGCTAAATTTAAAAAAGAACAACAAATTGAAAATACAAAAACTAAACGGCCAGATTTATACTTGAAATATTTAAGAGGCAAAAAAGATGAATAAAATGGGATTTAATCGCAAAGAAGCGATTAAAAAGATTGAATCAAAACAATTAAAGAAAGATCTTCCCGATTTTGCTCCAAGTGACGAAATTATTGTGCACTTATTAATTAATGAAGGAGCTAAAACTCGGATCCAAAAAATTGCGGGAGTAGTAATCCGCAAGCGTGGAAGTGGTTTAAATGAAACATTTATGCTACGCAAGATCTCAGGTGGAGTAGGAATTGAAATTAACTTTCAAACTCACTCCCCACTAATTAACAAAATTGAAGTGGTAAGTAAAGGTAAAGTTCGCCGTGCTTACTTAACCTATCTTCGCAATCGTTCGGGTCGCGATGCTCGGATTAAACCGTTAAATACTGCTACGAGCAAAGACGACGATTTGTTAGACACACAAAAATAGTTGTTTATGGAAAATAAAAACGAAGCTGAAAAAGTTCCACCTAGTAATGGAAGTAGTTCACCTTCGCCTTCGAATGGTAAGAAGTTAAACGCTTCAAACCGTAAGAAAATAAACTTTGGTAAAATCTTCACTTTTGGTTTAAATGATACGAGTGAAGAATATAAAGACCGCATATATGTTGAAAGCAAACTGGATCGCATTCGATTACACGCTGCATCGGTATTCTTTGCCGGAATGTACGATGAAAAGCGTATTACGATGCGATATTTGGTTGCTTTTTTTTCTTCAATTTTCTATTCAGTAGTTACGTTTTTCTTTGTTGATTTGACTGGGTTATATTCGACGGGAACATCCGGTTTATTTCAAGGACTAGCCAGATTGATTGGCACTTCCTTGTCAGTGCATGGTTTAAGTGAATCAATTAGTAATGACGTATACCAAGGACTGTTCTGAGGAATTTGATTTGTCACAAACATTCCGTTAATTTTATTTGCGTGATTTAAAATTGGTAAACGTTTTACTACGATTACTTTAACGTTTGTATTATGTGCTACCACGTTTGGACTATTATTATCAATTCCAATTTTCTT
Source organism: bacterium (assembly GCA_017394375.1). The sequence continues at coordinate 141,039 of JAFPYV010000009.1, forward strand.
AAATCCTGCTAACCGCTTTAACTATTTCTTTCTTGGTAATCCTTTAAGTATGGATACCGATCTAGAAAAATACAACGTTTATGTTTTGTCATGAAACTTTTATCCAATTGGTTCACGCATTCATGATTTAGCATATTCTAATCCATTAAACGGTGGGGTTACAAATGCAGCAGCGTTTACTGCATTGACTTACGAAAAATGAGTGCAAATTATCCAATTACGCACTACTAGTGGCTACATGGATTTACCACGGGTATTATCATTATTTGGTTACACTGCTTTACTTGCATTACTTTATCCATTAACCATTGTTAGTTTGTATATTATTGGAGGATGTGCAGGGGGAGTTGATATCCCAAGTATTTACTGAAGTGATAAATCAGGTAAGCAACTTGGAACTGCACTAATGGCTCTTAATACAACTACTATGGTAGTAGGAATTATTCTTGGGTCCTATGTTACTGCAGGAATAAGTGCCCCTGATCGGTGAGGTGCTGAATATTTCTTTAGTCCAAACATGATTATGAGTTTAGTATATGCTGTAGTTGGATATACATTTATTAATTTCTATTATCCTAAGTATAAACAAAGTGTTTTAAAAATTTATTCTGCAAACCCGGAAGCAATCACCAACCGTTTAATTGAATTGCATTATCCTCATCAATTAAATGTTTATCGTTCAATTCAATTAATTAACGGTAAAGAATTTAACACTTATGTGATTGAAACTGTTGCTAGATATGTTGAAATCCCAAAGATTGTTTACGAAGTACGAAGAGTTGATGCTGATGCATTATTAACTGTTAATATGTTACATGGTATTGATGGTTATCTATACATGAATAAAGGACATGATTAATCGTGATTAATTGATTTCCTGGTCATATGAAAAAAACATATGACGAATTTAAAGAAAAAAATCAACAAATTGATTTTTTAATTCAAGTTGTTGATGCCAGAGCAATTACTTATTCAGCAAATAAGGAACTGTGTGATTTCTTTGCTAACAAACCAATTTTAACTGTGGCATATAAATCCGATCTTGCTCAAGTTCCTTCTTCTTTTATTCACAATCCTAAGTTAATTGTTTCAAATCAGGAAGATAAGCAAATTAGGTCACAAATCATTAATCGATTAAAAAAATTATTAAAGATGGATGAACAAGAATTTCATCCCATCTTATTAGGATTAGTAGTGGGTTTACCAAATAGTGGTAAATCCACTTTAATTAATAAGATTCTTAACAAGAAACAATTAGTAGTCCAAAATAAACCTGGTACTACCAAAAACCTTAGTTTGCAAAAAATAAGCAATGAATTATATTTATATGATTCGCCTGGAATTATGTACAAAAAAATTGATGATTTAGTTACTGGATATGTTTTATGTTTAATTGGCACAATTAATAAAAATATCGTCCCATTGTACGAAGTATTAAATTTTGGCATTAAATTTTTAAAAAAATATTATCCTGCTCATTATAATAAACTAGTTAATACCACTAAATCTTTCACGTTTGATGAATTATTAATTCACTTAGCATCGCTTTGAAATTTTGCCCAAAATGATGCCACAACTGCCCGTACTTTAGTACTTGATCGATTGTACCAATGATTTATAAATGGCAAAATTGGTAAAATTTCTTATGATGATAAAGATTTAACCAGTTTAATTAGTCAAGAAAATAAAGGAGAATAAGACATGGAAAATTTAATGATTATTGAATCGCCGAACAAAGTAAAAACTATTTCTCGCTTTTTACCTGATAACTTTGAAATTATTTCCACTGTTGGTCACATTCGGGATTTATCAATGCATGGTTTTGGGTTTGATAAACAAACCCTTGATCCGATTTGAGCAATTATTAAGGATAAGAAAACAACTGATAAAAAAGTAAAAGGTTTGCAAACCAAAGAAAAAATTGTCGAAGAAATCTTAAAAAAAGCTAAAGGGGCTAAAAATATTTATTTAGCAACCGACCCCGACCGGGAAGGAGAAGCAATTGCTTGGCATGTTTATGATATTCTTGACAATAAAAACCAAGAAAAATGCCACCGCATTACTTTTAATGAAATTACTAAAAATGCAGTTTTAAACGCGATTGCTAATCCCAGAAAAATTGATTTAAATTACGTGAATGCCCAATTTGCCAGAAGAATTCTTGACCGGATGATTGGCTATAAATTAAGTTCTTTAGTGCACAATACTTTGCATGGTGATAGTGCAGGACGCGTACAATCTTTAGCCTTAGACTTTTTACTAAAAAGAGAAGATGAAATTAAAAACTTTGTTCCTGTTTCATGGTGAATTATTGATGCATTATTGCAAAACCAATGACAATTAAATTTAAATAAAGTAAATAATGAATTAGTCCCAGCAACTAATTATTATTTGGATAGCAATATAGTTCATTTTAAGGACGAACAAAGTGCAATCAAGATTAAAGATAGTTTAAATAAAGATTTTATTTTTGATCATCTTGATCCTGCTAAACCTTATAGTGCCAATGCTCCTGAACCATTTCGTACAAGTACTATGCAACAAGAAGCTATTAATCAATTAGGCTGAACTGCTAAAAAAATTACGCACGTAGCCCAAGTATTATATGAAGGAATTGATATTAAAGGGGAACATATGGCTTTAATTTCTTATCCCCGAACTGACAGTATGCGTTATAGCAAGGAATTTGTTGAAGTTGCTAAGAAATACATTACTGATAAATATGGTACAACTTTTGTCTCTAGTAAAGATTATTCTGAATCATCGAATAAAAATAAAATCAATGTTCAAGATGGGCACGAAGCTATTAGAGTAATTGATGTAAATATTCAACCTGATGATTTAAAAGATGCTATTCCAGCTGATGAATATAAGTTATATAAGTTAATTTGATTACGGTCAGTTGCTTCTTTAATGGCAAATGCCAAATTCGAACGAACTACCATTTGGTTTAATAACAACAAGAATTTATTTTTCTTAAATCATCATGTTTGCAAGTTTGCAGGTTGAAGAATAGTTTATGGTGAGAAAGATGATGCTGATAACATTGATTTAAGTCAATTAAGTTCCAACAAAGTTTTTACTTCCCAATCAATTGGGGTTAGTGAACATAAATCTGAGCCCCCTGCTCGATATACGCAAGCTACATTAATTGCTGATCTAGAAAAATCAGGGGTGGGAAGACCAAGTACTTATAGTACGATGGCTAATATTCCAATTGATCGTGGTTATGCTACTTTAGAAAAACGTCATTATTACATTACTGATTTAGGAGAGAAAGTTTCTCAAAAACTAAATCATTACTTTCCTGAAATTATCAATATTGCCTTTACTAGAGATATGGAAGAACGACTTGATAAGATTACCAACGGGAAAGAAGAATGAAAAACCTGGTTATTAGATTTTTGACCCCAATTAATCGAAAAAGCTAAAATTGTAAATGGACAACTTAAAGAGGAAAAAGCTAATGAAGTTGTTGAATATGTTGGAGAAATGTGTCCTCAAGACAATGGAAAACTAATTTATCGTTATAGTCACAAAGGTCATAGCAAATTTATTGGTTGTGAAAATTTTCCTAAATGTAAATACATCAAGTCTTTAAAAGAACCTCCAACTTTAATTGGGGAAAAATGTCCCAAGTGTAATGGTGATTTAGTAGAACGTGAAAATAAGAAGCACCAAAAATTTGTTGGTTGCTTAAATTTTCCAAAATGCAAGTTCATCCGAACCATTCCAAAAGAAAAATCAGACTCTTTGGATGATACAAAAAAATAAATTTTTAATTTATAATAAATTTCATACCAATTATGTTTAATTGTTATGGAAATAATTATTAAAAAAGGAGAAATATTATGGTTATTTTAGATAAAGATAATTTTGATGCTGAAGTTAATAACAGCAAATATACAGTAATTGATTTCTTTGCTGAATGATGTGGTCCTTGCAAAATGCAAGGTCCTGTACTTGAACAATTAAGTACAAAGTACCCAAACATTAAATGATGCAAAATTGATATTGACAACAATTCATCATTAGCTGCTAAATTTGATGTGCGTTCCATTCCAACTGTTGTATTCTTAAAAGATGGTAAAGAAGCATTTCGATATGTTGGTTACCGTCCTATTGCTGACGTGGAAGGATACGTTAACAAATTATTAGCAAATAATTAACCATTAATTTATGCACCATCTAGTTTTTTGTGATCTTGATGGTACTTTAATCAAACGTCATACTTACATTGTTAATCAGTACGACATAAATAAAATTAGTGATTTTGTTAAAAAAGATAATATCTTTGTCATTAGTACTGGTAGATTTATTGAACGAATCCAACCAGTTCTTGACCAAATTAATAAAAATTATCCCAACGTTAAATATGTCATTGGTTTAGTGGGAGCTCATATTTATGATGTTGTCAATCATAAAGATATTTTGTGCCAACCAATCGACCCCGTAATTTTTAAGCAATTATTTGATTTTGCTAATTCCCATAAGATTTCTTTTTTAGTTAATTGCCAAGAAACCTTTGATATTCGTAAACCATATGGATTAAACGTGCACCCAAAGTGAATTTTTAATCACATGAGTAAAGGTTTAGCGTTTAAAGTTGGAGATAAAAATACCAAGATTACCAATCCATTAAAATTAATTTTCCCCTTTGTTCGCATTCGTTATGGGAGAAAATTATATAAAGAATTAGTAAGAAGGTTTGGTGAACAATTACACATTGTGAAACAAAATCACTACATTGAAGTTGTAAGTAAACGAGCTGATAAAGGAACTGCCATTAAATTTCTTGTCAAATACTTACATTATGACAATCCTAATCTTTATAACACTATTAGCATTGGTGATTCAGAAAATGATGTTGAAATGTTTAATGAAACCAATCGGAAATACGTCGTTGCCCAAAAGATTAGTAAATCTCCTTTACTAACTTATGATTATCCCATTATTGGGAATGCTGATTACAATGCGGTGGGAAAAATTTTGCAATCACTGATGGATGAAGATGCTCATGATGAACAACTAAGTACTTCAACCAAAGTAATTGCACCAATTAGTGCAGCAAAAAAGGAAACTGAACCAAAAGAAATTAGTCCAGTTTCTAAACACCAAGTATTAGTTAAAAAGGAATCATAAGCACAATGGATAATACCCAAAATCAATCATTAACTCCAAAAATGATTTTTTGTGATATTGATGGGACTTTAATTGATGACAAAAATGTTATTAGTCCGATTGCTATCAACGGTTTACAAGATTTAATTAATTATCACTGTGATTTTCATTTTGCTTTAGTTAGTGGTAGAGCAATTGCACATGAAAAATACTTTTATTCCCAATTAGGATTAAAGCCAACTGGTTTTCTTATTGGTAATAATGGTTCGCAAATTTATTCTTTAAAAGAACAAAAAGTAATTGCCCAATGACATTTACCAAGTAATGTGGCACAAGCAATTTATAATGAAGTAAAATTACTTGATAAAAAATCTGGCAAAATTTCGATGTTAGTTAGTTATAGTGATGAACCTTTAGCATATATTTACAGACCTGATAACACATGACCAATCTATAACATAAATGACATTTTGCAAGTGCGCCAAGAATTTAGTGCTAACAACGTGCTATTAATTACAATCTTCCATTTAGAAGACCAATTAGAAGAAATGCTTGCTTTTTTACATCATTTTAATTTAACGTATGTTCCTGGTCCAAATTTAACTGCGATTACCAACGGGGGAATTACCAAACGGCACGCGATTGAATACATTTTAAAAAAATTAGATGTACCACCAAATAATGTTGCAGTTTTTGGCGATTCAAAGAATGATATTTCAATGTTTGAAATGCCAGGAGTTTATAGTATCACCTATCAATCTGCTAAAGATTATTTAAAAAAAATTGCGTGTGATGTAGTTGATGAACCTGTGTCAGCATTTATTGCCACTGGTTTAAAAGATTTTGTAAGGTATTTAAAACAACACCATTAATATCAAAAGATTTCAGCAATGAAATCTTTTTTTATTATCATTAAAATATATCAAAAGATGATTTATTGTCTGCGATATATTTTATTTTTATTAATAAAAGGAATTTGGTCATGGATAGACAAGAACAAGAAGCAATTGAATTCGAATGAAATAATCGCAAAATTATTTTTTGTGACGTTGATGGAACTTTAATTAATAGTGAATACCAAATTAGTGCAAATACTGCTAAAACCTTAAAAGATTTAATAAATAATGACCGGAGTTTTCATTTTGCATTAATCAGTGGTAGATGCTGTGCACATGAACTAATTTTTTACAAGGAATTAGGACTTAAACCTACTGGTTTATTAATTGGCAGTAATGGGGCACAAATTTACAATTTAAGTTCGCATAAAATGATTAAAGAATGATTAATTGATGAGGATGTTAGCCAAGCAATTTATAACAAATTAATGGAATTAGAAAATAAATGTCATCATCTTCAATTTCTAGTTGATTATAATTTTCCTCCTTTAGGATATGCATATCATGTTGATGAAAATTTTTGGAACAAATATAACGTGGGGAATAGTGTTAAATTACGCAGTGAATTTAGTAACAAAAATGTCTTATTATTTACGGTTCTTAATTTGCAAGAATGTTTAGAAGAATTTACTAATTTCTTATCGCAATTTCATTTATGCGTTATTCCTGGTAATAACTTAACTGGGATAAGTGCTTATGGGGTTACTAAACGTAATGCAATTGAATATTGCCTTGCAGTTTATCACACCCAACCAAAACACGTTTGTGTAATTGGGGATTCTAAAAATGACGTTAACATGTTTGAAATTCCCGAAGTGTTTAGTATTACATATCAGGATGCCAAGCCATATTTAAAAAAAATTGCTAAAGACGTGGTTAACCAACCAGTTTCTGAATTTATTGCACAAGGAGTGAAAGACTTTGTTCATCACTTAGAAGTGATTGATCATAAAACAAATTAGGTAAATAAGTTATGAATGAAAATCAATGAAATAATCCCAAGTTAATCTTAAGTGATATTGATGGGACTTTTATTTATGATGATGCTACTATCAGTAAGAAAACAATCAATAAATTGCAAGATTTAATTAATTGTGATTCATCTTATCACTTTGGATTAATTACAGGGCGTGCATGTCTACATGCATTATATTTATATGAACAAATTGGATTGCACAACGTTGGATTTCTAATTGGTAATAACGGGACGCAAATCTTGAATGCTTTAACCAAAGAAGTAATTGAAGAGCATATTTTAGATCCTGTAATTACATCCAAAATATATTCAAAATTAATGGAAATAACTAATCATAATCATAAAATGCAAATTTTTGTTAACTATAACCAACAACCACTAGTTTATATCTATAACATTCCTCAAACTTTTTGAAAAGTTTATAATTTTGGGAATGTTTTGCAGCAACATGATAAATTTAATCCTAACGGAATCTTATTATTCACTATGTTTAATGCTGATGAAGATGTAAAAACAATTGAAGACTTTATTAAACCATTTCATGTTAGTACTTTAAGTGAAGATGGAGCAATTGCAATTTGAGCTTATGGCATTTCCAAACAAACTGCAATCTTGTCATTGCTTAATAAGTATCACATAAGGAATCAAAATGTATGTGTTTTTGGTGATGCCATAAATGATAAAAGTATGTTTGAAATTCCCCATGTGTATAGTGTTACATACACCCATGCTAAAGAATACTTGCAAAAGATTGCTAGCAAAGTAATTGCTGAACCAAAATCAGATTTTGTGGCACAAGGAATTGATTGCTTTGTCAAGCATTTAGCAAAGAAAGAAGATAATCATGAATAAAAATTTAATTTTTTGTGATATTGACCAAACTTTAGTTGATAGTAATGAACACATAAGTCCATTAACTGTCAAGAAACTGCAATGATTAATTAATGAACCCCATTTAAATAATGAATTCATGTTTTGCTTAATTAGTGGTCGAAATAATGTGAATGAAAAATTCATTTATGACCAATTAGGCATTAAAGAAAATAGTTATTTAGTTGGAAGCAATGGATCGCAAATTTATTCATTAAAAGATCACCAATTAATTAAACAATATGGATTACAAGCAGATGTTGCAAAAAAGATATTTGCTAAATTAATGGAACTACGAGCTAACAACCCTAAAATTATTGTGTGAGTTAGCTATGGTCATCAACCTTATTATTATTTTGTTCCCTATGATGAACAAGCATGACAAAAGCATAATGCTTCGCATCAATTGCAATTAAGAGACAGTTTTATTCCTGATGATATTCTAACAATTTCTCCACGTCAATTAAGTCAACAAGATTATGAAGAATTTATTAATTTCTTAAAACAATTTCCTCACATTAACGTTGTGGGAGCTAAAGAAATCATGGCAGTAAGTTATGAGGGTGTTAATAAACGCAGTGCAATTGAATATATTTTAAATTTAGAACATATTTCACCAAGCCATGTTTGTGTTATTGGTGATTCAGAAAATGACGTCTCAATGTTTGAAATTCCTGGTGTTTATAGTGTTACATATAAGGATGCAAAACCATGTTTAATGCCACTTGCTCATGATATTGTTAATGAACCAGTTTCGCAATTTATTGCTCAAGGAATTGATGATTTTATTAAATACCTAAAAGAAATTGAACATAATTAGGTCACAATTAATGAATCCGCAAAAAAAAGTAATTTTTTGTGATATTGATGGAACATTATTAACAAATGATGGAATTTTATTAGATGGGACTATTCAAAAAATTCAACAAACTTGTGCTAATGATGATAACTTCATTTTCAATCTAATCAGTGGACGTTCATGACGCAATGAATATCTAATTTTTCAAAAATTAAAAATTGCACCTAAAGGTTATTTAATTAGTAGCAACGGGGCATTAATTTATTCTTTAAGTAAAAATAAAATTATCAAAGATTGAGAAATTAATGAAATAATTAGTCAACTAATTTACGATAAAGTAATGGAATTAGCTCAAGAAAATCCGAATTTAGGATTTAATGTTAATTACAGTGATGATCCTGGTCAATATGCATACAAAATTAAACACCTTAAAACTTATACTGCTAACGGACAAATTGATTGTAAACCAAGATTTAGTAATCAACATGTTTTAGTTTTTATGGTGTTTGGGTTAGATAATCAATTACCAACTTTTGTTAATTGACTAAAACAATTTAATTTAAATGTATTACCAGGACCTAATCTTACTTTTATTAATGCCATTGGTGCTAGTAAAAAAGAAGCAGTAGAATACATTTTAAAACATAATCAATTAAATCCCAATCAATGTGCGGTGTTTGGTAATTCCAAAAATGATTTAAGTATGTTCCAAATTCCTAATATTTACAGTGTAACTTATAAAACTGCAAAACCTTATTTAATTAAAATTGCAAAAGATGTAGTAGATGATGAACCTAGTGCATTTGTTTGCCAAGGAATTGATGATTTTTTAAATTATTTAACTAACCAAGAATAATTTTGTTCGTTTAGTATCTTTATTTTTTTAATAATCATAAAAATTAATTAATATATCCTAAAATAATAAGTGGATATTAAATCACATTAATTTAAAAATATTTTTAAAGAAAGGATGAATATCATGACAAAACAAGAAGAATTGATTCATGAATGAAAAAACAAGGCATTAATGATGTGCGATGTTGATAATTGCGTTATTGATGCTGATGGTAAAATTTCAAAGGAAACTGATGAAGCATTAAAAGCATTAATTAACGTTAAAGGACATGCATACTACTTTGGAATGATGAGTTATCGGCCAGTTATGCAAGTACTAAAGATTTATAACAGTATGGAACTTCGTCCAAGTTCCTACTTGCTTGGTAGCAAAGGAGCAGAAGTTTTATCAATTAGTAGTGATCAAATGTTAATTGATCAACACATTGACCCTGATACTGCCCAAAAAATTTATGATGAATTGATTAATATTTCAAAGCACAATGCTAAGCTTGCTTTCCATGTTTCATATGATGGAGTATGAAATTACTTGCATAATGTAAGTAAAGAAGCATGAGGTAAGTACAATATTGGTGATGCTTTAGTATTACACGATGCATTCCAAGTACAAAATGTAGTTACTTTTGTCATTCATCACCTTGATGAAGATTTTGACAAATTCGAAGCATTTGCTAAAACGTTAAACATTCGCATTGCAATAAGTGGTAGAGACATGACTTTATTAAATAAAGATGTCAATATCGCCAAATCCTTACAATTCATTATTGACCACCTTGTGGTAGCACCAAGTCACGTTGCAGTAGTAAGTAAAACCATTAATGACAAGTCTTTATTCGAAATTCCTGGAGTTTATGGAATTACTTCAAAGGATGCTGATGAAGAACTAAAGAAAGTAGCAAAATTAATAATTGATAAAGAACCAAAAGATTTTGTTGCTGAAGCAATTAAATGCTTTAAAGAATATTTAAAAACCGTTGAAATTAAGTAATTTATTCATTAACAACTAAATAAATTAATTTTGGTAGGTTTTTAAAATTCATTATTTTCATTGTTAAATGACAACCTCCAACGGTTGTCATTTAATAATCTCTAAACAGTTTATTAAATGAATTTATTAATGTGATTTAAAAATCTTAATATTTACTAAAAAGGATAATAAAAATTATGACAAGAGAAGAAATAATCCATGAATGAAAGAATAAAGCATTAATTATGTGTAATGCTGATAATTGCATTCTTGATGTGGATGGACACATTGCCAAACAAACCGAAGAAGCTTTACAAGCTTTAATTAATGTAAAAGGACATGCATTTTATTTTGGAATGATGAGTTATAGACCTGCTACTCAATTACTGGAAATTTATAACAGCATGAACCTTAAACCAAGTTCATATTTAATTGGGAATCGCGGGGCTGAAGTGTTATCAATTAGTAGTGACCAATACATGGTTAATTTAAACATTGGTGCTTTAAGTGCAAAAAGAATTTATGAAGAATTGTTAAGAATTGCTGAACACAACAAGAAATTATCATTCTATGTCACGTATGATGGGGTGTGAAGTTACTTATTTAACATTGGTAAGGAACAATGAGATGAATACAATGTTGGGGGTCACCTTGTTTTACATGAAGAATTTGAAGCAGTATGCATTATTGCTTTTTCCATTAATAATCTTGGCGATGATTTAAAAGATTTTGAAAATTTTGTTGAATCTGTTAATGATGTTAAGGCCATCATTACTGGAGATAGTATGGTAATTGTTAACAAAGATACCAGTTTACTAGATGCCTTTAAATATGTCATTAAACTTTTATCAGTTGCTAATAACCATGTTGCAGTAATAAGCAGATCAATAGATAATATAGCATTGTTTGAAGTTCCTGAAGTTTATGGCATTACCACTAAAGATGCTGATGAAAAACTAAAAGCGGTGGCTAAATTAGTACTTGATGTACCAGAAAATAATTTAATTTCCCAAGCAATTAGTCAATTCAAAGAATACTTAAAAACAGTGGAAATTAAGTAATTAATTTAGTTAAAAAATCATAAAAAAATACTATAGATTTTTTGCTTGTAAATATTTTGCAAAAACATCATTAAAAATTACTTAAAAAAATATCGGATTTTCTGATTTTTTTAAGTATTTTTTTTATATAATTTTTTTTACTTATCAGAAATTTATTTTTCAATTTTCTTTGGACGGATTGTTATTTTAATAGGAGCATTATTTATTTAAAAATGAATAATAGTTTTATTGAAATTATGAACGTGGAAAAAACCTATGATGATGGTTTTACTGCGGTTTCCAATTTTAACCTTGACATCAAAAAAGGGGAATTTGTGACGCTTCTTGGACCTAGTGGGTGTGGTAAAACTACCATGCTAAAAATGTTAGCTGGATTTGAACGTCCGACACATGGACGCATTATTATTGATAGCATGGATGTAAAAAACATCCCAATTAATAAACGTCCGACTGCTACAGTTTTTCAGGATTATGCTTTATTTCCTAATATGACAATCTTTCAAAACATTAGTTACGGGCTAAAAGTTTTACGGATTAACGATAAAAAGAAATACATCGGGGAAGATGCTGACCCCAAATGAATTGCTAAATATAACGCGAAAGAACAAAACATCAATAAAGAAGAAGCTAAAAACGAAAAAGAAGCTGAAGGTAAAATTAAAATTTACGAAGCTAGCCGTAAAAAAATTGAAGATAAAATTGCTAAAATTAAGCAAAAGTATCAAAACAATGATATGTTAGTGCGCATTGGTGAAATGCCTGCACAACAAGTTGTTAATGAAATTAATATTCTGTACGAACAATATGATAATAATGTCACTCGAAAATCAATTTTTCATAAACCAATTGAAAACGAGGAAGCAAAAGCAATTAAAGTTAAGATAAATCAACTTGAAAAAGCTTTAAAGCAAAAGAAACCAATTGATGCCGAATTAGAAAAATTGTATGCCCAAATTGATAAGATTGACTATGAACTAACATACTGACAAAATTATGCACAAAACAAACGAGAACAAGCTGAAAAAAGATTTACTAGTCGCAAGTTAACTAAAAAAGAAATTTTGGATCGAGTTAATAATGTTATTAATTTGGTGGGACTAGCAGGTAATGAAAACAAATATCCCCAAGATTTATCGGGGGGAATGCGACAAAGAGTTGCATTAGCTAGAGCAATTGTAATTGAACCAGACGTATTATTACTTGACGAACCATTATCAGCTCTTGATGCAAAAATTCGAAAACAAATGCAACTTGAATTAAAAAGAATTCACAACCAACTAGGAATTACTTTTATTTTAGTGACGCATGACCAAGAAGAAGCATTGACTTTAAGTAACAAAATTGTGGTTATGAATTTTGGTAAGATTATGCAAATTGGGAATCCACAAGAAATTTATGACTCACCTAATTGTGCGTGAGTAGCTAATTTCATTGGGGTAGCAAATGTCTTTACCGGCATTATTAAAGCAAATGGGAAAGTCCAATGTTTAGGTATTACCACTTCCTTTCGGTTTGAAGATGTTAACGTTGCAAGTGAAGGCAAATATGTTGATGTACTAATTAGACCTGAAGACTTTGATGTGGTTGAACCAGGACACGGATTAATCGATGTGACAGTAAAAGCAATTATTTACAAAGGATTAATGTGACAATTAACTTGTGAAACCAAAAATCACGAACCATTAATTGTTGAATCAGTTAACCACGTTGACATCAATAAAACGATTGGTTTAAAATGAGACACTGATGACCTTCATATTATGAAAAAAGAAGGTCTAACCAATGAATAATATACGTTTTGGAGTTAAGAAATTAACCAAAGTTTTTAATGGTAAATTTCTTTTAATGTTACCGTTCCTCTTGATTTCATTAATCTTAGTGATTATTCCAACCATCATTATTGTTATTTATGCATTTGTACCGCATGATAATTTAGGAGAAGCAGCCAACTGAGAAGTAATGGATTTAACTACGTGGCAAATTATTGGTTGAACTCTACTTACCTCAATAATTACAACTGCAATTTGCATTATTATTGGTTTTCCTTTTGCTTATTGGTTATCATTATCAAAAAGTAAAATTTTTCGTGTTTTTGCTTTGCTAGTTGTTACCAGTCCAATTTGAACAAGCACCTTATTTAAATTAATTGGACTTAAAACAATGTTCGATATTTTAAATGGAGCTATTAATTCTACTTATGGTGATCAATATACGATTCTGGGCTATGTTTATATTTTCTTACCTTTAATGATTTTACCAATCTACCAAGTTTTAGAAGTAATGCCTGCTAACTATAGTCTTGCTAGTCAAGATTTGGGGGCGAGCAAAACTCGAACTTTCTTCATGGTAATCTTACCATATGCAAAAAAAGCTATTTTAGCTGGTATTACTTTAGTCTTTGTTCCATCAATGATGATTATTTCTGTTACTGCTTATATGAACAATGCTTCCAATGCCCAATTACTAGGGGGAGAAATTTATAGTCAAGCAAGTTTGGGGCTTGATAATAAATTGTCGCTTTCGCGTGCAAGTGTAATTAGCATTGTATCGGCCATGATTTTATTGGCATTGTGATTTGCATGTGTTAAAGTACCAAAATGAATTGTTTGAGGAATTCGCAAATGACAATCAAAAAATCCTGAAAATGGTAAGTATTATGCTTTTTCTTCTAATGTTTTAAATAACAAAAAGAAAAAGCACGAAGTTAACTTAAAATTAGGACGCAAGCGGATAATCTTTCCACAGGATGAAGCCAAAATTCATGAGATAGTCAAAGGAATTAGGCATATTTATATTGTTAATGATCTCAACTTTGACACAAGAACCATTGAGGATTTATACCAACCACATTTATCAATTAGTACCTATATTCACTTGAATAATGTTGCTGATGTTTTAGCAAAAGATGATATTGCGTTAAAGGAATAATAAGCAATGCATAAAAAGAAAATTTTTAGTTGAAAGCAATTTTTGGCAAAATGATATATTTTAATTATTTTGGCATTGATTTATATTCCTTTAATCTTTATTATCTTTTTATCATTTAACCAAGGAAGTCCAATTAAAGGAAATGTTAACGTCAAGTTTGGCCACTGAACAGTGGCTAATTACCTTACGCTTTTTTTAAATCCTTCGTTCACTCACTCTTTAACTGCTAGTTTAATTGTGGCAGTTATTGTCGTGCCAATTTGTGTAATTTTAGCAGTGATGGTTTGCTTTGGAATGTGGTCAAATTGAAAAGGATACACCAAGATTGTGTTAGGAATTTCCAATCTTTCGATTGCCATTCCCAGTGTTATTAATGGAATTGCTCTTGTCATCTTATTTTCTTTTACATGAATTGCTTTAGGATTTAATTATGGGTACATTACGATTGTGTTAGCACAAGTGTCATTTGCTACTCCGTACGCCATTGTGTTTATTTACCCAAAATTACAAAAGTTTGATGTTAATTTACTATACGCTAGTGAAGACCTTGGTTACACTAAATTTATGACCTTCTGAAAGATTGTCATTCCTTATTTAATTCCAAGTATCTTATTAGCAAGTGTAATTGTATTTACCCAAAGTTTTGATGACTACGTCATTACCTCATTAGTTGAAGGTAGAGTATCAGTAATTGCTGTTAACTTATATACCATGAACAAAGGTATTCAAGTATGAGCAGTTACATTTGGAGCAATTGTGATGTTTATTACGTTTGCCATTATTATCATTCGAACTTTAATTACCACTAGTCAAGAATACACCAAGAAACACCATGATAAAAAAGTACGCATGCAACAAATGCATAAATTAAGCATGGGTAAGTTAAAAATGTTTCACATGAAACACCAAAAAGAAGTAGTTAAAAATGCGTAAAGGTTGAGCAATTGCGGGTGGACTAGTCGCATTATTAGCAGTTACTGCTGGAATTTTAGGATTAGTATTTGGATTAGCCTCAGTTAAAAGTGATAAAACATTAATCTTTGGTAATTTTGCTGAATATGAATCACCTTCCTTACAAGAAAAAATTACGAGTGAAATTGAAGATGAAAATCCTGGAGTTAATGTTCAATACACTTACTATAACTTAAATAATCAATTACCAGCTTTATATGAAAATAAACAAATTACTATTGGTGTACCTACTGATTATGAAGCAGCACAATTAATTTCCTTAGGATTGATCAAACCATTAAATTATTCATTATTTAACACGAATGGAATGCACTTAGGTTATTACTTAAATGGAAAGTATGTTCCTATTGAAAACGGAATCTTGCCATTACAAGTAAACTTACAACAACAAGATCTTCAGTATAATGTCCCTTATACTTTAGATGGTAATGGGCAAACATATAGTCAAAGCGAAGCATACCAAACTGAATATAAATACAGCATTTGTAATTTATTATCTCCTGGCATAATTTGTGACATTTCGCAAATCTATTTACATTGTGATTTTAATGGAATGACTCACATCAATATTTTTAATTACGATTTGCCTTATTTCTTTCAAAACTATACGTTTGCATATACTACCAACGGTGTAACTTCTAATAGTGAATTAGCAATGCTAAATTCACTTAACACCCCGCAAACCTGAAACCAAATCTTACCAGTCCTTAAAAATGTCAAATGATTTAACTCAGTGAAGGCACGACCAAAAATTGGAATTGTTGGTAGTCCTCAATCAGTTTATTCATTAGCAGCTTGTTTACAAGATAATAGTAATGGTGTTCCCATTACTAATCCTGATCCTAACAATTCAACCATTAAAGAAATGGAAAATACTTATGGGGCATTTACTAGTTATTTGTCCAAGAAAAATTTAGGTAGTAATCCAGTTTATAATTCCGCATCAAGTGCAGGGATTATTAATGAACTTGATAATGGTCAATTGCACGGTGGATTTTGTTATAATGGGGATGCACTATATACTGCCATGGGTGGGAATTATGCTACGACATTAACTAGCAGTCAATGGCAAGCATTAACTCCTAGTACCTTTCATGTCGTCCATCCAAAATACACCATGATTGCACTAGATACTGTAGGAATTAGTAAATATTTAAGCAATAATTTAATCATACCTACTTATGAATTTATGTATGATTTATGTTTAGATGGATCAGATGCTAGCCCTACATTTAATGGATATAATAAACCAATGAGTGAAAATAGTAATGGTAATCAAATCAATTATGCTAATACCTATACTTACTTATTATCCAATTACCAAGATAATCATCAATTAATTAACTTGATTACTGGTAGTAATGAAGTTCATTCTTGTCCTTTTTATTATTGATCACAAGCAACTAATACAAACAATAATAACAATCCCTGAATGCCTAATAGTGATAATGCATCTAATTTCATTGGCAGTATGGATAGTAATGGACAATATCAGTATGGCACCATGCAAAATTTTGCTTATAACTTGTATGTATCTCCTTGATTAAGCATTAATAATTTTGTAGGAGAAATCATGACTAGTAAAGGTGCTCAAGTAATGAATGCATCTCCTGGCATGAATTGGTTTACTACGCAAACTGCTTATCCATTTAGCAGCAATCAAACCAACTTTAATGCTTTTAACAGTTGGTTTGAAAACATTTATACCATTAATCCATCTAATTATGTTTATGCTATTCCTAAGAATATCAATTTTATAATTACACGAAATACCTGTGTAGAATTGCCATTAAATAAATATCAAATTTCCAACCAAGCAATTGCATTTAATGACAGTATGTACCAAGATTTTGGAAACTAATTAATAAATATCCATATAAAGCAAAAAGAGTAGATGATTTTATCAACCTACTCTTTTTAAATCATATGCTTTTATATTATTTTCAATAAAATCTATTTCATTTTTATTTAAATCAAATTTCTTATATAGATATTCATCTAATTGATGATAGTGTTCAATATCATCTGGTCAAGGAATAGTTGGGTCATTAAAATCCAACTTGGGAACGTATTCAAATGAATTTCGACTAATGCTTGTGGAAGATCTTTTTAAACTCAATAAACATCTAAAGAACTTGCTATATATATATATATATAGATGTTTGGCAGTAATTTCTTGGTCATAACCACCTATTTCTAAAAATGAATCAGTACATGCTGTATTTGGACCTGCTAAAATTGGTGGGGCTAAAACTGTATTATCCGTAGGGTAACAATTAATTATTCCATAATTTCTTCCTACAAATACTTTTCACATATTTAAATGTGCGTTTGGTTTTAACTGATTAATGTTGCAATAAAGTAGATAACGCTGTGGATCATGTTGGTCATTCGTGCCTCATATAGCACAACTATTAGGAAATTTTTTCTCAAAATATATTTCTTGATTATTTATGAATTTGCTTTTAAAATATTGATTTTCAATTCCATACGGATTTCTTGAATTTGTAATTGAATTAATAAATTCTATAGAGGATTTATATACTTTTTCTCAAATGGATTTAAGAATTACATTTGGAAAAATAATTTTTCTTTCTTCTTCATCATCATTATCTTGAAAAGAAGTAGTCTTAGCAATTTCAAATTTAATTTCGTTATCATTTGAGATGTAATTGGATATTTTTGGTTTATTTGTTTGTTTAGTTAAATCAGCAAGAAAAATACAAATAGAACCACCAATTTTTACATTTTGAAATATTTCTTTTGAATTAGGAAAACGATAAATTTCACTTACGAATTTGCCATTTAACATTTTAGGAGCAAATTCTTTTAATCCCTTTCCTTCTCCAGTTTCTCATTTCCCTGGAATAATAAAAGTAAAATATTTTGGTTTTAATTTTAATGCCAACTCTACAAATCTTGGATAAACTGGTGTTTGGGAACGTGGATTATTTGGTGAATCATGAACTGTATATGGTGGATTACCTACAATTGCGTTAAAGGTAAAATCCGCATTCTTATTGTTTTGTTTTTTCATTTCTATAATTACTTTATCTCATTGATTATTTTGAATTAAATTAATTAAATTTTCAACCAAAAATATATTTGGTTTTATTTGTGCGTCATAACCAATTAAAGTTCTAGTGGTAATTTTAGTTGCCATTTTAGTTTGACACAGTGCAAATATATTATTTTCTATAATTTGTTGTCATAATAGATTATCATCTATTTTTATTTGTGAAGAATTCATTTTTTCTTTATATAGTTTAAAGAAAGTAAACGCATTATATAGACTATATAATCCAGTCTTGGAATAAATATCTAGTACTTTCGCATTAGGATTGTAAATTTCATTTGTGATTGGTAAATCAATGAAATGTAGTTCAACATTATTGGTATAACTTTTATCGAAGAAATTTCATCCACCGATACATAAACCTAGTTGTAAGTTAATTACTCTTCAAGGAGTCAATACTACTTCTTTTTCAGGGTTGTGAAATGTAGCAAACAATCTACTTATTTTTTCAATTCGTTTAGGAATTGGTAACTTGGTTGATTCGTTTAATTCCTTAATGATTTGACGTGAACATGCATCAAATAATTCTTCATCAAAGCATTGAGTTAATTCATTAAATTTTTCTTTACTTACTGACTTAGGCATGAATTCATCTCATGATTCATCATCGACATCATCAGTTAAATACTTTAATGATATTCTTTGATTAATATCATAAGTACCAAAAATCAATAATGGTAAACGTATTTGAATAGCAAGCAATGCAGATATTAAATCCTTTTTTTGTTTTTCTTTTTTATTTTTTTCTTTTGATTCTTGCTGTTTATTTATTGTTTTAGTTTGACTCGATGATTCTTGAATTCCATTGTCGTTTAAATATTGTTTATAAGTTTTTAAACTACTTATTCCACTTTTTTTGTTTATGTCAATTAAGAGATCAATTTGGTGTTGAGTCAAATTACTTAATACAGATTTTTTTAATAATTTAGGAGATGTGAATCCACTATTGCAAATAATTTCAATAGTATTTTTTCTTATTTCATCAACAAGTCGTCTTGCATCATAAGCAACAAATTGATTATTTTCATTTGCAATTACTGGCATGAATTGCAAATTTTTTTGAGTAATCTTTTCTTTTGATAAATATGGTTTTAATTCTTTTTCAAATAAAGCAATTTTATCTTGAATGACTAACGCACGTTGGGGAGCAAAGTCAAATACATAACCAATTTCTTTTTTCTTTCCTGTTATCTTATCTGTATAAGCAGATTGGACACGAAAAATGGTTTGCATATATTGGGAGGCTGATGTATTGCTTCCACCACATAAATACAAAATTGCAGTTCATTGTCCTACCGTTACACCCCTAGTTAGTCTGCCACATGATAAAGTAATTGTGTATTTATATTTATCAATTGCTTCTAGAACATCATTTCATGCTCTTAAAGAATTAGAATTTTTACCTGCTACATTCAATATTTTAAAATTCTTGAAAATTATGTGTTCATTTAATAGTTTTTCTAATGCATTACATGATGCTACATTTGGTAAATATCAAAATGTATGTTTAAAGTATTCTCTATATTCTTCATTGCTAAATGGATATTCTTGCTTTTTTTGATTCACTAGTAAATCTAAAAATGATTTAATTGTTGATTCATGTTCAAATTCATCGGAATCCTTTTTACATCTAAAAAACTCTTCAAAACTAAAATAATCATCATCTTCACCAACATAGTTTTGATTAATTAAGTCTAAATCTTTTAGTAGATTAATCAAATAAATTCGTAATTCTGGTTGATTAGCATATGGGTTATTCAATTGATTTTCAAATTTTTCTTTTGCTTCTTGCTCATCAGTATAATTTCAGGTAAATACTTCACTTGGTTTGAATTGACTAAGGATACTATATGGAGTTCCCGATAAATATAATCATTTTGCATTTTGAGAATTAACTTTTAATGCATTAATTAGTTCTTGTCCTAAGATGCTTGTACTTCCTTCATCTGCTTCATCAATGATAATTAAATCTCATTTTGTGTCAATGACTAAATGATTTTTGTCTTTCTTATTGCTATCAATAAAAGAGCTACCTTTTAAATCCTGCATGCTATAAAAACAAATTACTTTTTCTTGTGGTGAAAATGTCGTAACTTTATCAATTGGTTCTCCAATATTTTTTGCATAAAATTTAAAACCTAAAGTATATATCATTGATGATTTAAATTCATCATATCATCCTTTTTGTACACCAGGTCTATTAGTAAAAATGATTACACGATTAAAATTTAAATTATTAGCAAAAGATTGAATAATTAATTGCATAGCAGTATAAGTTTTTCCAAAACGCATTTTACATGCTCATAGAAATTGATTGCTATTCATGAATCCATTAATTGCATCATTAATAGCTTTTTGCTGACTGGGTCATATTAAAACATCTTTAATTGATGATCGATTTTCAATAGTAATTTTTTGTTCTTTAGTTGCTTTAATATAATCAATCGCTTGAATTGGTGTAAGTTCAAATCATTCAACTCCACCATCAATGTCAATTTCTTTAAAATCTTTATGATTAATTAAATTTCTTTTTAAAGTTCCATGAACATCCTTATCAGAAAATGGTTCACCATTAATATTCATTCCAATTGTGCAATAACATAGTTTTTTTCTAACTGCTGCAGTTTTAGTTTGTTGCTTAATACGTTTACAGGCAAAATATTGGATACTTTCATCATTATCAGGAATTTGGTCATATTTAATATTAAAATCACCTGAAGTCATACCAATCTTGACTAATCCTTCATGATCTTCATCCTGAATTATGTAAACATAAATAACTGGGTAGGTGTAAACAAATGGGTTTGAAATTTGATATTTAGGTTTAATTGTATCAATACATGATTCCATCTTTGTCACTCTTTCTTTGAAACTATTAAAATTATGGCTATTGATGCATTTTACCATGCTAATCATTTGTTTTCATGCTTATAATTTTTAAAGATTTTGATAATTATTTATCGAAATTCATTGTAAAGATTTTATTAAGGATGTTTTATTTCAATATTTTGTGTTAATCAATTTAATTACAAAATAAAAGAAGTAGGTGATTTTTTATTTATTTTTGTTTAGGTTAGAAGTGATTAATGTTTTGTTCAATCAAATAAATTTGTTTTTGATTAATCAAAGACTTGCTTAAATATTGATTAATTTATTTTTATAAATTATTTTTCTCTTGAATTAATTATAACGGAATAAGTTTGAATAAAATTCTTATTGACTAATTGTTAATATAGTTATTTACATTGTTTAAATGCAATCAATTCAGAATATCAGAATTAAATATAATTAAGTTTATTGCTAAAGAGGTTAAACCAATGAACAAAGAAGAAAATCACTTAATTAAAGAACAAAATTACAAGATTCTTGTTAGCGAAAGTGTTGGGAAGGGTCACCCTGATAAAATTTGTGACCAAATTGCTGATGCAATTCTTGATGCTTGCCTTGCTCAAGATTCCAACAGTAGAGTTGCTTGTGAAGTAATGGCTGCTAACACCGTTATTATGGTGGGGGGAGAAATTACGACCAAAGCAACTGTTAACGTTGAACAAGAAATTTGGAAAGTTATTAAGCCATTAGGATATAACGAAAATAGCTTTACGATTATTTGTAATATTAATAAGCAATCGCCTGACATTAGTAAAAAAGTTAATAAAGATGATGGCAGGTACGCTGCTGGTGACCAAGGAATCACGTATGGATATGCTACAAATGAAACAAAAAATTATTTGCCAATTCAATATGACATTGCTAATAAATTATTAATGGCAATTGAAGATGCTAGAATTAACCAAAAAATCATGCATATTAAGGCA
>JAFPYV010000010.1 GCA_017394375.1 bacterium
ATCATTGTCTTTTAATTCTTCATTTGATGGTTGATTATTAGCATCACCATTTGAATTATTACTATCAGTTATTTTTATATTTTCTGTTAATTCATTAATTGCTTTTCTTAATTCATCTGACTTCTTAACAATTTCAGCAATTTCAGCATTTAGTTTATTAATGTCAATCTTTGGAGTTTCATCTTTCTTTTCCACATATTTAGCAACATTTAAAGAATAATCATTTTCTTTAATAACATCAACTTTTACCATTTTTGCAATGTATTGGACATCCTTCTTATCATGATAAATTGCAACAATTTTGTTGATGTTATCATCAGTTAATTTGTTGTTATTCTTAACTTTAATAAATTCATTGCTTGCATCAATAAAAAAGATTTCATCACTGTTATTACGATTCTTTCTTAACACCATAATATCAGTTGCAATGCCCGTACCAAAGAATAAATTCATTGGTAATTGGATAATGCAATCAATATAACCATTATTAACTAAATATTCGCGAATTTTCTTTTCTGCTCCCCCTCTGTATAAAATGCCAGGGAAGCATACTATGCAGGCTGTACCTTTTTCACTTAAATAATAAAGTGCATGCATAATAAAAGCAAGATCAGCTTTGGTTTTTGGTGCTAATTCACCTGCTGGAGCAAAACGTGGATCATTAATTAAAGTTGGGTCATCTTTTCCCACTCATTTAATGGAATAAGGTGGATTAGAAACAATGATGTCAAACTTTTTACCGTTTTCTACTTCATCTTTAAATTTAGGATCAATTAATGTATCAGCATTGGCAATTTTAAAGTTGGAAGGAGAAACATCATGCAAGAACATATTCATTCGACATAGGTTATAAGTTGTAGAATTAATTTCTTGTCCCTTTAAAGTTAATGACGTACTATTATCTTTTCCTAATAACTTAATTGCTTGTAGCAATAATGATCCACTACCACATGCTGGGTCATAAATGCGATTAATTTCAGTCGCAGGATTTTTAAAGTTACTAATTGCTAATCGCATTAGTAAATTACTTACTTCTTGGGGAGTAAAAAATTCTCCTCCACTTTTACCAGCATTTGAAGAATACATACTAATCAAAAATTCATATGCATCCCCAAAGGGATCAACATTAGCTTGGTCATAAGATCCAATTTGCATTTCGTCAATCTTTTGTAGTAAATCTACTAATTTTTGGTTGATGTCTTTGGTGTTATCACTCTTATTACCAACTAACTTATTTAAATTAAAATCAGCAAATAGTCCTTTAAAGTTGTCAAATGTTGGACTATTCTTTACATAATCTTCAATATGTTTAAAGATATCTAGTAAATGAATATTTAATTCCTTATCTTCAGGAGCATTTTTTACCACATTACAAAATAATTCACTAGGTTTAATAAAAAAGCCAAACTTATCAACAATTGCGTCTTTTTTACTTAATGCTTTTTCATCATCCATATTGGCATAATCAACTGGAGTAGTTTCTTTCTTAAAAGCATTAATTAATTTTTGGGATAAGTATTTGTAGAACATGATGGTAAGCACATAAACTTTAAAGTCTCAACCATCAACGCTACCTCTTAAACTATTAGCAATATCCCAAATTTTTTTGTGGATTTCTTCGCGTTGTTTATTAGCATCATTAGCTTTTAGTTCACTTTGTTTTATCGTATCTGCTAATTTATTTAAATTACTTTCTTCATTTTCCATTATTGTTATTTCCTTTCGATCTTTTATTTATTAACTTAAGTTATTAATTGATAATGTATAAATATTTATCATTTAAATAACTAGATTATAATAACATAGATGAAAAAGATATTTTAATTATTTTTCATCGAATCAAAAAATCCTAAAGAAAAATTACTAAAAATTAAAATGGATCAATTTAAAGTAAATAATGAAATTAATCCGTATTTAATGATTAAATTAAATCCATAACTGCTTTTCATAATTATTAATAATTTATTTAAGGATGTTTGATAAAACTTACTCAATTTTTTTATCATATTTCTTAATTTTAAGTGCTAATATTAACTAAAATTATTATGAATTTTTATTTGGAATTGTCAATTATAACGAAAATTATTTTAAAATATTGGTCTAAATAAAAAAAAGAACCGATTTAATATATGTCCTAGTAATTTTCAATTTATAATAAATATGACAAATAAAGGATAGGTGATTTTATGGATGATGATAAATTCATTATTACTGAAGAATTTATAAAGAATAGTAGTAAAAATTTTCGAAATGAAGAAGCCTATGAAACTTTTATTAAACCATTGATAAGGTCTTTAGGCAAAAAGTAATTCAATTCATAATTGATGAAAAAAATTCGTGTTGCTTACATAAAAAATAATAACAACCTGCAAGTAGCAACTAATTTCATAAAATTGATTTTAACTAGGACAAATAGTTTTTTAAAAATAAATGGTGAAATTAATGACGAAAAAGTTAAAAATGTAATTAACAATAACGAAAGTGTTAATTGCATTTTTTATAGCCATTTTTTACCCCCGCAAAATGCTGAAATAGTTTTTAAAAAGTTTGATATTGAATCATTCTATAAACAAATAGATTTTTTTATCGAAGATGTATATGATGATTTAGATTTATTATCATCAGAACCTTATGATAAAGAAAATAATGCAGAAATTAAGAGTATTCTGCGAAATAATTGTCTTGTCTTTGAGATGAATCCACCAAAAGATTTAATATCATTTTTCGTTAAAATTTTCTTTGATATTTTAACCGGACACCGACTTAAAAACGGTAATAAAAGAGTTGCTACATTATTACTTCATAAATTGTGTTATCACTATGGTTTTTTTCTAATAAGTTCATTAGCAAAAAATTCATACGACGGTTGGAAAAATAATGAAACTAAAATTATTGAATTTATAGAAGAGTACCAAAAAACCCATTCAACAGAAAAAATACAAACTAAAATATATAAGTGGTTAATGGATAATTTATATATTGCAAATAATTTCGAAGAACAATAAAAATAAACTAGAACATAAATTTAAATAAAATTTAATTAGACTAGGACATTAAAATTGGACAATAATTCTTTCAAAGAAAGGAAGGATTATTGTTTTTTTATATCTAAACAATTAAAACTAGAACAATGACTTGAATTATTCAATATCTATGAAACACTTGGTATGCAAACCATATGATTCAAATATAGAACTTATCGAAAAATTATAAAGACATTAAGTATTTATGTTTCAAAAAATACAACATATTTTTGTGCCAAAATAGAGATATCAAGACATTAATTTTTATGACTGGTAAAGCGTCAAAGTAGTTGCCCTAAAAATTCCAAAAATAAGATTTAAATTTGAAAAGAATTTATGGACGAAATTGGCATGAATGAAGTAACTAATATTTTTAAGAAAATGGTGGATGATGGAAATGAAGATTTTATTGATACAATCAAAGAAATTATTAAGAAAAAAATCCGATTTATCTTCGCGAAAAAGGCCAGTATTTTAGGCACTTCTAAGTCATCTATTTGTAATCTTCGAAATTGAAAAGAAAAGTCGCATAATAAACGTAAATCCAAGAAGCAAAAACTAGCCAATATGATTTATGACATTCTTGTAAAACACTATTTCAAAGTTGGTTGGGAATGAATTGCCCAAATAATGCTTACAAAGTATGGAATTCCCATTTTTGGACGCCAAATTGGCAGAATCATGCATGAAAATCATTTGGCTTGTGAAATTAAAGTATCACGTAAATTCCGGAAAGAAAAGACACAACTGCAATGATTCTAGATCTAGTAAAAAGAGATTACGATAATAAAAATCATAAACAAATTATCCGTGCTAGCGATGTAACTTATATCTTTGCAACCTACGATACACCCCAAAATTTTGTTTACCTTTATGTAATAATTAATCATCGTACTAAGAAAATTAAATCATGAGAATTATCAATGTACAATGATGAAAAATTAATCATTGATTCATTTACTGCTATTAAGCATGAACTTGCTGGTTCTATTGTTCATACTGACTATGGGGCAGATTACACATCAAAATCATATCAAAACATGCTTTGCTAGTATCACGCTGCTCAATCAATGTCACGAGTTGGAAATTCGCTTGATAACCGTGATATTGAATTTTGATTCAGTATCTTAAAACTGAATTAATTTATCTGTTAGATATTAAGAGAATGTTATTTGTCCAATTAAGGTAAGCAATTGCTGATTATATTTATTATTACAGCAATGTAAGGATTCAAAAAAATTGAACTGGATGACACCAGTTCAATATAAAAATCAATTATAATAAAAAACATGAAATTTGAATTTTTGTCCAAATTTCATGTCCTAGTTTAAGTATCAGATTCCTTTATCTTTTTTTATAAACTTTTATAAGTTCTATTTATGCAACATTAACCAAAATGATAACTAAAATGAAGAAAATAATTACTGGAATGACAAAATAAAACAGTCATTTTAAACGTCAATTACCACCCCGTCTCACATAATTAGCCATTCCTGGCCGCGTGGAAAAATAATAACGCAAATCCTTTGATTTTTCTTTGATCTCTTGTTTAATATTGGCTAAAATAAAAGGATTTTGGGATTCATCTTTTGCCTTCTTTGCTTTTTTAGTTAGAATGCTAATGACGATTAAAAGAATGAGCATAAAGAATAAAGAAAATACCAAAGATAACACTAATAATTACTTTATATTCCATAGTTTGTTTTTTCATCCATTCTTTTATTATTCATCGTTATTAACTATATTTTATTAATAAGTAATTGCTAATTAATGATTAAAATTTAAAAGCTAAAATAGCTACTAATGGTAGATGCTAAATTTTGATTTTGAAAAAGCTTACATGTTTAATGCTTCTTTTAATAAAGTTATGATTTTTATTGATTAGCAGCAGTAGATTGTACAGTTACTTTTTTGTTAAGTTAATTAATAATAAAAACAATTATTGTTGAAATTTAGGAAACTGTGACTTTATTTAATTAATAAACCGCACTGGTTTTAAACGATAAATAATCTTCTTGCAAAATGAACTGAGAGACTTAATTGATACTATTATAATAACATTTAAAATTTGTAACCTTATCTAAAAAATATCATGATTAACCAATCTAGACTGCTGATGATAGTTATATTCTTGCAACATATGACTTACCTAAAATTTTGTTTATCTTTTAGTCATAACTATTCATACCAAAAAAGAATTGAAGAATGATAATTATCAAAATGTAATGATGCAAAGTTAAGCATTAATTTTTTGATGCTATTAAAGATCAACTTTGATAATTAATTGCTAATTGCATTGATTATTATAACAATATAAAAATACAAGAAATTGGGTTCAATAACTCCAACTAAAAATAAAAAACATGAAATTTGAATTTTTATCCAAACTTCATGTCCTTCTTTATATTTCACAACTAAGTTGTATTTTATTTATCTGAATCTTTATCAAGTCCTAACTTAATTTGATAATTTTTTAGGTAAGACAACATGCTTAGCAAACCTAATTGGACATAGGCATAATGAAATTTAACATCAGGGTGTTTTTCATTTCAAAGATCAGGATTATTATAATTAAATGCCATTTGGACAATTAAAGGATAGGAGTTTTCTTGTTGAATTACTTGTTCATTATTCCATAAATTTTGAAAGATAGTTAGTCAATGTCTAGCTTGATTATTAATTAAAGATGTAATTGTTGCTCCAATACATAAAAAGAAAATAATGGCAATTAATAATAAAATTCAGCAACTTATATATAACGAGTATGCCATGTGGGGATTTTGATGTGTAAATAGAGTTGATAGTACTCCTGTTATAATCATTGCAATAATAAAAATCACTCATCAACTAATGTAAAAAATTCATTTATAAAAATGTCTTTTAATTAATCAACTAATATTCTTTGCTAATTTAAAATCAAAATAAATTGGTTTGTTTGGATTAATAATTTTGCAATAATTAAAGCTTAATTCATTTTTAACATAAGACGGAAAAAATAAATAATAAATGCTAGCAATTTGTTGTTGATAAATTGTTTTATCATGAATTTGATTTTCTTTACTTCTTTTAGTTACTAAATTATCTTTTTGAAAAGTGCAATTATGCAATTGTTTAAATTTAGTTGGATTTGTTTGATATTGCTTAATTTGCGTGAAGATAATCACTAAGCCCCATAACAAATCAACTGATTTAAAGATGCTTAAAGGATAATCAATTTGTCATTGATAAGGATTATTAGCATAAAAACATAATCTGATTAAATCAGGATATAGCGTTGAATCAGCAACTAAATAACCACTATTAACTGCATTGTGAAATAGTACTAAATAATTTGCTTTAAATTTATTAGTTATTATTTGCATGAATAATAATAAACAAGTAATAATAACTGCCCCCAATAAACAACAACAAATACCTGCTACTACTAATCATAAATGACCAGAATCAATTCCTTTCCTATTTCAAAGTAATTGAAAAAACATTAAGATAATTCCAATTAAACAGGAACCAATTGTGCCTACCCCCATGATTCAATAAGTAATCAACTTAGTTCTTTTTCATCATCAATAGTCATGTGAGATACGGAAATGAAAATTATTTATCTTATCTTTGATAAACAAAACAGATAAATCCATTTTTCAGACTTCATTAATTCTTTTGGTAGTATTAAATTGCAAACTTATCATACAAATCCATTTTAATAGAATTGCTTTTTTTGATTAGTTGAGTAATTATTGGAGTAATACTGAAACTAGTAAACTAGTTAATCCTAATACTGCACATGCAGCAGGAAATACTCAACTTAAGGCACTTACACTGGCTGCTGTAGTAGTTAGTGCAACTGAAATTTTAGCAATTGCTCCTCCTAAATCAAAAGCATGCACAAAATCTACGTAAGCATATGATCAACCAACTTGATTAGCATCAGATTCTTGTGTGTCATTATAAAATGCTAATCCACCAGCAGTGGCTCCTGTTATTGCTGCAATAACTGCACTTCCATTTGCTCAAACCAATGATGAACCGCAAGTTCAAAATGCCATAAAATACATACAGGCACTAAAGATTCCAGCTGCTACAGCAACTCCGCTTAATGTATCGACAGCATCACTAACTTTGTTTATACTATCGCTTACAGTGAATGTACTAGAATAGAGATTTAAAGTAGGATATTGGTTTTCATATAAGCAAACATTCTTATTCAATTCTTCTTTTTTCAATAATTCGTTGTGCTTTTTAGCTTCGTTGCAAAGATATGCGTCAATTTCCGGTGTATATTTAGAACCTGCTATTTTATTAACAATCTCACTCAAATTATTAATATTTAGGTGATGATTTTGAATATTTGTATCCATTTCAAGCATTGCATTTTTCGCTTGATTTTGTTCTTTAACAGAAAGTCCACTCATTAATTTTGCAGTTTTTGCTAAGTTAGCATCAAAGACTTCTTTTTCATGTGCATCTTTTTGAGAAATACCATTTGCAGTTTGAATCAAACTAACAAGTGAATTATGTTCGTTTAATTTGTAATGTTCTAGATTAACAAAAGATTTTTGAACAAAATCAGTATTTTTTATTATTATTTACCCAAACTGTTGACAAATCATGATTCACCACATTTTTTAATAGGTTTGCACTTCCATTATCAAAAGAAGAGTGTTGAGAACTGCTTGTAGCATTAGATTCACAATTAGTTAAACTTTTACTACTCATTTAAATTGGTATAGTGATTCCTGTAATAGCAATTGAACCTACACATATACCTATCAAAGTTTGCTTTCAAATTTTACCTATTACTTTCTTGATTTTTTTAAACATTTTATACATCCTTAATCTTATAAAATCATAAACAATTAAATTTTATATTCAATTTTTAATAAGTGTTTATTTAAAAATACTAAAAAATTAACGGAAACTTTCAAAATTTTAGATTTTGTGGGTATTAAACCATTTATTAAATGCAAATGACATTCAAAAAGTTGTCATTTTTTATAATTACATTGTGAGGATGAAATGTGAATAAGTGATTAAAAAAACTAATTGGCAAAAAAAGATGAAGTGCTTCTAATTGGTATGTGTTTTATAGACAATCTGCTTTATAAAAATTGTCCGAAGGATTGTCACAAATTTATTTCCTATCTTCCTAAGGATATGACATGTGGTTTGCATGTAGTTACAGTTTATTGCAGATATTATCTAGATAAACTAACTGATAAACATGTATTTTTATTGGATAATTAATTAAAAAATAAAATAGTAATGTATGCAACAACAAGCACCATCATATTTGATGCAAATATTTAAAAATTAAGTAAAAAATATGGGAATTTTAAAGTTCTCATATTTTTGTTTGTCATAATTAAATTAAATCATTAACTATAAAATAATTTATTTAATTTGATTATTGAAAGTTAGTAGTTAAGTTATTGAATTTATTAAGAATATTTACATTTTTTTCTTGATTTGCTAAGGATGGAACTGGAATAGCAATATTTTCTATATTTATAGGACTTAAATTTAACTGTGCTGCACCTTTGCACGCTTTACAAATTCAGATTTAAGAGTTTTCAAATAATAGTAAAGATATAATTGATTAACCTTAGTAAGACATTTTATAATAAGAGCGATAACACGTATAGCAAGTCAAATTGGTGTGTCATACTTAGATATGTCACCAACATCCCCTATTCTACTTATAGTAATACATGCCGGACAATTTGACGCATCACTGTAACCATAAATTTTAGGACTGTTAGCTATAATTGGATAAATGACTGTTTCTGAATTAATCCCCATGTCTTGTCCAATTTTAAAATAACAAATGTCACCTAATTTCAAATATTCATAATTTTTGTCATTGATTCAATTATTATTTTGCATTAAATATTTTAATCAGTAATTAAATTCTTTCTTCCTTGCTTCGAGTTCCGTGAATTCGTCTAAGATCTTTACAATTTGTTGTTGGTATGGCAAAGAAGGGAAATAAATATCCAAATTGTAAAGATCTTTATACGAAATAGTAGGAAACCCTCCCTCCCGAGGATAAACTATAAATTTTTAGTTGAATTGCAAAAAGAAAGTAATAAAGATATTTAGGCAAAATAGGATTTTTGTTTAAATTTGTGAGAATAATACATTTATCATTTACTCAAATTTTTCCTTTATGTCAATCAACAAAACCAGCACCACCACATCGAGCAACAGTTATATTTTCGCCATCAAAATTGTATCGGTTTACATAACCCATCGGTAGTACCCCACCAGAAATGACTGGAATTTTTCCACTATCGCATTCTGATTTAACTACTAAATCTCTAGTTTTTAAAGTACATAAATCTTCCAATCTTGTATGCGTAATATTGGGAGACTCACATAATTGTAGGTTTTTTGGAAAAGTACTCTTTTAAAGAAAGGGAATGACAACTAAATGTGTTGTCATTTTTTTATAATTAAACTAAAAGGAGAAAATTATGTGAGATTGAAATTTCATAATTAAAATAATAATATTTTGCTTTTTAATTTATGCAGACAAAATGATCTGCATGAAGCGAAATAAGAACAGGTATGAATGCATTTCAATTCGTGAGAAAGCAATCATTCTTTTTAGGTGAAAATTTGTAATAAAAAGACGATGTTATTTCGATAATTGAAATCAAGAATATGTTTATTTATTAGATGAATGATTGGGGATTAAAAAGCATCAACATATTCCTAGCAAAGAAATTGAAAAT
>JAFPYV010000011.1 GCA_017394375.1 bacterium
AATTGCCATTGTTCATTCTGATCATGGTGCTCCATATACATCAGTTTATTTTGATGAAATGCTTCAACAAAATAATTGAATCCAATCAATGTCAAGAATCGGGAATTGTCTTGATAATCGAGTAGTTGAATTCTGATTCAGTATTTTAAAAACTGAACTAATTTCGAAACTAGATGTTAAGCATATGTCATTCAAAGAATTAGAACAAGCCATTGCTAATTACATTGATTATTACAATAATGTTCGAATTCAAAAAAAATTGAACTGAATGAGTCCAGTTCAATTTAGAAATCAATCTAATAAAAAAACAAGAAATTTGAATTTTTGTCCAAATTTCATGTCCCAGTTTATAGATGGAGCATTTATAATTAATCCGCTTTAATAAATTGCAATTGATTGCGTGATAAGGAGAAAAATAAAATGAACAGACTTGGAATTGTAAAAATAGTTGGTGATAATTATCTAACAACTAATATAGAAAATTCAGAATTTAGTTATGAAAAAGCATTTAAAGAAAAAGGAATTGATGGGATAAACTTCACGCATAAAAACAGATTAAATTATATAAATCATAGATTTATTGATCTTCGATTTGTTAATAATGACGTGAGTGTATTAATTGAAACTAAAGAAGTATTTAAGGATAATGATGTGGCACAATTAAATCAATATGTTGATCTTGAAAAAATACTTAATCCAAAAAATAAAATCATCGCAATCCTAGCTGATACTAAAGAAGGAAGTAATCGAGCAAAAGTCTGAAAAGACGGAACTTTATTATCTGACAAAGAAATAAATCGCTTTGAGTATTACGAAAAACTATATGACAAAAAAGTAAATGATAAAGAAAAAGTATTAAAAGCAACTAATAAATTAAACACCTTTTTACATAAATTAAGTGTTTTAGAAAGACACCGGAGTCAATTAGTTGGTTCCTGCTTAATAGCACTGAATAACGGATTAGATTTAGACTATTTAAGCAATATTTCTAAAATGGGAAAAAAGATTAGCACTGCTCAAATAATAAGTAATATTTCAGATTTAATTAGTGATAGATTGACAGATAATGAAAACAAAGAAAAGAAAATTAATTTATTAAAAGATGTTCTAAAAAATCAAGATATTAGAGACTTGAAACCACAACAATTAATTGATATTCTAAAAATTATAAATGATGAATTAATCCCATTCATTCGTGAAGACACTAATGAAGGAGAAGATTTATTAAATTTATTTTTTACCACATTTAATAAATACGTTGGGAAGGCAGATAAAAATCAAGCATTTACTCCGAGCCACATTACCGACTTTATGTCTGATTTGGTGCATTTAAATAAAGATTCGAGAGTTTTAGACCCCACATGCGGAAGTGGTTCATTTTTAATTCAAGCCATGAAGAAAATGATTGCTGACACAGACAGCGTGACTCAAAAGGAAAAAATTAGACAAAATCAAATTTTTGGAATTGAAAAAGACGAAAATGCATTTGCGTTAGCAACAACAAACATGTTAATCCATAAGGATGGAAAAAGTAATATCGTATGTGCATCATGCTTTGATGAAGAAGAATGAATTAGAAAAAATAACATAAATGCAATTTTAATGAATCCACCTTTTAATGGACAGAAGCTTCCTGATAAAAATTTAGAAAACTCAAAAGGAATGGATAAAACCAAAGGTTTTTATTTTGTACATTGAGTAGCAAATGTTGTAAATAAAGGATATTTATGTACCATTTTACCAGTGGCATGTGCTATTGGATCCGACAAAGAAATAATGCAATATAAAAGGAAAATGCTTGAACACCATACATTGAAGGCTGTTTTTAGTTTACCGGATGATATTTTCTATCCCGGTGCTAATGCTAGTGCGTGCATAATGCTTTTTGAATTAGGAGTTCCGCATGATAAGGAAATACCTGTATTCTTTGGTTATTATAAGGATGATGGATTTGAAAAAAAGAAAAATCTTGGGCGTGTAGAAATTAGAGGATGACGCGATACAAAATCAAAATGGTTAACTTATTTTAAAGAAGGATTAGAAATTGATGGTTTTAGTATTAAACATAAAGTTTCATACGAAGATGAATGATTAGCAGAAGCATATATAAAAACTGACTATTCAAAATTAACTGATTATGATTTTATTAGAACAATTAGGGACTTCTTAGCATACGAAGTAAAAAATGGTGAAATACAAAATGACAAATAGTATAGATAGTTCTTGATGAAAAGAATTTAAAGTAAGTGATATATTTGAAAAAGTTGATATTAAAAAATATAGTAAAACACCTGATGATGCTGGAAAAATTCCCTTTGTTTCTTCTACTTCTTTAAACAATGGTGTTTCATGTTTTGTAAGTGCAGAAAATATTTTTAGATTTCCGTGTCTGACGGTTTCAACAAACGGAGACAATTTTGATACATTTTATCATGAAGAACCAATAGCTATTTCTTCGGATGTTGAAATTTTGTATAATAAAAATCTAAAAAAAGAACATTACCTTTTTATTGCAACACTTTTAAGACTAGAAAAGAAAAAATATGCTTATGGAAGAAAAGCAAAAAATAATGCAGTTTTTGATACGATAATTAAACTTCCAATTGATCAAAATGGAAATCCAGATTGACAATACATGGATGATTATATCAAAGGTCTTTGAGCTAGAGAGAGAGATATTAGTGAACTTGCTCAAAGTTTAAAACAATCAAATATCAAACTTGAAGCAGTAAATTGAAAAGAGTTCAAAATTAAAAATATTTTTTTTGCTATTAACGGGAAGGGAATTACTTCTGAATTTATCAAAGAAAACAATGGTAAAATTCCAGCAATACAAGGTGGCGAAGATAATAATGGAATTCTCGGTTTTTTAAGCGGAGAATTTAAAAAAACTTTGGTTTATATTAATCAACCATGTCTTACATTAGCGAGAGTTGGCACAGCAGGCAATATTGGTTTTATAAGTGATGAATGTTATATAGGAGATAAAGCTAAAGCGTTAATTTTTAAAAACACAAAACTAAAATATAACATTTATTGCTATTTATTTTTAAAAACAATTTTGTTAAAACTTAAATATAAATATTCTTATGGTCGTGGTATTAGAATAGATCGGTACCTAGAGAACGAAATCATGCTTCCAGCTGATCAAGATGGTAATCCAGATTGACAATATATGGAAAACTATATTAAATCATTACCATTTTCAAGATACCTTTAGTTTTTTGGTTTTATTTTGTAATCAATACTTAAATATTTATTTAGCTAAAAATCGTTATTACTAAAAAAATATGAGAACTTAACAATTCCCATATTTTTTACTTAATTCTTAGATATTTACGTCAAATTTGAGCATGCTTATTAGTACATACATTACTATTTCATTTGTTTGCTAATTGATAACAACATCTTGTTGTTCATCATAAGCAAGCAACATAAATGAAAATCCCAATCATAATCATGGCAATTGCACCAAAGTAGTAAAGTACACTTTCATCAATGCTAGCACTAAAGTTATATGCATTAAAGTTGGCTGCAACATTAATGCACATTTTTGCACCAATAAATAAATATGTAGCAACTACACATAATAATAAGATGATAATTAATTGAATACTAAAAACTATTAATGATTTGAATTTATGATTCTTCATATCAATTTAAATAAAAAACTTAATCTTATGTTTAATTAGAAATAAATATTGTAGATTATTATATAAAAAAGCATGATTATTATCATGCTGTTATTATCAAATAACCAAGATCTTAATTAGTTTGTTATATAAAATAAATATTTATTTAACAAGCTATGGTGATTAGTCAAGTATTAGATTATTTTAACTTATTTACGCATTGTAATTTAATTGGCACTACTGGCAGTGGTAAAACTACTTATTTATTAGCCATCATCAAAGATCTGATTATGAACCATAACAATAATAACTTAATCTTTATTGATGGAAAAAATGATCCTGATTTAGTAATTAAATTACAAGACTTATGCAATCGACATCATTATAGCTTTCATCATTATCGCAATGACGAAAATAATCATGGTAATTTCACATATGATTATTTACACCATAAATCATATAGTGAAATTAAAGAAATTATTTTACGCTTAAGAGCAAAAGATATTAGTAGTGTTTCACTAGGTGCAAATTATTACTTTGAAAAAACTAATAACTTATTGTTCTTAATTGTTAGAAGTTTAATCTATAGTAAAGTAGATGTTAGTTGAACTAACATCTTAAACTATTGCAATAAGAAGAATTTATATGAAATTCTTAATAAAGATCTTGATTATCATGAATATGCTAGTTTTGATTTAAATGTATATAGTGATGCTAT
>JAFPYV010000040.1 GCA_017394375.1 bacterium
CATTTTCTTAAAAATATTAGCTACTTCATCCTTACCAATTTTGTCCATAAATTCTTTCCAAATTTCAATTTTGTCTTTGGAATTTTTAGGACGACCCGATTTGGTGCCTTTTTTTGGTGCTTTACCAGTCATAGATATTAACGTGTTCATATCTCTATTATGGTACAAAAATTTCTTATACTTTTTGAAAAATAAATATTTGCTATTTTTGTTTATCTTTCGATATGCTCCATATTTGAATCATAAAGCATTAATACCTTGTGTTTCATAAATATCGAATAATTCTAACCATTGATTTGGTTTTAATTGTTTAGACATAAAAAAACAATAATCCTTCCTTCCTTTGAAAGAATTATTGTCCAATTTTAATGTCCTAGTCTAGATATGTCAAGATTTATATTGATGTGTCAAGGCTATTTTAGGCATACACCAAACACAAAAAACGATAATCCAACTTTATCTCAATATAGCAAGGAATGACTTTCATATAAGGATAATCCTAAAAAGAAATTGCAAATAATGAATGATATTTTCTCAATTTATTTAACTATATTGACAATACTAAAAAATGCTAATTTATTAGATGATTTTTTAAGTAAATTATAAAAGAAAATTTATTAAAGAGAAAAACTAAACGCTATATAACTTACCCACTTATTTATGTTTGATTTTTAGTAAATCAATATTCTATAAATTTTAAATTTTTGACTATTAGAATTTGATTTGGCAATGGCATGATAAACGAAAATTTTTATCAAAAAAACTTAACTCGTTGATTTCAAGACAATTTTATAAGTGTAAAGTTTTATTTGGAGACATAAAAAAGTGTATATTTCTCCCCGATAAATTATTATTAAACAAAAAGTGAAGGCTTTAAAACCTTAAACTAGGACATGAAGTTGTGAAAAAAATTTACTTTCGTATTTTATTATTACTAATTTCTAAATTGAACTGAATGAGTCCAGTTAAATTTTTCATAAATTCTGACATTATTGTAGTAATAGATATAATCAGCAATTACCTATTTTAATTATGCAAATGGCATATGTTTAATATCTAGCTTATGAATTATTAGTTTTAAGAATGCTAAATTAAAATTCAACAACATTTTAAAATACTATTTAGATTTGTTCATGAATACTAAACTTACTAAAAAAGGTAATTAACAAATTCATAGTTATTAATTGCACTTTTATTCTTCATTAATTTAATTTATTATTCTAATTAATTTAGTTGCTACTTTAATATCACTATTGTTCCATATGTATCTAATAAAAATTTTCATTTTTTGCAAACCCTACTATTTTTCAATTAATTATTTATTAATGGTTTAATATGGGTCTTGGATGCAGCTTCTTTTCTAGAATTGTTGCCACTATCGTTTATGAATTGTGCAGTGATAATAAATTTATCATGGATCTGTAATTGGATAGCTACCTAATATGTGATTAGTACAAACTTAAAATTATGCTTAGGTATTTAACATTACTAATCACTGTTAAAAATCAATTTTTTGAAAAATAAATAAAAAATATTATATTATCTAGTTAGTGGGCCCCGCGGGGTTTAAACGCCGAAGTAAAGATCCTTAAAAAGGATCTTTTTTTCGTATCTATTACTAGTTTATCCGATAACTATATTGAATAATATTTAATTAAGAATTTATCTATGAAAATAAATGTTGAGCAATTCAAAACATTGCATGAGCAAATTGAAATTTTAAACCGATGGGGTAATAATTTTCTTGTTAAGAATCCTAAAGAGAAGGAAAAAGTTTTAGAATATCTTCAAGATAATAATTTTCAAACTGGTGTTGATGCTTTTGCTCCATTATTATGGAAAAATCTTGATGATGGAATTA
Organism: bacterium; assembly: GCA_017394375.1. The sequence continues at coordinate 1,862 of JAFPYV010000040.1, forward strand.
AGAGAAAGAATTATAAATTTATTGACGATTTTAAATTCAAAGATTTAACTAATTTATACGATTTTGATAGTTGCTTAAAAAATAAAATCAATGAGTTACTGCAAAGATTAGAAAAAAGATTACGAAATGGAATTATCTACTATACTCTCACAGCTATCAAAGAAATTAGTAATAGTAATATTAATTTACCATTTCTTCTTGTTGATGATGAGTGATCACAAATTATTGGTAAATCAATCTTTAGCAATAATTTATCGAAGCAATCATTTTTAACTAATGATATTGAGTTTAAGTTTAATGAATATTATTCATTCTTGCAAAAATACATTGAACCATTTGAAACCAGCAGTTTATTTGTAAAAAATGTCCAAATTAATAAATTTTATTTTGGTACCATTTTTAAGAATTATGAAATGCTTAAAACTGAAAATAACTTTAATCAATATAAATCATTCACAGAAATGAATATAGATAATCTAATACCTTTAGAGATTATGGACTCAAATAATAATAAAATCATGTGCACTTATCAGCATTTCTTTAAATGATGTAGAAAAAATAAAAACTTCCGAATGAATTAAAAGATGACGAACAATATCTTGATCTTAGTACCACTGATGGAATGATGAACGTATTAGCTAAGTCATTTGTACCAATGTATAAATCATTTACTCAAGATGCTTTTGGCGATACCATTAAATTCTTTTCTAAATTAAGCAATACGATTCAAATTAAAGTTGTTAAAGAGTGATTCCAAAATTTCTATCAAAAAATTAGTGCCATAATCAATGATAAAGATAATTTTGATTTAATTCTCATTGGCACTTTTATTTCCTTTCTAGAAGTGTTTAAAAATATTCGCAATCGGATTGCTCATTTAGATATTATTTATAATTTTTGAGATATCCATGTCTTAAATAATTCAAGTCTAAGTAGAACTGTAAAAATTAAAGAAAATGATTTTTGAATTACGAATAAACCAACGTGTATGTTTCTAAATACATTAACAAACAAAGAAAATAATTATTTTCAAAGTGAATATTTCAAAAAACAATATTTTGGTAAAGATTCAAATTATTATTTAGATAGAATTAACAGCCTAGGAATTAAAGCATATTGTAAATATAAAAATAATGATATTTATTATGTCCATCAAGGTGATAACAAGATTTGATCTTTACCTCTATTTTTCCTAAATGATGCCATTGATTGACTTCTAGTTTTTATTAATAAACCTAAGAATTTTAGCAATATTGTCCAAGAATGCTTTTTAAAAATTAACTTTGAAAATAATGAAATAAAAAATCGCTTACATGACTACTTGTTTAACAAAATAATAATCTCATTTGAAAAAATTGATTATGATTTGCTAAACAAAGAAAAGTAAAAATAATTATAACTATAACTTTAAGTAATTCATTATTTACCAAAGTATTTTTTATTTCATCAAATATTTGATTGCTACATTTTTAATCAACTATTTGTCAAGACATGATATTGATAGTACCACTATCGTGATTTCGCAATTGGAAATAAGGATATTATTTGCATATGTGAAGTGAAATCGGATACAATGGATTATAATCCTAAAAAACGATGAATTAGAAAAAGCATATAAATTTTATTCTGAATTAAATAAATATCACTATCTATTATTTAGGTATGAAAAAGGAAGTTTATTGTTCAAATGAACACACTATTTCGGTGGAAATCCAATAGGCAATGAAAAAATAAAGAATGGATTTATGCAAAATATTTGATTTAGCCAAATCCTTAAAATTAATATTAACCAATTGTAACGACAATGCTAGTAAAATCAACTACTAGCATTTTACTTTACATATCATTATAAGCATGTATTGTTAACAAAAAATGAAGGACTTTTAATCCTTCATTCTTAATTGTTTAACAATAGGTTTTAAATCAGTTAGATAATAATCAATATACATATCTTTAAATCAAACAAATGGTTTGCAATCAATCACATGCCTTGGTTGATGTTGCACATGCATGTAAATGTATGCTGCACTCATTACTAACGCGACAAAGTTAGCACAGATATAAGCAACTGGAGTAGATCATAAGAAGAATCACATTGCATTGTTGTAATAAGGATTATTTATTTGAGCTGCACTTAATCCAGCATTAAATGTACCAGGATCACCTAACGAAACTGCACTAAAAATATAAAGGATTGGAACGAATAAAATTAACAATTTCTAATTAATTGATTTTGTTATATCCTAAAAAAATATAATGGTTATTTTTTAGTTTTTGATATCATATTTTAACTATTATTTTCTTGGCACCTACAAAAACATAGGTCTTTTGATTTGCTATGATTGCATTTGCAATGGAATATTAATGCTTAATTGATTGGTTGAACTAATTCCATAAATACTAATCTTAAAAGTAAGTTGATTATTTGCTTGTATTACATCACTAAATGCACAATTTGTATTCGTAAAATGATATGGTAATGGATAATTATAATTACCATTCCTAACTCCAGCTGCAGTTGGTAAAAAAGAATTTAAGAATGAACCTAAATTTGTCATAGTTCAAGTTCCATTGTCATTAATTAAATCATCATGTGCGATTAATCAACTTGGCAATGAACTTAGAAATTTATTTTTAATATTAATGACAATTCCGTTTGCTGCATTTTGCAACATGTTAGTTAATGATTGAGCTGCAAAACTATAACTTAAAGTTGAAGTTACTCCATTAATTTTGGCATAAATATTATTGTTTTGACTAATTAATTGCACATTGATAAATGCATCATAAAAACTAGTAATCCAATTGCAAATTGCATCTAGCATTGCATCATTAAGGACAATTTCATTCTTTGAAGCACTAAATCCCCCATTGCTAATTAAACCTGCTAATAATTCAGCTTGATGAGTAGTCAAATATTCAATCAAATTATTTGCTTGAGTTTGATTATCTAAATCATTGGCATTTAAATTAATTGTTACCATATTGGTTGAAATCACTCCATCCAGACTAATGGCAAAACTTACTTGATTATTAGTTTGGCTAACATTAGCAAATTCACATGTACTACAAAGATTAAACACTGTTAACTTATTGCCAATTGTTGCTAAATAAGTACTTAAATTACTCAACGATCATTGACCATGATTGTATGTTGCATTATGAGTAGCAACTAATCATTTTTTAATTGCTAATTCACTGGTGCTTAAAGCGTTAATGTATCTAGCAATTTGATTAACTTGTGATTGCAATACTGCTTGCAATTTTGTTAATGAAAAATCAAAGGATTTAGTGGAACAAATTGCGAGATTACCAAACACCGAAAGTGTAATGATTCCATTATTGTTATTAATGTTAAATGAAGCATATGATGCTGGTAAAGATTCAATAATGAATGAGTTTAAATCATAAATAAAATCATTGGTAAAAATTAAGTGGTTATTTTTCATTACTACCCCATTACTGTTTGCAATATAACTTTGCACTTCTTGTTCATGATTATTTAAATAATCAATTACCCCATTTAAAGTTTGTACTGTAGTTTGATTATTATTAGGCAAAGCAATATTTACTTGATTAGTTGAACTAACACCAGCAAAATTAACATTAAAACTTAACAAATTATTAGGATTATTCACATTTGTAAATTGATAAATAGTTTTGGAGAATAATGGCAAATTAAAACCAGCAATACTATATAGATTTAATTTTGGTAAATAGGTTACTAAATTTGTAAATACATAAGTTGAAGAAACTACATTGTCTTTTACCACATATTTGGTGGTTAATAATTCATAATAATGTGCGTAAAATCAACTAGTAAATGAATGATTGTTATTATTTTGCGTAATTATTAATTGTGCAATTTGGTTCGCAATGTTTTGTAAATCACTTTGGTAAATTGAAGTAGGAAAAGTGTAAGTTGTGTTCGAACTAATTGCATTTACTTGGGCACTAATGATTCCGTTATTATTAATAATGCTTAAGTTAATAAATGGATTAAAATTAGCAGTAATTCATCCTGTAACTTGTAAATCAAAATTATTAGCAAATACTAATTGGTTATTGTTAAAAGTAACTAAACCATTTTGAATTACCATTGCCAAAAAAGCATCTTGGTGCTTTTTTATATAAGTAATCACATTGTTTGCTTGTTCTTCATCACTAATAGTTTTAGTTGGTAAGGAAATTGCTACCATGTTGGTTGAGTTAAGATTAAATAAGTTAAATGAAAAAAGCAACTGATGATTAACAATTTTTTGATTACCTAAACCAATTAATACTTTACTATTAAAGAATTTATAAATAAATACATACAAGTTTTTTCATTGATTATTAGTTTGCATGGTTGGAATTAAATTTCTTACTAAAGTTTGTTTGAAATATCCGGTCACGCTTTTGACTTTTCAAGTGTTATTTTCATTAACTAAATTATTGGTTGCTAATAATCAATTAGATATTGAATTAGTTGTATCATTTAAATCATTAGTAAAAGTGACTAAATCATTTAATATTATTTGCACTGTATTAATAAATTTAGCAGTCGGAAAAGCAAATGGATTGGCTGAAATTTGCTTACCAACTGTGATGTAAATTTTGCTGCCATTACTATTTATTTCACTTAAAGAATTAAAACCATAAGCAGTGTTAAAAAAATGATTGGCTAATCATCATTGTAAAGTGGTTAAAAATGATTGTTGAAAAGTGATTGTTTGGTCATTATTAATGGTAACTAAATCAGAAGTAATAACATTATTGATAATATTTTCTTCATGATTTTGTAAATATTTTACTGCTTCATTCGCAATACTTTGATTTAATTGCTCAAAACTAAAAGTAAGGACGGTGTTGGAAGCTACACCACAATAATCAAGTTGAAAACTAATGTCATTATTAGTTATTTGTAAATTAGTACTAGTAAAGTTTTGCAAATTCAAGCTTAAACTTAATGAATTAGGAAAATTTGCTAGCGACTTAATTGTATTTAAATAACCATTTAAATTAGTTATTTGATATTTGTGATTGATTGGTTTAATATTTTTTGTGTTTACTAATCAATTAGTAATTTGGTTATTACCAGTTAAAGATAAGGCAAAAGTTACGATTTGATTTAGTGCATCTTGAATTAAATCATAATATGCATTAGTTGCAAATTGATATAAATCAGTAGAAGTTAAATTATTTAAAGATGCACTAATTTTACCATCATTATTAATGATAGTTACTACCGGTAATTGCTTATCATTATTTTGCAATCAAGTTTGAACACAAGCTGAAAAATTTGATTGATAAATAGGTTTGTTATTGCTAAAATAAACACAATTATTTTTTGCTAAATATTTAAATAAAGAAGGTTGATTTTTTTTGATATAAATAATTACATCATTTAATGATTGAATTTGTTTTTCATCATTATTGTTAGATGAAGAGGTTTTATGAGACACTTTAGCAGGTTGACCTTTACTAGTTGAATGATTATCTGCAGTAGATTGCTTATTTTGAATTGGTGAAGAATCTGATTTATTTTTTGTAATGACGTGTTTAGTTGATGGTAATTGTTTGTTATCAGCTGCTGATGAAGTTGCTTGCTTTTTAGGTGAATTTGTTGTTTGGCTCTTATTACTATTATTTTTGGAAGTTGAAGAAACATTATTACTTGGTTGGGCTTTTGAATTGTTAGATTGATTAGAATTGCTTATGGATGTTTGGGTTGAACTGGAACAACTAGTAATACCAATGACTGGAATTAAACAAATGGAACTAATTCCTAATGCAATCCCAATTATTTTCTTTCATTTTTTCATAAGTTAAACTTCTTTAAATGTTAAGGTTACTTTATTAATTTTATTATTTTTAAAATCCTTAATTAACAATTATCAAAATTGCAAAATTGTAGGTTATC
>JAFPYV010000041.1 GCA_017394375.1 bacterium
AAATGAAAAAGATGGTGATGAACAATAAAGCAATTAAGATTGGTAACTGTTTAGCAAACTCTCATTTGCATGTGAACCAAAACTTTCATTTACTTAAATAGTAAATAAAAAAACCACTAGTTCCTAGGGCATATAAAGTAACAAATCCATCTAAGATGCTACTGTAATTTACTCCATAATTGATAATAAAAAAGTTAAACAAACATCACTCAAAGAAGATAAAAAAAACAAAAACAAATGGAGTTAATCATTTTGTTTTATTTTTTGCATTGATAATAGTTTGGAAATAGACCATCACTGAATTTATACAAGTTAAACTAATGATCATCTTACTTTACTTTTATTATTATTTTATTTAAAAACAAAAAGATAAAGAAGAGATTTAAAGAATTTAATTTAATAATTTAACTAAACAAACATCAATTTATCTTTTTGGAAAATTATTGGGAAATATAAAAAAGTGTATGTGCCTCCCAACATTAATGGCAACTACACAGTTGTCATTTATTATCAAAAATAGGAATAAATTCTTTAAAAATCTAAAACTTTGAAAGTCTTATTTTAATTTTAGAATTTTTTTTAATAACTAAAAGGACAAAATAAAAAAGGCAGTGGCCTTTTTCAATTTGGTTTTGCAACCGTGAAGTAGTTCCAGTGTTTATATAAAACTATAAACACAACTTCACATCCTTTTTGTTTTACCTTAAAATTAACCAAAGTATGAATTTAATTTTTAAAACAGTTGTTCATTTACTAACAATGCTATAGCAATTATTAAGCATTACAACAAGATTAATTTAATCATTCACCTTATCAATTCCCTTGCTAAAGAATCGAGGTACCTTTAAAGTCTTAATAAAGCATTGCATTGGTAATAACATTTTAATTTCATTTGGTGATACTGCATAAGTATCAGTTTGCTTTAACGATGCAGTATTAGCAACTATTTCATCATTAGTTAAATTAACTTTATAACCTAAATCATAACTTTTAGTCATTCCAAATAATGATGCTAATTCCTTGGCAGATTGTTCATGTTTAACATTAAATACAAACCAATTATTAGTATTATCCAAAATGATATATTCGTAGAATCACATAGTTGTAGGTTTGCATACAAAGGTATTATTTTTATACATGAATTGCAATGCTTTAAAATTTTCGATATTTTATGGTAAACCATGCATTGCCTGAATCAGTTATTTTTTGTTTTTTTTACATGTTTAATTTAGATATTCAGAGTTTATGAAGATTCATAGATTCTAAATGGTTTAATTTATTTTTATAACTATAATTGTTGGGACATAAAAAATAATAATTATTTCCTTCTCGAAAGAATTATTACCCAATTTTAATGTCCGGTTTAATATTCGTGTTTTTATTTGTAAAATCGATTAATTCTTATGATATAAATAAATAACAATTTTTAAAATACTCATTGATTAATTACATTACTCCTATTATTTTTATGAGTAAATTGAATTGTAATATTTCTTTATCTATTTTCTTGTTGACTCGCTGTTTCCTTAGTCATTTGTAAATTTTACTCTAATTGCTACTATGTAATATTAAATCTAATATAGCAAATAAAATATATTAATGAGTACATAATTACCGACAAATATAAATTGTAATTTTTTGTTAAAATAAACTAGATCAGCAAAAATGTGAGAAGATAACTTATTAAAAATAAAAAATAAATTAAATATTCAAATCGAAAATTCTTTATTAATAAAAATCATATTCGATTTAAATAAATATTTTGATAGAGATTTTGTCAAGCAAATAAAAGTATTACAAAAGGAAAATAAAAGAATATTTAACAGCAATGAACGAAAAGTATTAAGAAATTTTTATTATTATAATAATGATTCATTGCTTCATGCACTTGAAGTTAAGAATTTTGCTAAGATTAACTATGTGGAACAAGATTTAGAGATTTGTTTACAAAACACAATAGATAGATTAGAAAAATATGATAGCGAAAAAATTCTAAATTCAATTAAAAAAAGATTTTCTAATTTAATTAGCACAAATAAAGCATCAGAATCCCATCAAAAAGAATGATTAGCATATTATGAAAATAAAAGAAAAAAACTTTTTGACTATTCTCTTTTTGTTATCCGAATTACTAACGATGATTATAAAAAACATGGTGATGATCAATATTTATTCGACTTAATAAAAAAAACATACCAAAAGCTTGAAAATTACCGACATTTAATAATTATTTGTGATGGTCAAATTTATGATAATTTTGGAAATGATATAACTTGAAAATTAGTTTACAAATTAACAATTTATTGTGAAAATTTCGTTCAGTTTGATGAAAAATACTCACAATTTCATAAAGACTTATTAATACAAGAATTAGGAAAGTTTATCCAAACTAAACTAGAAAACTGCAATAGCATTGAAAGTTTAATTCTTGCATCTAATTTTTATAAAAATATTTCATGTGGATTTAAATTTGAAGATTGTTTAGTTTCAGAAAAACAAGAAAAAATAATAATCATTCTTAAAAAAATTCAACTAGATCTTTCCCCAGTTCCGTGCCCCGCTTGTTTTACCACAATCCAATCAGGCAATTCATTCCCTGAATTATTTTTAAGAAGTTATGAATGTAAAAATAGTGAATGTCCAGAACGAAGCAAATCTGGAAGAGGAAAAAGATTTGATGAATATGGCATTTACCGATCGTTAAAGTTAGAAGAAGGATTAGAGACAAATCAAATTTCCAATGTTGAATACAATAAATGACATAGAGATATTTTTGATAGTAATTATGATTATTTAGAAATGATCATTAAATACTATGCCTGAAATTCAGAAACTATTCTTACTTACAATATCAATAATTTAGGAAATGAAATTCAAAGTAGAAAAATTAAAAAATTTAGCGAAGGTATACCTCAAGAAAATTTTAAGCAATTTATCAATAATTTTAATGATTTACCAATTGTAAAATTATTTACTGAAATTAATAGATTAATACCGCCAAACATTACAAAAGTAAAAAATATTAGTCTTAAAAAAATAGAAGTAATAAATGCTGATTCAACAATAGAAATTAATAGACTATCAAAAAAAATAGTAGGAACTGCAATAACTTCTCCTCCCTATTACAATGCAAGGGAATATTCTCAATGATCTACACTTATTTTTTACTTAATTGATATGATGAGAAATGCAAAATCTATCTACAATGTCCTTGACAAAAATGGATACTATCTATACAATATTGGTGATATAGTTGATCAAGACAATATTTATATAAAATCGCACATGTCTAATCGCCGCTTACCACTTGGTTTTTTGTCTTGCATGATCTTTGAAATAGTTGGATATAACTTAAAAGAAAACATTTTATGAGATAAGGGAGAAGTGCAATCTAAAAGAAATTCAACCATAAATTTATATCCTGGTTATGTAAAACCAATAAATTGTTACGAACATATACTTGTGTTTAATAAATCTAATAATGGAATAAATAATAAAAAAATTGCTAAGTTTAATCCAGTTATAAAAATAAATTCTAAAGGAGAAAATATTTATAAACATTCTGCTCCTTATCCCTTAGATTTAGTAGAGTTAATTCGACCATATATTATAAAAAACAAGTATATTCTAGATCCATTCTTAGGAAGTGGAACAACATTGATTTGATGTGCACAAAATAATTTTAAAGGAATAGGATTTGAATTAAATAAAGAATATTTCGAACTATCCAAAGAAAAAATAGATGATTGTAAAAATTAAACTTTATTTAATAATTCATTCCTTTTTTTAACTATTTCATTTTCCTTATCAAAATATTCTTGAAGAGTAAAATTTTGTTGCATCATGTTAGAAAGATGTTTAGATCAGAAGACATTTGTTGGTCTAGCCGCTGATAATAAACACATTTTTATATTATCCCAATAATATTTTTCCTTATTAACGGCCTCATCATGCGTAAAATCTATATTTCGAGGGTCTTCTTTATTATCGACACCGAAATCATTAATATCTATTTGTTCTACTTGAATTGGATCATATAATTTTCCGTTAACCATTTTAAGTGAGGGATGATTATTACAATATGTAAGTAAATCACCTTTATAAGTTTGATTATCATAAGTTATGTTTTTTAACTTACTTTTTAGTAAATTAATTAAGTAATCAAAGTCGTTTTTTTGAGACTCGGATAAATTATTATAATCAATACTGTTCATTGCAAAATAAGCCATAGTTAAGTCTAGATCAAGTGAGACATCTTCCGTTGCAAACTCACATGCTGGGTTAAATATAGTTTGACTTTTGTCATTACTATTTATAACATCTTGTTGGCCACCATGAATGGAAATAAAGAGAAAACCAGTCCATTTTTCATTGCCTGTTCCACCTGGCTTTATTTGTTTTATTGCAAAATCCTTGAAATTGTTTTTATTAACAATTACTTTATGATTTTGATAGGTAACTTCAAGATTATCAATTAATTTTTCAAAAGCTTCGCGTTGAATTTGGGACGAAGAACTGCCATTTTCAGCTCTTATTGTTATTATTGAGGATACAATTTCATCTGAACCCAAATGTTCAACCAATCTATTAAATAATGCATTTTGCTTGTTATTTAGATCAAAGAAATCATTATTGCAAAATTCAACGACGACACCACCCTCAAAACTTTTTAATTGTGAAAAAGTTAGTTTATTTTCTTTTACTGTTTTCCAAGAAATTAAAACTCTATTTTTACGACTAGTTCTCTTTTGATAGAGTTCATCAGGAACATCATATTGACCGGTTTTCCCAGAAATATTTGTAAATTTTGTTTTTATTTTATCCCCAAATTGTCCTAAGAAATTTAGTAATTTATTTCTTAAATCACGTTTTTTCATAATAAATTTTCAATGTATTAATACTTGCTAAGACTAAATTTAAATTAATCATGCATGTCCCGCTAATTATTTATAGTAAATTAAAGATGAATATTATTTTGAAAACTAATTTAAATGTTTTTTAAAAAATCATCTAATAAATCAGCATTTTTTAAAATTGTTAAAATAGTTAAATAGATTGAAAAAAGATTATTCATAATTTGCAATTTCATTTTAGGATTGTTTTCATAAGAAAGCCATTCGTCACTATATTTAGATAATAATGGATTATCAAGTTTTTGATTTTTCAAATGTCTAAAATATCCTTGACACATTAAAATGAAATTTTTTATATCCTCTTTATTAAAATATTTTTCTATCTTTTCTCTTTTATCGTTTTTTAATTGATTAAGTGTGTCAGCAATTTTATTTGAGAAAAAATGCATTTTTTCCTCTTTTTCATATATGTTTGTAGAAGATAAAAAATCTTGAAAATGTTTATTTAATTTTTCTTCATTCAACATTTCTAATTGAAAATTTTCCATTTGCGAAGTAACAAAAAAAGTCATCTTATTAAAATTGAAATTTTTATATGGTAAACAATTTAATAAATTTTTAATATTAGAACTATCATACTCATCTCTAATTTTTGATATTACTGAAACTGGTATTTTACAATTCATATTATTTAAAAAATCTAAAAAACTTTTTAGTAAATTTAAATAAGCATTTAAAAATATAAGCAATGTTTCATTGTCTGTAATTTTATCTATATCAAGTTGTTTAACAATTGAAGAATTTATACGCTTAGAAATGTAATATTGAAATGAATTAATATTATTAGTATCTGAAAGAGTAACTTTGTCTACTATTTTATTGACATCATAAAGTACTTTAGTTTGTTTATTGCCATTATCAGAGTATGAAAATTTATTAATATTTTTAAAGAAAATTTGTATTTGCTTTATTATTTTTTTTAAAATTTCATCAGTAGAATTTTTGTCTATTAAGATTTCTTCAAAGCTATTTTCTTGCATACTTAATTTAAACAGTATCTATATTTTACGATAAATAGCATTGTTTATTAATGTTAATATTTCAGAGTTTAAAACAATTAGTAATGGGACACATAAATTTTTGTATATGTGTCTTTAATGACAACTGTAAATATGATATCAAATGTTAAAAAATAATCATGATATTTTTTAGTATATAGCAAAAAAGAATTAAGAAGAAAATAAACTAGGACATGAAATTTGGACAAAAATTCAAATTTCGTGTTTTTTATTATAATTGATTTTTATATTGAACTGGTGTCATTCAGTTCAATTTTTTTTGAATCCGTACATTGTTGTAGTAATAAATGTAATCAGCAATTGCTTGCCTCAATTGGGCAAATGACATTCTCTTAATATCTAACCGATAAATTAATTCAGTTTTAAAGATACTGAATCAGAATTCAATATCACGGTTATCAAGCGAATTTCCAACTCGTGACATTGATTGAGTAGCATGATACTTGCGAAGCATGTTTTGATATGATTTTGATGTGTAATCTGCACCATGGTCAGTATGAACGATTGAACCAGCAAGTTTATC
>JAFPYV010000042.1 GCA_017394375.1 bacterium
AAAAGTATTTCTTTTTAATTCCCGTGAAATTGTTGATTTACTGCGATTTATTTTTTTAGCAATTTCACTGATTGATAATTTTTCATCATTGAAGAAATGTTGGATTAAATTTCTTTCACTTATGCTTAAATGTGTGTATTTCATGGTTAATTAACTTTAACACTTTTTTTGTACAAAAAAAGTGCAATAACTCCTTTTAGAGTCGTTGCACTTGAAATTTCACTTTAGGTTAGTAAGTTTGAAACTTACTAATTTTTTTATTAATGAAAGGTAATTTTATATTTTGACAATATTTATTTAAAATGAGGGTATTAATATTTGTGATTTGTTGCAAATAACAATCTATTAATTAGAAGGAGAAGACATCGTGAAGAAAACTAAAAAGATTTTAACAATTCTTGGAGGTATTATTGGAATTAGTGCAATTGCAATTGGAGCTGGTATTGGTATTATTAGTTGCAGTAGTAGCAATCAATTACCATCCCAACCTGTCAATTCAAACACTAGTCAATCTAGTGCTAATGTTACTAATACTAACAATTCAAAACAAACTAGTGCTAGCAATCCAACTAATACAAATAAGCAAACTTCTTCAATTACAAAAGAAGGTAGTAAAAGTCAAAGTAGTAATTCTACTAAACAAGTAATTCCTTCATCTTCAACCTCTTCTTCTCCTTCGAATTCATCGTCAACTTCACCTGTTGCTAATTCAACATCTGCTAATAATTCCCAAAATAATTCTTCATCATCTTGTAATAATTCTCAAAATATTCCTAGTCCAACTAAAAATAATTCTACAACAACTACTCATGACGATTCTTCTTCGCAAACTAAACAAGTTACCCCTAATCCTTATCCCAATGGATTAGTAAGTATTAGCAGTTTTTTAGCACCTAACCAAAATGGAAACGAAATTAATCTGAATGAATATGCTTGCGGTTCTGATGCTACTTTAAGTGCTAAATATACTTTTCCTACTGTTGCTAACTTAAATAAAAATGGACAAGTAGTTTATACTTGATATAAGGATAATCAAGTTGTTGATGTAACTGATACTGCTACTTGTCAAATTAGCAATTTAGTTGCTAGTGCAACTTATTGAGTAAGTGCTAACTATTCTTATTTTGTTTCCAAAGATGATAATGGTACTTTTACTTGCAACAGTAGCAAAATTAACTTAACAGTTAATTATGATAATGTACGATTATTGCTTTCTCATAATGATGGTAATACGAATGCAATTACCACCAGCAATCAAACAACCTTAGATGCGACTTTGCAATATGAATTGCCCAATGCTGCTGTATGAACTGATTTTAGTAGTAGTGAATTAGCATTATTGACTGGTGCAACAATTACTTACCAACGCTATGATTTTAATCAATGATGAACTTTAAATGATTCTTCTAATAATAATGGAACTAATTTAAAGAACTTTGAATTTACTACTACTCCTGATGGAATTTATCCATTTCAAGCTTTATTTACTTTTGGCAACCAAACCTTTGAAAGCAATTTACTAAAAGTAAATACTAACTATAATGGAACAGTTCTAAGTTTTAATAATTTACCAACTAGTGTATTAACTAAGTATAATTTTCCACTGTTAATGCAAAAATACATTGTTCAATCAATAAGTGAACCAAATGGTTTATTTATGCAATTAGTAAATGCTCAATGTACTGGTTATCGAATTATTCCAATTACTACGAATAATAACTTAACCCAAACTCAATACAATGAGTTAAAAGTAAAGGCAACTGATTTTAGTAATATAAGTGTAAAGTGATTTAATTCTAATAATCATCATGATGGATTATTAGTAAGTGCAACCATTAATACACCTAGTGGGATTGAATTATATTCGAATCAAAATTATGATAGTAACTACAATAACCAATACCAAGCATCTATTACGCAAGGTGGTAATTATCAGATTTCAGATGGTAATATTATTTCCTGATTATTACCATACGGGGCAAATGATTTGCAATGATGACCTAATCCAACTAATGTTTTAAATCAAACTATTAACTGGAATTTAAATTCTAATATTTATATGCAAAATGGTGGAGTGTTATTTAATAGCAATTTTGATACTGCTCATGTAAGTACCAGCAATTGACAATTTTATACTCCTAATTGAATGTATTCAAGTATTAGTTATCAAACAATAAGCAGGGGAATTTATTGAGGATTTACGATTACTAAACCAGATGGATCAAATGCATTAGCTCGAATTTTATCTTATAATTATTCATCATATAGTACTGGTAATGGTAATTATAGTCAAATTTATGGAAGTAGTGGGGCATCCTATATTGCTTATAATTCCTTCCCAATGATTCAAAGTGGTGCTACAGCTGAAACTGGATATTTAACACTATTATCATCTTGTAAGCAAATGCTATTAGATTTATATAATGCAAGTATTGAAGGTATCAACACTTTAAATTAATTTACTTAAGATATTTATCAAAGAATTAGTAAGTTTAGATGCTTACTAATTTTTTGATCTACTTATAAATACTTCATTGAATAGTTCACTTTGATGAGCCAATATATATAT
>JAFPYV010000043.1 GCA_017394375.1 bacterium
ACATTTGCTTTGTTTATGATGATTTAGTTGATCCAACCTTTAAAAAAGAAACACTCAAGAATACCATTATTGAATTAGTCGAAAAAGGTGAAGCAGTTAGAACTATTAAATTATTAGTAAATATCTGCAAAAGACACAATCTCCATTCCAAATATTTAAATGGTTTAATTTTTTATTTAAGACACAATAAAAAAGGAATTGAAATCAGAAAAAATCCTGACTGTAAAGGAGTTTTTGCTGAAACACATATTCAACAATATGGCAAGAGTTATTTTGGCAATGTTGGTAGATGTTATTCATTAGAAAGTTTCATGAATATTTTGAAAGCAAGATGACTCGTATTTTTCTTAAAATAATTGCAATATTTTAAGTAAACAATTGCTTTAAAAATTCTTGAATACAATTAATATTCATTCCCAAATTTTCCTATTAATTAAGAATAAAAAAGCAAACAGTTAAGAAGTAAAATTTTCTTAACTTGCTTTGCTTTCTCATTAAAATAATTGGATCACTTTTTTAATTTTTGGTATTATATTTTCAGTTGTCATTTACACGACACCTACAAAAACGTGAGTCTCTCCTAATTTTTTATTGATTAAAAACAAGAAAAAAACAAAAAATAATTAAGAAATTAAATTCTTAATTCGTTTTGTCATGCCTAAAAAATAATTTAATCTTTCTATAATTTTTGATATCATATTTTTTAGTTGTCATTTATTGAAAATCTAAAAATCTGAAAGTGTCCCAAATATCTACTTAATCTCCTAATCTTTATTATGAGAACGATAATAAAGAAATTATTCTTAATATAGTTTAAGATAAACAATAATACATAATAAAGACCTCTACATGATTACCAATAGTGGCAATCATTTTTTATTATCCCCCTTTATCGTTAAAAAAGTAATAAGAGATCTAGGTAATCAAAATTAATAAATAGAAAGAAGAAATAATATGGAAACCATAAATCAATACAACGAATATTATGAAGCATATAAAAGGAAATTCCCACCAAAAGCAACTTTATCTTTTTCAAGGGGTGCATTTTGAACTATTTTTGTATTGCTTTTAATTTTTGGTTCAGGAATAGGAACAATTATTTTATTAATAATTGCTTCATATTGTCAAACGTACTATAACCACCAAACAGACGCGTGAGCAAGCTATCAACTTGAATTACACAAAGGAGAATAATAATGAATTGAAATGAGCACTGATTGCGTGCTTTTTGCGGGTATTATTAGAAGAAATCCTTTTGGATATTGAAAAAGGTAAAATTAAAATCCAATGTTCAAGCATCTTAACCCCAATTGCACTAGACAATCGACTAAAACAAATTGATAATTTATTAAAAGAACTAATTCCACTCGCAGTCCCACCAGAAGATAAAGAAAGAGTAAAACAAATGTTAGAAAAGAAAGAAAAAAGACTTAATTAAATAGGAGGTAAGTAAAGATGCAATCAATAAACAGTAGCTAAAATTAGCTTAAATATTAACTTATATTTATTACTACTAAACTTAATTAATTTATCTTGCTAAATATTGTTGTTTACCTTTTAAAATAAAACTATAAAGGTAAACACAAGATGGCAAGAACCAGTAAAAAGAAAACAACCAAAGAAGAAGCATCTTCCAAAGTAAATAAAACAACTGATGATAAAGACGTTAATAAAGAATGATTAGTTATTGCAATGCTTGCTCATAACTTATTAGGCGAAGTAATTGAAGCAATTCAAAATGGAGATCTTACTATTCCTAACAAATCAACATTTAATCTTGAAGAATTTAAAAATAAAGTTGGTTTTATTGAAGCAATTGCTGAAAAAACATTCAATGAACAAAAAGAAATTCCAAATAATCCTGAAAAGAAAAATCGAAAGTTAAATTAATTTATCAATGATGGCAAATTAAAAGAAGGTGAAATTAATCGCCTTCTTTTTGCTATCATCACTAATTATTTTTAGACGTGCCTAATTTATTAAAGATTTCTTTAAATGACTTACGATTATAAATATTACCCAATGGATCTAATTCAACAAAATCAAAATATTCTTCCATTAATTTAAAACTTAAAAAAATTCTTCGTTCAAATAATTTGGAAAGTTCGCTGTTTTTATCATTATTTTTAGATACATTTAGTAATTTCATTTCAAAACCACCAGAAGCTAAATTATAGCTGCCAATCGAATACATACGAATGTAATTACTATTTAACCCCAATTGATTAACTATATCACATATAAGTTTATTAGGAACTTGCTTATTAATTACTTCATCAAAAAATTTTTTATTTAAAAGAAATACGTTTCCTGTATATAAGGAAAAGAAGTTTGAATTAGGTTCAATATTTCTAGCAATTAGTTCTTTATTTAATGCTTCATCATTAATATAAGTTTCTTGCTTTTTACCATCAAATTTCAAGAATCTAACCGTGATATTAATTGGCACTATTTTGCCATCTTTATTTTTATATAGACGCACATAAGAAGGCTTTAAGCTTTGCTTAATACCACCTAATCGATTCCGATTCTTTAAAGCAAAATAATTGTTAATTTTTTCTTTGATTCTTAAGAATCTAACTTTAGTAAAACGTTTTTCATTATAGATGCCATCTTTATAGATAGGAATAAATGTTTTTATTTTTTGATTTAATTCTTCCAAATAATTTAAGAATGGATTGTAATGTTTAATTTTACTTTCTTTACTTGTTTTAATATATTCTGGTTTATTAAAAATTTTCTTTAATTGAATGTAAATTGGATCATTGATTTTTATTAATAATGATTTAGCACTTTCAGTATCATTACTAAAATATAGTTCTTTTCATTTTAGATACGTTTTATCATCAATTTCAGATAATAAATTAATTTTAGAAATGGCATATTCTTGATTACCATCTTTTTTGTATCCATAAATTGTGTCATCAAAGAAACCAAAATTATTTCTAGTAATAATTGGCCTACTAAATTTCACATAAAATTTATCATCAGTGTTATTATTGATCCGTTTTAATTGTTCTCCCAGTAATTGAGTAGCTTTTGATTTTAGTCCATAGAAAGTCCTAATATCATTTTCATCATCCAATTTCATTACTTCACCAGTCATTGGATCAGTTAATTCATTAACGTAACTTGGATTATCTTCTTTTTTTCGATACCATTCTAAAATGTTTTTTATTTTTTGGTTATTGCCTAAATAAGCAATAATCGTTGCATCAATAGCGTGGTGATTATTAATCAAACGATTTTTATCAAGAATTAATGGTTTACCATTAGCATCAACAAATAGATTACTTCGGGCATAGTGAGTCATGGAACCATTGGTGGCAATAATTCTTGTTTTATTATTGCTGATATTCTTTTCAAAGAAAGCTTGTAAAGTATTTAAAAGTACTTTCGTACCATATCTAGTATCACTTAAATTTCGGCCAATAAATCCTTCTCAATTAGTTTCTTCTCTTAACAAGTAATCACGTTTCTTGCTATCAATTTTTTTATTTTGATATAGTTTAATTACTCGATCCTTAAATTCTTTATATTGATTACCTGATAATCATTGAAATGGAGTCCGATTACCTTTTGCTCGGTTATTTTCAGTACTTGTTAATACTTTATTTGCTAATGAATCAATGCCGGAAATTGAATAAGGGATTGCGTGATCAATTTGATATGCAGATGGAGAATGAAGTAATTTATTTAAATCTTCAATTTTTGAACCATCATATAAATCACAATGATCTTGCTGTTCTCATAAATAAGCTTTCAAGAATTTTTGCCCACTATTTAAATCATCTTCAGAAAGACCATAATCTTTAATTAAATGTTCTTTGAATGCTTTATTTTCTTTTTGAAATTTAGTAATTAATTTCTTTTCTTCACTGGAATTTTTATCACGAGGCATTTCAATTGTAATTGAAACTAGTTGATATCCTTTTTTATAGCATCAAAGTTTTAGAATCTTATTAATTACGTTTATTGCTTGAATATAAATTCGTTTAGCATTTGTTGATAAAATTTCTTTACTAAATAAATTTTTAGCTAAATATTTAGTATTTAGAATATCTTTCTTAACATTTGCCATGATTTGATCATGAAAATAACTAGATTGATTCAATTCTTTATTCCAATTATTGTCAATAAATTGCAACATTGCTTTACTACTTAAACTTGCTGTAGAACTAAATCCACTCTTTAATAATTCAACTAATTTTTCTGCAAATTCATTCTTATTATCGATTTGATGTTTATTATGCAAATAAGCAATTAAATTTTCGAGTCGTTTTTGCTTATCTTGAGGTGCACTAGCAAGGACATTAAATACTTCTTGCAATTTATTAATTAAATCATCATTAAATTGATTATCTTTAATTAGATGCAAATCATTTTCTTTGATTAATCCACAATCAAGTAAGAAAGAAGCAATTGCATAAGTAAATTTAGTTGAATCAACAACAGCTTCTTGCTTTTTACTTCCAACTTTATCTCTAACTTTAATTCCAACAATTGAATTTTCCTTAAATTCTAGATTATCATTGCTACATGCTCTTTTAATAATTTTTAGTAAAGTTGCTGATGAAATTAAATCAGAAGCGGTCTTATTTTTTAAAGCATCTTTTAATAACAATTTATCAACTTCTGCGTAAAATATTTTCTTTTGTTCAATAGACAAAGGAAGCATTTTACCATCACAAATTGCTTTGATATTATTGACATCATTTACGAGATTAAATAATTCAGTTAAAGGAGCTGATTTGTATTCACGATTTAAATCAGGATAAACTGAGCATTTACCCATGGTCACATCTCATAAGTTAGCACCAATTTTTTCGATCTTATATTCTTTAGCTTTTTCATCATATTCTTTTCGATAAAGTCCGTATGGTGTAGGTGAATCTTTACCACCAGGACCAACACTAAATGGGCGTATATAATTAAATAAATCTAAATATGCCTTTTGAAATTCCTTGGTAACTGTATTTTGATTTTGGTGAGCAAATAATGCTTCAATTTCCTTGGTTCAATCTTTATTGCTAAATTGCGAATTGCCATCTAATCCCATAAATTTCCCAAATTCATTTTGATGTTCTTTTTGAATTTGAGAAGGGAACTTAGTTTTTAATTGTTCTTTAATTTCATTAAGATTTGCTTTTTGCACTTCCGTTGGTTTCTTGGCATCATCTTCTTCTATTTCGTAAAAATACCCTCGGTGTTGCATGTAAGAATATAAAGTAATAATTAATTCTTGATTAGATAATGGTTCATTTAATCCTTTTAGTTTAAGATCGATCACATTAATTGAGTCATCTACACCTTCAATGATTTTGCAAGCATTATCAACTTTTTCATCAAAATTTTGACCATCAACTAGGTTATATTCAGCAAACAAATGCAAAAGATTGTGCTTTTTAAAACGTAATCTTCTTAAACGCCTACGTAAACTTCTTTTTCCTCTTCGTTCAGCAGCTTTTGTGTCTCCATTGCTTGAAGCTTCATCAAATAATCTAACACCTAAATCAACTAATTGCATGTTGTTAGGATCAGTAATATCTAATAATGATCACCCACAACTAGCAACTCCTAAATCCAAACCTAGTGCTAGTTTTTTTGGCTTATCTTTGATTTCTTCCATTTTAAAAAAATCCTTTTATTTTTTATTATTAAAATAAATAATTAAAACTTAATAATTAAATTATACATTTTATGATTTAAAGTAATTAAAAATCAAAAATGAGAAATAAAAAATATGAGGTAGTTTCACAACTATCTCATACTTTTTATTTGTTAATTAGATTGATTCAATTAAGCCTTTTCTTCTTCTTTGCGGTTGAAGTGAGTAACTTTGTTGATTTCTTGTCCAATCTTCTTTCCAAAAGATGCAGATAGAGCTCATTGAATTACAGTGGTCATTAGCATAAATCCTAGGAATGCTCAGGATGTTTGCATACATCTCATTCAAACTTGAAGAGTATCTTGTGTAATTCATCCGTTTGGTAGGGCATTAGCGTGTCCAGAAATAACTTGCGTTACTAAATTACCAGAACTCAATTGAATTCAAGCATGTGCTCCGTTTTGGAATGCAACTCAACCGTTTGCTGCGTCTACTAATCCTTGACCACCACATGCTACTAGTGGAACTCAAATAATGAAAAAAATTGCAAACGCACCACTAGAAGCAATCTTTGATGCAAATTCTTTTATCATGAAATTTCTCCTTATTATCATATTAAAGTATATAAGAGTGGAATTAAAAAATTTACATTTATATTATACTAGTCTAAATATGAAAAGTAATATTTTTTTAATAATTTTTAAATTATAAAAATTAGTTTCAAAATTATTAAGAAATTTTTAAATAAAATTAAATCACAATAAATAAAGATGACAATTTCAAAATTAAAAATTATCTATGAATGAATATTATGAATAATTGGGGTGGGATTATTAGTAACCTGAATTGTTCTATTAATTTACTATAATGGGAATGCCTGAATTGGTAGCACCGTTGTATTTATTGTTTGATTTTTAGTAAGCGTTTTAGTATGCTTTGTGATCTTTAATTCATCACGCACCATTAACAATAAATTGTGTTGAATTGTGTGCATCATGTGCATTCCTTTAATTGGCTTAATTATTTTTTGCAGTTTTGGGATCTTTCCATTTAAGAAAAATAAATTAAAAGAATATAGTCATTTATCAACCAGGTTTTATACGAAGGAAGATTATACTTTTAGCAAGTTGTTCATTAATAGTAATCATACTGATAAAAGTATTCGTAAAGCTTTTTATTATGGATTAAGCATTCATAAACCAATTACTAAATGCAACCAATTTACTTTGTTAGATAATGTTGATGAACTTTATATTGCCATTTTAAGTGCCATTAAACAAGCTAAAAAATTTATTAACATCCAAACTTACATTGTTAAAAAAAGTATTTTCTTTGATGTTTTAGCAAAAATGTTAATTGAAAAAGCTAAAGAAGGTGTTGTCATTAACTTTATGTATGATTGAGTAGGAGGATTATTAAACAACCCTAAAAATACTTTAAAGTTAATGAAAACTCATGGAATTAATATCGCTACTTTTAATACTTTTAGGTTTAATCCATTTTCAGGGCAAACTAATTACAGATCACACCGTAAATGCATCATTGTTGACAATAAAGTAGCTATCTATGGAGGAAGCAACATTAGCGATGACTACTTTAATTTGGTGCAAACCAATAATTATTGAAAAGACATTAATGTGAAGGTAGAAGGAGAAATTGTTAATTCATTAAACGTCGTATTTGCTAATGACTGAAGCCAGTATACATTAAATAGCATTAATAATGAAATCAAGCAACAATTTATTAACAATAAAGAGTTTTACTTCCCCAAATATGATTTTAGTAGTTTAATAAAACAAGATAATATCTGTCAATTTGTGGAATCTTCACCATTACTATATGAAAATACCATTCATGATATTATCTTGAATTTAATTGGTTCAGCTAATGAGCGAATCTGAATTACAACTCCTTATTTTTATCCATCAGATGACATTATTAATCAATTAGTAGCTGCAGCATATGCTGGAATTGATGTTAAAATTATCGTGCCAGGAAACGTTGATAATAAGAAATATATTTTATTAATTAACCGTTTTAACTATAAACGGTTATTTGATGCAGGAATTAAAGTTTATGAGTATTATGGGTTTATGCATGGAAAAGAATTAATTATTGATCATAAATTAACTTTAATGGGAACGTTTAATTTTGATTACCGATCATTATATAGTAACTTTGAAACAGCATTGCTAATTGATAATCGGGAATGAAATAAGACAGTTACTAATGAATATCATAATTTAATTAGTACTAGTAAACAAGTAAATGAATCAATTTGAATTAGTACTCAAACTTTTTGAAATAAATTCAAAGTTTACTGCATGAATTTAATCCATCCTTTATTTTAAAATTAAAGAACAGCTTTTCAATCAATATTATTTTTATTAAAACTTAATAATTGCTTAGTAGCTTGTAAATGATCTATTTCTTGATAGAAGACGTCAACGTCATTGTTGACGTTTTTATTTAACAAATTATAAGCATAATAATCAATATTATTATAAGTGAACTTGCTATAGATTACCATTTGTAAATCATGCACACTCAAAGTTAGTTCTTTTAGTTGACTTTTTAGGTAATCAATCACTAAGTTAAAATCAAGATTTAAGTGATTAGCTCCTTGATTAGCAAATTTAACCTTAAAATCTTTGTAATAAATGACATTTAATTTATTGGTGTTTTTGTTATTAATCACAATAAAAGCATCATTTTTAGTCAACGTGGTGTTTAGTAAGGAATAATAAGTTCCATAGTATTCAACCAGTTCATGAAAAGAATTAATGAACTCTGGTTCAGTTAAATGATGACTAGTCATTCTTTTATTTTCATAAAATTCACTAAACTTATAATCCATTAAATAAATTTCATGTGTTTTCATAGCGTTCAGGTCAGGATTTACTTGAAGTAATTCAAATTTTTCCAAAATGAATTTAAGTTGCCCTTTATTATCAATAGTAATCTTAAATTCGACAAACATTTTTAAATGATTACCAATAAATGGGAAGTGAATAAACATGCTGTTATTTTTATCTAATAAATCAACAAATTCACTACGACTATAATTACGCAAAATATAAGCTAACACGATGATAAATAAATCAGTGTAGTGCATTTTTTAAATGAATTGAATCTTATTAGTAAAGTTTAATTCAATATTATTAATAATTTGAATGTTATTAAATTGCACTCCTCCAAATTGATTAATTTGGCGAAATGAATTATTATAGTTATAAATTAAGGAATATTGAGTTCCAAAGAAGATAATTGATAAAATTCCTGAAATCCCAACACTAGTTCAATCTCCCATCACGAGATCAACAATAATGGTACAAAAAATTCCTAGACATAAAAATTTTAAAAGGGTAAAGCATCAGTTACTAAAGTGAGATAACGATGATAATTGATTAATTTGAATTTTATCCAAGTAGTTTGAATTCTGAAATAAATATAAATTAATATATTTGAAATTTTTATCAGTCGCAATTTCTGATTTCTTAGCAAAATAAAAGTTTGCAATATTAAAACCCAAAAAGAAATTATTAAAGTAACTGTTATTAATTTGAGCACCCCCAATGACATGATCAAAACTAATATAAAAGAAAATGACACTAAAAATTACAAAAAATAAACAGTCAAAACAAGCTAATGTGATGATCGTACTTCTTAATCAACTTAAGTGCAATAAAGTTGCACTAGCAACTAAAGTACTTAGATCAAAAACAAAATAAAATGAACAAACAATTTCGACCAACGAAGCAATCACTAAAACTAATGGAAAACACAATAAATAAATTCACCGGGTAGTAAGAATTAATTTATTAAACATTTTTACATAATACCTAGGTGTTTGTAAATTCTGCTCTAACTTCTTTTTATTGTTATATGTATAGATTGAAGGAATATCAAACACAAAAATACTAATTGCTAACGAAAGATTAATCAACAATAAAAAAACATAACTAAAATTATGACCCAAATAATGAAGGGAAAAATAACTAAATGCGATTCACCAACTCGTAAGAATTAAAAAAATAATTAAACCCCGGTAAATAATGTAATTATGTTTGTTCATCTTTAAATTAATATTAGTATTTTATTATTAATAATTAACTAGCAAAAAGCAAACAAAAAAATTAACCAGTTGGTTGGTTAACTTTTTTAATCATTTATTAAATAATGGACAGGTTAATTAATTTTTGCTAGATTTAGGAGCAGGAACTAGTTTTAGTTCTTGTGCAAGTTTATTGTATTCATCAATTCAACCATCAACAATCTTGATGGCTTCTTTTCAAGGAGTATCTTTAGTTAAATCAACTCCTAACAATTTGACAGTTTCTAGTGGACTTCTACTAGTACCAGATTGTAAGAAAGCTTGGAATCGTTGAATTTGTTTTTTGCCACTATCCTTACTTAGACTTTCCTTGTAAATTCTCGTGGCATTAATGATGGCTCCAATAATACCAATCGCATACTTATAAACATAGAAGTTGCCAACATAAAAATGTCAAACTCGGTATGGGGTCAATAAAGAGAAGTGGTAGTATGGATCATTAAAGTATTTATCTTTGTCCTTTGGATTAACATCTAAATACTTAACCATTAAATCAAAGTAGGTGGTTTCGACACTGTTGGTTGTAAATGGTTGAGGAGGGACTGCATTAATCTTTTGGTTCATTTGGTATTCAAATTCACTAAAGACAATTTGTCTAGAAGTGCAGTTAAAGAAATTAGAAATTAGTTTGTCTAAATAGAATAACTTGGTGACTGGATCATTACGGTATTTTTGCATTAAATAATAACCTAATAATACTTCATTATTAGTACTACTAATTTCGGCATAGAAAATTTTTTCATTATTATAAATTGGTTGATATTTATTAATGTAATAAGAGTTAACACTGTGACCTAATTCGTGAATAATGGTTTCTAAAGAATCAGATTTACCCGTAAAGTTCATACTAATGAAGTATTTGCTTAAACCATGAATACCTCCAATTGAATATGCTCCAGTTTGCTTACCAGGGTGAGGAAGTCAGGAAATTCAGCGTTCTTTGAATGCTTTTTTAACAATCTTTAGATAATCTTCACCAAGAATCTTTAAAGCATTTAATGCTTCTTGTTGAACTTCTTTAATAGTAAAGTTTTCTTCCTTTGGTTGCACCACACCCATGCTGGTATCGTAAGGTTCAATTTCTTTTAAATCTAACGTTTTCTTTAAAATTTGTTTACGAATTTTATTGAATCGTTCATAACTTGGTTTGTATTTACCAACTTGTTCATAAATGTGGGTAATTAAACCTTCACCATCTAATTCGTCATCAAAACAAGTAGCAGCAATATAATCTTTAAATTTGTTAATTTTTGCTAGTGAATTGAAACTTAGATAGTTAAAGTATAATGTCCGACACAAAGTGTGAGAAACACTATTAAATGCATTACTCATACTTAATAAAGCTGACTTACGTAATTCGCGGTCTTTATCTTTTAAATAAGTATAACCAGTGATAAAATTATCAACTGGTTTTTTAACTCCATCACTAGTTATTGCATCAGCAAACTTTAAATCATTATCAGTTAAAGTTCGAAAAACATCACCATAACCCGATAATGGATGAGCTAATTGCGAAACTAAGGCTTCTTCGCTGTCACTTAATATATGATGTTTTTCTCTAAAGATTAATTCAAATTCCCGGGAATAATCTTCAATTTTAGGATCTTCTAAATAGCCTCTAATCTTGCCTTCGTTTTCAATAACCTTGTTAGTAAAATTAGCAGTTTCAATCGAAAATTTAGAAACTAAAGTATTGTATTTTTCATTATTAGCAACGCATTTAGCATCCCCTAAATTTTCTTCAAAATTATTAGATACGTAGTTAGCAAGACGGTTATCTAATATTTTGTATTCTTCGGCTAACTTTAAATACTTAATAAAGTTTTCTTTTGTATCAAAAATTGTAGGATAAACCTTTAAAATTTCTTTTTGTTTGGCTTCCCATTGATTAAATAACACGTCAACACTATGATCATAATCATCAAGAATACTATCCAAGTCTCAAGAATAATTTGATTCTAATTCTTTATCTTTTTCTTTAGTTGCCATAATTATGCACTCTCCTTGTTAGTTAGATTAATTTTAGTAAGGATTTTGTGTAATTGACCAATGTTAATAGGATCCGTACTTTGAAAAATTATTTGTTGGTTAAAATACACATAATAAGTCGGAACGACATCAATACAATAAAAAGGATTTTTGTCTTCCCGTCATAAGTGATTATCATCAACATCAACACTGTAGATGATAAAGTTCACTAAATTTTGCTTTTTGTAAAAAGCAATTTTTAAAGCATCAGCAGCACACACTGTGCACCACTTGGTTTGAAAGATGATGAGGATTGGAATTTGAGCTTTAGTAATTGTGCTTTGCAACTCATTAATTGTTAGTTGCTTTATCATTGGTTAAATCATCACTTTTAATTTGGGAAATAATTACTAATAATAATGGTTTCTTATTTAGTTGCTTTTCTAAGAATTTATCGGTAATCTTCTTTAAGGAATTTTTCATTTCCTTATTATCGTAATCCTTACTATTTAACGTACTAAAATAAGTTTTAATTTTTTCCCAAAGTAAGTTTAATAATTCTTTATATTTAGTTGATTCTAAGAAACTTTTATCAACTACACCAACTAAATTTAAATCTGACTTAACTAAAATTACCTTGTCTTTGATAATACTAAACAAAATAATTAGTTGGGCAAAACCATCAGTAGACATTCGTTCGCGTTCAAATAAGATTGGGTAATCAACTTCATTGTCAAACATCAGATTATCAACATATTTTTCAGTTAAAGCAACATGTTCCATCTTATCATTAGGTTTGTTTAAATTAAAAACTTCGCCATTATAAACAATATGTACTAATTCTGGATTAATTCCGGTTGCACTTATTGCATCGCGGTAATTGACAAAGTCTTTATATAAACCATTAATTGGAATTACATGCCGTGGTTTAACTAATCTAATTAAATATTTTTGATCTTCTACACTGGCTTTAATTGGCAAAATGTCGCTAGGCATCTTGATCATTGGAATTTCAGCTTTAGTGTAATCATCAATGATGTCAGCTTCAATCTTTTCGACCCCCGGGATTCGACCAGTACATAGTAAAAATAAATCATCTTTTTTAGCTATTAAATGTTTATCTGATTCAGCAATAATTGACTTTAATGTTCCATAAAGTTCACTAACTTTATTAACTACAGCAATAATTGAATTATCAGTGTTATTAATTTCCGAAATTGGTAAAGTAATTAAATTATTACTATTAAAAAGTTTCATTTTAATGCTGGCAGCAAAAACATTGACACTTGCCATCGAATAAATAATAAAAGTACGGTGCAATTGTCGTGCCATTTTTGCTAATGCATATAAGTAATATAATTGATCTTCGTAAAAACAAATAATTACTCGTCCATGACTACTTTGAATTGAATTTAAAATAAAATTTTCAATTTTAAAATTAGGAGTAGTAAATCCAATTGAATTACTTACGTTTCCCGCTGAAACAATTAATAATTTAACATTGTGAGCCAATAATGGTAAATCTGACAATGAGTTGATGTAAAGTTTTGAATAATCATTGTTTAAAATGAAGTCGTTAATGATAATGACATCACCATCATTGTCTTTAATAATAAAACCAACTGAAAGTGGAATACCCGAAAATGTTGTAAACGGAATAAATTTATGATATGCAACATAAAATGGTTCTTTAGGATTAATAATATGGAAGTTGAAAGTAAAGTTTGATTCATTCTTATGAATTTCGTGACTAAAATTAGGCTCAATAAACATTTTCCCTAATTCAGTGACATAAACTGGTAATTTTGGATTAATTTTATTAACAAGGTGTAATAAACCATCAGTTGTTAATGAAGATGGATTACCAATTAAAACTGCTTTTACTCTATCTTTATTTAATTCCAATCAGTTCGTATCAGGTAATACACGCTTAACACCTAATGCGTTTTGAAATGGTTTTTTTGCCCCAGCATCAAAAATAAAAATATCATCATTAATGATTAAAGCAAAGCAACCTCCTCCGTATTCATCTTGACCTGCTAAAGGTAAAAAATATAATTCGGTCATTGAAATAAATATTAAGAAGGTTAAATTATTCTTTTACAGTTCGAGGAGTTTCTTCAACTGTACCAATACCACGTAAATTTAATTTAGTGATAATATCGCGGTATCGTTTAATATCTTTTCTTTCCAAGTATGCCAACAAGGCTTTTCTTGCCGATACTTTACGTTGTAGTCCTCTCTTACCACTATTATCTTTTTTATTTTCGATAATGTGGCGAGATAAATTATCAATTTCTTTAGTTAAAATTGCAATTTGAGCTTCAATGTTGCCAGTATCCTTTTCATTCTTACCATATTGTTTAATAATTGCAATTTTTTCTTCTTTCGTTAACGTCATTTTATTCTTCTTTCTAACTATTCCAACTCAATAAAAGAAGCTATTATTTTCATCAGAATAATTTATTTATATATACATATTTTAATATAAATTATTTGCTTTACATATCTTCATTATCAGTATTTTAGTTAATAAAAGCAAATAATTAAATGGTTTATTGCTTAAAATTATTGCTAATTAACAATTTATTTGATTTTTATTTCGGAAAATATTTTGGGTATTTTCTTACTTAATTAAAGATTTTTAATACTGAATAATTAGATAATAAAAAAAGTCTAAGGATTTAACCTTAGACATTTTTACTGCGCGACACTTTCCTACTCTTACCATTGCTGGCTACCATCGGCTCCATTGTGCTTAACTGCTGTGTTCGGAATGGGAACAGGTGTGACCACAACGATATCAGTACCACACAAAAAATAATTCTCTGACAATTAAATATAGAAAAT
>JAFPYV010000044.1 GCA_017394375.1 bacterium
CAACGACGTTTAATATCAATTCAATGCTTCTCATACATAAATTTTCTTTCTCGTCTTAAAACATAATCATATCTTTTTTTATCGTATGTTAAATACCAATCAAAGTCTTTTTGAAGCAGCATTTTCTTTTGTGGATCTTTCTCATTTTCTATTTCTTTGTTAGTCTTTTTATCTATTGTTTTTGTCATAAAATTGCTCCTTTTTATTAATCATAAACAATTATAAAAAAATGACAACCATTTTAGTTGCCATAAAGTTAATTTTTGGAGACATATACAATTTTTATGTCTCCCATAATTATTTATTATAGATCATTTCATTTATGTTTGTTGTTTGCTATTTAATGATGAGTGATTCATTTTGATATTTTTAATCAATAATAAAAAATAATTTCTATTGTTTAAAGACAATAATAATTAAAAAAATCAACTAAAATAAAAAGTATAAAGATAGGCGATTTAAATGAATAGTAATGATGAAAAAGAAATAATCAATATGGTTATTGAAAAATTATTTTTTAATCAAATACATGTTGATTTTTTAAAAGAAATGTTATGAAGGACACTATTTAAGCAAAATATGATTTATAATTTTCAATCTTTTTATCAAATAAATCCAATAGTTACTTCACCAACCCCAAATATTACCTTAATAATTTGCAAACATATTATTGGTATCCACAAGTCTAATATTTGAAATTTAGAGAAGGATGATATAAACAAATTAGAAACAAGTGAGGAATATAAAAATAAGATTGCTGAGGAAACTTGAAAATTAATAAGTATTAGAGATGTAAGAAATGAAATGTTTTTTCTAAATGAACCATTGCTACAAGATTATAAATATTCAAATGGAAGTCCTATTATTTATTATCCTTATTTGTTTTGCATTGCAATCGTATGTTTTCATGTAATAAATTCTACTGCACCAGAAAAAGATAAAAATATATTTAATAAAACCATTGCATTTTTATTATTGTTGAATAATGGGTTTGTTGAAGAGGCATTTTCACAATTAAGGACTATATTAGAGGCATGTTTTGAAGAAATAATATTTACGTTTTATCCTGAAGTTCGTAATGAAAAGAAGTTATTTAATACTTATAACAAGAAAACTATTGAATTTAAAAACAAATATAAAAATGCTGTAAAAAAAGTAGGTGATTTTCAATAGAGTAAATATTTAGATTATGGATGACTGGATGCAGTTCCAAATTATATTGAACAAATAAATAAATTAGGCGATAATTGAAAAAATACTTTCCCATACTCATTTAAAGGAATGGAAGTCTATTTGATTTCAAAATTAAGAGATGAATATCAAAGTAACAATAATGAAAGTAATCTTTTACTTTTAAAACTAATAACTGAAGTAAACAAAAACAATCTATTCAAATTTTTTTCTGATTTTGTTCATCCAAAATATGATGACTCATATTTTATTGCAAAACAAAATGAAACAGTTTATTTTAAATCGATATATTCCAAAATATTAGAGTCTTTATATTTCATAAATGTGTTATATGAATATCTTTCTAATTTTTACAAATTAGACCCAAATATTAATAATGTCAACATAATTAAATTTTTGCATGATGAATTATTTAAATCATTGCAAAAATGTGCTGTTGATCTTAAAAAAGAAAATTAGGAATCTTTAATATTGCGTAAACACAAATTTATTGTTTGCTAAAAGAAACAATTAAATGTTTATACAACTTGATAAAATACAAAAAAATATTTTCCTGCCTAACATTCTTATCTAATTCAATATTCGGGAGCAAACAAAAAATATGAGAACTTTAGACTGGGACATTAAAATTGGACAATAATTCTTTCAAAGAAAGGAAGGATTATTGTTTTTTATGTCCAAACAATTAAAACCAAGTCAATGAATAAAACTATTTAGATTGTATGAATCTTTAGGTACTCCAACAGTTTGAA
>JAFPYV010000045.1 GCA_017394375.1 bacterium
AGTATATAATGCAACAAGTTTTGATTTAAGTAATTTTCCAATTACTAACAATGAATCTATTCAATTTGCTTTATTCTACACACCGGATAATAATATTTTTATTACTTCACCTGATAACTCAAGTCAATTACAACCAAAGGATTTGAATGTAATTTGAGAAAGTAGTCCACTTACCTTTACGATTGCTTCAAACATGTATGCAACTATTACACCACCAAGCAGTACTTCTACGGCTGATGCAACTAAAGCTGGTTTTGATCGGCTAAACCAAACTGTTTATGTATTGCCTGCTAATGGATATGACAATTATGTAGTATCATTGGATCCTAACTCAAGTATCTACTATTTAAGTAAAACTGAAAATAATGAACCATATCCATCCATGTCTACTTCTTGAATTAATTTGCAAACATTTTCTGAAAATATTCCTCCTACTACTTCGACTAGTATGTACAGTTTTAATGATAAAAAAGAAATCATTAACAACAATTATGGTATCATTGGGGAATTCCTTGAAATTGCAACGTTTGGTAATCCATATTGAAGCATTTATGCTAGTTGATTCCCTAACCTATATAGTATGTTTGAAACTTGAATGCCTGATGGTGCAACTGCTTGGCCAACTGTATACAATGCATGATTAAATTCTAATTCATACAAAGATAAGGGGATTAATAGTAGTACGTATAAATATATTCCATTTATGCCTACTCAATTAGCATATCCAATAATCAAAAACGGAGCATCAAATGGTGATAACATTGGTAAAGCAATTGTAGATGGAACTCCAATTAATATTTATAATCATCCATTTTCTGAAAGTTGGTATTGATACTATGCTGGTAATTTTTACAATTCAAGTACAATTACTAAGAATGCGGGTATTGGTAGTGATTTCCAATACTCTCAAAAACATGAAACAGTTACTTTAAATGGTAAATCCGTAAATGAAACTTATCTAACTTCTAACATTTCGTTTAATTACAATACAAATATTAGTGATTTCATTTCTGGTAGTAATACTTCACTTTCTCAATCGCAATATTCTTACACTGCGTATGCACCATTGAAATTTAATATTGGTGCCATTCTTGGTACTGAACAATTTGATGAACCAATTATTACGCGTTTAGTAGTGTTTACTTTAAATAATCAAACATTAAATGATACATATTACACTAGCAGTGATACATTTGCAGATGTTGGTCTAAAAGTATTTAAGTATGTGACCCCTCCTCTTGTTATTCTTCCTGCAGCAACTGCAGCCAAACTAACTGGTGCATCAGCAATCGCAAATGGATTCGCTATTCCTAATTCCTTAAAATAATTATTAATTCCTATCATTAAATAAATATCTATTTAAAAAACTATCTAGATTTCCTAGGTAGTTTCCTAAAGTGAAATTTCAAGTGCAACGACTCTAAAAGGAGTTATTGCACTTTTTTTGCACAAAAAAAGTGGTAAAGTTAATTAATCATGGAATACGCACATTTAAGTCAAAGTGAAAGAAATTTAATTCAACATTTCTTCAATGAAGAAAATCTATCAATCAGTGAAATTGCAAAGAAAATAAATCGCAATAAATCAAC
>JAFPYV010000046.1 GCA_017394375.1 bacterium
CCTGCTTGGTTGATGAATTTCTTTCAAATTTCATGCTTAGTTTGATCCTTTTTTGGACGGCCTGATTTGGTGCCTTTTTTAGGTGATTTACCACTCATTGAAATTAACGCATTCATATCCTTATTGTGATTTAAATACTTTTTTGTATTTTATGATAAATCATACCTTACTAGAGTAAGTTAGTCTCTTATATTTTGCATACTCAATTCAAACTGTTGGAGTACCTAAAGATTCATACAATCTGAATAGTTTTATTCATTGAGTTGGCTTTAATTGTTTGGGCATAAAAAACAGTAATCCTTCCTTTCTTTGAAAGAATTATTGTTCAATTTTAATGTCCCGGTTTAAATAATTTGCTCTTTTTTTAACAATTTAAATAGAAAAAGGTAAAATACAACTGTCCAAAGAAGTGCTTATAAGTAAATATTAAGTATTGAATTGATTTATAAGCTAAATGCTGAATATAAAGTATTTATACTTGCAATTTGGAAAGATTTGTAACATATGCGTAATTATGAATCTTGCTAAGTTGCCAATACAAGTAATTTAAATTTACCATTCAATTCACAAATTTATCCAGTATTCAATATTTATTTACATACTAATAGTACTTACAAAGTTAACAAAGTAATAGTTAGCATGTTTTTGTATCCCTTTGGACAAGATATATATTTAAAAAAGGAATATAAAATATGACATGATTAGAAGAAAATCAATCTAAAATTGAACAACTAGTTAATTATCAATTTAAAAATCCAAATCTATTATTACAAGCATTCACTAGAAGAAGTTATAAAGAAGAACATCCAACAGAAAAGAATAACGATGATAATGAAATATTAGAATTTGTAGGAGATCGGTCATTTGATCTTGTTGTTACTAAAGCATTAACCAATTGATTAGGTATAAATGAATCGAATCCTAATTGAAATGAATTTAAGAAAAAATACTTGCCATCCAAGAAAACAAAAGAAGACATCTTTACTCAAATCAAAAAAGATCTTGTGCAAAAGCAATCCCTTGCTAATATCATTGACAGTTTGAATTTATATTGTTTTCTTCGTCTTGGCAATGGTGATATTAAACAAAATATTAGTGAACAAAAATCAGTTAAAGAAGATTTATTTGAAGCATTAATTGGTGCAGTTACAATTGATTGCAACTATAACTTAGAAACTATTGAAAAAGTAGCGAATAAATTAATTGATTTAAATAAATACTTTGAAAATTATTATACTCACAACGTTGACTATATTTCCCTTATTAAAGAATGAGCCGATCAACATCAATTGGATTTAGATTTTTTTGACGATTGACAAAGTGAAAATAATGAAAACATTTGAAATTATCATAATGAATTTGATATTAATCTTCCGGAAGTAGGAGTTCATCACTTTATTGTTAATAACAAGAAAAACAAGGAAGAAGCTAAGCAAGAATTGGGAAAACAAATTTATGAATTGCTAAAATCATATCATTTAATTAACCAAAAAGAAAAGGTTGTGATTGATCCGAATAAAAATCCAATCTCTCAAATCTATGAATTAATGCAATTAGGAATAATCGGACTTCCTTCATTTACGTATAGCAAAGTTGGCTTAGACCATGAATTAGTTTGAACATGCGTTATTACTACTAATAATAAAAACGAATTTAATGGAGTTGGCAATAGTAAAGAAGAAGCCAAAAAGAATGCTTGCTTAAACTATTTAAGATATTTATCTTCTAATAATTAGTAAGAGGAATAATATATGGAAGATGAATTAAAAATAAGTGAATTGACAAATCAAATTAAAGAATTAACTGACTACGTTTTTAAGAATGCTTGTTACCTAAGAACAGCATTTACCCAACGAAGGAATAATCTTGATGATTTATTTATTAATAATGAACCATTTGAATTTATTGGTGATAAATTAATTGGTGAAGCAATCGTTAAATTATTAGTTCAATATTTCAGATTAGATGACTTAAATTCAAAATATTGAAAATTATTACAATTTAAAACTAAATATAACAAATATTTTAAAGATCAAAATTTTGAAGGTGTATTAACCAACATAGAAAAAAATTTTACCAACGGTGAATATTTAGCTAAATGTTTTCAAGAACTTAATTTAAATTGAACTTGATTATTAGAAGAAAACGAATTAAAACAACATGACGAACAAAGTCTGAAAGTTCAAGAAAGAAATTTTGAAGCATTAATTGGTGCAATTGCACTTGATAGTAATTTTAATAATGAAATTCTCATTCCAATTATTTCCAAACTTCTCCATTTTAGCGAAGTAATGAATAACTATTATGAAACCCACCCAGATTATGTTAGTAAGTTACAATTATGAACAAATAAGCATAATAGCGATAAGAAATATCTCCATCCTATTTATAATCCCACTAATGGTAATAAATGTGAAAGTGGATGTGATGTAATGTGTGAAGTAACTATTTATGCAAATAATGAAATTTTAAAATCATTTACAACTACATCAAATTCATATAAAACAGCAAAATATAATATAGCAAAAATTGCTTGCCAATATTTAGAAGAACACCACTATATTGAATCAAATGAAGAAGATAAAATAAATAATTAATTCCCATTCCTAAATTTAGATTAATTAAATAATTACATCCAAAACAATAGTTATTAAATAAACTAGGACATGAAATTTGGACAAAAATTCAAATTTCGTGTTTTTTATTATAATTGATTTTTATATTGAACTGGTGTCATTCAGTTCAATTTTTTTTGAATCCGTACATTGTTGTAATAATAAATGTAATCAGCAATTGCTTGTCTCAATTGGGCAAATGACATTCTCTTAATATCTAACCGATAAATTAATTCAGTTTTAAAGATACTGAATCAAAATTCAATATCACGGTTATCAAGCGAATTTCCAACTCGTGACATTGATTGAGTAGCGTGATACTTGCGAAGCATGTTTTGATATGATTTTGATGTGTAATCTGCACCATGGTCAGTATGAACGATTGAACCAGCAAGTTTATCTTTGATAGCAGCAAATGAATCA
>JAFPYV010000012.1 GCA_017394375.1 bacterium
CAACAATTAGTTAAAAGTTATTTTGGAAATGTTGGAAGATGTTTTTCTAAAATAACTTTTATCAAAATGCTGCAAGCTAATTGCATGGTAGTATTTTAATGAAAATTTAAGCTAGCAATTTAGTCACTATTTATAAAATTACATCCAAAAAAATTTCTCGTTTTTAGTCTTCTAATTTTTTGATAATTAAGTAAAAAAATTGTGCAAAAATTAAGAAATTTTCTTCTTAATTGATTTTGTTATATCCTAAAAAATATCATGATTATTTTTTTAGTTTTTGATATCATATTTTCAGTTGTCATTAAAGACACATATACAAAAATTTATGTGTCCCATCACTTTTTTAATTTTTGATATTATATTTTCAGTTGTCATTTACACGACACCTACAAAAACGTGAGTCTTTTAAAATTTTTTAATTTTTGTATTTATTTAAATAATGTTTTAACATTTAATCATGTTATTTTAATTATGAGGAGTTAAACAATTAATAATGGCACAAACTGAAGTTACTACTCTTGATATTTTAATTCCATGTCACAATCGTGCAAATGATATAGAAAAATTAATTAATCATTTATATAAAATGGAATGTCCTAGCAATATCAGATTTATTATTCACGTAATTGATGATTTAAGCACTGATAACAGTGTAGAAAAAATAAAGAATTTGCAAAAAAAATATTCATCATTATTCTTAATTCAAAATAAAGAAAATAAAGGACTATTTTTTAATCGCATTTTACTTACTGATAATGCAACTGCAGATTACATATTTTTTATGGATGATGATGATGAAGTAGATGATAATTTATTTATTGAATTTGCAAAGTACACTAACTATGATTTAATAAGGACTATTCGCAAATCTTTTATGGGTGTTAAAAAATTTATTGACTTCGAAGGTGTATATAAAAGTCTTAAAGTTCCTAGTGATATGATTAATTTAATGACAGCGTATTTTATTACAGGAATTTTTATTAGCAAATATGTGTATACAAAAATGTTCTCTATTCTTAAACAGGTAGATTGTAATTTTTTAAAATTAAATATATATGAAGATCAACCTTATTTCTATTTAATGACAAATTTTGCAAGGAATTTTATATTCATTAATTGCTATTATCACTATATTATTAATCCTTCTGGATTAATTCAATCAAGTAGTTATGACCGCACTATTAAAGATGCTTTAAGAATCTTAGAAATCCTAAATAAAATAATAATAACACTTAAGAAAAATAATTGTTATAACGTTTCACCAGAATTCATGTTAATGCATCTTTGACATTTAATTTGAGTGCATGATCGACACAACAAATATTGCAAAATTCTTCATGAGAAATTTAATGAGTTTAATTGGAATCAAATAAAAAAGGTAAGTTTTAAAAATAAATTAAAATGTGACTTATTAAAAAATTATTTATCTTTCCTTTTGTTAAGTTATTTAGTTAAACCTTTTTTTAAAAGGTAGACATAAAAAATTGTATATGTCTCCAAAAATTAACTTTATGGCAACTAAAATGGTTGTCATTTTTTTATAATTGTTTATGATTAATAAAAAAGGAGCAATTTTATGGTAAAAACAATAGATAAAAAAACTAACAAGGAAATAGAAAATGAGAAAGATCCACAAAAGAAAATGCTGCTTCAAAAAGACTTTGATTGGTATTTAACATACGATAAAAAAGATATGATTATGTTTTAAGACGAGAAAGAAAATTTATGTATGAGAAGCATTGAATTGATGTTAAACGTCGTTGCTATTATGACAAATTAAATAATGAATATGTATACCCACTAGATGAATCATTAAAAATTGAAAAATATCAACACATTTCAAATAAGGATA
>JAFPYV010000047.1 GCA_017394375.1 bacterium
GCAAACAGTTAAGAAATAAAATTTTCTTAACTTGTTTTGCTTTCTCATTAAAATATTTGAATCACTTTTTTAATTTTTGGTATTATATTTTCAGTTGTCATTTACACGACACCTACAAAAACGTGAGTCTCTCAAATTTTCATAAGTGTTTTCTAATTCTTTAATGTCGCTTCCCATCATTTTTAACAATGCATTAAAGAATTTACTGTTACTGATGTCATCTGCATCACAATTTAAATCATCATTCGTAATATGATCTTCAGTATAACGAATGATTTTTGGTAAATAAACACTCAAACTATCTTTAAATAATTCACCATCGTTTTCATTAGCATGATCTAAATCATTTGGAACAATTGCATATATTTCATCACCATCTAAAAAATCATCATATGCATCAAGAAAATGACTGAAATAGGATTCAGTTTCTAATGTACCAAGCACGGTTTCAGCATCAAAAGTGGGATCATCGAAATTATCTTCTAAATAACTAATTGCTCTTAAGCAATCTTCCAATGTGCAATCTTTATTAGTTAACAAATTAATTCTATTTTCTTTAAAAAGATTCTTAACCTTTTCGATTTTTTTTTGGAATCAGTTAAAGGATGAACGTCTATGTACATTTTGTAATCAAATGCAACTTCTTCATTTCTACTTGGCTTATTTTTTCGTTGTTTAGTATGTTTAGTGGCTTTTAAATCGTGTTTCTTTCCATCCTTAATCGTATATAAATTTAGTAATGGATTTCGCAACTCAGCATTCATAAAAGTATCACTTTTATCCCGATTGCTAATTTTGTTATTAATAAAGCATTCAAGGGCATCTAGTACATTTGATTTACCTGCATTATTAGGGCCAATCAGAATTACTAAATCACCAATATAGTCTTTATCGAGACTATAGTTTAAAGTAAGATTTTCTTGGTGTGGTTTTTCATCTAAATAACCAATGTTACGAAAAGCACTAATCCCAAACTTGCGTAATTCTTTTTTTAATTCCATTATTATTTAATTCTCCTAATTTTTATCACTATGGAAATATTATAAATAATTACTAATTTACAATAAATTTAAAGATGCATTCTTAATACTTGAATCACTTTTTAATGATTATTAAGAAGCCTTGTATTTAGATAAAATAATAATCGAGAAACTAAAGGAAACTATCAGGAATGAATTTTGTAATTGTTGTTGATGTGGTATTAAGCATCTTAATTGTTACTTTTGCCATTATCCTTGCAATTGTCATTGTGCTTTATAAAAAATCAATGAAAGTAAAAGATCCAGCAGAGAATTTAACTGATCCCAAAGTAATAAAAAAAGATTTACAAACTAGATCAAAAGATTTGCGGTATTATTTTCCCGGTAGCGGGAACGAAAAAACTTATAAAGAACAAGGCAGTAGTTTAGCAAAATTAGGCATGATTATGCTGGTTGTTACGATTCTGATTGCGATCATCATTCTTATTGTTATCAATGCTTATTATTTTGGTAATATTGGGATCAATACATTACAACAAATTGATAGGGTATAAAAAAGTAGGTGAATTTAGTTGTTCACCTACTTCTTTTTGTCATTAAATAATTTGGTTGTTTACTGGTTCTAGACTTGCAGTTGGTTGGTTATTATCTTTTTTGGCTTTGCTAGTAAATGCTACTAAAACAGCAGCAGGAATTCAGGCAAGTAAACCAATGAAGAATGAAAGTACTATAGTAACAATTTCCATTACAAAAATTGGAGAACGATGAGGATTTTCAAGAGGAATTTGGGTTGCTTTGACAACACCAATAATATTAATTACTAATGCACAAATTTCAAAGGCAAGGATAAAGAAGATGCACACTCCACAAGCAGCAGCAATTCCGTCAATGCATGAATAAACAACACTGTTTCAATATGCTTGTGCTTCAGCAGTCGTTGCATTATCATAGTTAGCTTGTGCTAATATTGATTGCGAAGTTAAGCAAGCACACGAAACAATAACACAAATTACTAAACACATGATTAAAAAATAAAGAACAAAGGTAACAACTGCATACGAATGAAGTTCTTTATATAAATCATGGGGACGATTAGGCTTATTAATCATTGAAATTAATCCTTCTTATATTTATTCTATTTTAATAAATTACGTAATAAGATTAATAAATAATTAACTCAACAAAAAAGTAAATTGAAAATTTGCTATTTTAACAAATTAACTATAATTCTTTAAAATAATTACTTGTTTTAAGGAAATTTATCTTATTTAATGCAAATGCTTCTTTTCAATATTCTTTAATAAAATATAGATGGAAAAATCTTTTTTGTATCCTTAAATATAATTAAACACAAATAGAGCAATCAAATTTAGGGGGTGAACTTGCATGATAATTGATGATCAAACTGATTTAATCAAACTTGAAGACCATGGGTTAGAAGCAGTAAAAAATATTATTACTAAAAGTGGTTTTAAACTCCTAACAATTCCCAAAAAAATCCCTACGGATGGATGGTATAACCACCACCTTCTTAACCGCATGGAAATTGCGGTTAACTATGCCTTTAAAGTTGCAAATATTAAATCAAATAGTATCTACTATTTAATGTTTAGAGTAACACGGGGTAAACTTAAATTTAATCTTACCAATCACTTTGTGATGGAACAAGATGATTTAAGTGATAATCCAAGTTGAAAATATTGAAAAATGAATTATGTTACTTTTTGGCGCAAAAGTGGACATGCAAAAAATGAATACTTCATTTTACTTGGTAATGAAATTGTAAATAGTACTGATATCCAAGTTAATTATGATAATTTTGCAATTGCTTCATTAAGCACGTTGCCAATGTTCTTACAAACACTAAAATAGGAGAAAAATAATCTATGAAGAAAAAAGCAAAAAAATGATTGTCATTGTGATTAGGAATTTTAGGAGCTAGTGTAATTGCTTGTGGAGCAGGCATTGGCATTGTTAGTTGTAGTAGTACCAATAGTTCAACTACAACTACTCCAAACCCAGCTAGTTCTTCTTCTAGCACTACTAATTCATCTTCATCTAGTAAAACAACATCATCTACTAGTTCAAGTAAAACCACTTCTTCAAGTCCAAAGGATACTAAATCAACTAGTTCCTCACCAACTAATATCCCACAAATCAACACCACTGGTTTAGTAACCTTAAATACTTTTTTAACTGCTCCTACTACCAAAGAAGCTGTAGGGCAATTAATAAGTACGAATGTTTATGCATGTGGATCAAAGATTACATTAAATGCTAATTATACCCCTCCACCAGACGTAACAAGCGGAAGTGATGAAAGTGATACCATTACTTATGCATGATATGCTGGAAATGATTTAATTGCTGGCCAAGTAAATTCCCAATGTAATATTGCTGGTATTTTTAGTACTACTACTTACAAAGTGGTAGTAACTTGTCAAGTTTATAAAGAAACTACCACTTCAGCACCCGCTACAAAGAGTGAAGGCTCCCAAAGTTCAAGCAAAGCTGATTCTACAACTGGCACAAATTCATCATCATCTTCCTCTTCCAAAACTGATAAAACTGATTCATCCTCTAGTCCAAGTACCACGGATAATTCACCAAAAACTACCAATATTGTTTTAACAACTACTGCTTCTAATAATGGGGATGGTTCAGTTAAAACTGCAGGAAATAATCCTAACAGTGATGACAGTCCAAACACTAATGATAGTGGATCTAAAACTGCTTCATCTAAACCAACTACAACCAAAGTTTTAATCAAAACTTATACATGTAACACAACCTTAACGGTCACTGTTGATTATAGTAATTTAAGTGCTACTTTAGTTTATGGGGCTAACCAAATGAGCACCATAACTTCAAATGCTCAAACTACTTTAGCTGTAAATTTACAATACAAGTTTGAGGGGAATGGTACCACCCAACCAGCAGGAGCGTTATATAGTTTTAGTACTACTGATTTAAAGAAATTACCTAGCTCTACAATTAGTTTTGAACGTTATAGTTTTAATCAATGACACCAAATTAACGCTACTAATACTTCAGCAAATTCGATTCAAAATCTTGATTACTCATATACTCCAACTGGTATTTATCCATTAAGAGCTCAATTAAAAATTGGTGATGTTTTATTAACTAGTAACATGCTCAAAGTTAACACCAGTTATGATGGAAGCGTCCTAGACTTAAATACAATTCCAACTTCTTTACAAAGCACTTATAGTTATTCTTCGTTAATGTTGTTGTATATACAACAATCATTAAAAGATGATGGTAATAATGCTCCATTTATG
The DNA here is from genome assembly GCA_017394375.1 of bacterium. The sequence continues at coordinate 4,283 of JAFPYV010000047.1, forward strand.
CAACTTGTTAATAGTTGAGGTCAAGGATATATGTTCATTGAAGCAACTAGTGGTAATACTTATAATCAAGTTAATGCCAGTGATTTAACTAATTTTAATGTTAGTTGAATCAATGCTAAAGATCATGCTGATGGATTAATGGTAAGTGCGACAGTAAATGTAGCAAACAATAAAGGTTTAGAATTGCTTGGTTATGGTAATTGACAAAAGAAAGATTATGCTTATACAACTAGCAATAATTTATTAATTCCAAATGGGGATGTTATTAGTTGAACTTTACCATTTGGAGGCATGCGAGCATTACAATGAACGATTACTAATGGTCAAGTAAGTAATGTCAATTGAAATATTACTAATTATCCATACAATGTCTTTTACAACTATGGATCTAGTAATAATCCTTCTTGACATGTTTATGACTGAGCATGTACAAACCAATATGGTCATCCATCAATTAGTAATTCGAATATTTATTGGGGATATAAAGTAACTACCAGCAGTGGTCAAAATGCGTTAGCTAGTTTAATTAATAGTAATACTTTTTATACTAAATTAAATCCAACTGATTCCAGTTATTTGCTTTATAATGATTTTCCATTAGTAAGCACTAATAGTTCCAATATGCAAATTGGTTATATCACCTTAACTAGTCAATGTATTTCTTTATTAAACCCTTTATATCAAGCAAGTATTGCTGGAATAGCTGCAATTGAAAATAATTAAAACAATAATTTATAAGAGGGATAAGTTAAATAACAATGAATAAGAAAATTACCAAAATTATCATGGGAACAATTGGGGTTGCATCAATCCTGGCAATTGTTCCTGCGTGTGTAGTATCATGTGGATCTTCTAGCACTACTAACTCAACACCAACTAATTCAAGTTCAACTTCATCCTCGACAACTTCTGCTAGCACTCCTGAAGTTGGAAGTACAGTTTTAAGTTCGATGGTAACTCCTTCAGCAAGTGGTCTAAAAGGAATTCAATACCAAACTAATGAATTTGGTTTTGGTTCAAGTGTTACTTTAAATGCTAAATTTAATGAACCAAAAGTGAAAGTAACTAGTGGACAAAAAGCAAGCATCAGCATGACCTATTCTTGATTTGCTAATGGTAGTTCCAACCCAATTAAAGGAGCAACCAGTAATAGTTATGTTGTTAACTTATTAAATGAAGACACCACTTATCAAGTTAACGTTGCTTATACAATTACGATTACTGATGGAGCTAAAACAATTAATACTTTTCAAAACACGGTCAGTAGTTCAATTAAATTAACGGTTAATAATGCTGATTTGCATGTTAATTTAACTTATGACAATAATGAAAATAGTACCATTACTGATTATGGTACGCAAACATTTAAAACTAATATTTATGCAGTTTTTGGCACGAATGCTAATGCTCAACTTGCTCTAAGTACTAGTGATTTTCCTGCTGGATATTTTTTGCAATACCAAGAACTTGATTTGCCAAGTAATAAAAGTGCAAATGATGTTTTGCCAAGTGCAATTGCTCTTGACAGTACTGCTTCTTTAACATCAACATTAAATGTCCAACAAAGTTACCCAATTGTTGTTAATTTAGTTCAAAATAAACAAGTAATTGCTACTTCGAATTCGATTAATGTTTGCGGATATGTAAAAACTGATGGTAATATTAATTTTGATTCAACTGTGCCAACTAACACTTCCAACCAAGGTTTAGATTTAGGTAATAATAAATTTGCATTTGGATCAAAATTAACTTTAACTGCTAATTTTGCACAACCAGTTTTTGATTTAGCAGCTAATCAATCTGTTCAAACTATGAGTACCTTGTATACATGAACAATAAATGGCAAAACGTTTACTACTACCAATAATACATACACCGTTAATGGACTATATGCAAATACTAGTTATAGTGTAACTATTACGTATGTTTACCAAATAATAAATAGCAAAACAAAAGCTCCATTATCAACACCAATTAGTGGAGCTTTATCATACAATAAATCAATTAATTTAAATGTTGACTATAGCAATGTTAAATTTGCTTTAAATGCTTCAGATTTAAACAAAAATAACCAAATTATTAATTTTGGTTATCAATCATTAACTACTAATCTGGAAGTAAGTTTTGATAATAATAAAACTTATATCCCATTAAATGCTAGTGATTTTACTAATTTCAACTATCAAATTGAATTTGGTACTTTAAGCAATGATAAATTTGATGTGTTTAGTTCTAATGATGCATCTAGTAGTCAAGCATGAAGTACTAGTTATGTCATTGAAAATGCTACCGAATTACAAGCCCAAATTAATTTAGGAAATAACAATGTCATCAAGTCAAACGTAATTGCAACAAATATTACTAATCCATCGGTTGGATTAAGTGCATGTTTATCAACAACAAAGAATGCAGTAGGAAAGCAAATTGCTACCAATGAATTTGCTTTTGGTTCCCAAGTCACACTAACTGCAGATTTTACCCATCCAGCAATTAATCAAGGTAGTGGCATTACTACAACTGATAATGTTACTTATACCTGATATAAAAATGGTGCTGTAATTAAAGGAGTTAGTAGTTCAACTTATGCCATTCCTTACTTTTTAACAAGTGATACATACAGTGTTAGTGTTAATTGAGCTTGAAGCATTACTAAGGATAATGCAACTACGAGTGCAAAAAGTAATTTGGAAGCAATTAACCAAACCTATAAAAGTAATAATTTAAGTTTAACTGTAGATAATAGCAACCTTGCAGTTAATTTATCGTATGGTAATAACGAAACCTCCACCATCACTTCTGCATCTGATGTTTCCTTAAAGTTAATTACCACTGTTACTGCAAAATTTGGCAATGATACTATTACTATTCCAAATGATGAATTAACAAGTAATTTAAGTAATTGAAAAATTACTTACCAACGTTTTGCATTTAACCAATGAAATACTTTAAGTAGTAATGAAATTAATAACGAAAATGCTTTTACCTATAAGTATATGCCAACTGGAGTTTACCCAATTCAAGCCCAATTAACTGGTAATAACCGAACTTATAACTCTAATTTAATTCAAGTTAATACATCATACAATGATGATGTTTTAGGTTTAGATAACATTCCTGCTTCTTTACAAAGTACTTATAATTTCCCACTTTTAATTCAAAATTACATTAATCTTACTATTGAAGGAGAAGGAGGAAATAGTCCATTCATGCAACAAGTAAATGCATGAGCTAATGGTTATTTGATTGTGCAAAACACTAAACCTGCTTCTGATCAACAATGAGTTTCGGTTTCCCCGATTGATTTAGGTAACATTCAAGTTACTTGAACAAACACAAAAAACCATCAAGATGGGGTAACTGTAAGTGCTATAGTTGAAAATGCGAATGGATTGTTATTAATAAATTATAACAATGGTAAGCCTGCTTATGGGAATCCAGAAAATATTACGGTAAATAAAGGTGATATTATTAAGTGGTTGTTCCCCTTTGGTGGAACCCAACTTGGATGAAGTGTAACAAATAACCAAGTCACAGTTAACATGCAAGTTAATAATAATTTAGTACCTAATGTCATTACTTCATTTCCAAAAAATGGCAAAAATGAATGATATGCTTATCAACAACCAGAAAGTTATCCGTCAATTCCAGGTATGGATTCTTATTTCTGAGGTTTTACTGCTGAAAGTTCCAATGGTACTAACTTGCTCACAAATGCACTTCAAGCAAACAAATTTTATCAAGACATTAATGATACGCAATGAGTTATTTTTGGTAGCTTACCAATACTTGGTGATAACATTAATAACCCAGCAATTATTCTTGATAGTAACACTAGTTCTTTAGTTCAACCATTATACAATGCAAGCATTAAAGGAATTAGTTCTTTAAAATAATTAGATCTACAATGGATGAGATAACTCATCCATTTTTTGTTAATAAACTCATCAAGTTAATTAATTTAAAGAGGTCTCATTTAAAATAATTAAGAAATACATTTAATTAAGGATGAAGAAATAATCATGAAAAAATGAAAAAAAATTACGTTAGCTATCGTTGGAATTGCTAGTGTTTGTGCAATTGTACCTGCATGTGTAATAAGTTGTAGCTCAGTATATGATGGACTTGGCTCTGACGGTGCAGTAAGTAACAAAACATTAGATTATGATGCAGCCATGGAAATTTACCAAAGCGTAGTGCAAGCTCCAATTGTTTCATCAAGTAATGGTTGGACAACTGATAGTGCTTTATCTTACTTTAAAAATAATGTGCAAACAATCATTAATAAAAGTGGAATGGCTGAAGTATTAATTAATGTTTTGCCAGTAAACATGATTGTCCAAGGATTAGATAGTGCGTACCTTGGCTTTAGTAACCAAAACTTTACTAATCCATATTTTGATGTAACAACTAATTTTAATATTAAGGATTTTACTGCCACCATTAATAGTGATAATACTGCTACTATTAAAGCAAATGTTACTTATAGCATTACTGATAAAAATGACAAAGGAATATTAACTTTTACTAATACATATGAATGAGATAATGTAAGCATTAGTAAAACTTTAAGCAAAATTGGTAACTGTTATTATGGTGCTTTGCAATTAACTAATAGTAAGAATGGTTTAGAATTATCACCAAATTCATCATTTTTAAATAATGTGAATGTAACTGCAGCATTTAGTACTGCTGACTTTGGAATGCTTTGCAATGTGTGTCAATGATTACCACGTCCAGCAAATATTGATCCAAGTGCAAGCATCAGTAATCAATTAAGTCAAATCAAGAATGCATACCAAAAAGCATTAAGTTTAGGAACTAACAAAATCAGTTTTAGTAGCAACAATTTATTGTTATCAAACTGGTTTTTAAGTCAAGACCAAGTTTTTTGCTACCAAAATATTTACAATTTTGGTTATATTAACACCAACTACATTTCCAATCCCATTTATGATGATGCTAATGATTCATACAATTGAACTTATAATAATGCATTAACAAACTATACTAAGAGCACTCAGAATATAAATGATTATGCTTCTTTAATTAACACCGCATTGCAACAACAATTCTTTGAATATGATAATAATCAATTAATTAAGGGAGATGCTTCCACGATTAATTCCTGGCATTTATTAACTAGCAGTTATAAAGATAATACCTTAAGTTATGATTTACAAGTAAAAATTACTAGTTACCCTAAAGGGGTTACAAAACCATTAACTGCTTCGTTTGATGTAGATATTAAAGAAACTAATGTTAATATCACTTCTACTTTAATTCCAATCAGCAATTCATTGTCCAGTAATCCAGCTGGATATGGGGGTTATAGTTGAGTTAATAGTAATAATGGTAAGTTAAGTATTACTTATAATAATTTTGTTCGTTCTGCAAATTGAACAAACTATCTTGCTGTGATAAGTTTTAATAACGTTTTAAGTCCTTTACAATCACTTTGAAATAACAATTGAACTAATAGTTCATCAATTACTAACACCTATTCATTTAGTGAACTAAAACAAAATAAAACTAATGATCCTGCCAACAGTTTATATTTATTAAGCATGGTTAATACTAATAGTAACAATTTGTATTACTATCATAGCATTAGTAATTGATTTAGTGATGCAGGTAATTGGTATTACCTAAACGTGATTAACTACGTTTAATAATAAGTTAAATTAATAAACAAAGGTAGATGAGCATTAAAATACCCATCTACTTTTTATATATTGGTTTTTTGATTATGGTAAGATCTTATCTAACCAATTTATAAATTTCTTTCAGACGCGTTTAAAGAAGTTTTCTGTTTTGGCTGCAGTATCCTTTAATTCAGCTTGCACTTCTTCGTGCATATATTTTTCAAATGCTTTTTCTTTTTGTTGCTCTAAAACTTCTTTTTTTGCAGGAACAATAACAATGTCAGCATCATTTAATTCTTTATTATCAAGAATTGAATTATGCTTTAAACTTTGTAACATGCCAATTAAAGGAATTCTTTCATTAACTTTATTGTGATTAATTGGGTGACAATATGCTTGAATTTCGCCATTGATAACACTAACATTAAAAGGAGAAAAACCGTATCGACAGCAACCAATTATTGGCATGTATTCTAAACTTTTTTGCATAATGCTAATAAAGTCCAGGGAAGATTGCACTTGTTGTAATTTTGCTACTTCTTCGCGAAATATAATTGCTTTGTGGGGTGCAAAATCAAATAAATAAGCCGTATTTTTGTATCCATCATCTTTTGCTAAAGCAAATGGAGTTTGCACTCGTAACACTGTTTGCATGTAAGCAATCACTGAGGTTGCCATGCTAGCAGCTAAATATAAAATGGCAGTTCATTGGGGAATCATCACGTCTCGTACTAATCGCTTACAAGATATAGTGATTGTAAACTCATTTTTGCTAATTGCTTCTGTGATTAATTTTTTAGCTTGGACTGTGCTGATATTAGTATTAGTAATATCAACTAATTCATAATTACTAAAGATGGGATGATGTTTTAAGAGTTTACACAATGCTTTACCAACTGCAATATTAGCCACAAACCAAAAAGTGTGTTTAAAATATTGTCTATATATTGCGTTAGCAAATGGATAATTAGGATGGTTCTTGTCAACTAATAAATCAAGGAATTTTTTTACTAATTCTTCTTTTTCAAAGCAATATTCATCATTTACTTTTTTCGTAGCAAATAAATATCTTAAACATCCATTATCATCATTATCAGTATTAATTAATTCCGATTCAATTTTTAAATCTTGGGCAACATTAATTAAATATTGCTTGATAGCAGGAAAAATTTTATATGGATTATTAGGATTATTTTCTTCTTGATGCTTTGCTTCTTGTTCTTTTAAATAACTTCAAGTAAAAATTTGGTTTTTATGAAATGAATCAAGAACTTTATAAGCAGTATCTGCCAAATGTAATCATTTTGCATTAACAAAAAAAGCAGTTAAAGCTTTTTTAATTGGCACTGGCAAAATACTTTTGGTACCTTCATCAACTTCATTAATAATGAATAAATCTCATTTGGTACTTGTTACTACATCACTATTAAATGGATCATCATTTGAGAAATTAATTGACCTTAAATCCAGTAAATTGTAAAAGCAAATTGCTTTTTTACTTTCATTTAATCTATATAAAGTTTCTAGTTTATTTCCATTGTTTTTACTGTAAAACTTGAAACCATTTAATCCCATTTTGCTTTTCTTAAAGGCATTAAATCATTCGTCACATGCTTCAACCTTATTAGAGCAAATCATGATTTTCTTAAAGTTAAGTTTGTTTTCTAATGATTGTAAAATTAAATGCATGGCACATGTTTGCTTACCATATCCTGTTTTACATGCCCATAAGAATTGCTTACCCCCATTAATGAAAGAATAAGAGGTTAATTGAATTGCTTCTTGTTGATCAGGTCGTAACTCAAACTTTTTATCAAATAAATGTAAATCAAAATTACCAGGGGTTTGTTTTAAATTATCAATCAAATTAATAGCGTCTTTAATGTTAATTTGATATCAATCATTATCATTTATTCCTTGGTCTTTTAAATTTACTGGATGTAAATTATTTTTTGCTAAGAAGTTAACTAATTCACTATTACTAATATTTTGTCCTCATTTATTTTTAAGGATGGTTCAATAAACTAAATGCTTGTTTGCTTCTTTATTAGTTTTATTTAAGTAATCTTTAATAAAAAATCAGTTATTTTCTAAGGTTGAAGCAAGGAAGTTAAAATCAGCATTAGTTAACTTAATTTGCACTAATGAATTGCATGCTTTGTTAGTTGATGTATAAATCCAAACAAGACTATAATGATAGCAAATTGGATTTGTTATTTTTAATGAAACATTAGAATTATTTTTATTCATAAGAAGGACACCTTACCGTATTGATTTAATTTTGAAATTCAAAGAAAAAATATTAAAAGTATTTCAGGCTAATCTTGCCTTTTTTATTTTGTAATAATTAAATTTGCGTTAGCAATAAGTTAATGCACTTAATACTAATTAAACCATTTGGTTTAGTAAGATGATGTAGTATAATTCACGTTAAACTATTTGCCAGAAAAGTTCAACATGAAGAACATGTACAATAACTGATAAATAAACAATTTACTTGGTTAAAAGCAACCAAAATTGGAAAAGCACAAAGCATTTTTTTATTACAATTAATAACACGAACAAATTTTAAGAAATTAAAGGAAATTTCTTTATTGCTTAAATTATCACATATTTGCTTCAAAAATTGCTTGCACATCGTTTTATTGATTGCTTATTTATTTATATATTAATAAAATTTTAATAAAAAATTTACATTTTATGAAAATAAAATAGATGAATTAATCATCTACTTTATTTGAATGGATTTTTATTGTTTTTAGGCAAGAAAATTTAGCAATTAATTTAATTCTTTATAATGGGGTTTTTTTATTGTTTTAGGAGAAATTTGCCTACCAAATTTTGTAGTAGTAATTGCTCTTTTTGGTCGCCTTTTTAAAAGTTTGTGGTGTTTAATTTTTAAAAATTCTTTTACTAATGTATGACTTTTTAATTTCTTAAATTTGATGCGAGCAATTTCATCTTTTTTTAATTGATAATCAATTAACTTCATTAACATTTTTAATTTAATGATGAAAAAAGGATCGTTTCAGTCACTCAAGTCTTTTTTTGCTAATTGTATTTTCACTGTAAATCATAAATCATATAAATATTTGCTAACACTTGAATTTGGCTTTTTAATTTTGGTAGAATATTTCTTTTTACCTAATACCATTATTGATCTTTTTCCTTTATTGGGTCACTAGGGACTTCATCGGGGATAAATGATTCATCAAAATAAACATCAAGTTTACCGCAATTTAAATCGCTGCGGATTTGGGCTAATTCGCACAAAATAGTAATGTAATCAAGGTTGGCAGTTAATTCATCTTTTTTATCAATGATAGTTAATTTAGATAATAAATCAAAAAAATAATCTTTGACATTGTCAATGCCTTCAACATAGTTGTTAATAATGTCAACCTTGTTTTTGTTTGTTTCACTTAATTTATCGTAATATTGATGCATTTGTTTTAATTCAAGTTCTTGTTGATTATCAATTAACAAAACAACGTTTCTATATATGTAAATAAAGTTATAAGCATATTGGTGTAAGAAGTCTTTATTCATATGGGAATAAACCGTATTTAATTTGTTAAACACATCCCAACAGGTTCGACAATATTTACGTCAATCTAAACTTTCAATTGTGCCTTGTTCACAATCAATAATTACTTTTAAATCTTGATTAATACAGACAAAGGTGTTTTGATAATGCTTTAATTGTTCTTTGCTTAAAGCATTTACAATTGCATTTAACTTACCTTGAATTTTTCTTATAACATTTATTGGATTAATATTCATTAATATTTATCCTCTTTCTTCATCTTTAATTGATTAAAGATACTTCTTAAATTATTATAAAAATTTCTTTTATTTTTGAATGAAATGTCTTGCTAAATAAGAAGCAGAAAAGCATTAATGATAATTAATTAGGTTTCTTTTTCTTTTCGTCACAATCATCAACCAAAAAGCCTTCTTCTTCATAAATAGCAATTTCATCGTTTTCACATCCCCAAATAGCATCAGTTAATGCGGATAAAATTGCTTCTTTATGAATGTTAGCATCGTTTAGATTTTTGGAATCAGTAACTGTGACTTCATTACAAAAACCAATGAAATCAAATAGAACACATTTAATTAATTTAATGTGTTTAACTAAATCATCAACTTTCTTTTTAACATCATTGGACAATTTATTGTAATATTGATTTAATTCCGTTAATTTTAAATCACATTTATCACACAAAATTGCACTTAATAATTTATCTAATTCATACAAAGATGCATAATTAGCATCTAAGAATTGTTTATCAAATTTTTCTCACATGTTTCATAATGCTTCTTTAGCATCAGCAATTAAATTAATGTAATGACCTCACGAAATATTCGCAATAGTTTTATTTTCAACTGCTTCAATTGTAGATAAATTCTTACTAATTAAATCAATGTATTCCTTATATTGCTTTTTTTGATTATCATTAAAACTTGCGTTAATTTTACTAAAAACTTCAATTGCTTTATTAATAGTTGCTCTTAAATTTATTTCCATAATTTGTATTCTTTTTTATTATTCATAGTTTTATTTTATATTTGATAAACATGCTTTACAGCATAAAAAATAGGGAAGTAACTTCCCTATTATCTGATGAAAGATATTATGAAACTTTTCTATGAAATAATGGTTTTATTTCAATGACTTTACGGTGTGGATTATTCTTTCTTATTTCATTGGCAGTAGCAATTACTTGACTTGAAGCATATTGATCATATACAAAGGGTAAACAATTAATAAGTTTGTTATAAAACTTGTATTTTTTATTTACTAACTCATTATTATGCATGTATCAATGCACTGGCAAAATGAACAAAATGGAAACAGTGCATAATGCAATTGCAATTACGCATACGATAATAAAATTATTTGGATTATATCTACCTGCTAATTCTCCAGTATGGTGAGTGCAAATTGGACCACCAATCGCACTACCAACCATACCACCTCCTGCTAACATAAAATCACTAATTCCCGATTCAAGGTCAACTGCATCAGTTTTATCATGATATCTACCTAAACTCATTCCAATGGCAAAAGTATTAGGAATTACCGTATATCCACAAATTGGGATGCAAATAGTAAAGATAAAAATTGCAATGGGACTTTTAGCACTCACACAAATTGTTAAACAAATCAAAATCACTACTAAACCAATCATTAAATAATAAATGTTAGGAAATGTTTTACCATTAGTAAACCTCCCACCAAATTGATTCCCACACGTTGTAGTTAAACCATACCCTGCTAACAATAAAGCTAAGTATTGCGGAGCATTAGCAATTATTCCAACTTCATCAGCTCGTCATTCTTTTTGCAACAATGGATAAATTAGAAAGATGGCCATGAAAACAAGACAACCAAAGATCATGGCTAAATCAAATGGATAATAAAGTAAGATTGATAATTGCTTTCATGGATTTTTTTGTCCACCTTGTAACGGAATATTTTTGGAAATAAAAAATTGCATTAAAAAAACACTTAGTGCTGCAATCATTGCATCAACAAAAAATACTCAGCGTCAATATTGATGGTACATTGGTAACTTATGGTACGAATTTAAAAAAGCAGGAGTAAATGATAGTGCTCCTCCACTTGGCAAACCAATTGAACTAGTATAAGTAAATAATGGGACTAAAGTAAAAGTAGCAACAAACAACGTTGTAAAGCAAATTGCTACTGCACTTCCTTTTTTATTTTTAGGTACTAACGATGCAGCAACCACTGTCCCGATTGCAAACATTGAACCATGACATAATCCCGTTATAAAACGAAAGACTAGGAGCATGCTAAAGTTAATACTAACCCCGATAATGATGTCCCCAATACAAAAAATAAGAGCAGACCAGACCAAAATATATTTACGATTAACTTTATAAAGAAATAACGGGATAATAAGTCCAGCTAAAATAACCCCAATCATGTATAAAGTTAATGTCAAATTGACGTTGCTTTCAAAAACATTATTAAAGGTTGCAATTAAGGGATTAGCAATTCCTCCAGGAATATACCATCCAATTCCTAATGAAAAAGTAAAAATACATAAACTGAAAAGACCAATTACATTACTTTTCTTTTGCCCCGTGAAGGGATCACTTGCTTCTTGCAAATTATTTTTTCTATTTTTATGATGCAAATTAAACATAATAAACTCTTTGTCTTAACATCATTTAAATTAAAAAAATTATTTTATCTTTTAAAAATGATTACCCAAGAATGTTTATTTTACTCACTTTCATTATTAGCAATTTTGCGGTGAAAAATTGGTTTTATTTTAATTACCTTGCGGTGTGGATTAGATTGCTTCAAATTTTCAATAGTTTGTTTTACTTCTATTGAAGCATATTCATCATAAAGAAATGGTAATTGATTAATAATGCGATCATAGAATTTAACTTTATTCTTAATTAGTTGATTATTATGCATATACCAATGAACTGGCAAAATAAAAAGAATAGCAACCGAACAAACTACAATGGCAATAATACACACAATAAAGAAATTATTAGCATTGTATTTACCAATTAAATCGCCCGTGTGGTAAGAACAAATGGGTCCGCCAATGGCACTGCCAATCATTCCTCCCCCTGCAATCATAAATTCGCTAATTCCTGATTCCAAATCAACTGCTTCGGTTTTATCATGGTACCTACCTAGACTCATTCCCAACGCAAATGTGTTTGGTAATACAGCATACCCAAAAGTAGGGACTAGGATAGTGAAAATAAAAATCCCAATTGGATTTTTAAAAACAACACAAATAGTTAAACAAATCACCACAATAATCATTAATAAAAGCATGTAATAAACTGTTGGAAAGGTTTTACCGTTCGAGAATCGTCCACCTCATTGATTACCAATCATCATTCCTAAACAGTAACATCCTACTAACACTCCAACTAGTTCCTGGTTATTAGCAATAATTCCCACTTCATTAGCAACTCATTCTTTTTGTAATAAAGGATAAATTAGAAAGATTGCTAAAAAAACTAAGCAACCAAAAATCATGGAAAGGTCAAAAGGATAATAAAGTAAGATTGATAATTGCCTTCAAGGATTTTTTTGGCCTCCTTTAAGCGGAATATTTTTGGAAATAAAAAATTGCATGAGTAATGCACTTATGGCAACAATGATTCCAGTAACAAAAAATACTCATCGTCAATATTGCCTATCCATTGGTAAAGAACGATAAGTAACTAAAAAAGATTGCGGAAATAAAGTAGCACCTACTTTTGGTAATCCTAATGAACTAGTATAAGTAAATAAAGGAACCAAGGTAAATCCAGCAATAAATAATGCAGTAAAACAAATAGTAACTGCACTACCTTGCTTATCTTTAGCAACTAATGATGATGCAACAACTGCTCCCACTGAAAACATTGCTCCATGGCACAAACCCGTAATAAATCTAAAGACTAAGAGCATGCTAAAATTAACGCTTAATCCCGTTAAAATGTTACCAATAAAAAAGATAATTGCTAACCACACCAAAATATATTTACGGTTTAATTTAAAAAACAAGAGTGGAACAAAAAGCGAGGCACTAATAATACCAATCATGTAAAGGGTTAAAGATAAATTAACATTACTTTCATTGACGTTATTAAATGTAGCAATTAAAGGATTAGCTATCCCACCCGGAATAAACATACAAATCCCTAAAGAAAAAGTAAAAATACAAATGCTAAAAATTCCAATCACATTGGTTTTTTTAGGATTGTTATTTAAGTCAGGGTTTTGATTAAAAGAAGACTTTTTAATTAAATGATGATATTTAAACATATTTTATTTATCATAACACTAAATAAGATTTAACGATAATTTTTTCTTATTTAATTATTAATAAAAAAAGGTTAAGTTAAACTTAACCTAACTATTATTTTCTTTACTTTGAACATGCTTTTTAATCAAAATTGGCTTGATTTCCCAAATCCTTGTTTTTGGATTTAATGCTTTTTGCTTATAAGCAGCTTGCTTTACTTCAGCTGGAGTATATTCATCTAGAATAATTGGAAAACCTTTAAATACGTTTGCGTAAAATTTATATTTGGTTAGTACAATATGACTACTGTGCATATACCAGTGGATGGGAATTAATAAGAAGAACGAAACCACACAAACACATAAAACAATAATACATACAATATAAAAGTTATTTGAATTGTATTGACCTACTAATGCTCCAGTGTGGTAAGTGCAAATTGGTCCCCCAATAGCAGTACCAATCATTCCTCCTACTGCAATCATTAACATGGTTAAACCTGATTCTAAATCAACAGCATCTGTTTTATCATGATATCTAGCTAATGGTAAAGAAATGGAGTAAATGTTTGGCAAAATTGTATAAGCAACCAAAGGCAAAATAATCGTAAAAGCAAAAATAGCTCCAGGGGATTTAGCTCCCACACAAATTAATAAACAAATAGTAACTACAATGACTCCTAGCACTAAATAATAAAGATTAGGGAAAGTCCGACCATTGGCAAATCATCCCCCAACTTGGTTACCAGTGGTACTTGCTAACCCGTAAATTGCTAGGAGTAAAGCTAAATATTGCGGAGCTTGTGCAATCACTCCTACCCCATCAGCAACTCATTCTTTTTGTAGTAAAGGATAAACGATAAAAATTGCTAAAAAGATGAGTAAGCCAAAAATCATGGCTAAATCAAATGGGTAATATAAGAAGATTGATAATTGTTTTCAAGGATTTTTATTACCCCCAGCAATTGGGATATTCTTGGAAATCACGAACATAATTAATGCACCTGACCCAAGAGTAAGAATTCCAGTAATGATAAATGCTCATCTTCAATATTGAGCATACATGGCTAATTCACGGTAGTGGTTTAAGAAAACTAAATCCTTGGTTAGTAATTCATGCACACTAGTAGTTGGTAATCCTAAGGTAGAAGTATAAGTAAAAATCGGAACTAATGTGACAGTAGAAGCAAACACGGTAGTAAAGCATAATGCAACTGCTCCACCCCGTTTGTTCTTAGGTACTAGGGAACTAACTACCACTGTACAAACAGCAAAGATGGCTCCGTGGAATACCCCACTTGCAAATCGAAAAAATAATAACATTGGGAAGTTAACACTTACCCCAATGATAATGTTGCACACCCCGTAAGCTAACGCTGAACCAACAATGATTCACTTGCGGTTTACTTTATAAAAGAACAATGGTACCAACGGGCATGCCACAATGATTCCTACAAGGTAAATCGTTAATGATAAATCAACGTTGGTTTCGTTAACCCCATGGAAGGTTGCAACCAACGGTACAGCAATCCCTCCGGGGATGTATCAACCAATTCCTAAAGCAAAGGTTAAAACAGCAATACTAATTACCCCTACTCAGTTGGACTTTTCTTGGGGATCGTTGGGATCAATTGGCACGTTGTTTACTTTCTTTTTTTGACTAAATTTCAACATTTTTTGATTTTATCAAAACGATAAATTTTTTATATTTTACACTAATTTTTAAATGATGATATTAAAATTTTTCAAGATTATAAAAAATTATCTAGGCAATTAAATCCTAGATAATTTCTTGTTATTGTATTTTAACTTTTTGTAACTGGTTGTGATACTTTTTGGTTAGATTTTTTTCAAAATAATAATTCATTAAAATAATACTATAAGGCGAAATAAACAACGTAAATAAACATCCAATCACGATTCATGATAACCAAATGTCAAATGCTTTAAGATAAATTACACTTACTAGTGCAGCTGGTAAAACAATTCCTAGTCCAAACAATGGAATTAAATAAATGAGCAGTCAGTACTTAATGTAACTATTAATAAAACCTCTTCAGATTGTTCCTTCACATTGCTGATAAATGAGAGTTAATTGCTTAGACACAAAATAAATGTTCGCAATAAACAAGTACGTCACATATTTTTTTAAACTAGTCCGAATGTAATGAAATATTTGCTTAGCAATTAAAGCATCATGAAAGGTTAATTTAAGGTTTTTATACTTATCTCTTTCGTCTTGGAATTCTAACTTTTTCACTTTTTACAATTAGTTTAATTTATTATCGATAGCTTTCTTTACTTCTTCATCAATAGCAGCAATATCTTCTTTAGTTAAAGTTCTTACTGGATTGATGACATAGTTGAAAGTAATAACTTTGGTTGGTTCATTTGCAGGCATGTAAACATCTCTTATTGTAATTTCACCAAAGCCTTGAATTTTACTGCGTAATTCCTTGCGTAGTTGGTGCAACATTAGTGAAGCATCAAAAGTTTTTGCTACTGTTGCATTAATATCTCTGGTAATACTTGGAATCTTATCTACTACGTGGTATTCTTCTTTTTCAATTTGTTTAGCAATATCACATAATGCTTCTAGATTCAATTCTAGATAGTACACTGACGCGTTGTCTACTTCAATGATAAAGTTTTCAAATTGCTTGTTAACAATACCAATGTAACCAAGGTATTTGTTTTCATAGCGAATGCTATATAAACGAACAAATTGTTCATTTGGATCGTCTTCATCAATTTCAAATTGAATGGTAGTGTGGCAAATCATTTGACCAATGTGGTGTAATAAGTTGAAAATTAAACCTAAGTTTAAATTTCTGCCCCCAATAATCTTATTATCACTAATGCTAATATCAGTGTCAAATAATGCTCCTAGCATCATTGAAGTATGAGAATTATTTTCTCAGTAGATGTTTGCTACTTCAAAGATATTTTTAACTAGGTAATTCTTCTTACTAAAGTTGGTTTGATCAACGTTATACAAACTAGAGAACAAAGTGTGTTTCATTACTTCACGTTCACTACTAATTGGGTTTAGTAAGCATTGTTCTTCGTCGTTGTATTGACTGTGGTATTGTTGGTGTAAATCCTTCTTGGAAGTTAAACGATACGTCTTTACTTCATAACAACCAAGGTCAACTAAATAAGTACGAACGCGATTAACATTATCATAAACATAAGTATCAGAATCACCAATTAATTGGGCGGTAATTGGTTCAGGAGTTAATAAGTTAACGTTCACAAATCGAAGGGCTTCTTCAATCAGATCATTGTCATTGTCAAAGTCAGTGCGGTATGGTGGAATGTAGAAACAATCTTCATCTGAATCATAACTAATACCTAATAAATCTAATTGGTGAATTACTTTAGATTCATCAAAGTCTTTGTAACTTGTTAACTTTGCAAACAATTCTTTTCAAGTACATGCAAGTTTTAAGTATGGTTTCATTACGTATGCACTAATGTATGGAACGCATGCTTGAGTAGTTGGGAATAAAGTACGCATATAGTGATTAGCAAATCAGAATGAACTTGCTTTGGTTGCTAATCTTGCGTTGTAACTATCATATTGAATTTCTTTTAAAATTTTGCCAATGTGATATGCGTTGACGTCCCCATATAATAAGTAGAAACCTTTTTCTTCAAATTTAGGAGTGAAGTTAGCATCTGCTAATACTCCAATCATCGCAACTACTTGGTTTTTTGATAATAATAACAACGTGTCTTTTGGAATAGCATAGTAGTTACCAGTTGGATTATTCATTAAGCATTCCCGTTCACTTTTAATAACGTGTAATGTTTTAATATCTAAACTCGAAGTTAGGGGAATGAAACTATAAGCAAAATAATGGGATAACTTTAGGGCATATGCATCAGCTAAATTATCTGCTTTTAAAAAGTTGTGAGCAAGAATCATGCGAGTACTATATTGTGGTAAAGCATTTTCTTCATTAAATTGAAGTAAACCACAAACATCAGTGCATTTAACATTGTCAATATTCTTGTCAATAATTTTTTCAACTTTTAATTCATAATTTAGATCTCAGTATGCTAGTAAAGCAATGGCAATTGGTAATAAACCATTTAAATAACCAGCGTTGGTTGCTAAGGTTAAGTCAAAAATATCATCATTCAACATCAAATATTTAATTCAACCTTTTGCTCCTACTTCTAAGTGGAATGGTTCATCCATGTTACCTTGTTCTTCAAGATCAATAATACCTTTGCAATCAACTGGTAGCATGTATGGAGCAATTGCTGGGAATAATTCAAATAAACCACAAAGCATTCCACAAGAACTAATTCCGCGGATTTCACGTGGTTCAATGATTCTTCCGTCTGGCATTACAGTGTTTAATTTTGCCATAATGGTGTACATACCAGTATGAACGTTAGGTGCTCCACATACAATCGTGTATGTTTGTTTACCATCGTTTACTTTACATACATGTAAGTGGTCAGACTTTGGGTGGTTATAACAAAGTTCAACTTTAACCACGCTGTAATCATCTTCATTTAAATTACAACTATGAATTTCTTCAACTTCAATTCCTAATGAACTGAATGCATTAATTCATTCATGATTAGCTAATGGCACTTGGCTTAAGTCAACATTCATTTGTTTAAATAAGTGAAGCATGCTATTTTTTGAAATAATCATAATTTATTATCTCTCTTTCCAATTATTTGAATTGTTTTAAGAAATTGAAGTCATTCGCATAGAAATTCCGAATGTCTTCGACTTGGTACTTCAACATTGCAAAGCGTTCTACGCCTAAACCAAAGGCAATGCCTTGGTATTTGTCAGGATCTAGTCCCAAGTTACGAATTACATTCTTGTGGACTACTCCTGCCCCCATTACTTCAATTCAACTACTGTGCTTGCAAGTAGGGCAACCCTTACCATGACATTTGAAGCAACTAATATCAACTTCAAAACTAGGTTCAGTGAATGGGAAGAATGATAAGCGGTAACGCGTCTTAATTTGGTTACCAAAGAATTTCTTTAGCATGTAGTCCGTTATTCACTTCAAATTAGCAATATTTAATTTGTCTTTAATTCAAATCATATCGATTTGCATGAATTGGTGACTGTGCGTTGCATCGTCATCATCCTTACGGTATACAGGTCCGTAAGAGCAAATCCGAATATCATTGCGTTTTTCTTTAACAAGACTAGTGAAATATGCACTATAAGAAGTATTTTGAGTTTTTAAAATTGTTAGTGGATCAAAGAAGAAAGAATCGTGCATGGCTCTTGATGGGTGAGTTTCAGGAATATTTAGCACGTCAAAGTTTCAATAGGTTGAAACAATATCATCCCCGCACTTGATATCAAAACCAAGTTCTTTGAAGATGCCTAATAATTCATCATTAACTTGTTCCAAAATGTGAAAACGACCAAATTCAAGGGTATCGGTAGCATCTTTTACTACATAGTGAACATTATTGTTGGTTTTAGCAAATTCATTGCGAACAGTAATAAAGTCTTCTTGTAAAAAGACTTTTGTTTGGTTAATTTGCATTCCAATGGTTCTTTTTTCTTGAACATCGCTAGCTTTTGCTAGTTGGCTTTGCAAATCATCAATTAATTGTTTACTTAACTTATTTTTAATTTCTACTAATTCAGTTAGGTTCTTAGCAGTTCTTAATTTTGTTAAGATTTCTTGTTTATCGTAATTCATCTTATTTCCTTTGCAAATTACTAGTAATTATTATATTTTATTAATTAACTTTTAAAAGGATAACTATTAGAAAAATACTTTATAAATTAACTAAATAAAAAGATATGGTAGCTTAAACTCCCATACCTTTTTTATTAATTTGTGATTAGTTATTAAGCCATTACTTGCTTAACTAATGTGTTAAAAGCAGGTAAATCATTGAAGGCTAATTCAGCTAGCATCTTGCGGTTGATATCAATTTTCTTTTCGTGCAATTTTGCCATGAATTTACTGTAGGTATAACCTAATGCTCTTACTGCAGAATTAATGCGGGCAATTCAAAGTTCCCGGAATTGGGTTTTCTTTGCTCTACGACTAGCAAATGCATATTGACCAGCCCGAATAACAGTTTGACGTGCAATCCGGTAAGAAATATGTCTAGTTCCAAAACTACCTTCCGCTTGATTTAATCATTTTTTTCTACGATTTCTTGTAGCAGGTCCACCTTTTACTCTCATGTGTCTTTACCTCCTTTTACTTATCTTGTAGTAGATAGCGATCCCGGTGTTTGTCAGATAGAGAAATAATGCTATCTTTTCTTAGATGACGTTTTTGTTTAGTTGTTTTATTTCTTGCAAGGTGAGAACGATATGCATGTTTGTGCTTTAGTTCACCACTAGCAGTTTCATGAAAACGTTTAGCAAACGCACGTTTAGTTTTCATTTTAAGTTTCATATCTTATTTTCCTTTCTTTGGTTCTAAGATGCCTTCGTAAGCAGTCGGACTCACCATTTTAAGCGGACTTCGTACGTTGACAATATCACCAACTAAAGCTAATAACTTATTAAAAACATCATAAATAAGTTCTTTTTTGGTTAACATGCGTCCTTTGGCATTAACCACAATTCGCACGACATCACCATCAGCAATTCATTCTTTAATGTGATCAGCATTTCAAGATAAATCGTTATCACCAATGGTTGGTTTTACTTTAACTTCTTTAACTTTAATTTTCTTTTGATTCTTTTTATTGTCTTTGGCTTTGCGTTGTTGATCGTACACGTATTTGCCGTAATCCATAATCTTGCACACAATGTTGGGAACTTTATTGCTAATAAGCACTAGATCAAGGTTCTTATCTTGTGCCAATCGTAACGCAACGTCTCGCTTGGTAATGCCAAGATTTTGTCCATCACTGTCAATTAAAGTGAATTCTTTAAATTTAATTTCGTTGTTAATTAAATTGTTGTATTTGTTGTTATTAATACTTCGTGGTTTGTTGTTAATGCTATTTTGAGCGAACATATTACCTCATAAAAAAAGCTTTTAGGGAAATAACAAAAAGTTACTTCTCCAAAAGCATATATTTTTCAATATTTTTGTTTTAACCTAGTGCATCAGCAAGGATGACAAGGTGAGTGTTATTAACTTCTTTTTTATTTTTGTATGCTATAAATTATACTAAAAAAAATTAAAAATAATTAATTTATTTATTTTCTAATCTTTAAGCAGGTTTTTTAGCATCATTACTTGCAGCAGTAGTTTGATCATTAGGATTTGGTCTTACTTGTGCTGGAACTACGCCTGGGGGTAATCTAAATAACATGATTTCTTGGGTATTTCAATCAAAAGGAAGATTAACCCGCAATGGGAATCTAGTTAGTAAATAACCAGTGATGTATTCATTTTGTAAAAAATTAACAAATTGAATATAACGTTGTTCATCCTTCTTAAAGTTTTCGATGTTGTCCCCTGTTTGTTTTAGGGTATCAGCTAAAGCTCTATCAATTTGTTCTTGGGTTAATTTCAAATGGAATTGATTTTGCAAATCATCATAAATTAATTCCTTTTCAATTTCCCGTTCAGCCATGACGTTTAATTGTTCATCAGTTCGACTTGGATATAATGGCTTTAGCACATCCTTCATTTTATTTACTTCGTCTTGATCAATGTCAAATTCATAATAAGGGCCAATGAATTCCATAATTTTACTAAAGAAAGTATTTTTTAACAGAATTTGTTTTAAAGCATCATTAACTTTCTTAATTTTTTCATTTTCAGGAAGATCTTTAAATGCTTCCATTAATTGTTTTTGGTGTTGTTGAATCATATCCCGATCAAGGTAAACTTGATCAGCAACAATTTCTTTTTCAAAGTTAATTGATAATTTTTTAATAATCTTTGATTTCATAAAACTTAGTTTTTATCCTTAAAAATAATTATATAAATAATTTAATAATTCTTTGTTTAATGTAATAATTACCGTGCACTTCAAGAAAAGCACTTTCAACTAATTAGGTTAAATCCTAGCACAATCACCCACGGGAATATCAAACATAAAATTTTTTGTCATGGATCATAAAAAGATACATAAGTAGCAGGTTCCAAATAATCCATTAAAAACTCTCAGAAATTCTTGGGGTGTGGAAATGGATAGGTTGAACCATAAATTAAGAAGTGATGAGTTACCATAAATATGTTATGACTGGAGGTAGTTCAATAATAATAGTTAATGTTGACTAAGGTAAGTGGATAGTTCAACGGTGAAAATAAATTAATGTATTTAATTGCTTGCACTTTTGCCAAATCTCCAGGCGGAACAATCGTACCACTTAAAATAAAAGAAATAAATAAGACTGCAATCCCAATCATTGGAATTGGACTTGGGTTTTTTAAAGTTGTACCAATTAATAGTCCTAAACTGATTGAAACTAACACCAAGCAAACAATTGCATAAAAAACACTAAAAGCATCTTGAATATTGAAATAATCAACAATATGCACGTTCATGAATATTAGCCAGTATATTTCGCACAATAAAACTGATAAAAATGACAGTAATGCAAAATAAGTACCAGCAATGACCATGTAATAAAAAGCCCCAATGTGGGCTTGCCCAATCTTTTTTAGTAAAATTGATTTTTTAATTTCAACTAGCAAGAGGGGAGCAGTAAACAAAGGCACAGGGGTAGCAGACAAGGGGACAAACAAAATGTTACTACTAGCAAAAGCAGTGTAGTCTTGTTTGGTAGGAATATCAATTAAATAACAAAGCAAAACTACACAAAATGGAAACAAAAAAACAATGATAGGACCAATTTTATTTTTTCAAAAAAAAGTATTGATCAAAAACAAGATCGCTTTGGTACTTTTTAACCGGGTAATTTCAGATTTAAATTCCTGTTTAACGTTTTTTGTTTTAACGACCATACTTTATTAATTATAATTAAATTAATAAAATTAAGTAAGAGCATTTTTTAAATTAATTCAAAGATAGAAAAAAAGATTATCTCCAACTTAGGAAATAATCTTTTTTGGTTTATTACATCAAACTACTTAGTGTGGTGCTTGATGTTGTCTTGCAACATTGAAATGAATTCATCAACCTTCATTTCTTTCGTTGCTTCTTCACCATACTTACGTACAGTGATAATTTTATTTTTAACTTCGTTTTCACCAATCACAATTTGATAAGGAATTTTTTGAGTTTGAGCATCATGAATCTTCTTTGATAATCGTTCTTCACTGTTATCAATAGTGGTGCGGATATCAAATTCACGAAGTTGTTTTTCTACTTCTAACGCATAATCCATTCATTCAGGTTTAATTGGAATAATGACAACTTGATCAGGTGCTAGTCATAAAGGTAATTTACCCTTAGTTTGTTCTAGTAAAATTGCCACAAACCGTTCATAAGTACCAATTGCAGAAACGTGAATCATGATTGGGCGTTTTTCAGTATTATCTTTATCTTTGTAAGTTAATTTAAAACGTTCTGGAAGTAAGAAGTCTAGTTGAATGGTAGAAACAGTTACAGTATGACCTAAAGCTGATTTAGCTTGGAAGTCAATCTTTGGACCATAGAAAGCTGCTTCCCCAATTTCTTCTTTATAATGAACACCTAATTCCTTAAGAGCTTCTCTTAATTGGTTTTCAGCGTTCTTTCACATTTCAGGATTATCGTAGAATTTTGCTTTATCTTTTGGATCGTGTAAAGATAAATCAACGCTACAGAATTCAATTCCTAAAACGGAATGAATATCTTTTAGCATTTCATAAGTTCGCTTGATTTCGGATTTAATTTGGTCAGGGCGAGCAAAGATATGAATATCAGCCAAATCCATTGTTCGAACCCGTTCAAGACCAGTTAAACCCCCACTTGCTTCGTAACGGTGCAAAATTGAGTCTTCACTTAATCGAATTGGTAAATCCTTATAAGATGGTTGGAAACTGCGATACACCAACACGTGGTGTGGACAGGTCATTGGCCGTAAAACTAACGATTCCCCATCAGGTAAAGTAATTTCTGGGAACATGTTGTCTTTATAGTGAGCATAGTGTCCACTAGTTTTATAAAGATCAACACTACCTAAAATAGGAGTAGATACTGGAGTGAAGTGGTATTTAAATTCCACGCCATTAATGAACTTGGATAGTGCATCTTTCAATGCAAACCCACGTGGTAATCATAATGGTAAACCTTGACCAGCCAATGGATCTAATCTAAAAATTTTTAAATCATCACCAATTTTACGGTGGTCACGTTCTTTACGTTCTTTATCGTATTGCATGAATGCATCAGCTTCTGCTTTATCAGCAAAGGCAATTGCATTAATGCGCACTAGGGTTTCATTATGATCATCATTTAATCATTTTGTACCCCCAATGCTTAATAGTTTAAAGACTTTAATTGTCTTAACGTCAAATGGAACTTTTAGTTCATAGCCAAAACTGTACACATTTTGACCATTGACGTTGTAGAAATTAGAAGGTTGGGTATTGTGTTCGCTAAAGTATTGTTCGTATTTGTTTAAATGATTCTTGGAACCAACAGTAATTTTTCCTGCTAAATCAATAAGATCATAGCAAGCAATTTCAATGTTTTGTAAATCATTGCTGGAAATGATTTGCTTAGTGCTAAATTCCACAAAGCAACCATTTTCGTTAATACTGATGTTAGCTAGTTCAACCCCGTACTTTTGTTGAAGGACGGATGCTAAAACCAAACTACCAGCAATATTTAGTTCCTTTTCTACTTTGAACTTTTCACTCATTTTGTCCGTGTAAAAAAATTAGTTTAAATTTTTAATTGTATTGTAATTACTTTGCACTTGGTGCTGGTTGAGAAGCATCAGGAACAATTTCATTAACATCAACCATTACAGTTGGACCGAATTTTGATTTGAAAATATCCAAGGTTCCTTTAATTGTAACCTTTGCACCTTCAGTGCATAGAGGTTCTAGATCTTTAACCTTGTCATTACGAATGTAGAATCTGAAGAAGCGAACATGTGGTTTACTGTCATGTCCCGTAAATTCTTGGTTAATTTGAGCAAAAATAGATCCGTTATCAGTTTTACGAATACCGGAAATATCGCCTTGAATTTCAACTTTGTTTGTTAATTCTGCCATATTTAATCTCCATTAAAATATAAAATAGTTAATGTTTTAATTATAATTTATTATTACGTACTTATACCATTATTTATAATTTTTTACAACGTGGAGTAAAAATGAAAAAATTTGCAATTTTAGTTGATACTGTATCAAGCGTAGGGTCAAATGGCAATCCCGCAATAGAAGATACTTATGTGCTACCCCTTGGATTAACCACTCCAAGTGGTGAAAATGTTCCAGATGCTACATCTGAAATTACGGTTGAACAAATTCTTGAAAGTGCGTCCAAGAAGCAATATTACAAAACTTCCACAACAAAACCAAAACTTTTTTTTGATAAAATCGATGAACTATTAAAAGACTATGAACGGGTGATTTATTTAGCAATTAGTAGTCAATTATCAAGTCAATTTATGCATTTAAGTCAACTTGTTGCTACTGAAGAAAAATATAAAGATAAAGTTTGAGTAGTTGATACATTAAGTGCAGGTGTTGCCATTGAAAAAATGGTATATGACATTAAGGAATTAATTGATAATGGTCACAAAATTGACTACCGAATGTTACAAAAAATAGTTGCCCAAGAAAACAATGGATGTTTGCAATACATTATTTGTAAGAATTTATTAGGAGTTCAAGAAGGAGGTCGGATTGACCACCTTATTATTAAAGGACTAGCAATGCTTTCCCGCGTGCCTATTATTCTTTTTGATCAAAAAAATACCTTAAAAGCAACTGAAAGTAGTTACGATAAGGCAGTTAGAAAGATTATTGTGTGAGCACATAAGCGTGAAAAGAAGCAAAATTCTGCAGTCACTGCTTGTACCGTGGTTTATACTGGTGAAAACACCAAGAAATTGGTTCAAGCATATGCCCAAGTAATTAGCAGTACCTTTAATATTCCTTTAAATCAAATTGAATATCGTCATATTATGTATCCCGTCTTAGTTCATACCCTATTTGACACCATGTGCTTTTATTTCGGTTTTAATAAATAACCAAAAGATTATTATTTAAAAAGCAAGCGAAGTTTTTAAAATTTCCCTTGCTTTTTTTATATATTCCTATTTAATATAATACCGAACAAAGTCGTTAACGCTACCAAATTGTTTAATTACTTCGTCATGGGGCAAATCAACCATGATCTGCTTATTCCCCATAATTAGATAACGTTGAGCAATTTGGGTAAGTCCCCCTAATTCATGAGAAATAAACAATAAAGTAACATGATGAGCTTTAACATACGAAATAAGAAATTGTTCAATTAATTCACGCGAACTTACATCTAACCCCGTTGCATATTCATCAAGTAACAACACTTTTGGATAGTTCAATAGCGAAATAAACAAGTTTAGCCGTTGTTGTTGACCCCCTGATAATTTGCTAGCTTTTTCGTACCATAAAGTATCTAATTTAAAAATTTTTAACATTCGTTTGTATTCACCAAGATTTTCTTGTAAATCAATTTGTTCCAAATCAACAATGAATTGGATGACGTCTTTAACTAACAGGCCACTTGGAAAACTAAAATCTTGGGTTTGCATACTAATGTACTTACTAGGATTTTTTTTCATTAAATCATCATAAAAGATAACTTTTCCTTTGGTTTGTTTGCGGATTTGGGTAATAATTTCAAACAAGGTAGTTTTTCCCACCCCGTTTGGACCCATTAACGCAACAATTTGGTCAGCAAAAATACTTAAATTTAAGTTATTAAAAATCACAGTATTCGGGTGATTTACTTTTCTATATTCCAAACAAATATCTTTTAATTCAATAATCTTGTTTTGGTACTGACTATTCATGATAAGAACATCATGTTTTAATAGTGGATTAATTGGGACGACCAATTCTTTAGTAAAATTTAAAACTTGGTTAGGATTAGTGTCAGTATTAGGAATAAATACTTGCTTGCCAAAAGGGGTTTGCTTATTCTTCTTTTTTAATTGGGATTTTTTAAATCCCATGCGATTAAATAAACTTTTAAATTTCTTATCCATATGTATGGTTTATATTTTAAATAATTTTGAAAATTTAATTTTGTTGTTGTTTTTTTTAATAACCAGGAAAAATAAGCACTTTATTTTTTGTAAGATTTACTTAATTAATGAATTTAAAAAACAGGAATGGATGTATAGGCAAATAAAATTTATCAAAATTTATTTGAAATATTACATATGCATAACAAAATTTTATTATTTAGCAAAGTATATTTACTGTTGTGCATCAACGAAGGTGAAGCAAACTCATATCTTTATATTTAACTACTTATTGTTACCAAAAAATCACAAGTTATAAATATAAAAGAAAATATAGTCAATTAACTATCATTATCAATTTGGGCATTTAATATAGTCATAAATTAAGTTTTAAAATTGGTGAAAATTGTAGATATTACGAGATTTATTTAAAAATCTATATCCCTTATCAAATTCTATTGCGTTAAAATTTTAGCAAATAGCAGTAGTTCATTAAAAGTATTAGTTTTAAAATTCATGATTAATATTTTGAACTTATGAATACAACAAAAAGGAAATTGAGATTAATGAAGAATAAAAGGTAACAAATGTAATCTATATTAGTTATATTTTATTGCTAATTTCAAATTATTTAATTAATGAATGGTTTTATTAAGTAAAAAAGTATTAGCCACACTGATTTAGAATTATTTACCCAATCGTGTATTCATAAAAAAATGTGAAAAGATTTAAAAAGTTTATGCATTAGTTTAATTGATATATTTATTAATGCTTTAAGAAAATATCTAGTTTCAACTAATAACTTTACATGTGGAAATTTAGATTATAATCAACCTATTGATAATTATTGTCATGAGTTTTATCTTTAATCTACCTATGTGAAAACAAAAAAATTAAAATTGATGAATATGACGATTTAATTACACTTAATAATTTAGGTGTTCATTGGATGGATAACTAAAGTTGTAAATCTGATGTTTGAATTACCTATCTTGAAGAAAACACATTTCTTAACCATTTAAAAAACAAATTAAAAGTTCAAAAGCAACCTGCATACATTCAATCTATTTATGAAAATTTTGATAAAGGTAGTAAATACCTATTAAAAGAACTAGTAAAAATAATTCACTACGATACTTTGAATTAATTTACGCAATTGGTAAAAAAATTAATTCAAATAAATAATAGCATTTATTAACGTAATTAAAGGAATAGGAACTTTGACGTTCCTATTTTTATTTCTCTTTATACTTATAAAACTAGTACTTGTAAGGAAAATAAAAAGTAAGCCTTTACGACTTACTTTAAATTTAATTATTTTTGAACAATAACAACTGCTTTTGGTAGTGATTTTGCAGGATCAATTGCTTCGTTGAATAGTGAGAAGTCAATCTTCATAATCCGCTTGCAGATGTGGTCAATTTGTATTCGAGTCGGTTTGCCCAGCCTGTATTTCAAATATAACGCTGATCAAGTAAAAGAAATAATAGCACAAATACTACTATCGATTGCTAATGCGAATAGGAATAAATCCATTCCGCCTTGACCATTACCGTTTGCAGTCATATCAACTGCGATTGCTTGACAGACATATAGGGAAATGAAGGAGAACACAAATCCTTGAATACCAGAAACAGTTACCGCAGAGAACATCTTTCCTAATGCTTGGTATAGAAGTAAAGCTGGAGTAGCAAAGGAGTAAGTTAGAATTTCAAGAATAGTTGGACGTAGGAAGTAACGAGCGTTTACAAAGAATTTGTAAGCATTTTCTGGATCAGGAATACCTTCAGTTACTCTAAAGCCATCTAGCATGTATTCATCGATACCTCAACCAATGAATAAGAAGATGAATAAACCGTAAATAACTACGATGGCAAGTGTCATTCAGAATTCTTTTTTAACCCGATCGTATCTACGGGCACCGTAACTGTACGCAACAAGGGCAACTCCACCTTGAACAGTACCGTATAGAACGTTGAAGAAGAAGTTAACGATTGGTAACATCGCACCGTTTAATTCAACATAATACGATGGAGATACTGGTAGTTTAGTTAAAACAGTAGTTTCAGTTAAGGTAATGTTTTGAATGGTACCTTGCATAGCAATCCCAGCGTTTCAAATGGAAGCACCAGCACCAACCCCAACAGCAATTCAAACAATATCTCACTTGAAGTAACGGAAGCGAACTTTACCAAATTTCAAGTACGTCATGACGTTTTTGCGGTGTGCCATGATGGCAATGTAAACAATGAATAATAAAACGTTGAATGCTCAACCAGTAACTAGTGCAGTTACTGAACCAAAAACTCCCATCTTAACAACATCAATGAAAATAGCATCAAGCACAATGTTAAGTGCATTAGCTAAAGTTGCTAAGAAAGCTGGATAGAATTGTCTACCTTCAGCCCGAATCATTAAAGAGAAGTATTGGTTAAAGCACGCGAAAATGTTGAAACCAGCATCAACTCTTAAATATACTGAAGACCAATAAATTGCTTTTGCCCGGTATTGAGCATAGAATGGATAATAGATGTATTGGTAAGGATGTTGTAACATCATTGCTGGTGTTACTAAAACGGATTCATCATTGATTTCTTCGTGAATAGGAACTAAAGGACTCACAACAACCGTGTTTTTAGGGAACATAGAAGGATCTTGTTTAGCAGCTGGATATTCGAACTTCATCGTATTCAATACCTTGTGACCATTTTCCATGATATATCTAGGTTCTTGTAGGAAGTGGTAATAAGGAGTACTTTGGAAACCACCAAGTTGATTATCAAAAATCTTAGCAACTTGGACACTGTTAACCGAACCTACGGAACTTGTAACTCATGCTTGGGCACACCCGATAATGATGCATGAAGAACAAATTGAAATAACAATGGTACTAATTACCCCAGTACTTCACGCATCATAAGCTGCTTCTTTGTTGCGGGTACTAATGGCTTTTGAGAAGTTAACTGCCGTTCCCATTCCGACAAGGATGGTTACAGCATTTAAAATATAAAGCCCTGGTGTAATTAACGAGACAGTTAAACGAATTAAAGCATCAATACTAAACGTTGATATTTGCGAGGCATAATCAGCCCTATAAACAAAATTTCAACAGTCAATAAAGTTTTTGATGTTGGTGGTGTAATCGCCAAACAATCCCGTCAGGTTTGGCGTTCCCGCCGTCGGAATCAGGTTTACCATCATGATTTGGTCCGCAAAGATGAACATCCCTTGCATGAACGCAATCAAAATCCCTGGTAAAGCCACATAAAGTAATGCTTTAAAGACCGGTGCGTTCGCATACATTTGCTTAGCCCGGTCTTCTTTATCTCCGAATTGTTCGGATTTTAATTTAGCATTTACTTCTTTCTTTATCTTCTTGTGTAAGAACATCGTTTTAATAACATCAGATAATATAATTTAAATTATAATAATAAACTTAAAAAAAATGTAAAAAACAAAGCAAATTTAATCATGAAAAAATATAAAGTAATTTTTATGGGTACTCCGCACATTGCTATGACTGCTTTAAATGCTCTTTTTCAAAAGTATGATGTGTGTTTAGTAATCAGTCAACCTGATAAGGAAAAAGACCGCAAAGGTAATTATGTATACAGTGCTGTCAAGCAATATTGTCTAAGTCATAATTTACCTTTATTGCAACCAATAAAAGTGAAAGAAGCATTAGCAAAAATTCAAGAATTAACTCCTGATTTGATTGTTACATGTGCTTATGGCCAGTTTATTCCTTCTAGCATTCTTAATATTCCAAAGTATAAAAGTGTAAATTTACATGCTAGTTTATTACCCCGTTGAAGGGGAGCAGCTCCAATGCAATGAGCAATTTTAAGTGGGGACAATAAAACGGGTTTAACTTTAATGTACATGGATAAATTCATGGATCATGGAAATATCATTGCTACCATTCCAATTCAACTTACTGCATTGCAAACTAATTACAGTGAACTATATAGCATGATGGAAAATGCAGTAGTTGAAATGATTAATACTAAATTTGATAATCTATTTAGTGATCACGTTATTAGTCAAGTTCAAGATGAATCATTAGTCACTTTGGCTCCAATAATTACTAAAGAACAACTAGTAATAAATTGAGACCAAGAAGGAAAAACAATTATAAATCACATTAACGCCTTTGCTAATGAACCGTTAGCAATTACATACTTAAATGATTACCAATTTAAAATTGGCAAAGCCTTATTTAAGCCAAATAACCTTGAAAATCAAGCCATTGCTAATGGTACAGTTCTTAAGTGTGATAAGCAAGAATTAGTGATTAAAGTTAAAGACGGGACTATTTCAATTTTGACAATCCAACCCCAAAACAAAAAAATGTTACCAATTAAAGCATTTTTAAATGGTAATAATCTTATTCACATGAATGACCAATTCAAGAAAAATAAGAGTGAAGCAAAGTAACTTCATTCTTATTTTTTTAGTTTATTAATTTTACTTAAAGTATTGTTAATACTTAACAATAATTCAACGATGGTAATAAAAGCTTTTGTTAAATTTTTTTCAATCGTTAAATTATCAATTTTCTCAATGCTTTTTAATGAAATATCTTCGTTGTAAATTCGCAATAAATCGTTTTGAAGTAATTCGTGCAAATATTTACCATCTGCAAATAAATCATCTCCTTGCAAATTAGTAAAAAAAGAATTCCCACTGCTTAGCAAACAGTTTAAATTAAACTGCAACTGTAAGGGATGAAAATCATTGATAAGATTCTCATCAAAATAAATATAAAGTAAGAAACCAAAACAAGCAAATTGCCTGTAGGTTTGTTCATCATTACTTAGCAATTCTTTTAAATTTTTTTTATGAATTTGGGTGATAATTTTGCGAAACTTTTCATCACTATTAACTATTTCATCAATTTTTGAATTACTTGCTGCATTTTTCTTAAATGCTTTGACTACATAGGGTTGCAAAAAATAAATGCATATAATTCATAAGTAATCATGATAAAGCATTTGAATTTTTTGTCCTAAAAGTTGTTCTTGTTTTAAGAATAACAATTTACTAGGAATTTCTTTGGGAGCAAAATCATCTAAATTAATCCGATTAGGATGTTGGCTAGCAACACTAGCAGCACTAAAATGAGGTTTAACTACATTGACTTGATGCTTTAAATTATTAATTAAATCATCAATATTTTTTGCATCTAGATGGTATTTATCAATTAAATATTGTTTAAATTGATTTAAAGCATTAATTGCATAAATCCCTAAACTTGCTAATTGATATTTAAGTAAAAAAATTAATGATTGATTAAGATTATAATCAAAGTTTTCATCTTGAGTAAGCATGAAGATGGCTGCTCAGTATAAACCATTACCAAATTGATCATAAATGGTTTTAGCATCCACATATGACATTGATTTAAATAATTCATCAGGGTCTTTGCATTTACTGTAATGAAGTCCAGATAAATAAATCGGAATAAATTGCGAAAATTGTTGGTCAATTTCATAATTTAACAACAAAGTTAAATTATTGATAAAAGCATGAATCCCAGGTCCATCATTATCAAAACTCAACACAATTTTTTTTAAATCATGATTACTAAAAATCAATTTCATTTGTGCATTTGTTAATGCTGTACCCATCGTTGCAACCGTATTTTGGTAATGATTTTGGACTAAAGTAATGCAATCCATGTAACCTTCAACAATAATTAATGTGTGGTCTTGTTGAAAATTAGTTTGGTAATAATGATATAGATGATTACCTTTGATAAAATATTTACTTTCTTGCGAATTTAAATATTTTGCCATCGCATTATTTGTAACATCCCTGCCCCCAAATCCAATGACGTTTTCATGTTCATCAATAATGGGGAAAATAATGCGTTCATTAAAAAATAAGTGACTTTGTTTCGTATCAGGATTATAGATAAATAACTGACTTTTTTGTAATAAGTCTTCTGCTACTTCATCCTTAAAGGTTTCTTGAATGTAATTAGTTAGTGCTTTCTTAAAATTTACTTCGTGAGTTTTATCAATATATCCCAATTTAAAGTTATTAATTGTGTCAGCAGTAATTTTCCGATTAACTAAAAACTTGTTAACTAATGGATACTTTTCACTTAGCAATAAATAATCATTCATTAATGTGGCAGCATATTGATTAAGACTATAAATTTTTTGAAATAAAGTAATTTTAGTATGGTTTGACAAATTATCAATAATTTGTTGGTCTGCCCCACTTAACTTTAAACATTCAGTTAAAGCTTGCATGAAATTTAAATGATCTAATTTTTCTAAGAATGTAATCGCATTGCCTGCGACATTGCAACTAAAACATTTAAAGATTCCTTTGGATGGGCTTACACTCATGCTAGGGTTTTCATCATTATGAAAAGGACAAATTCCCCAGAAATTTGCCCCTTTTTTATTTAGTTTTACTTTACTACTAATGACTTGATAGATATCAATTAAGCGAAATAAATCATTAAAATTTTGGTTGTTATTTGGCATAACTAAGCAAATCGAATGTTGTTGTTAATGTAATCAGCAACGTCTTCAATTTTTAGTTTAATTTGTTCCATGCTATCACGCATTCTAATTGTTACCATATTAGTATCTAAAGTTTCAAAATCAACGGTTAAGCAAAAGGGAGTACCAATTGCATCTTGCCTGCGGTATCTTTTGCCAATGGAACCAGAGGTATCAAAACTAATTTTTCCATTAATTTTGTTTAATAATTGGTTAAAAATTTCATACGCATGATCGTTCAATTTATTTACTAATGGTAAAACTGTTAATTTAATTGGTGCTAACCAATTAGGAAAGTGTAAGATAACTCTACTATCATTATTTTCTAATGGTTGTACTTCGTATGCATCAGTGCAAATTGCATACATTAAACGTTCTACTCCAACGCTTGGTTCAATGACGTAAGGAATGAATTTTTCATTAGTTTTTGGATCAACATAATTAAAGTCTTCGTTTGAGGCATTCATATGTTGCTTTAAATCATGGTCAGTGCGGTTAGCAATCCCTCATAGTTCACTCATTCCGTGGGGGAAATCATATTGAATATCAATTGTTCGTGAAGCATAGTGAGCTAATTCGTCTTTAGTTTGTTCGTGGAAATTTAAATGATTAGAATTAATCTTGCACCAATTTAGCAAGAAAGTTTTAGCATCATTAACTAATTTTTCAAAAGTATCACTAGCAAAATTAGGATGAACAAAATATTCTAATTCCATTTGTTCAAATTCTCTAGTACGAAAAATAAAATTACCAGGTGTAATTTCGTTACGGAATGATTTACCAATTTGAGCAATTCCAAAAGGAACTTTTGCTCGCATTGTTCGTTGAACATTCTTAAAGTTGATAAAAATACCTTGAGCCGTTTCAGGGCGTAAGTATAATTCACTTAAATTATCTTGAGTAACTCCTTGGTAAGTTTTATACATCAAGTTAAATTCTCTAATATCAGTTCAAGCAAATTCATTACAATTAGGGCATTTAACATCGTACTTCTTTAATAAATCTTGGTATTGTTCGTTAGCTAAATGTTCTGAAACATTTAACCCAGGTACTTTGACTTCAATTAATTTATCAGCCCGAAATCTTTTTTTACAATGTTTGCAATCAAGCAATGGATCACTAAATTTTGTTAGGTGACCACTTGCTTTTCAAACTAAGGGATTTAAGATAATGGCACTATCAAGACAGTAAACATTACTTTGGTTATAAACAAAGTACTTAGTTCACAATTGCTTAATATTATCTTTAAGCAATACTCCTAGTGGACCATAGTCCCACGCATTGGCAAGTCCATTGTAAATTTCACTACTATTAAAAATAAAACCATAGGTTTTTAAATGGTTCACAATTTCATCTTGACTAATCTTCATTGTTTTCTCCTTTTTTATATTTACCATACCCTCCATGTGTTAATAATAATTTTCGCAAGATTTCTTTTACACTGTTGTAAAAAAATAATGCTTCATCTTCATGGTTAAATTTAATTTTATGGTCTTGATGTTTTATGAAGTAAAAGAAGTTTAACAAGAATCATTGGGGATAACTTACTTCATGATACGGATTACACCATTTGCAGACAACACTGCACAACTCCGTACTTAAAATGTGAATGGTGCTTTTGCCACACACAATACATTTAGCAAAATTAAAGTATAATCCTAAATCTTCAAAGATTAAACGGTACACATAACAAACACACACATTTTCAGCAATTTTGCTTTGGACCATTTCGTTAAGAATGAAGTAAAAACTATAAAAATCTTGTTTTACATCAGGGGTTTTGGTTAAGTAATCTAAATAAATTTGCCATGCTTGATTAGACAAATAGTTTCAATCAAAACTAAGACAATTTTCAATTTTTTTAAGTTTACTAATTTTTTTTAAATCATTAGCAAGAAAGCAACTTAGTTCCACTTGGTTAAGAATGCTAATTAACCTCCCATTCTTCGAAAGAATTTTTCGGCTCCCCTTACTAATTAAAGCAACTTTTAAATTACTTGGTAACAAGATGGTAATAATTTGGTCATATACATCATAGTCAATAACATTAATAATAATGCCATGTAAAATGACTGCTGCCATTATTATTTATCAATGACATAACCAACTGACTTGACACTTTCATTATTATTTTGTCAGTTTGGTTTAACTTTTACTTCCAAAAATAAGTTAATATTGCAATCGTAAATTTGGGCTAATTCAATCCGACTTTGAATGCCAATTTGCTTAATCATTTGCCCACCTTTTCCAATTACAATTGGTTTGTGGCTTTCTTTACCAACGATAATGTCAGCATGAATGGTATAAGTGTTTTTTTCTTTGTTATAGTGATCAGAAGTAACTACTACGGCACATTGGTAGGGAACTTCTTCTCTTACTAAGTGTAAAATCACATTCCGAATCGATTCTTTAATAATAAATTTATCATCAACGTTGTGTTCAACAAAATTGATTAAATTTTCATTTGGTTCTAATAAATCACTGATTTGGTTAAGAATGTCATGGATATTAAAAGTTGTTTGGTTAGTGTTAATAATGTGAGCAAAATTTAATTTTGCTTTTCACTTA
Organism: bacterium; assembly: GCA_017394375.1. The sequence continues at coordinate 39,860 of JAFPYV010000047.1, forward strand.
CTAATGACATCATTTACTTCGTCTTCTTTAATTTTAATGTCAGTTTTATTAATAATTAGCACATAAGAGTGATCTTGCAATTGCACTAGCTTTGTACCAATCTTATCATCTTCATCGTCAAATGGTCTAGTAATATCAGCAATGACAAAGATAATGGGGCACAATTTTCATGCACGATAAATTTCCCCATTTAAAAATTTATCTAATTCAGTATTTGGTTCATGAAAACCAGGGGTATCAACAAATAGAATTTTATAATCATCATCCTGATAAATCTTAGCAATTTGGTCCCTAGTTGTTTGGGGTTTTTGGTTAACAATTGAAATTGGTTCATGAAAAATATTATTAATAATAGTAGATTTTCCAACGTTTGGTTTACCTACAAGTGCAATTGCTCCGTATTTCATTTTTATTTTTCCTTTCTAGTTTTCTAGTTATTTAATAATTAACGATTAATGTTTGCTAGTTGTAAGATTTTATCTTGCAAACCAAACATTACTTTTTCATCTTGCGGTTGCATATGATCATAACCAATTAAATGTAATAAGCCATGTAAAATTAAAAAACAAACTTCGCGTTGCAAAGAATGACCATATTTTTTAGCTTGTCTTTTTGCTTGATAAAAATCAATATATACTACCCCAAGGTGATTCATTTCTTTATTTATAATCGTAAAAGGAGGGTTATATTCTAAAGAAATTACATCCGTTACTCTTGCTTTATTCCGGTATTTTTCATTTAATTGATAAATCTTTTTATCCCCTACAAAAACAAGATCAAAGTAATTAATTTTTGCTTTAAGTTTTAATGTTTGATTTGCAACATTAATTAAATGGGCAATTAAGTTTAAAAATGATGTATCTAAATAATGTTTTTTTTGTAAAGTATAAGTTATTGAATATTCAATCATAGTTTAATTAATAAAAAAGTAGTCCATAAAGGACTACATGTGACGTTGTTTTCTGCGTTTTCGGGCAGATAGAAGAGCTTTTTCTTTTAGGCGTAGACCTGGACGTAAATAATATTCGTGGCGTTGTTCTACTGCCTTAGTTTCAGCAGCAACTCGTTTAAATTTCTTAAGTGCTAAATCAAGATTGCCGTCTTCAACAATAATCTTCGACATAATCTCACCTGCAATTCTTGTTTAATTATGATGTTTATTATAAATTATTTTAAAGAAGTTTAACTTTATTTTACTTTAATTTGATAAATTACTGATGATGCAATTTCTTTTGGTAATGGTCATACATTAACGAGGCAACTTCATCAATTGACAAGTTATCAGTATCAATGACAATTGCATTGTCCGGAATCACTAATGGTGCAATACTGCGCTTTTTGTCAGTTTCATCCCGGTTGGTTATTTCTGTGGTAATCTTAGCAAGATCTGCAACTTGTTGTTTTTCTAATAATTGCTGATATCTGCGATTAGCCCGCGTAGGAATTGATGCTTCTAAATAGAACTTCAAGAATGCATCTTTAAAGACAACACTGCCCATATCTCTTCCGTCAATAATAATGTTGTATTCATTTGCAATGTCAAAAAAGATTTGGTTAGCAAATTCTCTAACAAATGGTAATTTTGCAATTTTGCTTGTATTAACTGCTACTTCTTCACTCAATAAATAACTTGGAGTAAGCACTTTAGCAGTTAATACCGCATTGTACTTAGTAGTAATTAAATCATGCAAATTTGCTTGCATTTTATTAAATTCACTTATTGTAATTTGACCTAAATCTAATTTAGTATTTAATAGTGAATAAGTAATAATGCGGTATACTAATCCAGAATTTACATATAAAAAACCTAGTTTTTTACTAAGGACATTCGCCACCGTACTTTTACCACTTCCAGCAGGTCCATCAATTGTTATTTGTATATAATTCATTTTATGTCTTACAATTAATTATATAACTTGAATAACAATGGACAATAAGAATGAAATTTTACGGTCATGTATTGACCGTAAGAAATGTGATGGATGTGGGGAATGTGTCCCAGTGTGCCCAGTAGAAGCGATTGTCATTAGAGATGGCAAAGCATATGTTAACAACACGTGCATCGCGTGTGGAGCGTGTGCCACTGTGTGTCCCCAAGAATGCATTGAAATTAAATTAGCAAGTGCTGAGGATGATTGAACTTAATTGTTAATTCTCAATTAATTTAATAGTAAATAAAAAGTAAGATGCTTTTGCGGCATCTTACTCTTTTTGTTTCTAAATTAAATCATCATCATTGCCGTTGCGTTTTGCAAGACGTTTTTCGCGGCGTGTCTTTCTTGTTTCTTCAGCTTCTTGATGCTTAATGCAGCGTAATTCTTGCTTGGTTAATCTTTCGATTGGAATCATAACTCCATCAACATCTAAAGCTTTTACATTTGGAGCCCCAAGACCCATCTTTTTAGCTAATTTTGCAGTGATATAAATCTTGCGGTCATGCCCATAAATTGATTCAGCTGATAAGTCGTTCACTGCTTGGACTGTTGTGTGAACAATCCCGTTTGCATCTGGGACAAAAGTAGTAGTGTTTTTTGCTTTTAAATTTGTATTATTTTGAATGTGAGCAGGACTTACCTTTTTATTATCGTTGTCGTGATCAATGAATGTTGATGCTTTCGCATTGACATCTTCTTGATTCATCTTAATCACTTTTTGGTCAGGATCACCAGTCTTAGCATCTTCAACTGGACTGGTTGTTGGTGCCCCTACTGATTCACTTTCTTGCTTTTTAGATGATTCATCATTGACAATCGTAGTTGCATCTTTATTAGCAACACTAACTTTGTCATCATCAACAATCAAAACTTTGACTGTTTGATTGTCTCCTACTGAATTATCATCTTTTGATGGTTGACTTTGTGCAAGTTTAGATTTTCCTAAACTGTCATCAGCAGGAGTTTGAATGGTGCAGTTAGGACGATTTTGTACGTGATTAGTATGATAAGAACTAACGATACTATTTAAATCTGGCTTAGAAGAATTTTGATGATTTTCCATTATTTCTTTGATTTTTCTTCAGCAGTAATGAACTTTTGTTCATCTTCAAGTTCACGGTCCATGCGACTCTTAGAGATTGCTGAAACTGGAATGATTTGACCATTTACACTTACAGCCTTAACAAGTGGGTTGTTTAGCCCAAAACGGTCTGCTTCAATGGTGTCGGTATACAATGTACCTGCTTCGGTAACGTGAGAATGTTGATAAATGTGCATTAATTCACGTTCAGTTAGATAAACAATACCATCTTCAATCCGAACCCCTTCAGGTAAAGTCAATCGTTGTAGGTTTTCAGCATCTGGATTAGTAGAAGTAGCATTTCCAGATTGCTTTTCATCAGCCTTTTTGGTATTATTAGTTTCATTGCTATTGTTCTTAGCTAATTCAACTACAATTGGACTAGTTGCTTCATTTCCATTAGCATTCTTGTTTGCATTGTTCATTGATGCATCAATTACTTTTGCAGCTGTTTGATCAAACGCAATTGTAGTCATCGCAATGATTCGCTTTTCAGCATAATATTTTCCAAAATCAATGAAAGGAGAAATGATTTCCAAACGTTTAAAGTTATTTGGACTCATATCGAAGAATTCTTCATCCATGTAAGTTGGACGGGTTAAAAGAATGCTCTTTACTTCTTGTTCATTTAGTGAAGTATCATCAGTAATGTTAAATAATTGACCATTGTATAAAACATAGTCATAGTGAGCGGGAATGAAGTAGGACTTGTCACCTTCTTCCTTATGACTTGGAATCCGGTTGACATTGTTGTCATATGCATCAAGTACTGTTCTATATAGAATATCGTTAACGTTCTTGGTATTCATTGTGTAAACGTTTTCTAGACCAAAGTCATAATAGCGTACTAAGAATAGCAATACTTCAGCATAGTTTAAAACTAATAATTTACTACCTGCGTAATAGTCAGCATCCATTAAGATTTGGCTAATCATTTTGTTGAAAATCTTAATGCGACGGTCGTTAATGCGGTCACCAGATTGACCCATTTCGTAGAATTTATTGAAGATTGCAATTAAATCAATCTTATCACTGGTAGTATTCTTAATTACATTGATCTTGTCAATACCATTGTCATCAATTTCGATGGTGTTGGTCTTGCGATCAAAGTATTTTCCAGTTGCTTTTACTTCTAGATATTTTTCAATATCAGCATCTGTAGCAACAATAATTCGTTTGTCTCGTGGTAATCTGAATGCAACATTCTTGACTGCAACTTTAAAGTTATTCATATGTAAAGTTGTTTCTGGAATGTGGCGTTCTACAGCTACGGTATAACGATCAGGTAGGAAGAAAACATTATCGTTTAGATAATCTTGTTCGAGTGTACCGTATGGGGCAGATAGCAATAGATTAGATTGTCCGCTATATACTCTTAATACATTTCCTTGAGCTACCACTCTTTGGTCAACCATATCTGGTGCAATACCAAAACTCTTGCGTGCATCATCAGCGTTAATAACGTAAATTTTTCTACGAGCATCAATGCTGTATTTGTTGAATTCATTGATTTTGTTTTCATCAATTGCTACCACTTTTGGAGTTGTTGCCTTTGGAGCATTCTTAGCTTCTTCATGGTGCATTTCCTTTAATTCAGCAAATTCTTTGCTTTCCTTGATAGGTTGTTCTTTTTCAACACTTCGAATTCGATCATCATCAACTTTGATAAATTCTTCATTCTTGGTGCAAGGTTCTTCTTTCTTAGCACATACTGGGCAAGGTTGTTCTGGTTTTTCCTTGCAAGTACATGTTTCAGAAGAAGATATGGTTGCTGTAGCTTTTGCTTCATTTCAACCTTTTGCTCATTTTTCTGATCAATTTGGTTCTTGAGCAGTTGCTTTTGCTTCAGCTCATTCTTTTGCTCATTCATCAGAACGTTGTGGTTGTTCTGCTGGTTTTGGTTCTTCAGGCTTCTTGCCTTCGTAACTCTTTTCTAGACTTGCTTGATCATCAGCAATTGGTGTAATTGGTTGTTCATTGGCAATCTTGGTAACTTCTTGGTTGACCTTTGCTTCTTCAGTTGTACTTTCCTTCGCAGGTTCAGTAACTGGCTTGGTAGCAGTTGCTTTTGCTTCTTCTCAACCTTTTGCTCATTTTTCAGATCAATTTGGTTCTTGAGCAGTTGCTTTTGCTTCAGCTCATTCCTTGGCAAATTTTTCTGATGGTTGTGGTTCAGATTCCTTAGCAATTTTAGCAACGTCTTTACCGGCTTCAGTGCTGGTAAATTCACTTACTGGAATGGTAACACCGTTAACGTTAACTGTTTTAACGGCTGGGTTATCAATTCCGTACTTGTGTAGATATTCAGGCTTGATGTGAACTTTGTCATCAACCCCAATATCAGCATTCATGTAGATATCAAGTAAATCTTGGGTAGAAAGGTACAATGTACCATCTTTTAATTCCCGACTTACTGTACCAATGTTCTTGTTTTCAGATGCGTTAGCAGCAACTGGAGTGCCACTAGCATTTGCAACAAGTGCATGTCCTCCTAACCAATCTTGGACTGCTCATTCGTATAAGTGCCCTTTAACTTTCTTGATTGATTCAGGAACATCAAACTTTTCTTCAGGAGTTTTTCCCTTCTTTAAATTAAACATTTTTAACCTTTTCTTTTATTTTGGAAGTATATTTGTTTGTACCATAAACAAACGTTGCCCAAGCAATTGCAACGTTTATCGATGACTTTATTTAACAAAAATACTAAATTATTACGTAAATATTATAAGACTTTTTTTTAATTTATATTAATTATTAAGATACAAGACTAGTGGCAAAAAATTAAATGTTTTTGGTGTTTTTATCCTATTAAATTATGCTATGATTTAAAGCAAATAAGTTTTTGATAAAACTTTAGAAATTATTTTTAATAAAATCACTACCTATTTATTCATCAAAAGAAGGAAGGTAACACAATGGAAGAATATGATGTTTTAATTATTGGGGCAGGTCCAGCAGGATTGTGAGCTACAGTTTATGGCATTTTAAACAAAATGCATATTTGTTTAATTGAAAGCACCAATGAATTAGGGGGTCAACCATTAACGATTTATAGTCAAAAATACGTTAATGATATCCCAGGTTTTATTGAAATTAGAGCGGGAGATTATGGCCAATATCTTGTTAATCAATGCTTGCATTATCAACGTGAATTTACATTATATAAATCTACCATTTTACTAAGCATTAAATCCTTAGAAAATAATTGGTATGAATGTACGTTAAGCAATAATGTAATTATTAAAACTAAATACATTATTTTTGCCATTGGAATTGGTCCATATATTCCACGAACCATTGAAGCAAAAATTCAAGGTAACAATGAAGTTTATTACATTGTGCGGGATTTAACCAAATTAATGAATAAAAAGATTTTGGTGTTAGGGGGCGGAGATAGTGCAGTTGACTGAGCAAATTTACTAGTTGCTCATAACATCACTAAAGACGTAAAATTGATTCACCATTCTAATGTTTTCAGAGCCTTACCAAAAAATTTGGAACAACTAGAAATTAATAAAATTGAAAAATATTTGGATTGCGATATTGTTAAAATGGAACCTAATCTTTTGACTATTAATAATCATGCTACCAATACTTCTTATCAATTACCGTATGATGCTATTATTTGTATGTATGGAATTGCACCAAATCCTGTCCAATTACCTTCTTTTGATCAAAACATTGAATTGCAAGCTAACAAATTTAGCGTTAATATGAATTTCCAAACAAATGTAAATCATATTTATGCCATTGGCCAAGCATGCATCTACCATAATCGTCCAAATTTAATTGTTGTAGCCCAAGCTGAAGCTAGCATTGCGATTAAGACAATTGCAAATGAAATAAGGAAAGCAAGATTAAATAAATAAGTATAAAAGAATACCAAGGAACCACGATTCCTTAGTATTTTTAACTACTACAAATTATTTATTTTTAACATCCTTAATCGATAAAACTGCCATATCAACTGGTAATCGGTATCATCCATTCATCATAGTTGGTTGTACTGGCAAAATTCCTTTTCCTCTTAAATATTGATGGACGTCAAGATTGCTAATGCTTTGGTGAGTTTTATTATTAATTCCAATTGTACAATAATCAATTTGATAAGGCATATTGCAACCAGTCCTTTCTTCCATTTGTTTCATATCATCTTTAACTGCTTGCATCATTTTTTCATCATTATCATTAATTGAGGATGGATCTACATCTAAAGTAATTGGTGCTTGACCAATTTTAACAAGTCCTTTTAGTTGAGGATAATCAACTGACATTACATAAATAACGTTATAATTTTGTTCCATATTTGCCACTTAAACTATTAATTATTTTTTATTTTAAATATTTAATTAAAATGATGTCATTTTATTAAACAGTAAGTAGCATTTTTAGTAGCTTTTAGATTACATAATTGTATAAATTGAAGTTCAAAAGACTTTTGAAAAGAAAATTTAATTAATGAACTAAGCTAGGACACAAAATTCAAATTTCGTGTTTTTTATTATAATTGATTTTTATATTGAACTGGTGTCATTCAGTTCAATTTTTTTGAATCCTTACATTGCTGTAATAATAAATATAATCAGCAATTGCTTACCTTAATTGGACAAATGACATTTTCTTAATATCTAACAGATAAATTAATTCAGTTTTAAAGATACTGAATCAAAATTCAATATCACGGTTATTAAGCGAATTTCCAACTCGTGACATTGATTGAGTAGCGTGATGCTTGTGAAGCATGTTTTGATATGATTTTGATGTGTAATCTGCACCATGATCAGTATGAACAATCAATCCAGCAAGTTTGTGCTTAATAGCAACAAATGAATCTATGATTAATTTTGCATTATTGTACATTGATAATTCTCATGATTGAATTTCCTTAGTACGATAATTAATTACTACTGAAAGGTAAACAAAATTTTGGGGTGCATCGTAGGTTGCAACGATATAAGTTACATCGATAGCATGAATAATTTGTTTATGATTTTTATTATCGTAATCTCTTTTTACTAGATTTGGAATAGTAGCTGTAGTATCTTTTCTTTCCGGAATCTTACGTACTACTTTGATTTCACAAGCCAAATGATTTTCATGCATGATTCTACCAATTTGGCGTCCAGAAATAGAAATTCCATACTTTGTAAGCATTATTTGGGCAATTGGTTCCTGGCCAATGCGAAAATAATATTCTGCCAAAATGTCATAGATCATATTAGATAGCTTTTTTTCATGTGGCTTTCGTCTATTAATTGACTTTTCTTTTCAATTTCGAAGAATACAAATAGATAACTTAGAAGGCCTAAAATACTAGCCATTTTTCGTGAAAATAATTCGAATTTTTTCTTAATAATTTCTTTGATTATATCAATAAAATCTTCATTTCCATCATCCACCATTTTCTTAGAAATATTGCTACTTCGTTCTTACCAATTTCGCCCATAAATTCTTTCCAAATTTCAATTTTATTTTTAGAGTTTTTAGGACGACCCGATTTGGTGCATTTTTTGGATGTCTTACCAGTCATAGATATTAATGTGTTCATATCGCTATTATGGTACAAAAATTTCTTATACTTTTTGAAAAATAAATATTTGGTATTTTTCTTTATTTCGCGATAAGTTGCGTATTTATATTACAACGCTTTAGCAGCAAGTGTTTCGTAAATATTAAACAATCCAAGTCATTGTTCTGGTTTTAACTGTTTAGACATAAAAAAACAATAATCCTTCCTTTCTTGAAAGAATTATTGTCCAATTTTAATGTCCTAGTCTATGCTTTGCCTCCTATTTTTATTTATTGCTTATCTTAATTGAGAATTAAAAGGAAGAATAATAATTGGATTGGAAGTTACAGTAGTGTAAACATCATTTGCATTCTTACCAAATACATTTCAGTTATATGGTGTATTTGTACTTGATTCTGAATTATAAGAATTAACCATAATTCCCACAAAACTAGTATAAAGAACTTCCATTTCTAATTCATAAATACCTGGTTGTAAAGTACTTCCAGTTAAGGTGACATTGGCATTTGCAAGGACATCTTGAGGGTTTAAACCAGTACCTGGTTGATATTGAGTGGTGCTTCCACCTACCAAACCAAGGATTTGACCACTACTTGCATTTTCGTAAATACCATTGAAGATCACACTATTATTACTACCAGTTGGATCATAACCTTTTATAGAGTTAGTTCAAGTTTCTAAGGTGGTAGAATTACCTACATCTAATGGGTAATAAATTCATTGATATTGCAAAATAACAACTGGACCACCTCATAGCATTGCATATTGATCTTTACTTACAGTATCAGGTTTAAATTCAACTTGTCAAGTATTAGTATTATTTTCATTGTATTGCTTAGTTAGAGTAGCTTGGTTATATTCCCCGTCCCCATTTCAATCAACCACGCTTGAAGCATACGATAAATCATAAGTTCCGTTTTTAGCAAGTTGATAAAAAGTTAATCCATTTTGACTAGTTTCAGTAATTGTTGAATTATTTTTTGTACTTAGTTGTACAGTTGTAGTTTGATTTACGTCAAAAGTGTAAACAGGACTATAAACTTCAAGGTTTCAATTCTTGATTTGACTAGGAGTTGGAGTAGCAAAGTTAATTAATGAGAAGCACATTGCAATCCGGTATTTACCACTTTTAGCAATGTTTCATGAAAATGGATTAACACTTCAACTATTTAAGGATGGAAAACTCAAAGTTTGATAAGGAGCTCAGTTATCAACATTTGATTGACCATTCACTGTTGGTACTGCAGATAAATTGTTTATTCAACTGTTTCAATTATTGTAAGCTAAATTGTCAAGTAAACTTTGGCTGCTAACGCTCCAATTAGTTCCTTGCGTACTATTAAATAAATAATAAGAAGGCAAACCAAAATAATTACTACCACCATTATAGTTTTGTAAAGCAGGTGCGTTTGGAAAAGTATTACTAGAAAAAGTGGATGTTGTATTAGTACAGTTTAATGTTAAGAAAGAAGAATTTGCACTTCAAGGATTAAAGTAAGAAATTCATTGCTTACTGATAGGATCAAAATATTGAATATCAAATGTATAAAAACCACTATTTGTTAATCCACTTGGATTAATTGGCAATCCATTTCCAGTATATCCTTTAGTATTCATTGAAGCACTTTCATTTGGCAATAAACAATTTCAGTTGATTGGACTATTTGCATTAACTGTAAATGTATTGGACGTCTTATTAGTTTCTTTAATATTTGCACTTGGTTGGATGCTTCAATATTCATTAGATTGAACATTTTGGAAAGTAATAACAAAAGGATTGGCATCAATTGTCACTCCATTTAAAACAAAGTAAGGAATAAAAGTAAGCGAACCAGTAAAATCATTTGTGTTATTAGCATCTAAAACAATTTCAGTGATGGAATTTTGTCCATTAAATCCATAGTTCATTGCTGATAATTTATCACCAGTAGCAGTAGTGTCAGTAAAGGGACTAATTGTTTTTAAAAAATCAGAAGTAGGCAAAATTTGTCCCTTTACATTTTTTACTTCAAATGCTTCATCCAAATTATCAAATGTATCACCAACTCATGATTCATTTATGTTTCAAGCTAAATCAATTGCAGTTTCACCAACTTCATATATTCATGGTAATTGCATGCTATTAATTGAAGACGTCATGTAATTGCCATTATTTCAAACGTTCACATAGCCATATTTTTGATAATCATAATAGTAAAAAGAAGAATCTAAAATATTTGCATATGTATTGATGTTGACGACACTAGGACTAATTGTAACTACGTTTGATGTAAAACATGGTTCAAAAACGTATTGAGTTGAGCTTGTTCACGTGTTTGGAACTAATACTTGAATTCGAAAATAAAGAGGTGTATAGGAAGTTATGGTAGCAAATGATGAAGAAATATTGGTAGATCCAAAAATTGTAAAATCATATTTATAATATAAATCTGGTTTAAAGTATGGAAATTGTGGGGTTGGTACAGTAGTAGATCCAGCGTATGCAGTATTTGCATCACAATAACTAATATCTTGTCAACCATTGCTATTTCTTTCTTGCAACATTACGATATAATCATTGCTAAGGCTATTTGGGTTGGAAAATTGACTAAGAAAAGAATTATTAGCACAGTTAAAATTAAACATCATTCCAAGTCCAATTTCATTTAAATCAACCACTGATTGTGAATCAGTACTATTATTATATGCTTCCAGATTACCATTTTGTTTTGGGCATGTAAAATTAACAACATTAGAATAGATAGGAGTAAAATTGATTATTCCTTGTGCTTGGTTAAAGGGATCAATTTGTTTAACGAATGGAAGATTATATTCTAGTCTTCAGTAAACACTTTCATTTTCTTGCAATATATTGTTTGTGACAGTTTGATAAGTTGTTCCATTATATGATTGTTGGGTTGTAACAAATGAGAAATCAGGGGGAGTATTGTTCCCATATGCACTAGTTAATGAATAAATTCAAGTAGGCAATCCAAAACTTATTACATTATTATTAGGTGGCGAGTTCAAAGAAACCTGCAAATTAGTTCCAGGTACTAGACTTGATGAGCCATCAAAACCAGAAATTTGAGGAGCAGCTTGACTCATTTCACCCATTTTGATGGAAATAATATTACTCATTAAAGTAACTCCGTTATTAGTGATACCTAATTCATAATCTCCACTCATTCCATTAACTAAATAAAAACTATATGAATCAGTATTACTTTTTACACTGGGAGTAAAGTTAAAAATCAGTGGGGTATTATTAGAGTTCATCAAGAAACTATAGTTGTCAACACTAAATGTTTGTGGTCAATCACTAGAAGGAGAAATATTTGGGATTGCTGTTGGTGTACCATTAATCACCTTATACCATTGATAAACCGGATTTGCTGGTAAATGATTGTTCGAATCGTTAGTAGAACTAGTCAATTGTAATTGGATTGGCATACTATAAGGATAATAACCATTTACTGAATAGTCATATGTTTCACTATTATAATTTTGCACTTCCTTGTAATTATTAGCAATCGTAATTTTGGAATTCAATGGCACCACGTTAAAAATCACCGACTTTAATGGATAAGCAGGATTAGGATTTGCACTTGCATCATTAATCACAACTTGGTATGAAAATTTTCCATTTGGTGCAGTTGGATAAGTTTGAAAACTGTAAGTATCACCATTAATTGTTAATGGAATATAAGGATAAGATACCCCATTAATGTTAAGAGTCTTATTTTTGTTAGTTGTGGTTTGAGTAACATTAATGCCGTTAACATAAATTTGTGGGTTTCAATCGCTTTGACTTACTCCAAAACTAGCACTGTAATCAAACGAAATGGTTTGTTGATCACCAAAAAGTAACGAGATATTTTGTTCATTAGTGATGGTTTCTTGCTTACCATTAATGGTAGTGGTTAAGGTTGGTTGAGTATTAACTACGAGGGTAACTTCATTTGATTGAATGGTATAAGCATGCCCATTTTTAGTATAAGTCATTACAAGATAATAGATTCTTGTAGTATAGTTTACTGATTTTGGAAGAGAAAGTGAATATGTATTATAAATAATTCCACTCACACTGTTACCATTCATGTCAGTTAAAGGATTACTGTTGCTTAATTGACCACTTAAATCATACCAACTTCAATGTACATCAGGCATCTTTAGTCAATATTCATTTGATTCATCATTGCTTGTTAATTGTAAAGTGTTTTTAGTACCAAGAGCAATCGTATATGAAGAATTATTATTGCTACTTGTTAAATATTCACTTGGATTAACTGAAATGGTAGTATTACTCATTTTAAAGGTAATAACATTTGATACTACTTTAAAACTAGTAGTAGTTAAACCATTATTAGTATAAATTTCTTGCGTGATTGTAGGAATGTCAATGGTTAAGCCATATTGACTTTGACTAGTTAAGGCATCAATTGTATAATAATTAGTACTATTAGTTTCGTTTTGATTAGTAGTATAGTTCATTCAATTATAACTAATGCTAGGATTGTTAGTAATATTTGCATCATTACTTAACCAACCAGTTAGTTGTAATTTTGGTGAGGATAAGTAAGGAGCCACATAAACACCTTGGGAGTTAATTTGATAATTAGTGCATTTAATGGAACAAATGCCTAAATTAGTTGGTTTTAAGTTAAGATAACTAGCGGTATTCACCGTAATTGAGCCAATTTCTAATCCATTGGCATTTTTAACAGTATAAGTTTCAATTAAATTGTAACTTGAAGATGCTAGTAAGTAAATATTTAAATTATCATACGTTGCTCCTGTAATTAATGCTGAAGAATATTCAATACTGTTCTTGGTTTGATTTACATATGAATAAACAAAATACCATTGATAAGTTTTAGTTACTGTATAACCAGTTGCTAATTCACCAGGAGTAAAACCAGAAGCAATTTTTAAATTAATACTCGTACCATAATTGGCATTGTAAGTTCCACTGTTTTCACTTACACTACTATTTTGATTATTTGCAACTGCGGTTAAACTTAAAGTGTTATTGTCAGTAGTAATGCTAATTAAATTACTAGAAACAAAATAATTTCCCCAATTACTATTACTAATTATTAATTGATAAGTCCCACTTTGGGCTAGAAATTCATTAGTTTGTAAATCATTACCGTTATAAGTTAAAGTAAATTTATAACTAGCATTATTTACAAAAGTAGCTCAATATCCACTTACATTAATTTTGCATAGTGAACCATAATTAATGGTATATGTGCCATTGTCAAGCACCAAGGAATTACCACTGGTAGTAGTTGGAGCAATTGTTACAGTAGCATCAATTATTTTCACACTAAAGTTATTGGTCAAAGTACTACCATCATTCAAAGTAATAACTAAAGTGTAAGTTACAATTTGTCCTTCTTCACCTAATGCGTACGGATCAAAATAGCTCTTCTCACTAGTAATGCTATTACTTGATTGAGTTCATAAATATTTTTTTACTGTTGAAGCAGTTTGTCAATAAGATGGGGAAATTGTTAATTTTAAGTGCGAACCAAAAGCAATATTTTCTCCATTCGTAACTTGTTCACTGTTGGTAAGATCTTGTACGCTAATATTGATATTTGCGTTTACAACATTAATCATCACTACGTATGAATAAACTGTAAATGATTGATGAGCATCACTATTTCAATTTCAGCTTAGTTCTAATCGATATTGAATTTTGTTAGTTAATGCACTAGTACTATATTTTGAATTCATTACATCATCATTAATATTGGTTCAACCATTTCCACTATTTTCTTGCCATTGATAAACAATATTTTTTGCAGTTTGATTTTGATAATTATTGAAATAATTACTATCAAAACGTAAAGCAATTGGAGAACCATAGTCAATTGTTTGACTAAGACTATTCCCATTAGTTGAGGTATCATTACAAATAATGTTGCAATTAGCATTGGCAATTTTAATAGTTAATACATTACTACGTAAAGCAAAAACATTATTAATATGAGTAATATGAGTGTAAGTTTGATGATTAATTGTAATGTTGCTTGTTACAAATGCTTGACTAGGATCTTTAACTAATAATAATTGGTAATTTATTACGTTACTATTGTCAAAACCATTTGCATAGGTGCTATAACTTGCTCCGGTTGCACTGGAAGTGCCATTGTCTAAAACAATTCAACTACCATCTGGTCGCACGGCACATCAGTAAAACATATAACCAACTTTACCATATCAATAATCAGTATTAATGATGTTAAAGTTTAGTGAATCGGCATAATTGCATGTACCACTTGTAGCAACTTGATTATTGTTGGTATATTGAACACTAATCGAACTATTTTCACTAGTAATATAAATGCTATTATCAGCAACTAATTTAAAAGCAGCATAATAATTAGGATTATTCTTGTTTAAAGTAATAGTTAAATTAACGGTAGTGTAACCAAGGATATCAATGTTACTTGGAGCATATGCAGCACTATCAGTAGTAGGAGTATAACTTTGCTTGTATTGAATGTCACCGATTGTTCAAGTTCAATTGAAAACATATTGAGTTTTGTTTTGAACATAGTAATTAGTTGCACCACTTTCAATTCCAAAATTAACTGTATTGTTGTATGATGTGTGGTATTCATTGGAATTATTTTTATTAGCAACTAATCCATCACCAGTTGCATTAATATAAACATTACCATGGTCAACTTGTAAGTTCAAAATATTTGAAGTTAAACGATAAGCTAAGTATGGATGATCATTAGTTGAACTTTGATTATTATCTTTTCAATATTGAACTACTAAACGGTATTGCCCATTTTGGGTAAAGTAAAATTCACAGCTATTACTACCTTGAATAGTTTGAGTACTATTATCAGCACTATTTAAAAAAGATTGCGTGGTGTAATCATAATTAATTCATTGTTCAGCATCGTTATCGTAAACTTGTCAAATATATTGAACGTAGTTATTATAAGCACTAGTTCAGTCATTATTAATGCTTAACTTAATTTTAGATCCATAACTAAATTGATTATTGTTAAGTGTATCATTAACAGTAGATGTACCACTTAAAAGAGAAGCACCAATATTAATAGTGTTTTGAACCACATTGAATGTTAGTGGGTCAGAATAAATGCTATAAGTATATTGGTTTGAATTAGCATTGTTAGGATTATAATCAGGGTTAGTTAAGTAAATGTGTAAGCGGTATTGACTATAGGTATTTATTCAACAAGCAAATTGAGCTAAATTATCCCCACTGATTGTCCCACTTGTAACTCCATCAATATTATTACCACTACTTACTGCCCCTCAGTTTTGACCATTAAATTCTTGTCATTGGTATTGGCATCCCTTATAAACAATTTGTTGGTTAGGGTTAGCAGTGGCAGCTAATTCAAGTTGAGCTCAAGATCCATATTGACATTGATAAATCGAATTAGAAACATTGCTAATATTACCATAAGTAGCACCAACTTGACAAGTAACTGGTAAACTTGAAGCACTCACAATAATTGTGTTGGTAACTGGGTTGCCGATTTCAATCGTAGTTCGCTTGTTATTAACAGTGACTTCAATTTCTTGGGTAATGACTAATTTATAGTAAGTAGTACCATTATTTACTTGGTTAAATTGAGTTTCATATGCAACTCCATTAGTGGAAGCTAAATTAGTAACATTTTCTTCTTGGCCAGTAATTGGATTGATTTGATAACTAGTTCATTGATAACTAAGTTTAACGTTATTTGCAATATTAGGATGGGTTCAGTAATTATCTTTAGCAATTGATAAAGTGTTAGTTAAGTTGTTGGCTTGGTTATAAGTACTTGGATAATAAGGTAAAGTTTGGTTTTGATTAACAGTCCCGTTTAAAGTAATGTCAACATTTTGACTTTGATTTGTATAACCTACATTGATAATATTGGAATAATATGGTTTATTATCAATGATTGCTTCCAAACAAAAATCAATACTTTGTTCAGTAATGAATGGAGTGTAAGTGGTGTTTGTTACTGCTTGATAATAATTATCACTGCCTGCAGTAATTTTACTAATTACTCCGTCTTTAGAAGTACACCAGTGATAAGTAATTCCACTTGAAAACCAGAAATCATTCATTCCTGGTTGTAACTTTAAAGTAATTTGTTGACCATATCCAATTGAAGCAGTATTCGAAGTACATTCGATTAAAGGATAAGTGAGATTTACTTCCACACCAATTGTGTTCGATGTAACCTTAAAGTTAGGATCGGTACTAAAAATAACCAAATAATATGAAGAATTTTTGGTAACATGATTGATTGTAAAACTACTACCATGGGCAATTACTTTATTACTACCAGTTTCAAATCATTCATATTTATAACTACTATCGTTAGTAAATTCACTTTGGCCTCAATAAGAATTAGATGCTACCTTAAAATTAACGTTGCTACCTTGTTCAACTGCAATGGTATTAGCCCCATTAGTATTTTCAGTAGCTGAACTAGCATTAATGATTGCATTTTGATTAACGAGATTAATGGTAATCACGTTTGCCGATGTTAGTTGCAGTCCACTATGTTTATTAATAAGAATAAGTTGGTATATTGAATATTGCATGTCAATAGAGTTAATACTTAGTGAATTAGTATTTTGGGGATTACTAATTGCTTGTCATTCATACTTACCATCTTTGTTTAAACCATATCCTTCTCATTGGTAAGTTCAAGTATTTTTTAAATTGGGACTATTTCAATAAGAATTATCAATGCTAATGACAGTACTTTTACCATAATTTAATTGATAGATATTTGATTCATTAGCACTTAATCCACTTACACTTAAAATAATCGAATCATTATTAACATTAATTGAAACAACATTGGAAGGTAAACTGAAATCCTTATTAATCTTGCTGGTAATTACTAATTTACATAAAACATCATTTGTCACTGCAAAATTATATTCTGATACTCCATCCACCACATGACTGGTAGATGAATTAGAGGTAACAAGAGTTCAAGTATAAATTAAGTTTGGATTATTAACTCACTTAGTAGTGTCAACACTTAATTTGACACTATCACCATAATTTACATTGGTGGCACTCGCACTAATCGTAACAGAATTCTTAACAACGTTAATGGTAAGAGAATTACTTGTAATGCTAAATCCAGCTCCATCATTAATAATTAATTCATAAGTGGCAGTTTTATAAACTGTAAAAGTATAAGTAGGACTGTTAGTTGCTTGGGGTGCTTTTACTCATTGACCAGTGCTACTGTCATACTTCATTCAATGATAAGTAATACCAGCAATATTTGCTCATTGATTGTCAGGAATATAAAGAGTACAACTGCTGTCGTAATCATATGAATTTTCTTTCGAGGCAATTAATAATGAGTCATTTTTGACTTTAATTGTTAGAGAATTGCTAATGGTTGACTTACCATTCGCAAACGTAGCTACCGCTCGATAAACCCCATTATTTAAGATATTAAAACTATAACTTTTACCATTGTAGACATCATTTCAAGTAGTTTGATTATTCTTTGTTGTTTGTTGTTGTCATTCAATGCTAACACTATGATCAATGCTTGGATTAATCGTACTTAAAATTGAATTGATACTTAAAGTAATCAATTGATTAGGACTTACTTCATATTCATTATTAGCGTTATATTGATTATCACATTCAATTACTAATTTACTCAAACCGTTAAACTTAAAACCAACATTAAAGGTATATAGTTCATATTGACTAACAAAATTGATAAAAGTTAATTGGCCAATGGTAGTTTGGAAAGTACCATCATTAAAACTGTGCATGCACGCAGCAGGTAATGCATATTGATAATTACTGGTAGTTAATGAATAGGAATTAGCAATTGGTAATCAGTTTAAGCCAAGTAAATATTCAAAATCTTTATTAGTTCACCCACTAGAAATTTTTGCATTTTGACAATAATTAACAGCGTTAGGTATAAAAGTTTCATTTTTAGCATTAACTAATTGCAAATAACTATATCCATTGTTTCCAATGCTCATTACCATCGGAACTAACTGAACGTTATTGTAGGTGTAATTGTTACTAAAAGTAATACTGTTGTTATCAAGATTGCAAGTGGCTTTAAATTGAATGTTAAAATTAATGGTGCAACTAAATTTGTTTAAATTATTGTTATTTTTTAGATTAGTAATCGAATAATCGAAATTTAAAACACTAATACTAAAGATATTAGCATTAATATTTTTAATATATTGGTTAATATTGTAATTAAAATTTTGAATTAATACTCAGTGCAAAATTGAGGACACTCCAAAAACTGCTACCATGTCATTAATGTTTTTTACGGTATAGTTTAAAGCAGTAGTTTTAGTTCATGCTCCCGAAAAAGGATTAATGGTTCCAGGTTGATTAATGGTTTCTAAATAAGCATTATCATTATATGTAACATCATTGTTAATATTTTTAGTTTGTAAATTAGGAGTAGAGGTTAAAACATTATTTTGCTTTTTTGGATTATTGGAAGTAGTTTGTTTATCATTGTTTTGATAAATGGTACAACCTAAACTTGCTCCGACAATCAAAGATCCAATTGAAATAGTACTTAATGCACCTAAAATTATTTTGTTTTTCTTTTTCATAATTTTTTAACCTTCATTTATTTTGCTCTTGTTGTTAAAGCATCTTGCCAATTTAAGTTGATATCATTATTCATTTTATTCATCGCAATATTTGCTGTAGTACTATTATTGGCAAAGATATAAATTGGTTCAGTACTAAAAGTAATAGTATCAAGGGTATTGAAAGTTCATTTGGTACTATCAATTCCATTTTGAGCATTCATTATTCAAGTGTTACTTGCATCTAATAGAGTAAATTGGACTTTATAAAAACCAGTTATTAACGATAAAGAAGTTAAATGATTTAGCACATCTTTTAATGAATAATTAGTTAATGAATTATTCTTTCAATTATTAAATAAAGTTTGATAAATTGCATATGGACTAGAAATTGAAGCATTTGGATTTGTTCAAGAATCACTAGTTGCACTAAATGAATTATCCCCAAGATTTTCATGCATAATTTGCACATTTAATAAAATTGGATTCATTAAATACATTGTCGTTGTATCGCTATAAGGATTAATTTGTTCATCACTAATTGGTGCATTTCAGCTAATATTTGGAGTGGAATCAAATGCAAAATTATATTTGTCACTTGGATTTAATGAATAAATTGAAGTATCGCTACTTGTTCGTGTACTTATTGCAGTGCCACTTGAGTTAGTAATTTCTAGACTTAAAGAGTTAGTATTTTCTTTAAATTGTCAGCTTGGACTTGTAAATACAAATTGGTTCGCAAGATTAGTTGAAATTGTACTTGGAGCGTGATAACTATAATTAGTCCCGTCATAGGTAAGTTCAACTTGTGCTTGCACTCTTCAGTGATAATTTTGATTGTTGCCTAAAGTTCACGCAAAAGGGTTAAATCCATTAATACCAGTACTTAATTGATTAGTTTTACTTGCATTTTGCATTAATCAATAGTTAGTGATGATTCCCCAATAATTAGTTCCACTTGGTAGCAAGCTAGGATCAAAAGTAACTGCTTTTCCATAAGTATTTCAAGTCGAAGATCCACTTGCTTGATATTGAATAGCAAAATTAATTGCACTATATAAAGCAGTGGTACTATCTTGAGGAATGCTTAATTTAGTTCCGCTTGCATTTACAAAATACTGACCATAATAAGCAGTGTTTCCAAGTTCACTGTCAGTAATTGTTGTTGTTAGTGCATAAGGATTAGTGTTTGATGTATCAGTGGTTGTGTTACTTGCAAATGTACTTGTTTGCCAGTTTACAAAGGAATTGAAATTGTAACTATAAGCATCATTTTCATTTGTAATCGAAGTATCAAAATTACTAGATTGTTGACTTACAGTACTGTTAATTGTAAAATCACTATCAGCATTATTTTTAGTAGCACTAGAAAACGTAGTGTTGATATTAATTGGATTAGCTTGTTTAATCGATTGCACTAACGTACTTCCATTATAGAATTGCACTTCAGCGTAATATTGACCTGCTTCATAAATTGGGGCATATGGATTAGTTCATGTTGATAGTGCACTTGCAGTATCTCAATCACCACTAACAACTGAGATAGGACTATTATTTCCTACTTGATAAAGAAGAATTTTAATTTTGGTAATAGAACTTAATCCCTTTAAATATGATCAGTTGTTAGAAACTTGAAATTCAATTGGATTATTAATTAATTGTAAATAACTCATTGAATATGTAGAAGGATTGGAAGTAGTACTAATTCCCACCGGAGTAAGGGAAATATTGTTCCCATTAGCAAAACAAGTGACAGTTAAAATAGAAGAATAAAAAGTACCAATGACCTTCCCACTTGGATTTAATACATTAACTTGAATAGCATAAGTTTTATTTTCAGTAATTGCTGGTGAGTTTCAACTTGAAGTTTTATTAGCAATAAAATCACTTATTTGTTCAATTGGAACCGTACTAATAATTGAATAACCATTATTTGGTGTTACACTACTTTCTACAGTGTATAAACTAATTTCGTATACTTTTTTTCCATCTACAATTCCCCCATTTGCGATTTCATGTAATCATCATCAGTTAGAAAGTTCTTGACTGGTTTGAGAACTTCCAGTTATACTTGGAATTTGTAATTCATAATTTGCTAAATAAGGAACATTAACTGAAGTACTAGAATAACTAGTAGTAGACGTATTATTGCCAAGTGTATAAACTGTATCAGTTTTCCCTTCCAAGCCTACATAATTTCCTGCTGCATTTACTTGGGTAGTATTAGAAGTAATTTTAAAGGGTGCTGGAGTTGGGTTAAAAGTATCAAAAGCACTACCACTATTACCAGTAAAATTAGAATTTGGTTGATAATATGTTTGATATGGCACATATTGAGTCAAAGGTGCTTTTTGATTTGGAGTAATCGTTAAATAAAAAGTATAACTTGATAATACTTGCGGTAACGAAATTGCACCCATGTTTCACGAAAGCGATTCAGTTGAAGTATTTGAAATACCAAGTGATGAACTTAATGTTCAATCACTAGCACTACCCGTAGTATCTAATTGAAAATTGCTACTGTAACTTTCCGATGCTGGACCTAAAGTAGTACTTATATTTGATACAGTGTTTGTCCAATTAATGGTTCATTTATAAAAATCACGAGAAAATAGTCCACTAGTACCATATGCATTATTAAACACATTTAGTCAAAATTGAGCAGTTTGATCATCAGATGAAGGAACTAATTGCACAGTTGCATTGCGACCATATGGAACACTAATTTGTGATTGGTTAGAAATGCTCTTATCACTCATTAAATTATCTTGGTTGAAATTTACTGCAGTTGCTTGCAAAGCAATGGTAGTAGTATTATTATTAACACCTATATGAATAGGAGCAGAATAAATTGAAACATTGTTAATCGTAACTTTTAAACGATATGTGCCACCTTGAAGAACATGCAACCAATAACTAGTTCGATTTGGACTTGTGTCATAATCACCAGTTGCTGAGGTGCTAGTACCAGAAATAATGTCAAAATAACCATCCCCAAAGTAAACATTTGGAATACTAAAACTTACTGGATTTGTTGGATTATTTCCAATCTTATTTATTTCATCATTAACAATTTGATTTGGATTTTCTAATCAGTAAGTAGTAGCACCAGTATATACTTGTCAGTTATAAGTAACCCCACTAGGTAAATCAGTCTTATCACTAACTACGGTCATGGTGACTTTATCACCATAATCATACGTGTAATTATTTGAAGAGTCATACCACGAACTGCTTGAAGAAGAAAAAGTGTTACTATATGAACCAATTGTTACAGTATCATTGGTTGGATTAATTAGGATTGGATTTGAAATAAGGGCTGGAGTACCACTTGCCCAATTTGAATTAGTTAATTTTATTCAATAGTAAATTTTAGTTTGGACAGTTATACAACTAGTACACTTAATGGATTGGCCATCTTTTGACCCATATAAATTTAAATTATTTGGACCATAAAAAATTGGGGTGGTATATGTTGGTTCATAAACATCTTCACCATCATCTTGATCAAAATAAATGTTATAAGTAGCAGATGCACTATTTTGCGGAATACTAATTGGATTTACATTTAATGGATAAATCGTTCCGGTTGGATTATTTTTAGCATTATAAACGTTACTTTCATTAAAGGTACTACTTGTTGAGCAATATCATTGATATGAATTACCACTTGAGTTTTTTGCTCAATAGTTAGTAGGATCTAATTGAAGAGGCAAACATTGTCCAAACGATACACTATAAACTCCTTGCACTTGTCCACTATCATCAGCAATTGCAATAGTATTTTCGCTTACTTTTACTTGCACGATGTTTGACGAAAGCGTAAAAATAGAAGTATTATTGCTAGTAGCAGCAATCACTAATTGATAAAATCCTGCTTGGCCATTAATTGCATAATCTTTTGTACTAATAGATGTTAAAGATAAATTGTTTCCAGTTGCACCATAATACCAATTGTAAGTAATTTTTAAATCGCTATAACCAGTTGGAACCATTGGATTATTGTTTTGCAAAAATGTAGGACTATTTCAATCGATTTGATTTTGGTTGATAACTAAATTTGCTAAACTTCCATATAGGCATGAATAAGTATTTCCACTATCTAAAGTAACATCTTTGCCACTGGTACTAATACCTAATGTTCCACCAACTACTTCTACAATTACTGGTTGTTCTGTAGCGATTTTGAAATAGACAGTTTGGCTACTAGAACCACTAGGAATCACTTGGGAAATGGAAGAATATTGTACACTTAATTGGTATGCTCCTTCTTTAGCACCATTATCCATCCCGTTCGTAAAAAATTGAGCATATTGATATTGATTAGTAGTAGTGTTTAAGTTATTATTAATGGTAGTTCATGTACCATTTCCATCATTGTAAGTTCATGTATAAGTTGGCTTTAAATTGCTATTATTATTAAAATAATTAATTCAATAAGTGCTTGGGGTAATGATTTGCATTGATCCATACTTTACCACATAAGCAGTATCTTTCCCTGAAATAATGGAGTTACTATCACCAGCAGCATTGGTACTACCAGAAGTAATACTTAATGCTAAACTTGTTTGTTGTAAACTAAAGGTTAATAATGGTGAAGTAACACTAAAAGTCATTCCGTTACTTAATGAACCACTAATTACTGCGTAATATTGGGCTCCATTGGTTAAAGAATAAAAACTAAAATTTGGTAAATTGTTTTGGTTAACTTGGTAAGATTTTCCGTCTACTTCAACATATCATGAACAATGATTAATACTACCAAAATTTCAGTTTCAACTTGTAGCATTAGCACCATAATTATTAATATTTAATTTAATTTGTGTACCATAGTTAGTTAAATATTGATAATTAGTATGATTTTCAGGAGCTAAAGTATTTAGTGGACCTGCAGTCATTTCTTGCACACTAAATTGGGGAGTTACATCAATAATATTAACGGTGGGAGTGGTGGTTGCAGTTACATCATTAGTAGCATTCCAATTGGAATTAGTAATAATGCAATAATAACTGTAAGAACTATTAGCTGTTGGTAAACTAGTTCCATTATAACTTTTTACATCATTGCCTAATACGGTGATGGTAGATCCTGTACCAATTTCAATTCCTTTTTGATTAGTAGTAGTGGTGCCATAATACCAAGTGTATTTATAATCAGTTGAAATGTTGCTGCTTGCTCACGCTCCAGTAACACTTAAGGTAAATGGAGCTCCAAATGGAACTGTGATTGCATTGCTTGTTGAAGTGGAAGTTTCATTATTGTAAGTAGCAGCAATGCTAATATTTTCATTGCTTAAACTAAATGTAATAACCCCAGAAGTAATTGATAATCCATTGTAAGTTAGAACTAAACGGTATAAACTGCTTTCATTAAAGACATATGAAAGTTTATATGTTTTATTTCTTCCATTAGTTGCATTCGACCATGTTTTACCATTATTAGTTGAAACTTGCCAATGATAAGCAGCTCCTTTAACGCTAGCTCAATATCCACTTGGAGTAAATGACAAGTTACTTGCACCATATCAACAATTAATGTCATATTCATTTAGCACATTTAAACTAGGAAATGAAATACTACTTCCATCGGGATTAGTGCCCGTGCCAGTTAATGGTAAAACTGCATCTTGGACATTGATGGTAATACTATTAGAAGTTAATTGAAATTGATTTCCATTTTCAGTTCAAGTAATTTGCAAAACATAAGTATTGCTCTTTTCTGCGTAGAATTCATACGAAGCACTTGTACCAATATTTCCATTAATACCATTGGTACTATTATTAGGTACTTCATTCCCACTAGCAACACTGTTGTAGTACCATTGATAATGAACATTCGTCCAATATGAAGTTTTTAATGATAAAGTAACTGCATCTCCATACTTTGGATTTTCATTACTTGCTTGAATTTGAATTGAAGAGTTAATAACCTTAATGGTAATGTTAGTGGTGCTAGTAATTTTAAAACTACTAGAAATATTGGGATCAGTAATTACAAGGGTATATTGCAATTCATCTTGCGTTGGATTTAATAGTAAAGTTTGAGTATTAGCACTATCATTATTAGTAATTGATAATAATGATCCATCACCTGCAACTTCATATCAAGTATACTTTAATCCACTAAAGTACTTGCTAGCATCACTGCTAGCTCAGAAGTTAAAGTTAGAACTAGTAGAAGGAGTTGGAGTTAAATAAGTATTTTCACTATAATTGGCAACAACTTTGGTACTAGAACGATTTGCACTATTATTTTCCCCTGCATATCCACTAATATTAACATTTAAGTTAATTGGGTTTAAAGTAATGATTTGGGAACTAATACTCTTACCACCTTGTAAGGGAAGAATTACAAGTTGGACGTTCGTACCACTGCTTAAGATTGGAGTTGGTAAAGTGATTTCGGTTAAGCCAACTGCACTCTTATAAGCAGTCGAATTATCATTTAAATACCATTCAAAAGTATAGTCACTCTTATTTTGAATGAAGTATTTGGTTTGCACTTGAATACTTGGGGTATATCCATAAACTACATTATACGTGCTTCCATTTACCATGCTAACTGGACCATTAGCTTCTGTAACTGCTCCAATGGAAATAGTATTACTTTGTACGTTTAATATAATAGTTGTCGTTAAGTCAAGGAGCCCAAAAGCACTGATATTTTCTGGTTGCGGTAAATTATTAGGTAAACTTGATTTAATTTTGCCACTAATAGTTAAAGTATAAATGCTCGAAGTAGCAAAACTGTTAATTAAATACCAAGGATTAAAAGTTGCATCAGTAGTAGAAACTGTTTGAATAGCTTGAGCTTGACCCCGAACTGTTCAAGTATACGTTAAACCATTTTCATATATTTCGTTAAATCCATCAGTTACATTAGTATTTGGATTATTTCAATAGTCACTTAATCCTAAAGTATATGCATGGGCATAATTTAAGAAATAGTTATTACCTCCCGTATTAGGTAATAAATTTGTATCACTTGGATTAGCTGTTCAGTTATTTTTACCTTTGTAAACATTAATACTAATCGTATGATTAATCACACTGACCGATAACGGAGTCGAAATTAAAGTAAAGCCAGGGTGCTTATTGACAGTAATTACCAATTTAAGTTGGACATTTTGCATGGCAATAAAAGCATAATAATCAAAGTTATAATTGTTTGGATTAATGCTTTTTCAATTAACTTGTCCATTGGTATAAACCGCATATTCCCAATTGTATTGAAATGAGTCGTACAAATCATAAACGTTTAAGTTTAGAACGTTTAAATAAATATAACTTCCATAAGTAGCAGTTAATGAACCTTGGGTTAAATTATCATTATTAATGTCTCCATATGTATTTTTTACATTAATGGTAATTATATTGCTCTTAGGAGCTAGCGTAATAGTTGAAGTTAATTTAAATCCAGGAATGCCATGACAAGTAATAGTTAGTTGGTAAGTTTGATTAGCAATTAAATAATTAATTGGTAAACTATCTTCTGTGCCCATCGGTTTGTCATTGGCATTAGTTCATTGGTATGACAAAGAAATATTACTTGGTTTATTTTCATTTGATCAATAACCATATGGACTAACAGTAGCATTATTTCCGTAAGTAATTTGGTAATTTTGGTTGGGATTGTAATTTTGATTGACTACTTGTAATTGCAAATAAGAAGAACTAGCATTTGGTAAGATAGTAATGGTATTTGAAGTAATTTGACTTGCTTGACCAATATCACCCTTCATAACTAAACGATACGTGATGCCAGTTTTAGCTTGACTTGGATATAAATCGCTTAAAAATAAAGCATATTTACTTAATGGAGCGTATGATCCAAAATTGGTTTCCCCAATTTCAGTGAAACTGTTATCATTCATTACACCTCATTGTCATTGAAATTGATTTGCTGAATTAATAATTGCATTTGAAGAATTAATATCATCAATTTGTAATGTTACTTGTTGCCCATAATCACATTGGTGTGTATCTTGTAATTGGTAAGAGTTTGATGATTGACTAGCATTTTTTAAACCAATGGTTAATTTAGGAGTACCAACATTTACTAAAATATAATTGGAAGTAATAGAAAAATCAGGATTATTTTTATTGGTAATTACTAAATAATAAGTACCACTATTACTTGATTTAGCGTCAGTCAAAGTAAAACTCGTTCCAGTTCCTAGTGCAGTACTATCTCCTTGTTTATATCATGTATAAACAAGATTTTGATTATTAGTTAATCAATAAGAATCACTTGCTAAAGATAAAGTTAAACTTGAACCATAGTTAATGTAATTAGTATAATTGGCAATACTTGGTTGAATGGTGCAGTTCTTTTCTGTCACAATGATGGTAATGCTATTGCTTGGATTTAAAGCAAAATCAGCATTGTGGGGTTCAGAAATTTGTAACCGGTAAGTTCCACCAAGATTATTAATGGTTGGGGTATAAGTTTTGCCGATAGCAATTGGTTGGAAACTTCAAGTTCCATTAGTTGAATTTTGAACATATTTGCATCATTGATATTTATAATTGGGATTTTTAAGATTTTCTCAATACGAACTAGTAATTTTTAAAGTTACTTGATGTCCATATACGACGTTAATACTACCATTGGCTCCTTGGGTAATATAAGAATTAGCACTTGGAGCTGGATTTGTAGCAATTATTAATTGCGTGTTAGCTACTCCTAAATTAATGCTGGTAGTTAATGGTGCAAAGGAAGAATTAGTTGGATTAGAAATTTCTAATTGATAACTTACATTGTTGGTTAAAGTATTAATGAAAAATGGTAGATATTGACTGGTACTTTGTACCTTTTCAATTGTTGTAGAGTTAACAATTTTTGATCAAGTGTATTTTAAACCATTAATCTTTTCTCAAGCACTAGCGTCATTTAACACTAATTGAACTTGACTTCCATAAGGAATTTGTTGGGCATTTTGATAAGTTGTACCTTTATTATTTTGAGCAGCAATCGTGATAGAATTATTTTTAATATTAATGGTGTAGGAATTAATTGAAGTAGTAGTAAATTCCCCATTTTTAGTAGTAATTACGAGTTTAAATACTTCATTAGTAGTGGCTGTAAAAGTATAAGAATAAGCATTGGGTGCATTTTTAATTGGTTCAAATTTCTTGCTACTATTGTTGTATGCTTCCCAAGTATATTTAACTCCTGAAACATTTTGTCATGCTTGGTTTGCACTCAAAGTTACTTGCGTACCATATTGAGCATCATAAATGCTACTATTAGCATTGGCGTCACTATTAGAATTAATAATACTTAAAGAACTAGTATTGACATTAATGGTAATGGAATTAGAAGTTAAAGTAGTTCCATTTGGTAAAGTAACTTGTAAATAATAACGGTAAGATTTATAACAGTTAAATTGATAAGTAGGCTTAATTTCATTTGCAATTGTCATTCCAGGATTTGAATTACTAGGATTAGCTTTCACTCATTGGTAAATGTTATTGGCACCCCTAATAATAGTACTATCAGCAAAATTAACTGTTAAAGTAACTTGGTCATTATAGTTAAACATGTAAAGATTATCATTGTTTGGACTTTGACCTTCCACCTCAATTACTACGTCGTTTAGTTGACCAAATTTAAAACCAATGTTAAAAGTATACAGTTGTTCTTGACTTATAAGACTAATAAATTGAGCTTGTTGTGTATATGATTGATTCATGCCACTGTTCAAACTGCGAGCACAACCGTCCGCTAATGCACCTTGATAATTACTAGTTGTAATGACATTACTAGGACTAATTGGTAATCAATCAATAGCTTGTAAATTAGTAAAATCATTATTAGTTCAATTACTGGAGATATGTGCGTCATTGCAATAACTAGCTTTCGAAGGAATTAAAGTATTAGCTAAGGAATTAGTTAATATTAAGTACGCATAAGCATCTTGTCCGTTATTAATAACAGCAGGTGCTAATGCTACATTATCATAAGTATAAGTGTTATTGAAAGTTAAAGTAGCATTATCTGCTTTGCTAGTTACTTTAAATCCAACATTTAAAGTAATAGTACATCGATAATTAGTTAAATTATTATTGTTAGTAGCATTGGTAATTGCATAATTAAAATTAGAAATGCTAATGGAAAATTGTTGTTGCAAAATCGATTTTAAATATTGAATTAGACTATAGTTTAAATTTTGAATTAATATTCAGCGTAAAATTGTTGATACACCATAAAGGTGTACCATATCATCAATTTTCGTGTTCGTATATTGCAATGCATCTTTTTTAGTTCAACTGCTTCCTTGGGGATTAGTGGTGATGCTTTGGTTAAGAGTTTGCAAATATGCATGATCATTGTAAGTAATACTATTATTAACTTGCGAGTTTGAATTTGTAGTCAAATTATCAACTTGCTTATTATTAGTTTTAGTTAAATTATCATCTTTTTTATTACTGTTATATTGCACACACGCTAAGCTTGATCCAATGACAAGTGCACCAATTGAAATTGCACTAAGAGTATTTAAAATAATTTTGCTTTTTTTCTTCATAGTCTATTCCTGCTTCGTAATGATTTTTTAAAATCAAATAAATACCATTTTAGATTGTATATCAGGCGTTTAGACTAGGACATTAAAATTGGACAATAATTCTTTCAAAGAAAGGAAGGATTATTGCTTTTTTATGTTCAAACAATTAAAGCCAACTCAATGAATAAAACTATTCAGATTGTATGAATCTTCAGGTACTCCAACAGTTTGAATTGAGTATGCAAAATATAAGAAACTAACTTACTCTAGTAAGGTATGATTTATCATAAAATACAGAAAGTATTTAAATCACAATAAGGATATGAACGCGTTAATTTCAATGAGTGGTAAATCGCCTAAAAAAGGCACCAAAGCAGGTCGTCCAAAAAAGGATCAGATTAAACATGAAATTTGAAATAAATTCATCAACCAATTAGGAGATGATGAACTTGCAAATTTGTTAAGTGATTTAGTTGATAATGGGGATGAAGAATTGATTAAAAAGATTAAAGAAATTTCTAAAAAAACTAAACTCTCATCCCGAGAAACTGCTACTATTTTGAACGTATCAAAATCAACAATTTGTAATCTTAGAAATAACAAAATTACAACTAAGAAATCTCAATCAAGAAAAGAATGACTTCGTAAAGCAGTCTATGATCTATTCATAAAAAATCAATATCGCTGCGGTCGTAGACCAATGGCACAATTAATGTTTAAACTGAACAAATATGCTATTTCTGACCGTCAAATGGGTCGAATAATGAAGCAAAATAACCTATTTTGCAAAATTAGAGAACCTCGCAAGGTTCCTGAAATTAAGAATACTTCTTTCTTAATTAATGATTTAGTACAAAGAGATTATGATAATTTATTCCATGCATTCGAAATTTTAGCTACTGATGTCACTTATATTATTGGAACGTATGACGCAAAAGAAAAGCATGTTTATCTTTCAGTTGTGATTAGTCATAAAAC
>JAFPYV010000013.1 GCA_017394375.1 bacterium
CAAACAATTGCTTTAAAAATTTCTGAATACAAGTAATATTAATTCCTAAATTTTCCTATTAATTAAGAATAAAAAAGCAAACAGTTAAGAAGTAAAATTTTCTTAACTTGTTTTGCTTTCTCATTAAAATAATTGAATCACTTTTTTAATTTTTGATATTATATTTTCAGTTGTCATTTATACGGCACCTACAAAAACGTGAGTCTCTCATTTTATTTGATTTCTAGTTGACTAATTAATTCAGTTAATAATTGATGGTATGTTTGTAAGTCATGATAATCATCATCTAATTGATTATTATTAGATGCTGATCCTCTTAACGATTTAAGATAAGAACCATTTAATTTCTTAAATCGTTCAAATGAATTTAGTAATTCATCAGTTAATAAGTTATGCTCAATAATGTAATTAGTTAATTTAGTGAAACTAAATCTTACATGATTGCTATTAGTAATGAAAGGTCATATTTTGTCTTCTAATAATGATTTATTTTCACTTGCTAATTGCTTAATTTTTAATTTTAAATCTTGCTTTAAATCTAAATGATGATCATTAATAAATGCTTGCAAGTTGGTTTGTAATTTAGCTAAACAAGTTAGTTGAAATTCTGGTTGTAATAAATCAAGGTTTTTTTGTAATTCGTTAACTTGGTTAGTTGTTGGTTTGTGATTGGTTTGTAATTCATTCCAATTTTGAAATAAACTAATTAATTTATTTTCTTGCTCACTATTTTTTAGATAAAAATGTAATTTAACGTAATCAAAATCAAAATGATTGATAATCAAAGTTTGTAATTTTGGACTATAAATTTGAATATTGCTTAATTCGTTAAGCAATAAATCAGAATTAGGGATTTGTTCTAAATAAAAATTAGCTCCTTGTTCGCCAGTGAGATTATAAACATCTTCAATCCAATAATTATTTTTTGCCATGGCAAAAATAAAATTATAAGGTGCTTGCTTGATCAATGATTGGTATTGTTTTCTCAATTCATGATTAGCAACAATTAAATTCACTATTAAATCCTTAATTAATTCATTCACAATGTTTTGATAAAGTTTACTAATGAAATCAACATCATTTAAGTTATCTTGAATAAGGTTGTTTAATTCTTCATTGATTAAATTATGTGAATAAAGTTCTTTAATGATTGCATGATGATTAGTATTATCACTAACTTGGTGTTGATAAATTACTAATTCTTGTAAAGTTTCATTATTTAATAAATAAGTATGGAAATTAGTAGTTAATAACTTCGTGAAATCTAAATCAATTTCTTTTGCTACTAAATTAAAATTAATTGGTAAATTATTAACTACATTTATTTCATCATTATTAACACTAATTTGGTTGCAAATTAGTTGCAGTAAATCTTGATAATAAGTATTGGTTAAATAATAATCTTCATAAATCTTATTTTCAAGGGTCCCATTAGGGAAAATTTCAATATTATTACCATCAATACTTACTTTAAAATTACACCACGTTTTTTTATAAAACAAATTTTTCCCAGTTTTAATGGCATCTTCATTATCAAATTTAATGCTAAATAGTTGTTTAGCATTATTAAGCATGTTATTAATTCATTCATGAATTTTGTTGCCATATACTTTGACATTACTGCTAATTTTTTCAAAAACACTACAAGCATTTTTCGATGTATATGCCACATCATCCATGTCATTCATTTGGTAATCTTGGTATTGATTAGGTAAGATTAAATTTTCTTGCAGGATTTTGCTATTATTAGTTGTTTGCTTTTTATTCCCATAAAATCCAACCTTTGCTTGCAAATATTGTAATGTTTTTTCATTGATGGTAATATTACCAATTAAGCAATTTAATTTGGCATCATAATTATCTTTATCATTGCTTAAAGTTTCATTAGCTAATAAGTCTTCATAAGCATTTAAAAAGAAAATAGCATACTCATCGTTGATATTATAGAAATTGCATAATGTATCATGTAAGGTTCACGTAGGGTGCTGTTGTTTATTACTTACAATTGCTAATACCACGTAAGCTTGTTTTTCTTCTAAGGGTTGAAATTCTTTTAAATTATAACTAACATCATATTTAGCATATGGAACTAATAATTGAATTTTTACATCTTTGGTCATACAATATCCTTGGTTGCTACTTTCTTATTTATAGTATGATATATTTGCTTTAAAAATTCATATTGGGCTTTCATCCCTTCATTATTAGTAATTGTTTTTAAATCTAAATAGTGGTTAGCAAAACTACCAACAATAATTAGTTTTGCTTGGGCTCTACTAATGGCAACGTTATTGCGTTCATTTACAAAATAGAATCGAACATCCCGTGGTTTTTGCTCAATGTCCGTTCCGTTTAACGTACCATATGATCTGACAAAATCTAAAATAATAATTTCTTTTTCACGCCCTTGAAAGTTATCAACTGTATCAATCTTAACTTCTTTTCATGATTCATTCCAGTTGCTAGTTTCAATCTTATTTTTAAGCATTAAATCAATTAATTTTTTTTGGGATTTAGTCATGGTAATAACCCCAATTTGATTGGGATGCAAATTTGGATTATTAGTTAATAATTGGTAAATTAAATTAATAATTACCATGGCATTATAAGGATTGATGTGCGATGTATAAGCATTACTATCTCAATTAGTAGTATCAAAACTAATTTTGGATTTAATGTTGTATTTATTTAAAAAGAACGCTTGCGTATTTTCGTCTAAATAACTAGTGTCCATAATTATGCATGGGTCAGCTAAAGTTTGATTAATATTTTGCTTGCTTAATAAATTTAATGAATATTCATTAAATATTTTGCATGGTTCAGGCATGCTTAATTTTTCATTATCATCATAAAAAGTATTAACAACATTCATAATGGAAGCACAAAAACGATGTTGTTCAGTTAGGAACTGATAAGGTACAGTTGCTAAATGATGTTCGTGCTTTAAAGTACTTACTTCTTTTTTAAAGAATGAAGTTTGGTATAAATCATTTAATCAAGTTTGTAATTGCGTTGCTTTTTGTTCATCATCTTCGCTATCAGGGTCATAAACTTTACCACCTCACCTAGTAAATTTGCGGTTAAAATCAGCATTTGCTACTAATTGTTTACATTCATCAAGGTTATATTCACACATGGGTGGTAATTGCTTATAGTCACCAGCAAATACAACTTTTTTAGCTAATAAAATCCGCCCAATGATTTCAGGAATCGTTGATTTACTAATTTCGTCAATGATAACTAAATCAATTGGCCAATCATAAAATAAATCACTATCATTTGCTTTGAGGATGCTAATAGTTGCTGAAGCTGCCATAGTAATACCAAAAACATTAATGAGTTTATTTTTATTAATAAAATCAATAAATTCGAGTTTATTAACTAAAATTGGTTCTTGCTTTTTTTCTTTTTCTTTTGTTTGCAAATGAAAGAAATTAAATGCTTTAGGAGCAACTTGTTTTGGCACTTGATCTAAATATTGGTGTTGAAATAAATCAATATATTCATTGTGGTTGCAAATAGCTAAATAAGCATTTTTCAATTCAACTAAATCATTAAATATTTTATGTTGTTTAGTTGCCTTAGTTCATTTTTCAACTAAGACATCATATTGACTTAATCAAGATGAAGAACCAACTTTACTTTGTTGTTTGTTATTAATTAAATTAAAAAGTTCTTCGTCAAATTCTTCATGCTTATTAAATGCTTTAGCATAATCACTTGCCACTTTTTCAAAGCGGGTTAAATTCAATGATTGCTTAATGAATTGATTATTATTTTTTAAATAAGTTAATTCTTGATTAGTAAAAAAAGCTGGCAAAGTATTATTATCTGCAATTCATTTATCAATCACTTTTAGATCTTTTAAATAACAGTGAGGATCTTTACAATAATTCATGCTTTTTTGCAAAAAACGTTGTCAAGATGAATCAACGTTATATTTATTTTGCATTTCTTTTTGCTTATCAGGAATATATTTAACTAGCATAAGTTTTGGATTTTGATCATTAGTATCATCTAACCGATCAAAAAAGTTATTAATGGCTTCATGCGATTGACTAGCCATTAAAATAGTTTTATGTTCAATCGCATACTGATTAGCAATTGCACAAATGGTTTGGGTTTTGCCAGTTCCTGGGGGACCTTGTAAATAAAAATAATCCTCAATGTTAATTGCTTTTTTAATGGCTTCTAGTTGTAACTTATTTAGTTGAAAATTATTTTTAATAATAGGATTGATTTGATGATCAATTTTTACTTTTAAAGTTTGAGGGTTAATTATTTTTTGTAATAAAAATGGATTTTTATAAGCTCCTTCTAAAAGAGCATATAAATAACTATTTAAGCGGTTAGTATTAACTGCTCCTCAAAAGTTAAATTCATCAAAGTAATAATTACTAAACAAAAAGCCATTAAAAAACGATTTAATGGAAGAATTAACCATAAATGGTTCAAAAACTTGGTGTTGTTCGTCTGCTAAGACAAAGCTAATTTTTTTACAATCATAATTGTCATTTTTTAAGGTATTAATTAAAGAACTATATTTATCATTTGCTTGCTTATAAGTATTAATAATCATGCGATCTTGATTAATTTCTTGGTCAAGTTCTTGCATTCGAGTTTGATTAGTAGCTACTTGATTAGTTAATTGTTGCACAATTAAATTAAGTTGATGATGATTGTGAAACACAATTTGGTATTTATTTTTTAAAGTACTTAATTCATTATTTGCATTATCTAATTGGTTATTTAATTCAAAAACTTGCGTAGCATTCGTGATGGTAGTTACTTCATTAAAATTAGTTGGACGTAATTGATTATTAATTTCATTTACTTGATTTTGTTTAGCAACTACTTGCAAATTTAAATTAGTTAACAAACTCTTAATTTGACTTAATTCAGTTTGCTTTTGCCTTAAATTAGTTACTAATTCTTGCATGGAAGATTGAATGTTTTTTAATTGGGCTTGTTTATCTTTAAGTTCTTCACTTAATTGCAATAAAGTTTTATTTTTAGCAATGCATTCCTGATTGATTTCTTTAATTAAATTATTTAATTGATTATCTTGTTTAAAATTAATGTACACATTATAGTAAACATCAGGGATGTCAGATGGCTTTTTTAAAACTTGTTTTTTTATTAGATAATATTGCTTGCTACTTGAAACACTAAAACTAGCAATTGGATTAGTTTTAGGTTGTAAAATGTAGCAAGTGTATGATTTACCTAAAGTTAAATAAGTATCTTGCAACCAAAAGATACTATCTAATCCATTACAATCTTTCTTTTGGGTACTTTTATTTTTATAGTATTCTTTAGCTGCTGCTAAAAATCTTTTTCAGTCATTAACGTGCAAATAAGCATCAAGATTTTTATTATCATCAGTAATTAATTGTTTTCAAGTCAGAATGGATTCAATTACTTCAGGATTATCAAGATATTTAAATTCCTTATTTAAATTTAAAGTGAATTGTTTTTTACTTAATGGTTCTTTTAAGTTAATTAATTCAATTCGTTTTAAATCAAGTGAAAGTTGGCACATTGCTTCATCATAAATAAACTGAAGGTTGCAAAAAAAGCAAATGGTATTATAGTCATTAATAATAGCATTTGGTAATTGAAAAAGAAAGCAAACATTTGAAAGGGGTCTAGTAGTACTTTCTTTCTTTTCGTTACACCAATCATATAAATCCTTAATTGAATGAATTTTTTTGCTTTTTTCACTTCAATCTCCATTGGCAAGTCATACTAATTTAGTGGTGTCTAAAATAGCTATAGATTGCATGCAATTTTTAGTGTTATTAGCAAGATCAAGTAAATACTTAACTTGTCCTTCGCAATCATCAACTAATTTAGGATCTAATTGTCTAAAAACATTATTTAATGATTGCGTAATCATTTCTTTAACTTTAATATTATGGTCAAGTTTACGATATAATTTTGCGTCATTTAAATCAGCTAACTCATCTTGATTAAAATTTAAATTTATTTTTAGTAATGCCATGTTCATCATCCTCATTATTAATTATAAATTAACTAAAAAAGATGAGATTGCTCTCATCTTTCCCGATTATATATCTAATGATTAAATTTATTGATTCTAAAACTTGTCCCATCATTTGCAATAGTAATGTTGCATATAACAAATTTGGAATGGATCCAGCCGTATTAATATATTCATGAATGCATTAATTTGACCATCTTCCACTCCTTTTACAGTATGAACTTTGTCATTTGGGGTTCTAGAAATACTAGTCATCCCAATTTTTAAGTTTCTTTGATATTTTGCAGTTTGATTTTGTGCTCAAAAATATAAATTAGATGGTATTAAAATAGTATTAATAAATTAGTGATGTTTGTCCTAATAATTCAAAATTTTCATATTTATATTTTTTATGATTCAAAATTATAACGCTGAATAATGATAAAACTTGGTTTTATAAATCATTGTAAGATATGCAAAAATAAATATATTAATTTATTCACTTTATAAATTTATGTATTACTTAAGTATCAAGATTATTCAATAATTAGGAAAATCTTAATAAAATGTAATTTTTCTATATAGAGTTAAATTTTCATTTCATTATTTATAATTACTTTTACTAACAATAAAAAAATTTTTTGATAAATAAATATAGTGAATACACAAATGCCACCAGAACTGAAAGCATTATGTGTAATTGCTAGTTTCTTAATTGTCATTGCCATTGCAGTTTGAGCAATTAATATCAATAACTTCATTAATGATAAAAAAGCAGAAGATTCATTAGCAAAAGTTGTCAGAAATGATAACTATGATATTAACTATGAAATCTATAAACTTGAAAATGAAATTGATGCTTCTAAAAAAGCATTAAACAAGGATATTGATAGTGATATCAAAGATATCATTTCGCAGAATTTAAAACAAAATATTGCCAAACTGCATGTTCTTAAAACACGAAAAGAAACCATGGAATCAGAAGTCAAAGGTTCTAAACCATCTAAGACTGCAGCAAGTGCAATTAAATAGCAATTACATATATTAATGAAAAATTATTTAAAAAGTGATCAATTAATTTGGTCACTTCCTAAAGTGAAATTTCAAGTGCAACGACTCTAAAAGGAGTTATTGCACTTTTTTTGTACAAAAAAGTGTTAAAGTTAATTAACCATGGAATACACACATTTAAGCATAAGTGAAAGAAATTTAATCCAACATTTCTTCAATGATGAAAAATTATCAATCAGTGAAATTGCTAAAAAAATAAATCGCAGTAAATCAACAATTTCACGGGAATTAAAAAGAAATACTTTTGATCATTTTTACGATGCAGACATTGCTAGTAAGAAAGCGTTTTGTCGTCATCACAATAAATACTTTTTTCATAACTTAAAATATGAGGAATTTTCAAAGTTATTTTTGCGATATTACGACAAACGATATCATGGTGTAAATGCCACGTATCATAAGATCCAAGTTGAACATCCAAATATTACGATGCCTTCTCTTCGTCAAGTGTTCAATTTAATTAACAGCTGGAAATGGGTTATTAAACCTTGCAATCGATTGAGACATTTTAGGAAAAATGGACCAAAGCGAACAGTTGGCATTTTTTCTAAATTTAGGGATAAATTAGTTCTTCCAATCTGAACTCGCCCTAAATCCGTGGATTTAAGGCAAGAATATGGGGATTATGAGGTCGATTTAATCATTGGCCATAAAGCAACTGGGTATGATAATTTGCTAACGTTTAACGAACGCAAAAGTAGAAAGCTCTTTATTAAGCGAGTGAAAAGTAAGAATCCAATGAAAATCAATTCCATCATTAAGAGCATCATTGATGAAAATCATCTTCATGTGAACACCATTACTGTTGACAATGGAATTGAATTTCAAAAGATTGGACTGCTAGCTTATTGAGTTAAATGTAAAGTGTATTTTTGTGAACCATATGCATCATATCAACGAGGCTCCAATGAAAACCTAAATGGGTTAGTCAGAAGGATGTACAAAAAGAAAACAAATTTTAATGAAATTACTGATGAAGATATTTACAACTTACAAGAAAAAATTAACAACATGCCACGTCAAATGTTTAATTGAAAATCAAGCAATCAAATTTTTGATGAAATAAAAAAATAGGAGTAAAAATTCTCCTATTTCTTATATAATTTTCTCGAAATACAAGTGTTGCACTTGAACTTGCAATTCGGGTTTAATTTTATTTTTAAATTAAATTGTTTTTATTTTGCAACTATAACTTCTGCTACTTGAATAATCTTATCATTTAAAGCAAAACATGGACGTTCAACTTTAATTACCTGATTGTGATGATAACGATCACTTGGAATACAATCAATTGCTCGCATCATTCTTTCATCAAATTGATCTCCAGCATGAATTTTAATTTCGATTACATTAACGTCTTTTAACAAACTAAAGAATTTATCATGAATTGATTGCATACCACGTTTATATTCGACAATCGCTGGATCTAAACCATCAATTTTAAATTCTTGTTGAACTTTGCTAAATAAAGAAAGAATTTCCACTAATTTTTTAGCATAAGGTTCGATTGCATAATTTTCTTTTTCCTTATATTCGTTTTGCAATCGTTCTTTATCTTTTTGCAATTCAGCTTCATCCGATTTACGTCAATCATCAATCTTTTGTTGCATTCTTGCAATAATAACTTTTTTAGAATCCTCAAGTTGTTGATTGTATTTTTCTCGATCTAATGCAACTTGCGTTTGCAATGAATCATTATCAACTTTTAATTTTTCAATTTGTGTACCTAATAATTTTGCAGAATTTTTAGCATCATCTAATTGCCGTTTTAAATCAGCGATTATTGCTCAAGATTCTTCAATTGTTTTTGGTTGTGTTTCAACTTGTTTTTGATCTTTATTTTCATTTGCAACATTTATTTGATTATTGTTAGGTTGTTGATTATTATTTGGTGTAGGTTCATTAGTATTTGAAGTATTTTTTACTTCATAATTTTCTGGTTGTTGTTGGTTATTATTATCCATTTTATTCATTGACCTCCTTGTTAACTTCAATGCTATATGCGGTTAATTCATCATTATTCAAATTGTGGGCATAAATTTTGCTTAATTCGCGCTTAACATCATCGCTATAGTGAGTTGGTGCAGAATAAATAATATCGACAATTAAATCATCACGTTCAGTTGGTTTTGAAGTTGATCCTCTTTTGGCTCTTTTTAATAATCCCAGATTTGGTAAGTGGATTTCACTACCATCAGCAGTACCAGCTTTAATTTCAATGTCTTTATTTCCTTGGGGAGTTAATAAATTAGTTGTTCCCCCTACAATTGCTAATAAAGGATCAATCATCAAGATTTCATGAAGCATCCCGTCTTTACGATAAAAGTATTTACTTGGCACAATTTTAAAGGTTACAGCTAAATCACCTTTTCGATTTTTAAAGGTACTACCTTCACCTTTTAAAATAAAAGTTTGACCGTTTTCAACGTCCGATGGAATATCAAACGAAACACTCCGAACGTCGTCAATCACCAAGTTTCCATTACATTTTGGACACTTCTTCACAATTTCTTTACCTGTGCCTCCACATTGAGGACAAACAGATTGATTTTGCATACGTCCTAATGGGGTATTAACAATTTGCACCACAATACCTTTACCATCACACCGTGGACATTTAATAATTGCATCCTTATCGGAACTAGCTCCAGTACCATTACATGCATCACATTCTTTTTTACATGGAATGTTAATAGTACGGTTGCGATTTTTATAAATATCCATAATGGTGATAATTAAAGTAGTATGTAAATTTAAATCAAGTTGACTACCAGCACTACGCCGACGAAAACTAGTTTGTTGTCTAGGATTTCCTCCCCCAAAGAAACTAAAGAATTCGCTACCATCATCATCCCCACCAGTGGAAAATTGTACTTGTTGGGCTCCTCCTCCAAACATTTGGGAAAAGAAAT
Organism: bacterium; assembly: GCA_017394375.1. The sequence goes on from JAFPYV010000013.1 coordinate 9,967, forward strand.
CATTAAAGCCTTGGGCATTTGCACCACCAAATCCTTGTGGACCAGTACCATCAACTGCACTATGACCATATTGATCATATAATTGCCGTTTTTTATCATCACTTAAAACGCTGTATGCTTCATTAATTTCTTTAAATTTTGCCTCAGCATCTGGTGATTTATTAACATCAGGGTGATATTGCATGGCTAACTTTCGAAATGCTTTTTTAATTTCGTCAACCGTTGCGTTTCTGCTAACCCCTAATACTTCATAATAATCACGTTTTTGTTGTGCCATATTAATCTCCAATATCTTAATAATTTTAGCATATTTTTAGCACTATAAACCTTTTATTGCTAAATATTTAAATGGGAATTTTTTTATTTTTAACGATATTAGCAATAAAAGGAGAATTACATGGTTTACATTATAGGAAAAGTTACGTACATTAATAAAAATTATATTTATCTAGAAAGCAATTATGTGGGATTAAAGATCTTTGTGAAGCAAGATGAAAAAGCAGTCTTAAACAAAGTAATGAAATTTTACACCACTGAAATTACAGTTGAAACTAGCAAAGGACAATCATTTAAACAACTATATGGTTTTTTAAATTTTACGGACTTTATTTTGTTTAATAAATTAATTACTTTACCATCAATCGGTCCAAAAACTGCCATTAACATTCTAAGTAATAATAGTGAATTATTAATTAGTTGCATCATCAATAAAGATCTAATTGCATTAGAAAAATTACCTGGTATTACTGAACGATGTGCGAAAATTATTATTAGCAATTTAGCAGAAGATTATTGCAATAAATCTGCAAATAAACAATCATTAAATTTAGAAGCAGAAATTAAGGAACCAGATGAAAGTAATCAAGTTAAAGTAACTAATGATTTTAATGAAACTAGTATTAACAATCAAAATCAAAGTGATGAAGAAAAATACATTGAAATCATTAGTTCACTGCGAGCTTTAGGTTACAGCAAGAGTGAAATTGAATACGGAATCAATAAACTTGATGAAACAAAATATAAAGAATTTGTCCCCGAAGATGTATTAGCAGATATTATTAAAAATATTACTAACCATAAAATGTCATAATGAATGAATTACGACCAAGTAATTTTAGGGAGTTTGTTGGACAAACAAACTTGATAGAAATCTTGCAAGTATACTGCCAAGTATGTAAACAAGAGCACATTTGTTTTAAACACTGTCTATTTTATGGATTACCAGGAACTGGGAAAACTTCTTTAGCATACGTAATTGCAAATGAATTAAAAGTAAAAGTTCATTATCTAAACGCTAATAACTTGCATACACAAGCTGATTTATTATCATTTTTTAGTTTAATCAATGATAATGAAATTGTTTTTATTGATGAATTACATAGTTTGGATCCTAAAATTGTCGAATTTTTATATAGCATGATGGAAGATTATTTTATTGATATTCCTATTGGCAAAGAATTCAATAAAAAAAGTACTCATTTAAAAATTCCAAGGTTTAGTTTAATAGCTGCAACTACTTCCATTGGCAGAATTCCTAAACCATTATTGGAACGTTTTCATTTGGTTTACAAATTGCAAGATTATACTGAAAATGAAATTAAAAAGATTATTAAGCAAGTAGGCAATTTAAATTTTAAAAAAGTTAATTTATTGACTGAAGAAGAAATCACTAGTTTAAGTGAACATTGTAAGAATAATCCCAGAATTGGGATTAATTTATTACATCAAGTAATTGATTTTAAGAAAATTAATCCTGCCATTAAAATTGAAGAAATCTGAAAGAAATTAAGAATCTTTTTATATGGGTTAACCATTAGTGATTTGGAATACTTGCAAACAATTAATAATTGCCAGCAGCAAGTATTAGGAATTAAAACTATTTGTCAAATAACTGGTTATGATTCATTCACAATTGAAAATTATATTGAACCATTTTTGTTTAAGTTAGAATTATTGACTAAAACTAGTAAAGGACGTGCATTAACAAAAAAAGGCAAAAGTCTACTTAATCAACTAAAATTAGTATAATCATGAGTTTGGATGAATGAAGATTAATTAAGCGTCAACTAAAGCATGAATATTTAAGTTTGCCAATTAAAAAAACAAGTGTTGCTAGCTTAATTTCAATGGTGACTATTGTTGGCATGATTAGCACGATTGGATTATTAACTGCATTAATTTGTTCAGCAATCTTACAACAACATGAACTTATCATTAGTACTGCAATCATTTTTTGTATTTGTCTTGCATTAACAATTGTTGTAATTGGCACGATTGAACGAAAAAACTTAATGACAATTTCCTTATACCTAGAAAAGAAAATTGATTGGCGTGCAGTGCACCAACTACTTGATTTAAAGTTGCTAAGTAAAATCATGCTATTAGTTTTTGGGTTTCAATTTAATAAATATATTTGAACTCAAATTTTTAGTTGATTAATCTGAATTCTCATTCTGGTACTCATATTTATTGTTGGGTATTATATTCATTTAGTATAAAAATAAAAGTAAGGAACTTAAAAAATCCTTACTTTTTTAGTGATTAAATTGAGTTTTTTCTTTAACATGGTTAGTAAAATTATCATCCAGTTTCCCAACATTTTTAGATGCTTGGTTAATTAACGATTGGACTTGCATTCTTCAATTATAATCTTGCTTATATTCATCGTTAAATTTATCTAAATCATTTAGTTTTAATTGTAAATCCTGGTCTTCATACTCAATTCGAGTTAAACAAAAACCCAATGACCTAATTGCATAATTGGAATCCCCATAAGTTTTATCAAACAAAATAACAAATTGATTAAATAAGTCATGAGCAGTTTTAATATTAGTGCGGTATTGCAGTAAATTAGTATGAAAAGTATAATCTAACTCTTCAATTACACAACTAATTCGTTTACATGAGGCATTTACTTCTTGCATGTAAGTAGCTAAATTATCAGCAAACAAATGAATTAAATCCCGCAATTCTTTTCCATCAAATAAGGCATTAATGAAAGTTCGTTTAATAGAAAATGATTTAGGTAAATCATGATAAAAATTAAAACCGTCATTCTTACCTTTAGCATTATTGACATAATCAATGTAATGTTTAGTTAAAATTTTTTGTAATTCTTGCGGACGAGGATAATTTGCAAGATCGCCAATCGTATTAATTCCGACTTTTTTTAATTTAAGGGCTAAATGGTTCCCCACCATGAACATTTTATTAATTGGTAATGGCCAAATATATTTAGCCACATCTTCATCGTTCGCAATGCAAAATACCCCGTATGGTTTTTTCATATCACTAGCCATTTTGGCAATGAATTTTGTTTGCCCAATTCCAATCGAAGAAGATAAATGGAATGTTTGCATAATGTCGTCTTGAATTCTTTTGGCTAAATTTATAGCTCAAGTTTCTCATCCTTCTTCTTGATGATTCCACTTTAATCAACATTCATCAACTGAATAAATAAAAATATTACGGTTGAATTTATATTTGATGTATTTAAAAACTTGTTTACTGATTTCTTCATATGCTTGGTGGTGAGCATTTACATAAATGGTATTTTTAGGAACTAATTTTTGAATTTGAAAAACTGGCATCCCAGCTTTCACCCCGTATGATCTAGCTAGATAATTAGCTGAACAACATACTGATTTAGTACTTGTTCCTCCCACAATTAAAGGATGATTTTGATATTGGGGGTGCAATATTTCTTCAACACTAGCAAAAAAGGCATCAAAATCAAGGTGAAAATAAATTTCCATCTTCGATAAATTATGTTTAATTTAAGTTTGATTTTATAATTATTTACAAGTAGGTTTTAACAATGCGACGCACAAGTACAGCTAAGTGGAATAAACGAGTAATTATTGCAACTTTTTTTCTAATTTTCTTTGCCTTGGTAGGAATAATTTTATTAATTACTGGTTGTCTTGATTTTGCTGTCTTATCATATGGATTGCCTTGACAAGCAAAATTGTGTATCAGCTTAGGAGTAATCTTGTTAGTAGGATCCACAATTACCATTATAGTTCTTGCAATCTGAGCAAAAAAACGCGAGCATTATTAGTAACTTATTCAATATCACATTCGTTTAAATAAAATAGTTTTTCTAATTCTAATGCCACCCCATCTTGATCATTAGAAATGCGAGCAATGTATTTCGCAGCAAGTTTTGCACTTACATTAGCATTTTTCATCGCGAAACTATATCCTGCTTTTTGCAGCATTGTTACATCATTATTTGAATCACCAAAGACAATGCAGTTTTCTAACTTAATTCCATAATAACTACTAAAAAATTTTAAGGCAGTTAGTTTTGAGGCAAAAACTGAACTAATTGAAACAACTATCCCCCGGTGATCATTTAGTTCCCAGTTATTAACTGATAAAGTCCCAGCAACATCTTTAATTCGGTTCGCAATTTCGTCTAAATCATGATCATTTTTAAGCAAGAATAGTAATGAATACAAATCATCTTTAACGTCAGTGATTTTCCCATTGAAATTAATTTCACTGCTATAATTTCCATCTTTAGTTTGTCTAACTCCTAAAAATTGGAGTAATTCTTGATTACGCTTTAAATCATTCTTAGTGTTTTTATTATTGATAAAAATGCATTGGTTGTGGGTTTCCACAATTGCCAATTCAATTTTGTCAATAATTTTTTTTGACGAAAAAATATTATCTAAAATATTTTTATTAAAAGTGAAATTCAACGGAATAAATTTTGGATCTTTTGGATTAGAAATGACTGAACCATCCAAGTTGCTCATTAAAGTATCAAGTCCCAATTGTTCATAGTACCTTAATGCCCCAGCGACGGTTCTACCTGTTGCAATGCAAAAAATATTACCCATTTCAATTAACGTTTTAATGGTATGAATTGTTCGCGAACTTAATTCGCTAGCACTATTTAATAGTGTACCATCTAAATCACAAACTATTAGGTATTTATTTGCTTCTTGATTTGCCTTTTTAATATACATTTAAAGTTCCTTTTTTTGCTCCATTTAAACTAATAGTAATATAAATAACATTGTTTTAAATTGAATTAGTTAAATATCAAAGAAATATTATTAGTTTCTATATAATATAATTATATTTATTCTATAATTTTAGACTAACTTTAAAGAATAGGACGATAAAATGAACGCAAAAAATAGTGTGCAATTACAATGCACGAAGTGCAAAAATATCAATTATTTAACAAATAAAAATGCTAAAAAGCATCCTGATAAATTAAGTTTAAATAAGTATTGCAATAATTGTCAAGCAAATACTGAACATAAAGAATTAAAGAAGAAATAATTATGTTAAGCACCTTTGAAATTGTCAAACAAGATGTTTGCAGTTTAGGAGCAGATGCTGCATTAATTGACAGCGAATATAATCGTTATTGATTTACGGGTTTTCACAGCACTGCAGGTTATGTATTAGTAACTAAAGAAAAAGCATATCTTGTTATTGACGCAAGATACTATGAAGCAGCCAAAGTTAAAGTAACTAACTGCGAAGTATTATTATTAAAACGTTTTAGCGATTTAGTTGACATTGTGCATGAACTAAAAATTAATAAGCTATTAATTGAAAGTGAATATTGCACTTACGAAGAATTTACCCGCTATCAATCTTATTTTGGTTGTCAAATTAGCGGAGTAATTTCTCGTCGGTGAAGAATTGTTAAGGATGAAAAAGCCTTAACTGCTCTAAAGAAAGCTGCTGAAATCGGAGCAGTGACAATCAATTGAATTCGCACTCAACCAATTATTGGCAAAACAGAAAAAGAAGTGGCAAAAATGATTGCCATCCATATGCTAGAATTAGGTGCAACTGGTAATTCATTTGACTTGATTGTAGCAACTGGTAAGAATGGAGCCATTCCGCACCATGCTCCTGATGACACAATATTGGAAGAAGGAAATTTAGTAACCGTAGACATTGGATGTATTTATGATTACTATTGCTCTGATATCACAAGAACTTTTGCTTTGGGTGATCATTTGAATGATCCAAAACTAAAACAAATTTATGATACAGTTTTTGAATCCCAACGGCTTGGAATTGAAGCTGTTAGAGCTGGAGTAACTGGGGAATATGTGGATGCTCAATCACGTGATTACATTGATAATCACAGTCCATTTAAAGGATATTTCACTCATTCAACTGGTCATGGTGTGGGATTAGAAGTACACGAACTTCCATATGTTTCTCCACACGCAACTGAAATCTTAAAAGCTAACGAAGTATGCACAGTTGAACCAGGTGTTTATATTCCAGGGGTTGGTGGAGTTCGAATTGAAGATACTTTGATTGTTACTGATAATAAACCAATCATTATCACTGATAAAGCAACCAAGAATTTATTCAATAACGAAAAATAATTAAATTAATTAGTAAATAAAAAAATAATTGCATTTTACGGTGCAATTATTTTTTAATAAATAACGATAAAAATCATATATCTAGATATATTTTTAATACCTACAAGGAATAAAAATATGTTATAGGTTTTTAAGAGAGGAGTTTAAGACTATTTAAAATTCATGTCTTGTCTATGAATTTTCTTTATGATTAAAAAGAATATAAATATAAAAATAAAACTTATTTGTTTCTTAATTAGTTAAAAGAAATTAAGGGGGAACCTCTGAGAATGAAAAAACTCAAAGATTTAATGAAAGGTTTTAAAACTAAGAACAGTAACTAAAATAGTAAAAATTATAATGCGATGAAACTAAAAACTAAATAAAGCGTTTTATAAATCAACTTAATTCAGCAACTTAAGCTAATTTAGAAAATGAAAAAAATATGAAAATTATCTTGCTTAATGCTCTTATTTAATGTCAAGTAAACCATTAAATAAAAACAGTTGAGGAGATAAGCAAATGAAACAAACAAAACTAAAAAACCTTAATAATTTGAGTAAGAATTATTAAGGAAAAAACATTAATAAAAATCTTAAATAAACCTAATGAACTGCAAGGAGGAAAAATTAAAAAACTCCTTGCGACCATCTTAAGGATTAATATAAAAATGAAATTAGATTATGTAGACTATAAGCCATGTTCTGTACCTTTTTAAAAGGCGTTGATCATTTATCTGTAATTGTTACATTACCCATTAACTTATTGTTATTATAAGTTAACAATTCCCTTACCATAATTTAGGTTTCTTGCTTGTGGAGTTTACCAACGTTTCACTTTTTTTATTTCTAAAAAAACTCGTCTCTGTGGCACTTTATGAATTTCATGCGTGGTAAACAGAGGATGTGTGTTTACTTTAGCACTTTATTCGTCGTCGTGACCTAATTAATCACGCTAGTCCTTGATTTCTTATAGACTACACAATCATTTATAAGCGTTTCAGCTTATGCAAGCATGGACTTTCCTCTAAGGTTATGAACCTCAGCGATCAACCGTCTACGTAATTATCTTACATCATTTTTTATAAAAATGTATATTTTTATAATAAAAAAATATTCTCATTTTAACAAGTGAGAATATTTCTTATATTTTATTGTTTTACGCTAAAGCCTTTTGGTTCTTAATATAGAAATTATCAATCGCAGTTAATTTATCTTTTTCGTTCTTTAAACTAACTTTTAAAGTATTCAATTTGTTTTGATTTTTCTCAGTTTTAATTTCTTTTTCAAGTTCGTTAATTTTATTAACAACATCTTGACGAATGACTTTATCATTAAATTCAAAGTAAGGAGTAAGAATCTTTAACTGTTCACCATCATTGTATAAAAAGCCTCCCGCTAAGACGGCAATTCTTTTCTTCCCACTTAAATCAGTAATTGCACATTGGCCAAGAGTAACTTCGGCCACCATTGGTAAGTGCTTACGCATGAATCCTTCAAAACCATCAACTTTGGTTTCAATGGTTGCAATGCGTACATAGTCACTGTATTTAATTCCATCCGTGGTAATGATTTTTAAGTAAAGGTTTTCTTTTGCTGTATCAACAGCCATGATTTAATCCTTTAATTATGCCTTAGTTGGATTAGCTGCCTTGCTAGTTTCCAAAGTGTTTTGTTCTTTAGCAACTTGGGCTTTGGCAGCTTCAGCTTCTTTATGCTTTTGTTCTTCAACGTGCTTATTTTCTTCAAGCATTGTCTTACCTTTGGCAATTGCATCTTCCAAATTACCACAATATAAGAATGCTTGTTCAGGTAAGTAGTCTACTTCCCCATTGATGATTGCCTTAAAACCAGCAATTGCTTCACTTAGTTTTGAGTATTTACCATCAATCCCATTAAACTTAGCGGCAACAAAGAATGGTTGAGTTAAAAAGTTTCGGATCCGGCGTGCTCTTGCAACTACTAGTTTATCTTCATCAGAAAGTTCATCCATTCCTAAAATAGCAATAATATCTTGTAATTCTTCGTACTTTTGTAAGATTGCTAGAACTTTTGAAGCAACTGTATAATGTTCTACTCCAACAATTGCTGGGTTAAGTAACCGAGAAGAAGAATCCAATGGATTAATAGCAGGATATAAACCTAACGAGGCAATGTTCCGGTCCAAAACCGTACGAGCATCCAGGTGAGTAAAGACGTTAGCAGGTGCAGGGTCAGTCAAGTCATCTGCTGGGACATAAACTGCTTGAACTGAAGTAATACTTCCGTTTTGGTTAGAAGTAATTCGTTCTTGCAATTGACCCATTTCGTACGAAAGAGTTGGTTGATAACCTACTGCAGAAGGCATTCGGCCTAGCAAAGCTGATACTTCACTACCAGCTTGAACAAACCGGAAAATGTTATCAATGAACAACAATACGTCTAGTTTATCGTGATCGCGAAAGTATTCAGCCATCGTTAAACCAGCTAAAGCAACTCTCATTCTTGCACCAGGTGGTTCGTTCATTTGACCGAAGACTAGTGCGGTTTTATCAATAACTCCACCCGCAATCATTTCATAATAAAGGTCATTACCTTCCCGAGTTCTTTCACCAACACCAGTAAAGACTGATAAACCGTTATGGGCAGTAGCAATGTTATGAATTAATTCTTGAACTAGAACTGTTTTACCTACTCCAGCTCCACCAAATAGTCCGATTTTACCCCCTTTAGCGTAAGGAAGCAACAAATCAATAACTTTAATTCCAGTTTCAAAAGTTTCATCAGCAACTTTTTGTTCTTCAAAAGTTGGAGAATTACGGTGAATTGGTCAGCGGGGACAATTTTCATCAAATGGTTTATCGTCAACTGCATCACCTACCACGTTAAAAATCCGACCTAATACTTCCCGACCAACAGGGACAGAAATTGGTGCTTTGGTATCGATAACTTCCATGTTGCGTTGTAAACCATCAGTAGGACCCATACAAATGCAGCGAACCACATCATCACCAGCAAGTTGAGCCACTTCAAGGGTTAGATATTCATCGCCCCCTTCTTCCTTATGACCATTAGGTGCTTTAATTAACAATGCATTATTAATTTGGGGTAATTTACCCATGCTAAATTTAACATCAACAACTGGTCCTAATACTTGATAAATATGACCAATATTGGCAGTTTTAAGATCAATGTGCCTTCAAGCATCAGGGTTCGTTGTATCATCAACAGGATGCTTTGGTTCGTTTTTATTTAATAATTCTTGGGTATGTTCATCATCTAATTTAATTTGTTCTTGTTCTTTCTTTGATTCATCCATTATCGGTTACCTCCTCCCATCATTTCAATTAAGTCTTCAGTAATCTTAGCTTGCCGCATCTTGTTGAAATCAAGCAAGTATTTTTCAGACAAATCATTTGCGTTGTTGGTAGCAGTATCCATTGCGTTTCGTCGCGATGCAAATTCACACACCTTGGATTCAAGTAATGCTCCATACACAAATGTATATAAATATGAAGGAATTAATGCACTTACAAGTTCATTTTCATCTGGTAAGAATTCAACGCGCCCAAGATTTAACTTAGAAGAAATTTTCTTTACCATTAATTCTTTATCAATTGGTAGTAATTGTACGGTATTAGCTTCAAAAGTCATGGCATTAATGAATTTTGTATAAGCAATTACTACTTTGCTTACTTTTCCAGCTTTGTAGTCATTTAATGCAACATCCGCAATTGCTTGGACTTCGTTTAAATTTAGTTGGTTATCAGCTAAATCAACTTGACTAATAATTTGTTGATCACGACCATGGTTATGGTAATAACTAAATGCTTTTTTACCAATTAAGATTAATTTATCCTTAGCATTAAGCATTGAATTAATCATTTTGTTTACGTTGTTATTATATGCTCCGCAAAGACCTAAGGAAGAATTAATAACAATGTACATGGTACCAGCATTTTTATCAACTGGATTCATAAACGTTAAATCTTCAACGCTATTTAAAATAGCTGAAACAATGGAATAAAATTCCTTGTAATAATCTTGAATCTTATTGAATTGATCTCTTGAGTGTTTTAGTTTAACGATGGAAACTAACTTCATGGCAGCCGTAATTTTACTAGTTTTTTGTACTGACTGCATGCGCCGTTTAATTGATTGTAATGATTCCATCTTACATGCCTAATTCACGTACATCACCGTAATCACTAGCCTTATAATCTTTTAAACTGCTAATGAATTGGCGAGTATATTCTTTGAATTTTTCTTCAAACGCTTTTGTTAAAGCGTCATCAAATGCCTTCTTTTCTTCAAGTTGTTTACGCAAATCCGAAGTAGCAAAATAGTTAACTAAACCATTTTTATAATCAATTACTTTTTCTACTGGAATTCACTTGATGAATTTCATTTTTACATTCAATAAAATAATTGCTTCATCAATTTGGGAATAAGGGTGGTTATTTGGTTGCCGTAGTACTTGCATAATCCGTTTACCTAATTCCAAAGTCCGTTTAGTTTCAGGATCTAGGTCACTACTAAATTGACTAAATGCTTCAAGTTCACGGTATTGGGCTAGTTGTAGTTTTAAACTACTTGCACCTTGTTTTACTGCTTTAATTTGAGCACTTCCCCCAACCCGAGAAACGCTAAATCCAGCATCAATTGCTGGACGTTGACCAGAGTTGAATAATTTAGTTTGAGTAAAAATTTGTCCATCCGTAATGGAAATAACATTGGTTGGAATATAAGCAGCAATATCACCCGCTTGAGTTTCAATAATTGGCAATGCAGTAATGCTCCCCCCACCATACTTCTTGTCTAACCGACATGCTCTTTCAAGCAATCGTGAGTGTAAGTAGAAGACATCACCAGGGTAAGCTTCCCGACCAGGTGGACGTCTTAACAGTAATGAAATAGTGCGGTATGCAACCGCGTGCTTTGACAAGTCATCATAAATGATTAAAACATCCTTACCCTTACTTAATCAATATTCAGCAATGGTAACCCCAGTATATGGTGCTAAGTATTTTAAGGCTGGTAAATCACTAGCACTAGCTGATACTACGCACGAATATTCCATTGCACCTGCATTCTTTAATTGTTCACAAACTTGCACAATAGAAGAATTTTTTTGTCCAATCGCAACATAAACACAATATACATCCTTACCTTTTTGGTTCAAGATGGTATCAATTGCGATCGAAGTTTTTCCGGTTTGTCTATCACCAATAATTAATTCCCGTTGGCCACGACCAATTGGAATCATGGCATCAATGGTTAAAATACCAGTGGCTAATGGAACATCAACGCTCTTGCGAGTCATTACTCCTGGAGCGATTTTTTCAACTGGGCGGTATTCAGTAGCACTAATTGGACCTGCTCCATCAATTGGCATTCCAATTGCGTTTACCACTCTACCTAACATTGCATCACCAACTGCAGTTTCCATAACCCGTTTGGTGCGTTTTACGGTTTGGCCTTCGGTAATATCATTGTAAGGACCAAACAAAATAATTCCGACGAAATCAGCTTCCAGGTTCAAAATCATTCCGACTGTTCCGTTTTCGAAAATTACAAGTTCGTCTAGCATTGCATTATCAAGTCCGCTGGCATACGCAATTCCGTCACCGATACTAATTACTTTCCCATTTTCAGATGCTTGCACCTGCGTGGAAAAACTTTTAATTTGTTCTTTCAAAATTGATGAGAACTGACTTAAATCAATTGCACCCATAATTTTAAATTTCCTTTTCTTAAATGTATGTCAATCATTTATTTAGCAAATGATTGTAATTGTCGTAATTTTTCGAAAATAGTGTTATCAATGACCTTCGAGTTAATTTCGACTTTAATTCCCCCAATGAGATTAGGATCAACTACGCATTGGGAACGTAGTTCCTTAAAGTTACTTGGTAATAATTGTGGATTGTTTTTAATGGCAGTAGTAATTTTTGTAACTTGTGCTGGTGTTAAAGCAAAAGCACTGTAAATTTTCAAACTAACAATTCCAAGTTCTTCTTCTAATGCTCTTAGCAAAAAATTCAATGATTTATCAAAAAAATAAGCGACATTACCTTGCACCATAATTGCCAGTCAATTCACTGTTTTATCATAATTAAAACAGGATTTTAGTTTCATAATGTCATTAATTTTTTGGGCTTTTTCAATTCAGGGATTAACCAAAAAATCAACTAGGCAATGATCATTTTCATTAAATTGTTTTAACCAAGAAACATCTTGATAAAGCAATGGAATTTGATGATCATCGTGAGCTAAACTAATCATGGCTGATGCTAACGCTTCGCTTACTTTTTTTTCGTTTACCATAATAAACTACAAATTATTTAGGTTCAGTGGAGTTGTTGGAATTATTGTGGTTGATATTGTTGATAAAGTCGTTAACGAATTGTTCATTATCGTCATTGCTTAAGTTACGTTTTAATAATTCGCTAGCGATCATGATTGAATTGTTTGCTATTTCTTTATTAATTTGGCTTTGCATTTGTGCGTGAATCTTATCTGCTTCATCATGAGCACTTTTTAAGATGGTTGCCTTTTCTTCCTTGGCGTTCTTTTCAGCTTCTTCCATCTTTAAATTATAAGTACGAGTAACGTTTTCCATCATTTCGTTGGATTTTGCATACACAATGGCAGCTTGTTGAGTTACGTATTCTAACTTAATGTCAGCTTCCTTATTTAGACGTTCAGCATTGCTAATCTGACTAGCAATGTAATTTTCCCGTTTTTCAATGGCTGATTTAACTGGGCGCCAACCAAAATAGAATAAAAAGGCAAAAATCGTAATCGAAGCAGCAATATGGCTTAAGAATGTTCAAGCGTTAGGGAATAATGATTGAATTACTAATGCTCCATCAACAGGGGGACTAGTGTTATATAAAATTTCTCCATTGGTAGCACCATTCACAACAAAACCAAAGATTCAAATGATAATACAAATAGCAGCAGCAAAGCAAATACCCGAAATTAAAAATCAAAAGAAGAGTGGAAGTTTCTTTTTATCCAATTTTTGAATACCCATTTTGTATTCAACACCTTTTACTTTTTGGTTTGGTCAAATTGGATAAACAATGGTATTAAGATCTTTATATTTAGTTAATTGATCAAAACTATAATCGGCGTAACGGCGTTCCATTTCGGTTTCTACTTCTGGTTTTACCCCGCCGATGGCAATCTTGAATGCATAATCAGGAAGTTCGACGTGATGAACTTTTAGTAAAAATTCTTTCCCTAATTCGTCCCGTTCATTTTCAGTTAAGAAAATATATCCTTCACTATTCATGCTCTTACGGTCTAAAATCCCTTCTAGCACTTTAACTCCTTTTTGGAAGTCTTCATCACTAATGGGGGATTTCATATCCACACCAAGGTCATGTTTGGCTTTTTTCTTTTTCTTGGTGTTATTTAAAGGCATCGAAAAATAAACGTGTTCAATTTGTTGCTTACGTTCTTGCAAAGTAAGATCTTTACTGTTAGCAGCAAAGTCTTTGTTCATGTCTTTAAATTGTGGTTCATAATAACCAACTAATGTAATTGGTTTATCTAAAAGTTTGGAATGATACGTGGCAGCAACATTTCCGTCCAAGACTGCGTTAATATCTTCAGAAAGTTTTGCACTTAAAAAAATGTTACCATCCATTCCCACTTTATTTACGCTTAGTTCAGCATCAATGAGATCGGTTAATGAATCAGGTAATTGCTTAGGATCATCAAGGTTGCTAATTTCAGCCTGCGGTTTATTTTTTCTTCGCATAACCTGTTCCTTCTTTTAGCAAATCTAAAATGCACCAGTAACAAAGATTAACAGAATTGAAATAATCAAAGCATAAATTGCTGATGATTCGGCAATCGCAGCCCCAATTAACATCATCATCCGAATCTTTGATTCCATTTTAGGGTTGCGGGCAAGTCCTTCAACTGCTTCCCCAGCAGTATAACCTTGACCAATCCCAACCCCAGTCGCACCTAACATGGCACATCCTGCACCAATACCAGCACCAAATCCTGGCGTAAATAAACTAGAGGAAGTGGTTGCAGCAGTAGTAGCCATGGTTGAACTAGTTCCTACTAGGGCAGAGTGAATCGCACTGTGGGCATCTGCTACTTGCGAAACCTTATCTGGTAAATCAGATAAATTTGTTAATAAATCGATAAATGTTGTCATGTCTATATCCTTTCAATTTGGTATCAAAAATAATTACAAATCAAACGGTCTATAGAGATGGAGCAACGAAAATTAACAAAATCGCAATAATTAGAGCGTAAATTGCTGATGATTCGGCAATCGCAGCCCCAATTAACATCATTGCCCGAATCCGGGAGTATTCATCAGGGTTTTTAGCAACTGCTAGTGCTGCTTTACCCCCAACGTAACCTTGACCAAAACCTACCCCTAATGCTCCGGTCATCGCTAATCCGGCACCGATATAACATCCAGCCCGGGCTGCTGCTTGATCAGCAGGATTTTTAGTCGTGGCAGCCAACACCATTGTTTGAGCGTGGGTATGTACAGCAGGCATTGAAGAAGCCATTGCTGATGCATGTTGGTGTAGTTCGTGTAACGCTGAAAAATCAAATATCATACTAATAAAATTCCTTTTTAATTGTTTACGTTAATAACTTGTTCTTTCTTATTCTTCTTTGCTTCTTTTAATGCCCGTTTTCTTTCTAGACGTTCTTGCATTTCCACAGCTTCTTCACTGTTAGTACGCATTGCTCAGTAAGTTAAGTTTAGAATTACGAAAACGTATGCTTGAATAGGGTCAATAAATAAGTCAAATAGTAAGTGTGGTAATGGAGCTAAGATAAATCCACCCACAATAATTAGACCAGGACAGTTTAATGGGCCTTCAATATTTCCTGCTGGCCCCATTAACTGACCAATTAAGTACACAAAGGCAATAACAATAACGGAAGCAAAAATATTACCTCATAGCCGGAAAGTTAATGAAACAATTGGTGTGAATAATCCAATTACTTCCAATGGGTTAATCATGTAAGGAATGATCCGACCATGGATTTTCATCTTGAAGAAGAAGTGACGAAGGAATAGCCACCGTTGGTGCTTTATTCCTAAATAGAAGATTCCGATTAAACAAATAATTCCGTTCGTAAGTGGTATGGTGTAGTTCTGTGCTAATTCAGCAAACCCAAATACACCTAAAATATCACCAAATCCAAAATAGAACAGCAAGAAAGCAAAATATGGAGCTAACTTCTTGTATTGGTCACTCATCGAACCAAACATTTCTATCGTCATTGTTTCAATTGCTTGGAAATATCATTCAAACAACAACACAATTCCGTGTGGTGCTTGGTTAGGTTTTAATTTCTTAACCTTGAGGTAACATACAAGAATCATAATGAACATAATTAGAGCTGTTACTAGAATGGACAGAATGACACTTTGGTCAAAGACACTTTTGGCTCCGACCTGTGCTCATCCGGTAAGCGTTCCCATTGCGAGGGTTTTTTGATTAATTACATTCGCCATCCCGGAGATATTCTGATTGACGGCAGTTGATGCCATCACACTCGGTATAATATGCACAATCTCTCCTTATGGATTTATTAAAAATTACAATCCAATATCCTTTTTATGTTTCCTTATAAAATATTCACGCGTTAATTTTACTATAAATAATAAAATTAAGAGCAAAAAAGTACTGCTTATTGCACAATAAATATTGAATCAGCCATTTAGTGATAATAATGAGACTCCGTAATTAACACTAACCCCCCACATAATTAAAAATGGAATGATGAAAACCACGTAAGACAAAATATGTAAAGTTGTACTTAAGGCCATAAAGCCCCGGGGTTTAGTAGCATGTTCACCGTATTCTTTAGCTTTTTTTAGCAAGATGTCTGGTAAGGTAATTTGCAAATACAATCCAAACATGACAAATGGAACAGGAAAAATTCACCCGGTAAGATAACAAAAATGCCTGGTGATTCCGTAATAAATAATCGTTCCAATAAAACCAATTAAAATAAAAACACAATAAGTAACATAAACATCAAACAAAATATTTTGTTTGAATTTAAACTGGATTCTTCTTTTCCTTCTAGTGGGTACTTCCATCTTTCAACGAAGTATAAATATTTTTAGCTTGTTTAGTAATCAAAGTAAGTTGATTATTGGATTGCATGGATCCAATGGCTTGGCAAAAACTTTTTAGTTCATTTAAATTCACTAATTTTAAATTTCTAAGAATCAAGTTAAATGAACTATCACTTAATAGTTTGTATTCCACCACGTTATCTTTGCCCCCCACTAATTCATAAAACTTAAAAATATCAATGGTTGGCAAAACAACGTTATTGTTTTGATTATTTTGGCTTAAAGCCTTTCTTTTTAAGCTTCCAAAAGTAATCACATTTAAAAACCTCGTTTTTGCACTTACTTTTTTGTTATTTTTATCCATGACTATCCTTTCTATTTTTGACTAATAAATTTATCAATCCGTTCCTGACAACTTTGAGGATCAATTGGTAAAAAAATGAAGCAATTGCTTGGTTGCAAAGTGAATTTGAAAACTTTAGTTTTATTTAATTCTTCTTGCGAAACTAATACTCCATCAAATGCAATTTGATAACTTATGTTATTTGTCACATGTAAATACAAACTTTGTTGATAATCGAATAATAAATTATTGCGTAAATTATGATATTTATGATTATTAATTGGTAAGATAAACGATAAGCACATTGCCGGCAAATAACTAAAATATACTACACTATCGTTAGACATGTTAATGGCTGTAGAGCCACTAGGAGTACTTATAATAATCCCGCTTCCCTCATAATTTAAGAATAAATTATTTACATCATTGACCATTATTTTTGCTTTTAAGGTAAAGATTGTTTGAACAACAATGTCATTTAAAGCAAAATATTCATTAATCACATTTTGATGTTCGTCAAATAAAGTCATTTTAATGACGTAAGGATGAATAAAATTTTTGTCATTAAAAATGACATTAAATTTTTTAGGATTATTAATTAATTCTTTTGCATTTGCAAAAGTGTAAAATCCTAAAGTTCCCGAATTAATCCCAATTAGTTTTAGCCCAACTTGGTGGTATTTATGAAATATTTTTAAGAAAGTACCATCGCCACCTAAAACAAAGGCATATGTAGGATTTATTTGATTTTCTTCTAAATGATTATCATGAAAAATTTCTTGTAATTTTTTCACGGTTTGTTCATTTTTTGGATCATCAATTCATCCTAGAAAAATATAGCTGTTTTTCTTCATTTTTTATATCAAAAATTATAATATAAAATATTAGTTAAATTAACATATGATAAGTTTTGATATAACCGGAAGTTGCGTGCACTCCAACCCAGTGCAAACTGCTTTTTACATCGGAACGCTTGATGTTCACTGATATGCAATAACCTATTTATTAGGATTTTTAATTGCCATTATAATTGGGTGTTTCAAGATGCATTACTACTATAAAGTTGCGTATGAACCATTTTTTTGGTATGCAATCATGGCAATTCCTGGTGCAATTTTAGGTGCAAGAATTTGGTCATACATTATTGGGGATGCAAAATTTACCGGGGGAAACGCCCTGCATAACTTTATCCAGTTCTTTGGTGGTGATGGTGCTGGTGGAATTGCGGGTTTAGCGATTTTAGGAGGGGTTATTTTAGACGTTGTCATCGCTTTAATTTGGTTCCCTTTAATTTTACGAAGACCAAAATATACGGTTAGAGTAATTGATGATAATGGGATTGAAGGGATTAGACGCCCTAGCGTGTGAATTTATGCAGATGCTATTGTCCCATTAATTGTGTTAGGACAAGCAATTGGTAGATGAGGTAATTTTACCAACCACGAAGTATTTGGTGATATCACAACTGCCCAAAATATTTCCTATTTAGCTTACATGATTCCTGGAGTATTTAATAACATGCTTATCATTCCTCAACAAGCTACTTATGTTAACCTTGTTGAAGTTGCTAACTTCTACCAACCATTCTTCTTATATGAATCGTTTGCTGACATTATGGTTTGAGCAAGTTTATTCTTCTTGTTAGAAAGATTTAAGTGAATAAAACGTGGTTCATTAGCATGTGGATATTTCATTGGTTATGGAATTGTCCGTAGTTCAATGGAATTAAACCGGTATGGGTTAGATTTTGTTGATAAAATTAACATCCCATACGGAGATAATGGTTATAGTTTAATGAAGTTTGGTTTTAACAAAGACTACATTACTGCATGTTGCTTTATTATTTTCGGAGTAATTGGTTTTGTCTTTGTCAATATTTATGCATTTAAGATGCGTAAATATAAAGTATGGTCATTCATCTTGCAAAAAATTGAATATGTCTTTGTTTATAACTATTGAACATTAAAAATAAAGATTAATCAACATCATGCTAATAAAGCCCGCGGTAATTCAAGCCATGGAAGTGTTTCTGCATGAAACACTAAAGGGCAAGAAATTAGCAAAAAATTAGTGGAATGCAAATCATTGTTAAACAAATTAAGTGCTTATGATCGTTCAAAGTCATTAAAGTATTATTATGCTGATTATGATTAAATAAGGAATAAATATCATGTTGAAAAGTATTGATCCTAGTCAAAAAGATAAATTCTTTGATATCTTAATTATTGGTTCAGGTCCTGGTGGTCTTACTGCATCTATTTATGCTGCCAGAGCAGAATTACGAGTTGCTTTTATTGAAGGCAATACGCCAGGAGGAAAAGTAACTACCACTTCTAAAATTGAAAACTATCCTGGTTTTAACCAAATCAATGGAGCTGATTTAGCCTTAAACATGCTTAATCAAGCTACTAATTTAAAAGCTCAATATATCTATGGTTGAGTGACAAACATCATTAAAGATGAAGAAAATAACTTATTTTGTGTCACTACCAAAGAAGGCCAAACCTATTTTAGTAAGGTAGTAATTATTGCTACTGGAATGAAAGAACGCAAATTGGGTTTACCTAGAGAAAAAGAATTTGAAGGCCACGGCATTAGTTATTGTGCAGTATGTGATGGAAGTTTATATGCTAACAAAGATGTGGCGGTAGACGGGGGAGGTAATAGTGCGGTTCAAGAGTCTTTATATTTATGTAAAATGGTTAAAACCCTTTATTTAATTCACCGCCGAGAACAATTCCGTGCTGATCAAATTATGGTTGATGAATTAAAACAAAAACCAAATGTTAAAATTTACACTCCATATATTGTTACTGAATATTTAGGTGATAAACATTTAACAGGAATTAAGATAAAAAATGTTAATACAAGCGAAGAAAAAATCTTACCGGTAGAATGTTTGTTTCCATTTATTGGTTTTAATCCTGCTACGGAATTTATTACTAATTTCCCAATTCTTAATGACGCAAAACAAATCATCACTAACGAACGTAAAGAAACAGTAGTTCCTGGTTTGTTTGCTGTTGGAGATGTTACTACCAATCCTTTTAGACAAATAACTACTGCTACCAGTGACGGTACAACTGCTGCACTAGCTGCCATAGATTACATCAATAAAAATGCCAAAAACTGAAACTGATAATTTCACAAAAAAAGTTAAATATGAATTAATCATGAAAAAATATAACCAAGATGAACAACAATTCATCATATTTGGTTATTTTTTTCAATCACCCCATTTAAATCGCTTGAACTTTCATTTAAAACTTAATCTTATAAACAAGTTTATTGTGCAATTATTAATCTCATGTTTTAAAACAATGAAAGTTAATGTAACACCTAAACAAATTAATTTAAGTTTTAGCAAAGAAAACTTATTAAATAATTTTGTTCAATTCCAAATAAATAATCTAACAAACTTTAATAGGAAAAATAAATTTCCTTGGTGAGCTTTTTTAATTGGTTGATTTTTAAGTAAAGGAAGTGTAAGTGACCTTCAAACTAAGTCATACCATTTGGAATTAAAACTCAATGATTTAATTTACAAGCAAGATGTAAGTAAATTATTACATTTTTTAAAATGTAACTTTAAATTTCTTGCTCGGAATAATTACGCAATTTTTTATTTAAAGAAACCTGAAGAAATTTCTGATTTTTTAAAGTTATTAAAAGCTGAAGAAGCAGTATTAACCTTTGAAAATAATTGAGCAGCTAAACAAAGTTTACATTTAATGCAACGCTGAAATAACCTTGATTTATTAAACGCAGTAAAGACCCAAAAATCAATTGATAAACAAATAGCAGTAATTAAATATTTAAAGAAAGCGGGATTATTTAACCAATTAAAAGCAAAAGAACAAATGATTTGTAATTATCGGTTAAAATACAAAGATAATGCTTTAAATGGATTAGCAATCCAAATTTGTCACGATGAACATAATCCTTCATATACATCTAAAAGTGATTTAGCTTATTTATTTAATAAGTTAACAAAGATTGCAATCGTCTATAAACAACACCATGAAAAATAATTGATTAAAGAAAATATTTTATTGTCTTGGGAATGATATTCCTTGGTATGAGTTAACCAATGATAAAAGTAATGAAAAGAAACAAATTAAATTAGAAAATAAAATTCTTAATTTAATGACCTCTAAAAATTTTAAAATTACTGATTCAAATTATGTGCAAGAAACATCCAGTCCAGTATTTAATTTACCAACGTTTATGCAAATAAACTGACCGAATGGAACAGACGCAACATACTTTAAATCTTATGAAGTTTTAAAGTATTATGAAGACGTAGGAATGATTAAATTTAAATTAACCCTTGCACATGATACTAGTCAGGAATATTTAATCAAAGGATTTAATAACTGAAATGATATC
This sequence comes from bacterium, assembly GCA_017394375.1. The sequence continues at coordinate 31,111 of JAFPYV010000013.1, forward strand.
TTAATGCATTGCGAAAGCGATATTGAAGCCAAATTTAAATCGCAACCCGTAATGGATTATTTAAAATCAAAAAATTTTACTTGTTTTTTAGGGCAAGTAAATGACGTACATTTAGAAACTTTAATTAGTTCATTATATGAAAACCACTTTATCAAAGATAAATCAATTAAGTTAAACACTGTTGGAATTGATTACCAAAATAATTGTTATAGTTTGCAAATCAATTGACTAGTTGATCCTAAATATCATTACTTGCTAAAAATTGAAAGTGCATTTGTTACTTATTTAAAGGAACAAATCAATTTACTGACCACATTTGTTACCACTAATGAAACTTTAATTAATAACATTAAAAAAATTACTCTAAGTAAAATCAGTGATCAAAAATATTTGAATAATTTCTGAAAAACTGGATTAGAAGAATACATTAAAGAAAATCATTTTGACAAACTTGAATTAAACATTAGGGATATCAATGAAACTAACTGTTCAATAATGATTGATTTCTATGACCCTACTATCAAGAATGATGTAACTAATGTGTACGTCGTTGATGATTTAGTAAATGCAAAAGAAACTCGAACAAAAATCATTAAAATCTTACATACTTATGAATTTAATGAAAAAATTCTTGAATTATATAATCATCAACAATTAACCAATGAAAATACGGTTAATTTATTAAAAAAATTTGGCTTTGATAATAATTTTCAATTAAATTGAAAAGAACACAACCAATTACCACAATTGCTAGTAGAAATTAGTTCAACTAGTTTGTCTCAGTGCAGTGCTACAGGCTTTATTTCGGTTCCTAGTTTATTTGCAAAATTTGCTAATAACTATATTAGTACAATGCAATTTAGTGAAATTTTGTTTGATGATCCAAGTTTCCAAAAAATATTAATTGATAATTATTTTGATTATGCAAAGTTAAATGCTGATTGTTTTAATGATGTCATGGCACAATACGATGCGGTTTGAAAACAACAAGTATTAGCACACCCATTTAAAATTTTAGCTACAGCTAATCAAGTTGATCCCATTATTTATATTAGTAATGTAAATGGAATTTTAAATTCCCATGAAATGTACAGTACTAATAAGCAAACAACCTTAAGCATGAATAAGTATTTAGATTTATTAGCAACTGATGATGAATTTATCAAGATGCTATATCAACAAACGTATGATGAATTAACTAATAGTGATTTTGACCAAAAGTTAAAAGTATTTGCTGATAATTTAGTGATTAAACATAATCAATTAAATTTTGAAAATAGTAACTATCATTTACATCTTGATTATGTTGCACCATTTCAAGTATTTAACATTATTGTAAGTAATAACACCCACAATGAAGTTAATAAACATTTTACCAACAAATATGCTAACAACTATTTAAGTTTAAATTCCTTAGTTGGCAACCCAAGTTTTTTTAACAAGTTAATTGAATTAGCCCAACCATGATTTGATAACAAAAATCAATTAATTGATAATGAAGTTATTAATAATTTAATTAGCTCCTATTTAGAAGGAATTTACTTTACTAATATTAGTTATAATAAACAATTTGAAATAGATGAAAAAACAAATCAAGAAATAATTGTTTTTAAAATTTTCTTTAAAGTGCTATTCCCAACTATTTCATTTAGAATTCCTAAAATTACTAAGCAAGTTGATCTTGCCGCTTTATCGAATAATTTCAGTGCCCAAGTTGCTAACTATTTAGCAATTCAAACTGATTATCCAAATGAATATAAAATAAGTGATTTAATTACTAAATTAAAGCAACCAGAATTTAACCAACTTGATAAAGAAGACGGAATAATTACAATTTCCCAATGGAATAATAATGAAGACCCAATGATTTTATACACCATTACAATTCAAAGTCTTAACATTGAAATTTCTGACTACACCTTTAATTTAGCAATGATAAAAGATGCATGAACTAAAATTAATCATTTTAATGAAGAATTAGTTAACAAAATTAAACAAACTTTACCTCCTAATCAATTAGTTAAATTTCGTCAAAACCAATCTTTATTTTCTGAAGGTTTGAATCTTACGAGCAAACCAAGTTGATGAAAAAATGACCGTTTAGGTTTTAAACTAAACAATCATTCATTAAATATTTATTATGGAAATTTATTAATTCAAACTTTCTAGTGAATTTTTTGGTGTTTTAAATGAGCTTTTTCACATGCTTGTGCAATTGCCCATCAACAACAAAAGAAAATATAGTACACAATAATGCATCCAATATAAATTCCAAATTGAGCACCTGAACCAGGAGTACAACTATAAAGATTATATTTACTAGTATCAGGGTCAAAGTTGCTAGAATTAATTGCATCAAAGATGTGAACAATTGTTGCGTGATTTAATGTGCTTATAGTATACATATGCACATTTTTATTTAAATTAGTTAAAGAACCATAAACACTAAATACATTTTGGGGAAAATAAACAAGGCTATTAGCAGTAATAGTGCGTATTGCACCATAACCAATTCCCATGTTATGGTAAATTTGTGCTAATTGGGCAGTAGTAGGCATGTGGGCTAATACTAATTGGCCATTCTTTAATGAAACAAATGCTTCATGGTCAACTGTGAATCATTTGCTAATCATTGCATTAGCAAATTCAGTACGTTGGGTGCCAGATAAACTGTTTAACATTTGGTTAGAAACGCTAATTAAATTGTGCCCATGACCATTAAAAGTAATAAAACTGCTTACCCCTCCAACCACGTTGTTAGTTACTGGAACATTTAAATAATTAGAAGCTTGCACTTTATTTCAATACCGAACTGCAGCACTAATAAATGGCAAAGCAGTAAAATAAACCATTTGATATGCAATATAAATCATTCCTCAGCCCGTTACTTGAAATTTAGGAATTCCATGGGAGGTACGTCCTAAAATAAAACCAGTAAAAACAAAATCAACAATTGGACTGAACATATGATATCATACGGTACTAGTTCAACTAGCAGGACTCATAAATTCAGCGTGAATAACATCTGATCTTAATAATAAACAATTAAATCCTAAAAAAACAAACAGGATGTAAGAATCAGCACAAATTAAAAAATAATTTTTATTAAAAATTTTTCGATTATGCAAGAATGCATATAATAGTAAAAATGTTCAAAAAATTAAATTTCCTTGAATAGTTAAATATTGAAGGGAATTAAATCAAATCCCATTGTGAATATTGTAAAGGGTGAAAATCACCACTGGGAAAGTTAAAAGACAGCAACAAAAAGCTAAAATTCGATCTCATTGCTTAAACGCTTGTCAGTATGGATGGTTTACAAAAGCAAACCGATTTTTTGGTTGCGTCTGATGATGAGTTAATATTTTCATTATTATTCTTATATTTTTTTAGTTATGAAATATTATAAATTCAATTTTTGTTTATAATAATATATATTCACTATTTTATAAAAGGCAAAAAATCATGTCAAGAGATTATAGTACACGTGTAATATTAACTACGCTTTTCATAATCTTCTTCATTATTTGAGTTCCGTTAGTGGCATGTGGTGGTCAAGGCCTTGTAGATCAAGCTAACCAATGATTGTATCAACAATCAGATAACCAATACATTTTATTAAATGTAGAAAGTAACTTAAATGGTTATTCATTAGTTAGTGCAAGTTATCTTGCAGCACATTGCCACGGTTGAATTTCAACGGTAACTTTATTAATTTGAACAAGATGTATGCAAGCGTCCTGAGCATTCCTTGGCTTTATGCTATTTCTTATGATCTTAATGCCTGCGTTAACTGCTCACAAACGCACCATCATTGATATGCAATGAATTAACATTAAGAACATTAACTACATTAAGGATAAAAATATTAATGTAGCAAAAGACACCGACGCTGTTGGTGATAAATTAGATTTATAAAAAAATAAAAACTAATCGATTAGGAAAGAATGACAATTAAAAAGTCATTCTTTTTTATTATCATTTTTCTTATAAACTTTGGCTAATAGTTTTAATTAAAACCCATTGATTTAAAACAATTTAAAGAAAATAGGGATAAAAAAAGAATTGGTTAATTCCAATTCTTTTACTTGTTGATATTTTAATTTATTAAATTAATAAATCATTATTCCTTAGTAATAATTTGTTTACCTTCGTAATATCCACAGTAAGGACAAACTATATGTAAAGAAATTAACTTATTGCAATGACCACATCTTGTAACGCTAGTTGCTTCAAGATGTTGGTGACTGCGTCTTTTATTCTTGCGGGTTTTACTTACACGACGTTGTTGTACTGCCATTTAAGTTCCCTCCTTATCTTTTAAATATATTATTATAAATTTAATAATGAATGATAAATTTCAATTAACTTATTAACTAAGTATGATTGATTTATCAAATTCAGTTATGTCAAGCATCTTTTAAATATGGGAAAATTTCAAATAAGTGACTGTTTTGACATGAACTAAATAATTGGTATAGACCAAAGAAGATAATCACGATTAGTAGAGAATCAAGTCGATCAAGAATTCCTCCGTGTCCTGGTAATCAATTACTAAAATCTTTAATCTTAATACCACGTTTAAATCAACTGAATAATAAATCACCACAAATAGCTAAAATACCAGTAGCAATTCCTAAAAAGAATAGTACTAAGTATACTACTCATTTATGAGCGTATGCGGTTTGTGATACATCAGTCGCACCAAATAAGTTACCAGAGATGTTATTGTTAATGATGGTAACTCCATAATTGTTTACTTCTTTGTTACTATCTAGATAATAGAATGCCATGATGATTAACATAATCACAAAGCAAGCACATACTCCAGTAGCAGCTCCTTCTCATGTCTTGTTTGGACTAATCTTTTCACACATTTTGTGTTTACCGTATCAAGAACCACCGAAAAATGCAAATGTGTCGTTAAAGAATACGGGTACAAAAATGATAAAAATTGCAGATCAAGTGTGAAGAAGAATAATCATATTAAACAATAAGAAAGCATAAACCACTAAAATGTAAACAATGTAATGGGTTGCTAATTGCATGCCAGTTAAGTTTCTTAGGTTAACAGCTTGACCAATATAAAGCAAGAAAGCACCAAACAATAAGCCCCCTAATTCACATCAACCAATATCATGGGTAATATCATACATGGTCATGTTGCTGTAGTGCATGTAATTACAATAGAAAATAATTATTGGTGCATATGCTACACACACGGATGTTACCATTCATAAGGCAAATGCTCATTGTTGTTTTCAGCCTTTATAGAACAAACGGTATAGTTCGTAAAGAGCGGCAAACATGATTAGCATTCCAATTGTAATAAATGTTCAGCCAAAACCACGTTGCACGTATCCATTGTAGTAATTAAAACCAAAGATATTAATACTACTTGCACCAAAGAAAAAGAACAAGCTTAACAAGCCAACTAAGATAATGGCCGTGGCAATTCGCTTAATTATATTAATGCGAAATTCCCGTTTTTTGTCCTCAACTAACTCTTCTTGGTGTTGATGCTTTAAATGTTTAAAATTAAAGCGTTGCCTATTTTTTAGAGGCATTACCATATCCTCCCTTACGAATATCGCGTGTTCTAAATTCGGCTAAATTTTTATAAAAAATATCTAAGGTATAATCAGGAAATTTAGTTGGTTCAAAAATAAATTCAGCATAAGCCATTTGGTAAAGTAAAAAATTGCTAATTCGTTGTTCACCACTTGTACGAATCATTAAATCAACTGCAGGCAAATTCTTAGTTAATAAATATGAACTAAATTCATCCATGCTTACTTCATGATTTAATTTTTGAATTTGGTTGCATGCTTGAACAATGTCTTGCATTCCCCCATAATTAAAGACAAAGTTAATCACAATTCCAGTATGATTTTTAGTTTGATTAACTAATGATTGCAAGTCATCAATAATATGCGATGGTAATTTATCTTGAAATCCAGTTCAAAAAAATTTAAGATTGCTATCAATAAATTCTTGTCTGTGATATTTCACATAATCGTCCAAATACTTAAACAAGAATTCAATTTCTTTGGTATCTCGTTTTCAATTTTCTAATGAAAATAAATAAAAACTTAACACCCCAATTTCAGAATTATTTTTCAATCCCGTAATTAATTCTTGTAACCGTTTTACTCCAGCTTGATGGCCAAAAGTCCGAGGCATATTTCGGGCTTTAGCTCATCGACCGTTGCCATCGACAATAAACGCGATATGTAATTTATGATTTAATTCCATTAAATAGTTAATAGTTCTTTTTCTTTTGCTTTAAATAAACTATCAATTTGGTTATTTCAATCTTTAGTTAGATTGTCTAATTCTTTATCTAATTTGCGAATGACATCTTCACTAACTGATTCATCAGCATGAATTTTTTTGTGTTCTTTTTGGCGAATATCACGAATCTTGTTCTTCGCTTCTTCAACCTTCACCTTGATTTGCTTAACCGTTTGTTTACGCAATTCCATGGTTGGTTGAGGAACATTAATCATAATATAATCACCATTTACTACTGGGGTGTAGCCTAAATTAGCAGCATTAATCGCAGTAACAATTGCTTTAATTTGGGAAGCATCATAAGGTTTAATGGTAATCTTACGAGGTTCAGGAGTCGTAATATTTGCTAGTTGATTTAGTGGAGTTTTAACTCCATAACTATCAACTTTTACTCCATAAAAAACCGTTGGGTTTGCTCGACCAGTTCTGACTTTAGCAAATTCAGCATTTAATCAATCGCTTACTTTGGTTGCATCAGCATTAAATTCTTTTTTTAATGAATTTTGATCCAACATAATTAATCCTTTATTTGCGTATATTTTATCTTGTTGTTCAATACATCAATAATTGCATTGGGTTTGTTAATATCAAACACCCGAATTTCTAATTTCGCTTGTTGACATAAAGCAAAAGCCGTTAAGTCCATGACTTTGAGATTTTCGCTAATGGCATGATGATAAGATAGATGGTTGTAAAACTTAGCATCTTGATAAATATTAGGATCTTTATTGTACACTCCATCAACCCCATTCTTACCCATTAGCAATAAGTCACAATGCAATTCGATTGCTCGCAATGCTGCACCAGAGTCAGTGGAAAAATTAGGTTCACCAACTCCAGCAGTAAAGATTAAGATGAAATGGTTAATGTCCTCATTAATTTGTTCATAATTAATGCGATTAGTTAATCCTTCCACGGTAATTGCACTATATATTCTTGATGGTAATTGAACTTGTTGTAAAAATTGATGTAAGGTTAAACCATTAATAATGGTTGCCATCATTCCGATAAAATCTGCTCCTTGCTGATCAATATGATGGGTAACTCCATCTTTACCCCGAAAGATGTTGCCACCACCTACCACAATCCCAATTTGGTAATGTGCATCATAAAGTTGCTTTAATTGAGCAACTAATTGTTCAATAGCAATTGGGTTTAGGATTTTATCAGATAAACCACTATTAAATGATTCCCCACTCAATTTCAATAAAATGCGGGGTTTAGGATTACTTTTGTCCATTGAATTTATTCATTTGTTCGGCTACTTCAGCAGCAAAGTCACTTTGTTTCTTTTGAATGCCTTCACCAACTTCGTACCGGATAAATTTCAATGCTTCAAGATGATGATCTTTTAAGTATTGACCAACTTTAACTTCTTGGTTGGTTAATAATGGTTCGCTAACTAAACAAATTTCTTCTAATTCTTTGTTTAATCGACCTTCAGCAATCTTTTTTGCAATTGCTTCAGGCTTCTTTTCAGCAATTGTCTTATCAAGTAGAGTTTTATATTCTTGATCTAGTCAAGTTTTATCAACTCCATTTTTATCAATTGCAGTTGGGTTGTTAGCTACAATGTTCATCATGACATTTTTAACTACTTCTGGTTCGTTTTGGCCTCTAAATGTTGCAATAGCAGCAACCCGCTTATTTGCGTGAGTATAACCAGCAACAAAATCAGTTCCTTCTGCTTCCATGATTGCAAATCTGCGAACAGAAATCTTTTCACCTAATTTTGCAGTTAATTGAGTCAATTCTTCATTCACTGAAACATTAGTACCTGGGTATGGCAATGCTAATAAAGCATCAATTCCTTCAGGCTTATTTTCTAGAATTAAATTTAATAAATTGTTTACGCAATTCAAGAAATTTTCATTCTTAGCAACAAAATCAGTTTGTGAATTAACTTCGATTAAAGCCATGCAATGGTCATTTTTACCATAAACCATTACTACTCCATCAGCAGCAATTGCACCTTGTTTCTTAGCAGCTTTAATCTTTCCTTTTTCCTTTAGTCATTTAATCGCAGCATCAAAATCATTTTGAGTAGCTAATAATGCATCTCTACAATCAGCAAAACCAGCAAATGTTGCATTGCGTAATTGAACAAGAATTTTCTTATCTACTTCCATGGTTTATTATTCCTTTTTTGTATTTTTTGGTTCTTCAGTACGAACAGTAACAATTTCTTTTTCTTTAGTACCAGTTGCTTTATCTTCAACAACTGTCTTTTCAGTTTTTACTACTTCTTTGTTACCGTCTTTAGCTTTATCGGTATATTTAGTGTATGTTTTGTGAACAACCATGTTGTTAAGATTGGTTGTTCGCTTTTGAACTTCTGGTAATACGATTTCACTATCTTCCTTACCAACAAACTTGGTAGGTTCACCTTTTGCTTCAGCAATTGCATCAGCTAAAATAGTAACCATTAGAGTTAAGGAACGTAAAGAAACGTTGTTACATGGAACAATGAAATCAATATCAGTTGGATCAGCATTGGTATTAGCTAATGCAACAACTGGAATTTTTTTCTTTTTAGCTTCCTTTACTGCATTTTGGTCAGCAACAGGGTCAATTACCACGATTGCTTGAGGTAAAGTGCTCATGTTTCTAATACCACCAACAAACTTATTTAACTTTTCAATTTCCCGTAACTTTTCAACTTGTTCTTTCTTGGTGTATTTATCAATTTCACCAAATTTTTGTAGAGCAACAAGTTTATTTAGTTTCTTGATTGAATTACTAATAGTTGCAAAGTTGGTAAGTGTACCACCTAATCAACGTTGGTTAACATAACTGGAATCAACCCGTTTTGCTTCATCCCGAACCATGTCACGAATGATTTGGTTCTTTTTAGTACATACAAAAAGAACTGAACCACCATTTTTAACAATATGAGTTAAAAATTTGTAGGCTTGGTCTAGAAAAACAACAATCTTAGTTAGATCAATTACATAATTTGCATTATTGTTAAAATTGTTAGCATGTTTCTTGTAAATAAAGGATTTCATCTTTGGATTTCACCGCTTGGTGGATAATCCAATTTGTACTCCAGCGTCTAATAAAACTGAAGCACTAACTAACTTCCGAATTTCTAATCCGGGGGTTGTTGAATTTGCAGATTTTGCATCTGCTTCTGAACTAGTAGATGCACTATCTACTTTTGCAGCATCTTTGGAAGCTGGTTTTGCTTCCACTTTTGCTGATTCAACACTATTAATGTCTGTCATATTTCTCCTGTTTTTATAACGTATCTAATTTATATACTTTATATATGATATAAAAAAAATTAAAATCCGCTTTTATTTTGTAAATTTTTGTGCTTATTTTGCTTAATTATTGGTGAAAAAATAATAGCAAAACCTAAATAAGCAAGTAAACTAATTAAACAAAGCAAATTATTACAAATAAATAAGATAAATGCTCAATTATCTCACCATTTATCATGGTGTGTTAATAAGGTACTTAAAGTATTAAGAAAACTAGCATCAAAAAGCAAAATTGACACCGTAATTAATAACGGAATTAAAAATAAAGCAAATAATACTCTTTTAATTATTTTTAATTTGGATATCTTCATGTTTCTTTCGATTTAATTAATGTTATGAAATTAAATAATTTATTACTAACGTTAATTCCCAACTTAAGTACAAACGAAGCAAATATGATTTGTACCATCATTAATACCATTTATGGAATTTGCATTGGCTTAATGATTATTTCAGTTATTTACTATACGGGAATGTTATTTTGAAAAATTCATCATGCCCAAGGTGATGAAGAAATTAAATATCTTAAAAAAATGTACCTCAAACGCATAATAGCGTTTGGATGCTTCTTATTGTTGTTTGTAATTGTGGGAATTGTTCTTGGAGTTTTAGGACCATTAATTAAATCGGATACAAATGCCATTGGAGCCAATTAAAATGTTGTTAGCGTTATTAGCCAACAATTCTTTAATTTGGCATGTAGCAGGATACATAATCTACGAAATTATTTTTATTCCAATTTTGTACATTGTGCAATATTTATATTGAATCTTTGTCGCTATTATTACTAGTAATTGCGGATCGACTTTATTTGCCATCCAAATTACCAATAGTGGCATTATCAATAACTTTACTACTTCTCCATTATTTCTTATTTATTTAAGTTGTTTCAGTATTAGTTTAATTTTGTTTTTATTTGTTTTACTTTATAACATTATCAAAACATATTTAAATAACGAATTGCATCTTTACTTTAAACATACGTTTTATTGACTAATTATTACAATCATGCTTTATCCATTAATTCCAATTGCTTTTTGCATCTTATTATTGCTAATTAATATTGCTTTTAATGCCTTAGGATTTAGCAATAATACTAGTTACATAACCGGTTCAACAATTGGCAATTATGAGGCTAATTATGATTTATATAAAACTAAAATCTTGGCTAATTTAAATAATGAACAGGTGAACAAATTATTATTTTCGTTAAATCTAACAAAAATTAATAGTAATAGTTATTATGCAACTAGTTTAATTGATAACATGAATTTATACCAAAATTTTGTTGTTAATAACCAAATTATTTTTAGCAAGATTAGTAATTTACTTTATAACCTAAAAATCAATCAAGCGAATTTAAACGCTAGAAATCTGTTAAGTAATGATTTAGTAAAACTTAATAATCTAAACAGCTGGTTAATTAACATCAACAATGACATTAAAAATCTTAATTTGAAATCATTAGTAAAACTTAAAAGTTTAATTGATCAACAACAAGACTATTTCAATGGAACATTAATTAACCAATTGCTTGATAGTTTACCAAATTCATTAGTTAATTTGCTACCTCATTTAGGACACTTATATCAATTCAATTTAATTTGGGATTTAGAAAATATCACTGGTAATAATTCAAAAATTATTGATTGGACTCCCAACTTTTGAAAATTAAATTGAAATGTAATTGTTGCGGTTATTTTTGCAATTGCTGTTTTAGTGGTGTTATTTTTATATGCAATTTTAACTATTCGGAAAATTGTTGAATTAATCATTCTATTTCTTATTAGTCCCATTGTATTTATTACAAATGTTGATGAAAAAAGTTACTACTTTAAAAAATGATTACATGCAATTTTCATTAAATGTTTAGCCTTAATTTTAATTGCGTTAATTTTTCAAACTTGCATGGTACTATATCCAAAAATTGCTCAAGCAATTAATTTTAAACTAAATAAAGGCAACATTAATTGTCTGATTGCTGATGTAGTAGTAGGATTAGCCATTTTACTAGCGTGTTTTTTTAGCATTAATACGATTCTTTCAATCTTTGATGCAAGAGAAGGATTAATGGAAATGTTTGCTGATTTATTTAGTTTACAAGCAATTGGTAGAAGCGTTCCATTCTTCAAAAGAATCTTTAATCACAAAAGTACAGGTTTTTTTGCAAATAAGGATCATAATCCTAATTACCCTGCTGACCAACCAAATGGAACAAAAGATGTAAGTATGGAAGATATCTTATTTCAACGAGTGCCAATTCAAACTACGGGCTTAGAACACTTCTTAGCTAGCAATAAATTCCATCATTCACTAAATACTGCTAATACGAAAATTCAATCAGTTTTATTTGGTAAACCAGGAAAATGGTTCGCAAAACATGAAAACAAATGAATTAATAATTTCTTAAATAAACACTTTAAGAAGTTTCATATGGAAGATCAAAAATGGAAAAAGGAACGAACCGAAGGTCCATTTTAAAACCTTTAGTTTTAACATACGAAGTAATTAATAAAAATTTAATTTTTAATTTAACTTATTGGGAATTACTAATTTGCTTTCTATTATTGCTAACAATTGTGTGCTTAGATGCTTTTAGCAATTATGTGGTTTTGTTTAAGATTATTTTTAGTTGCATTTGGTTAAGTTATATCTTAAGTATTATTATCAAAATTCATCACCAAAACATTTATCAATATTTAATTAAAATCTTAATCTTTAATTATGAAAAAAATCAACATTTAAAAAAAGCAAAAAGTTTGAACATCCTTATTAACAATGAGAATGTAATTACTTACTTAAATAAAAAATATTTTGTGAAGCAGTTGATTGCGACCAAGTTGTATAGCAATTTAAATGAGCAATGAGAGCAACTAAGCACCAACGCAAATATAAGTAATAATCTAATCATTTTAGCAATTAGCACCAATGATTTAATGCAAGATTATTTAACGAAATTAGATGGTGTTCAAGTTAATGAAGGATTAACTAATTATTGAACTAATCATAAGACAGATGTTGATTTCATTAATGATACAAGTAGTAAGAAACAATTTTTTGTACTTTTTCAACAAGAAACCGACTTAACTTGCTTAAATTCATTAAGTTGAATTAAGTTAAATGACCCAACTAGTATCCAACTAAAATTAATTCAAACTAAATTTGATTTATGACAAAAAAGTAATAAATATGAAAGTAAATATTTTGTTCATGATAATTTATATTATTGCCTAATGAAATTAAATAATTTGAAGATTAATCAAACATTAGGCTGATTATGAGCATTATTAAATCTTAATCTTGATTGTGAATGTTTAGTTTTTATTAATAAATTAAAAAAAGAAACTGCGATTGAAAGATTAAATAAATTAAATCCTAGTCCTATTATCACGAACAAAAAACAAAAGGAAATTGGCAAAGACCAAAGCAATTTAATTCATTTGTACAAAAATGAAATTGCTTTTGACCATGATGATTTAGTAGGATTTAGTTTTTATTATCTCTTGCATGCAACTGATAGCAAGCAACTAACGAGATTAGCTAGTGAATTAAAAGCATGGTGCTTAAACATTAATATTCAGTTGGAATTAGTAAAATGGAATTATTTATCAATTCTAGATTGAATGAACAACCAAGATAGTTTATTAATAACTAGCATTCATTTAAAAATTGGATTAATGACTATAACTTTAAATTATCATGATCCATCAGGGATTTACTTAGGAAATGATAAAAATAATTTACCGTTTGTTTTTAATCAATTTAGTTACTTAAATGAATTAGGTATTGCAAGTAATGGGATTAGTTTGATTTTGGGAAAAAGTGGAGCAGGAAAAAGTATCCTATTAAAGAAAATAATCTATTTATCTTTAATTTTAATGCATCAACAAATCATTATTTTTGATGTTGAAGATGAGTATAAATTATTAATTAGGTATTTTCCTAATTGTTTATTAATTAATAGCATTCCCTTAAGCATTGATCCATTTCAAATTAAATTTACTAATCAAGATGAAAAATTATTATTTTTACAAACATTTTTCTTGCAATTTAATAGTAAACTTGATCTAATTAATGCTTTAATCGATTACTTTAACTTAAATACTCAACCAACTTTTTGAAAATTTTTAACTTATTTGAAGCAAACTAGTCCGCTTAATTATGCTTACTTAAAATTCCTTGATACTGCAATTTATCAAAATTGATTTAATACTCAAATTGATTTAACAAATTATCAATTAATCATCATTAACTTTAAACCAATTTTTGATAAAGAATTAATCACGAGCAACAATTTAATTAATGTGACATTAATTTTAATCTTTACTTACATTAGCATGTATGTTTTTAGTAATCATTCAAAATTAATTCATTTAGTAATTGATGAAGCTCATAAATTTATTAATTTAAAAAACGAAGCAATTAACAATATTTGATATAGTTTTATTAAGAAAACTAGAAAATACCAAACGTGTTTAACATTTTGCACCCAAAATTTTAATGATTTATTTAACCATAATTTTGCAAACAAAATTTTAGGAAATATTCAATACTTATTCATTGGCCAAGTTAACGATATTGATTTAAATGATTTAGTAAATTACTTTAATCTAAATCAAAGTGAACAAGAAGAATTTAAACGCACTGTTTTATCTTTAAACAATAAAGAATTTTTATTTTGCAACAGTAAGCAGTCATTCAATATATTTACCAATTATATTGATCCAAAAATTTTAAAGCAATATTATTTAACTAAAAATAATAATGAAGAAGTAACTTCTAACCAAAAAGAGAATGAAAAAAGTAAGACCGCTTAAGTCTTACTTTTATTTTCATTATTAAATTATTATTCTTTTTCTTCTTCAACAATCGCAATTGAATCAGGATCAACTTCTTTAGTTAATTCATTTTCCATAAATCGGTATTTAATAAAGATTTTACCTTTTTGCTTATCAACTGATAAAACAGTAGCATCTGTATCTTGAAAAGCACCATCTAACATTTTTACATGTTGACCTACTTTGAATGGCAATTCAATTTCGGACTGAATTTGCACATTAGGATCAATTGAATTAGTTTCTTCATTAAGTTGCTCGTATCATTCATGAATCTTTGCGTCTTCAGTTTCGTCGTAAATCGAAGTTTTAGTTTCAATTGATTGAGTTTCTACTTCCATTGGCTTATTGCTTTCTAAAGTATCAGAAAGCACTAACAAGTCTTTATCAGAAATTGGAATTGGTTTAGCCCCCTTCCCACTTGATCCAACAAAACCTGTGACATAGAAAGAGTTCCGAATTGCTAACCAAACTTTATCATTAAGATCCATTTTAATGAAAATATAACCAGGAAATTTATTAACAATTTTGGTTTCTATTTTTTTATAAATACCAGGTTTATCAGTTACCCAGCGAATGTTTTTAGTGTTACGCATGTGAGCAGGTGGAGGATTATTGTGATCATAAATGTGTTCAATAATTTTCTTCACCTTTACCACTTTAATGGCTTTGACAAATTGGTCTAGATCTAACGCTTTAATTTTAGAAATTAAATCTTGCACCACTGAATCTTCCCGACCACTATACGTAGTAGCAATATATCACAAATATTTATTATCAGGATCAGCCAAATCCATTTTTTTATCGGTTTCCATCGATTAATTCCTACCTATACTACTTAATAATGTCCTGAACGCATTGGAGGTACTAGAACCGCTACTTGAAGAAGCAGTTTTAACCACATTGATGACGTGCGAAGCAATCATCACATCTTTCACAATATAAAAGATGAGCACTAATAAAGCTGTCATCACAAAGACAACAAAAAATCCTCATAAAATGTGTTTAAAAGTTGGCCAAGTAATCCGTTTAAATTCTTTACTTACCCCAAAAAATGTTTTTTTGGTTTTAAATCAGGCCGATTCTTTTTTCTTATTAGGATTCGAAGTAGAACTTGCTGATTGCTCTTTATTCATTTTAGCGAGTTTCCTTATGCAAAGTAACTGCATTACATTTTTTGCAATATTTATTCAAACTTAATGCAGTAGTACTTGCTTTATTTTTTTTAGTTGTATAATTTCTGGTTGCACATTGGGTGCAAACCAAAACTACTTTAATTTGCATAATAATTTAATATGATATATTAATCAACCTATTTTTTATTTACTTTTAATCAGGTTTGAAATTGACTACGCATTCTACTAATTAAATAAGACCAGTGTTTGCTAACAGTTTTCTTACTTACTTTTAAAATGGTAGCAATATCATCAAGATTGTAGTATTTTAGTTTGTAATATAAGATTTTTTTATTGAGATTATTATTTTTAATATTGTGATAGAATCATTGAATAAAGCGAATTTGTTCGTATTTATCTGTTTCAGTTAATTGCAAATCAGTTCAATTTTCTTCGCTATATTGATTATAAAAATCACAAATAAAAGAATCTAATTCATTTTCATGAAAAGCAATTTTTAAAATTTTCTTCTTATTAGTATTGTATGCTCGATAAGCATCAATAATTTTTCCTTTGGCAACAATATAAAAATGCTTTTCAAAAGGATATTGATTTTGAACTTTATGATAGGTTTTGTAAGCATTAATAAATGCTTGATCTAAAATCGCAGTTAAATCATCAATATCCATGATGTATTGAAGGTTGCGAAAATAGAAATATTTAATAATGGTGTTGCGCACTTTAGGAAAGTGCTTTTGATATAAATCTAAGATTGTATTTTCTTGATTTAATTCTTTAAAATTTCGTATTGTCTTGTTCCCGATCATTGTTAGTTAATTGGCTTCTTATATGAAACAGCAAAACTCCAGTCGAGACTGAAACATTAAGCGAATCTACTTGATTAAACATGGGAATTTGAATAAGTTGATCGGCATTTTCTTTCACTAAACGACTAATTCCTTTGTGCTCATTTCCCACAATCAAAACGCTATGTTTTGCATAGTCAACTTGGTCATAGCAAGCACATCCTACACCTAAGGCACTAGCATACACCCAATAGTGTAATTCATTTTGCAATTTCTTGATTGCATTTACTAAATTAACTACTGGTAATAATGGAATTTTATGAATAAAACCCATGCTAGTTTTTACGATGTAATCATTAATTTGAGCTTGGTGATCTTTTTTAAAAATCACCGCATCTACGTCACAAGCATATGCCGTGCGTAAAATAGCTCCAAAGTTTTGCATATCAGTTATTTCATCTAATACTAATACAATCGATAGTTTTTGTAAATCACCCGTTTTTTTAGTTAATTGATCCCAACTAATGATGTTTAAAAAACTATTAGTTGGTTTTAATTCAATGACGTATCCTTGATGGTTAACATGATTATTAAATTTGGTAAAGTAATGATCATGTTCATGAATTCGAAAAGGGATTTGTAAAACATTTAATTGCTTAATTAATTCGTCATCTTTTTTTAAAAGATGAACGACTTTAATTAATCCTGGATTTTGATTAATTAATTCATAACAAGCATTTTTACCAATAATAACTTCATTAAAATTAGATTGAATGTTCATTGAAAATTAAAGAATTTTATTATTCATTAATTGGGTTCTAATGTCATCAGCTGCTTGATAATCCTTATTGGAAACTAATTTATTTCATTCATCAAGTTTAGCCAAAATATCTTTGGTATGTTTATTTTTTAAGTTAATACCAAGAATTTGTAATGCTCCTAGTAAATAACGATAAATTACATCAAGATTATCTGCATTCTTTTCAGTCACTGCAGTACTTAAAGTTTTCAAATAACTTTGAATAATGGTTAAAGCATTAGCAAAATTTAAATCATCATTTAATGCATCCAAGAATGTTTGTTCATATAATGGATCACCATTTGGTAAGTAGTGCTTTAATAAATAATAACGGGATTTAAAGGAGTTAATACCATTAACCAATTTATCGTATTGGTTTTTGACATCCTTCATGATTTCATCAGAATAATCAATTGGAGAAGCATAAGATTTTTGGTAAAAGAATCATTTTAGTTCATTTGGACTGTATTTAGCTAACGCGTCTTTAGCAAGCACTACATTTCCTAATGACTTAGACATTTTTTGACCATTGACAGTAAGGTGACCACAGTATTGGAAATTTTTAGCTAATGAGCAATTATTAACCCCATAATTTTGGGCATTTTCATTTTCGTGGTGGGGAAATTTAAGATCAATTCCACCTCCGTGAATAGTAATTTGATTACCAAGGTATTTATTGCACATTACTACACATTCAGTGTGTCATCCTGGTCTTCCCTTTGATCATGGAGAATCTCAGTTTAAACCTTCATCAGTTTTCTTTCATAATGCAAAATCAGCAGGACAACGTTTATTAGGTTCATTTTCAATGCGAACCCCAGTAATTAAATCATCAATTTTATTATGGGATAATTCCCCATAATTCTTGACTTTGCGTACATCAAAATAAACATCTCCATCAACTACATAAGCATACTTATTATCAACTAATTTTTGGATGAATTTAATCATGTCAGGCATTTCTTCGCTTACTTTATGAATTTCAGGAATATGAACATTAAATCCTTCCATTAATTTAAAGTATTCTTGACCGTATTTTTTAGCTACATCCATTTCACTAATATGCATGTCTTTAGCACGTTGAATAATCTTATCATCAATGTCGGTTAAATTGTGCACATAATGAACGTTATAACCTTGTGCTTGCATTAAACGATATAAAACATCAAAGGTTAATAAAGGACGCATGTTGCCAATGTGGGGATCATTATAAACTGTAGGTCCACACACATACATAGTGACATTTTTGTCATTTAATTCCTTTTTTTCATTGCTTTTGGCATCAAAAACCTTAATCATTTTCTTTTAACTCCTTTTCTGAAATAATTTTAATCCCTCATTCTTTGGCTTTTGCTAACTTACTACTTGGATC
The DNA here is from genome assembly GCA_017394375.1 of bacterium. The sequence goes on from JAFPYV010000013.1 coordinate 49,598, forward strand.
CTTACCTAATACCAAGTAATTAGTTGATTTAGTAATTGTGGATACAACTTTACCAAAATACTTTTGTTCAATCATTTTAATCAGTTCATCGCGTGGTTCATCAAACTTTCCAGTCACTGCAAAAGTCTTACCAAAGAAAGGAGAATTAGCATTTGCAGTAGCGTATGCAACTGGTTTTTTATAAGTAAAATTGACCCCTAAGTCCTTTAAGTTACTAATGAGGGCTAAATTATTATTATCTTTAAAATAATTATATATGCTCGATGCAACTTTATCCCCAATGTCCTTGATTTCCAATAATTCATCCATGGAAGCATTAATGAGGTTATCAATGTTAGTAAAATGTTGTGCTAAAACTGTGGCAGTAGCAATTCCAACATACATGATTCCTAAGCCAGTTAAAATATGTTCCAACGATAATTCTTTACTTTTGGTAATGTTATCCAAAATCTTGTTCAATGATTTGTGCTTAATATGTAAATCCAAATTAATAATTTCATCATAATGATCTTTTAGGTGATAAAGATCAAGGATGTTAGTAAGGAAATTATGATCATAGAATTTATTAATAGTAGCATCACTTAATCCTTGGATATCCATACATTCTTTACTGCAAAAATAAACTAATTGAGCAATGATTTTTCCCTTACAGTTGGGGTTAGGACAATATAAATCAACTTCTTCTTTTCCTCGTTTTACTAACAAAGTATGACATACGGGGCAAACATTGGGTATTTCAAATTGTCTTACATCGTCGTGCCGCATACTAATAATTGGGTTAGAAATCTTTGGAATTACTTCAGCTGCTTTGTAAATATTAACATAATCATTTAATTGAATATCGCGATCTCTAATGTAATCAGCATTATGCAAGGTTGCATATTCAATTACACTACCGTTAATTTTTACCGGCACTAATTTAGCAGTAAAACTAATTTTACCAGTACGACCTACATCCGTAATGATTTGAGTTAACTTTGTTTGAGCAATGGTTGGAGGATATTTATAAGCAATCGCAAATTTTGGGAATTTACTAGTAGTACCTAATAATGGGTATAAAGAACGATCATTTAATTTAATTACTACTCCATCAACATCATAGTCTAGCAATCTCCGTTGCTTTTCAAACCAGTTGATGTATTCCATGATTCCAGCAATTCCGTGCACTTTTTTAATGACGTCTAAAGCAACAGGAAAATGATTTTTAGCTAAAAAATGAAGTGATTCTTCTTGGGTTTTAAATTTTTCATCTAAATATAATGGAATGAAATAAAACCAAGCACTTAAATGCCGTGATCTAGTTACTTTAGGATCGAGATTTCGTAAAGCACCACTTGCAGTATTGCGCGTATTCATAAAGTTCATGTCTGCTTCATTTAATTGCAATAAGACGTGCTTAGGCATGTACACTTCCCCTCTTGCTTCAAAGTTATTAAGATAAGGAATTGTTAGCGGGATTGTGTTAATGGTTTTAACATTGGCTGTTACATCTTCTCCTTCTTTCCCGTCTCCTCTAGTTAAAGCATATTGCAATTTTCCATCTTGATAAACACAAGAAATACTTAATCCATCAATTTTAGGTTCACAAATAAAGTCAAGTTCAGTTTCCTTAGTTTGTTTAATAATGTTTTGAACAAAACTAGTAATGTCATTTAAATTGTACGAGTTTTCAAGTGATAGCATTGGTTCATGGTGCAAGTGCTTAATAAATTTATCACTTGCTTGCCCACCAACACGAACCGTAGGAGAATTAGGATCAGCATATTCAGGATGTTCTAATTCAAGTTTTTCTAATTTTTTTAAAGTTTGGTCAAATGTATAATCATCAACCGTAGGTTGATTTAATACATAATATTCATAGTTTCACTTATGCAATTGCTGACGTAAGTGATCAATTTTTTGTTTTATTTCTTCGTCATTTGTTTTCATATTTTCATTTTATTTTATGAAAAATAAGGAATAAACTAAAAAACAAAATTTGAAGGAGGTGATTTTTGTTAACGATTAATTATTTTTCATTGGTTTTAAAAGCAAATAGATAAAAATAACTAATAAAAAAATAACCAGGTAACTGGTTATTTTCCTATTTCATGGAGCAGATGACGAGAATTGAACTCGCGTTGCAACCTTGGCAAGGTCGTGTTCTACCACTGAACTACATCTGCATGTGGTTAAGTAGATTTTAACATATTTTTTACAAAATTACAATTTTTTGAAAATTAAAAGTTTAAAAAAAGAATTGAGCAAACACTCAATTCGTTTTTAATTATCATTAATGATAAAACTAAATCTTTTTAATACCACCCATGTATTTTTGTAATGGTTCAGGAATCAAAATTGAACCATCAGCTTGTTGATAATTTTCCAAAATAGCAGCAAATAAACGATCAATCGCAAGGGCACTACCATTTAAAGTATGAGGATAATACATCTTACTATCAGCTCCTTTAACGCGCATTTTCATGCGGCGTGCTTGAAAGCTACCACAATTACTGCAACTAGAAATTTCTTTATAGTTGTTGTACGATGGCAACCATACTTCAAGATCATAAGTTTTGATGGCTCCAAAACCCATATCTCCACTACATAATAAAATTCTTCGATATGGTAATTTTAAAGATTCAAGAATAAATTCAGCATCTTTAGTTAATGCTTCATGTTCTTCTTTACTATTTTCTGGTTTACAAATTTTTACCAATTCGGTTTTGTAAAATTGGTGTTGTCTAATTACCCCCCTCGTATCTCTTCCAGCACTGCCTGCTTCACTACGAAAGCACGCCGTATTTGCTGTATAGTGGTATGGCAAATCACTTTCTTTAAGAATTTCTTCTGCATGCATGTTAGTTAATTGCACTTCGGCAGTTGGAGATAAATATTTGTTTTCTACTGTTAATTGAAATAAATCTTCTTGGAATTTTGGCAATTGGGAAGTATTGTATAACGCTTGTGCATCCACAATAACGGGAGGTAATACTTCAGTATAACCATGATTTAAATTGCAGTCAAGGGTGTATCATTGCAATGCACGAATTAGTCTAGCACCCAAACCAGTGTAAACAATAAAACGAGATCCACAAATGTATTGCGAAGCTTTTAAATCTACCAAATGTTTTTCAACCATTAAATCCCAATGAGCTTTAGGAGTAAAGTCAAATTTAGTTGGTTCTAAAAAGTATTTTTGTGGAACATTTTCTTTTTCATCAATACCAATGGGAACTTCAGGTGCAGGGACGTTTGGCAATCTCATTAATGCATCAGTTAATTTTTGACTTAAATCATCAAATTCAACTTGTTCTTTAGCAATATCTTGTTTAACTTGTTGAACTTGGTTCTTTAAATCAGTTAAAGCTGGTTGATTGTTTGCTTTTACTAAGGCACCAAATTGGCTACTTAGTTTATTTACTAAGGCATTGTTATTTTGGATATTGGTTTTTAAACTTCTTACTTTTTCATCCAGTTCTTTAATATCTAAAATTGTTTGAAGATTAATATGACGCTTAGAACAATATGTTTCAAAAAATGCTGGATCATATTTACGAATGTAGTCAATATCAAACATTATTCATTCTCCTTAATTATTTAGGTTGATTATTTTCATCATTACCCTTATTTTCATCATCTTCATGATGTTTGTTTTTATCATCTTGATGCTCATTAGATTGATTAGAAGTTGACAAAAATTCCTTCTTTTCTTCTTCAAACAGATAACGTTCATCGAGTTGATGCGTATCAACTAAGTAATGAATGCGAGCAATTACATCATCAGGTAGTTTTTTGTGTTCATGAATATAAAGAATTTGGGGTCGATTAATAGTTTCTAAAATAAGTAAACTTTCAACAATTAATTGCAATTCATGTTGATTTTCTCTAATTGTTTTTTTAGCAAATTCATAACGTTCTTGCAAAATGCTTTCAATTTTAGCATCAATTAATTGGGCACTTTTTTCACTGTATTCTACTCGATAAGGATTTTTTTCACCTTCGCTAGCAACATATTGCATTAAACCTAAATCAGTCATCCCTAGTTGAGTAACCATTGCTTTAGCAATATTAGTTGCTTTGTACAAATCATTGGATGCTCCGGTGGAAATACTGTCTAACCCGAAGTTTACTTCTTCCGATGCTCTTCCTCCTAAAGTTGACGCAATTAAACCAAGTAAGTCAGTTTTAGTTTGAATTTGCATTTCCTGCACTGATGGTGTTTGAATGGTATATCCTGCAGCTTTTCCACGAGGAATGATTGTAATTTTTTCAACGATATCAGATCCTTTAGTGTAAAGTCCAACTAGAGCATGTCCTCCTTCATGGAAAGCAATTTGTTTACGTTCTTCAAAAGTAGTTTTTTTAGTATGTTTAGCAGGACCAGCAACGACCCGATCAATTGCTTCATCCATATCTTCCATGTTAATTACAACATTATTTTTACGCACTGCTAATAAAGCTGCTTCATTTAGGATGTTTTCTAATTGAGCTCCACTAAAACCAGGAGTACGTCGAGCAACATCTTCTAAACTTACTTTGGATGACAAATTTTTATTACGGGCATGAATTTGTAAAATTTGTACACGTTCAGCAATGTCAGGCAAATTAATCGGAATTTGCCGATCAAACCGACCAGGCCGTAAAATTGCTTCATCAAGCATATCAAGACGATTAGTAGCAGCAATCACAATGACCCCTTTGTCAGTGGCAAAACCATCCATTTCGGCTAGTAATTGGTCAACAGTTTGGTTAGCTAAATTTGAATCACCAATTCGGTTGTTAGAACGTTTGCCAGCTACTGCATCAATTTCATCAATGAAAATGATGGCAGGTGCAACTTTCTTTGCTTTACTGAATAAATCACGAATTCTTTTTGCTCCAACACCTACTAACATATCTTCGAATGAAGATCCACTAGTTTGGAAAAATGGAACATTAGCTTCTCCCGCTACAGCTTTAGCTAATAAAGTCTTTCCAGTACCTGGAGGACCATACAAGATTACTCCTTTAGGAATTCTCGCCCCCATTGCAGCGTATTTTTTAGGTCGCTTTAAGAAGTCAACAATTTCTTCTAATTCGTATTTTTCTTCCCCAATTCCACCTACATCACTGAATTTAACGTTTGTTTTAGTTTGAGTAGCTTGGGATTTACCAATTGAAAATAAATCTCCTCCCATTAAACCAGCAGATCCCTTGCTAGAAATTCAGAATGTACCAATAATAAGCAAGATAAATACTACCAGCATTAATGCTTCAAAGAAAACTCCTCAATTAAAACTGTAAGATGGGAACGACCAACTTGGAGATTTTAAATAAAGATATTGCAATAAATTAGCATCACTATAGTTTTGATTTTTATTGAAATATTGAATTCATGATTGAGTAAGATTACCTGAACTAACGTCAGGAGGCAAATTAGCAAGATTAATTAAATCACCATTACCAACTTGAAAACCAGTTGGTCCATTGCTATTGTGATAAATAGAAAACATGAATTGCATTTTACCTAATGGACTGTTAGGTAAATAACATAAGTAGGTAGTTTTAGTACTAGTTTCGACTTGGGGTGAAATGATTGCATCTTCTAAATCAAGTTTACCAATTACTAAGTAATTATTTGCTGATGTTTGGAAAATAACATCATTTTGTAATTCAGTTAAATTAGTATTATTAATTTCTTGCTTAGTATCAGTAAGATATTGTTTGGTGGTTGGAGTTGCTTGCACCACGACGTCGGAAGTTTTAGGAATTAAGACCCCACATAAAATTGCAATAATGATAACAATGATGACCAAACCAAAAAGCACTTTTCAAAATAAACCTTTGTGCTTGTTTTTAGTTAAATCATTTTTGTTATCATTACTGCTTGATGAATTGACTTTTTTTTCTTTCTTTTTTAACATTTAATCTTTCAATTTAATTCAAAGAGAAAATTATTTTTTATGGTATTTATCTTTTAAAACACCAACGCAATTTAAATTGCGATATTTGTTTTGGTAATCAAGACCATAACCAACAAGGAAAACGTTTTGCACGTCAAGACAAGTGTGAATCGTATAATTTTTAATGTAATCTAAACGGGTGTTTTTTTGGTTAAATAAGAACAAAAATTTAATTTCTTTTGGTTCATATTGCATGATTTCATCATAAACTAGCTTAGTAGTTAAACCAGTGCTAATAATGTCATCAATTACAAGCACTGATTTATTCTTAATTAGCTTTTTAGTGTTTTCAGCTAAATCAAGATTTAATTGAGGACTGTGAGCACGTTCTTCTTGCCCTTCAAAGGAAGCAAACCGCATAAAATCCGTAATTAATGAAAATTTTAATTGGGTCAAAATTTGGCCATAAAAAGCAATACAACCATCCAAAATACCAATGGTAACGATTGGTGAGCGACTACCTTTAAATTCAGCATTTGCTCACTTCGCCCCTTCTTTAATAGCATTCTTAATATCACTATTAGTGTAAATTACATCTTGTAAATACTTATTCTTCATTGTTTTCTTCTCCTGAATAAATTAATAAAATTGTAACATAACATGACACTAATGAGGTAGTAGGGTCATTATGAAATAAATGATGTTCAGCCCTCGTTGCATGCATACTAATGTCACTTGTATGCACTAAATGGCATAAATTTGCCATGATTTGTTTTTTAAGCGGCATTAACATCACTACGTCACTCTCAAATACAATCGAAAGATTGTTAATGATATACCTCATGTCATGCATTTCTTTTAAAGCATAATCTAAAATTAGTTTGGAATTAATTCCCTTAATTTTAGTGTCTGTATCTTTAAAGTATGTGCCAATATCATCCTTTCCAATCGCGTTTAAAATGCTGTTGGCAATTGCATGCAAAATAAGATCACCATCCGAATGAGCGTCTACATAATAAGGTAAATTAATTAAGGTTGCTCCCAAAATCAATGGTTTTGAATCCAACTTAACGTCATTATTTTTTAGTAAATAATGATGGTCAATTGCATTTCCAATACGATATTTAAGTTTCATAATGTTTTATTTTAATAAAATAATTAATAAATATGAAAAGTAAAATAATTAATGGAAAAGAAATTGCAACCCAGATAAATGACCAAAGTATGCAATTATTGCATAATCATTTGGGGTCAAGAAACCCTAAATTAATCATTTTTTATTTTGGTTACAATGCTAGCAGTGAAATTTACATTAAGTATAAATGCAAAAGTGCTTGTAAATTTAACATTGATGTAGAAGTCATCCACCAGCTAGATCTAAGTGAACAGGATATGATTAATTTGATTAAACAGGCAAATGCTAATCAAACTGTAGATGGAATTATGGTTCAATTACCCATTAATATCCCTAACATCAATGTTCAAAAAGTGCTAGATACCATTGATATTAATAAAGATGTTGATGGTTTAACCAGCTTAAATTTAGGCCAAGTATGAACTAGAAGCGATTACTTGTTTGCTTCATGCACAGCATTAGCGTGCATGCAAGTTTTCAAAACAATTAACTATGATTTTAAAGGTAAACAAGTATGTATTATTGGTAGTACTATTGTGTTAGGTAAACCATTAGCAGGAATGCTAAATCAATTACATGCCACAATCAGCTTATTAAACACCTCAACACCAAATTTAACAACTTATACCAAATTTGCTGATGTAATTGTAAGTGCCACAGGTATTAAACATTTATTAACAAAAGAAATGGTAAAAGATGATGTCATTCTAATTGATGTTGGCAGTAATAAAGATGAAAACAACATCACCCATGGAGACTTTGATCAACATGAATTTATTGATGTTGCTAGAGTGATTTCCCCAAGTCCAGGGGGAATTGGCCCAATTACCATTAGCATGTTAATGCACAATGTAATTAAAGCCTATGTATATCATTTAGAAAGCAATAAATAAAAGGAGAATTAATAATTATGAAAAAATTAAGTGCAAAAGAATTAAGAGAAGCATGAATTAAATTCTTTGAAAAGAATAACCACCTTTATGTGGAAAGTAAATCCTTAATTCCTGACCATGATCCTTCCCTACTGTGAATTAACTCAGGAGTAGCTACTTTAAAGAAATATTTTTCTGGGGAATTAAATCCACCTGCTCCAAGATTAGTTAACTTGCAAAAAGCAGTCAGAACTAATGATATTGAAAATGTTGGTAAAACTGCAAGACACCATACTTTCTTTGAAATGATGGGAAATTTTTCTATTGGAGATTATTTTAAAGAAGATGCAATTAAATTTGCTTATGATTTTTTAATTAATAATTTGGAAATCCCAAAACAAAAACTATACATCACTGTTTATAAGGATGATGAATTAGCATACCAAACCTGATTAGAATGTGGTATTAATGCAAATCATATTTTTAAAGAAGGTAAAGATCGTAACTTCTGAGATGTTGGTAATGGTCCATGTGGTCCATGTACTGAAATTTATTATGACCGGGGTGAAAAATATGATTTTGATCATCTGGGAATCAAATTGTTAGAAGATGATATTGAAAATGACCGGTATGTAGAAATTTGAAACATTGTCTTTAGTGAATTTAACAACAATGGTAAAAATGAATACAGTGAACTAAAACGCAAAAACATTGATACTGGAGCTGGATATGAAAGAGTATTAAGTGTATTGCAAGATGTACCAACTAACTTTGATACTGACTTATTCTTACCAATTATCAACGAAATAGAAAAATTCACTGATTTGCATTATGACATGAATGCATTTTTTACCAAAGATCCAAAGCAACTAGAAATTAACCGGTGTTTTAAAGTGATTGCTGACCACATTAAGTCAAGTGTCTTTATGATTGCTGATGGTGCATTACCAAGCAATAAAGACCGTGGTTATATTTTACGTCGGTTAATTAGACGAGCAATTGCCGTAGGAGAAAAGTTAAACTTAAGAAGTGGTTGAATGCATGCAACTGTTGCCAAAATTATTGATATTATGAGAGAATTTTATCCTTACTTACATGCATTAAGCGATAAGATTCAATTAATTATTGCGACTGAAGAAAAACAATTTACCAAGACACTAAAAGTTGGTTTACAACTATTTAATGAAGCATTAGCAAAAAATAACATTAATGCTCAAACTGTATTTAATCTAGTCCAAACATATGGTTTTCCTAGAGTGTTAGTTGATGAAATGTGTGCAGAAAACCATGTTGAATATAGTAGTGAAGAATACGCTAAATTATTTAAGAATCACCAAGAAATTTCCAAAGGACAAGATGCCAGTTTAATTAAAGCATTAATGCAACAAAATAAGTACTTACTTGAACTAAAAGTACCAAGTGAATTTGACTATGAATTATCCGAAATTAAAGACGCTAAAATTGTTGCATTGATGGATGATGATTTTAATCCGGTTGACCAAATTGCTGGTAGTGGATGAGTAGTGCTTGATCACACCTGCATGTATGCTACAGGTGGGGGTCAATTACACGATGATGGTTGAATTAACGAATACGAAATTGATAACGTGGTAAGCGGACCTAATTTACAACACATTCATCACGTGGAATCTGCTTATTTAAAATTAGGTGATATTGTTGATGTTCGACATGATATCTTTACCAGAAATTTATTGCGTGCTAACCACAGTTCAGTGCACATTATTCAAGCAATGTTAATTCGCAATATTGATAAAGGTATTAGACAAGCTGGTGCTTTTAAATCAAAAGAAAAATTTAGTTTTGACTTCCGATATGATAAACGCTTAACAAATGAAGAAGTTAAGATGATTGAAGAAAAAGCTAACGAAGTAGTAAGAGCAAGCATTCCAGTTGAAGTAATTCATACCAGTGAAGAAAAAGCACGGGAAATGGGTGCTATCATGGAATTTGGTTACATGTATGCAAAACAAAAAGTACTACGTTTAATTCGCATGGGCAATGTTAGTTTGGAACTTTGTGGAGGTACGCATGTCCACAATACTGCTAACATTGAAATGATTAAAATTACTTCTTATTCTTCCCTAGGATCTGGTACTTGAAGAATTGAAGGATATGCTAAGTGCTACAATGATGAATTGCATGCTAAGAACGAATTAAAGCAATTAATTGAACAATATCATGATGAATTTGCTAAGTGAACAAACCACCCCATCAATTTTGAAGCTAATTTAAACATCCATGAACAAATTGCCTTAATTCAAAACTGTTTAAATGCATATACAACTGCTAAAGAAAAACAAGCTAAACAACAAGTATTAACTGATATTAGTACCCAAATTAAAAATAAACAAAAGTTAATTATTGTTAATAATTTGGAACCAAAAGCCATCATGCAAGCGTTACGTGCAAACACTAATGACATTGAAAGTTTAGTGTTAATTATTAATAAATTACCAACTGGATATGGTTATTTTGTCCAAGCAAATAAAAAGTATTTGCAAGACCATAAACTTGATTTAACTCCAATTCTGGACAAAATTAGTAAACAAATTAATGGTAACTTTGGCGGTAAAGTTAGTTATTACCAAGGCGGTTCATCAATTAACTTTGACGAAAAAGATTGAACTTCATTGTTAAATTTATAAAATGCGAATTTTAGGGATTGATTATGGGACCAAAGTAACTGGTCTAGCAATTACGGACTATAATCGATTAATTATTTCACCTTTAAGAAATATTAAAACTAGTTCAATGATAGAACTTGTTAAACAACTAAAAAAAATAGTTGATTATTATGGTACAGAACTTGATACGATTGTGTTAGGATATCCAACATTATTAAATGGAAATGCTAATCAAACAACATCAAATGTAAAAAATCTTTATGAGCTGTTACTTAAAACTTTCCCTAATTTAAGGATTGAATTAGCAAATGAACAATACACTACTTATGTTGCTACTGAAGAACTTTATGAAGTTGGATTAAGCCACGAACAAGTAAAAAAATCAAAAGACCAAGTAAGTGCCTATTTAATTGTTCAATCGTACTTACAACAACAAAAGAAATCTAACCCCCAATAGATTTCTTTTTTTATTAAATTTTAAATTAGCACTCTACTAATTTGATTGCTAAAAATAACCAATTTAATATATAATTAAAAAGACGAAGGGAGAAGAAAAGATGAATTTTAGTTATGAACCAAGTCATGACACGAATATTCTTCAAAATTATGCCCGCAATCTTAACGAAGAAGTTAAGAAAGGAAAAATTGATCCCGTAATTGGTCGGGATGAAGAAATTCGTCGGATTATCGAAATTATTTCACGTAAAAGTAAAAATAACCCAATTTTAATTGGGGAACCTGGAGTTGGTAAGACTGCAATTGTTGAAGGTTTAGCCATCCGTATTGTACGGGGGGAAGTTCCTGAAGAATTAAAGAATAAAGAAATCTACGACTTATCAGTCCCAGCTTTAATTTCAGGAGCTAGTTACCAAGGACAATTTGAAAAACGGGTTACTAGTTTAATTAAAGAAGTTAAAGATAATGGTAATGTAATTTTGTTTATTGACGAAATTCATGAATTAATTGGAACTGGTAAAAACTCTGCTGGTGGAATGGATGCAGCAAACATCCTAAAACCAATGATGGCCAGAGGAGAAATCAAATTAATTGGTGCTACTACTTTAAATGAATATCGCCAATACATTGAAAAAGATGCTGCGTTGGAACGTCGTTTAAGTAAAGTATACGTTAAGGAACCAAGTAAGACTGAAGCATTGACGATTTTACGGGGATTAAAAGAACGGTGAGAATTATTCCACGGAATTAAAATCCACGATAGTGCCCTAGTTGCTGCAGTTAACTTGTCTGAACGTTACATCAACGACCGTTACTTACCAGATAAAGCAATTGACTTAATAGATGAAGCAGCAGCTAAGATTAAGACGCAAATGAATTCGATGCCTGAAGATCTTGATACTTTAAACCGGGAAATCATTCACCTTGAAACTGAAAGTAGAGCTTTAAAGAATGAAACTGATGAAAAATCAATTAAACGGTTAGAAGAAATTGATGAAATCTTAAAGACAAAGAAAGCAACGCAAGAAAAGTTATTCAAAGAATGACAAAGTGAAAAAACAGCTTTGGAACATGCCAACCGGATTAAAAAGGAAATTCAAATTCGTAAGAACGAAGTTGAAGATCGGCAAGCCGAAGGAGAATTTGAATCAGCATCGAAGTTGTTATATGTCACAATTCCCGCTCTTGAAAAACAACTTGAAGAAGCTGAAAGCAAATTAAAAGCAAACGGGGAATCAATGTTGGTACAAGATGAAGTAACTGAAAACGATGTTGCTGCAGTAATTTCTAAATCAACTGGTATTCCATTAAGCAAATTACTTGAAAGTGAAAAAACGAAGTTATTAAATCTTGAATACGATATTGAAGCAAGAGTTAAGGGTCAAAACCATGCAGTTAAATTAGTAGCTGATGCTATTTTAAGAGGTAGAGCTGGTATTAATGATCCAAACCGTCCAATTGGCTCATTTATGTTCCTTGGACCAACGGGGGTTGGTAAAACTGAACTTGCTAAATCATTAGCATATTGTTTGTTTGATAGTGAAAAAGCCATGATTCGGATTGATATGTCTGAATATATGGAAAAGCATGAAGTATCGAAATTAATTGGTGCTCCTCCTGGCTATGTTGGTTATGAACAAGCCGGTTTGTTAACCGAAGCAGTTCGGAACAAGCCATATTCAGTTATCTTGCTAGATGAAATTGAAAAAGCACACGTTGATGTTTTAAATATCTTCTTGCAAGTATTAGACGATGGTCAATTACGAGATGGTCAAGGTCGAACCATTAACTTTAAGAATACGGTTATCATTATGACCAGTAACTTAGGTAGTGAAGCAATCTTGAACGGTAATAAAGAACGAGCTGAAAAAGATATTAAATCCCATTTTACTCCTGAATTCTTAAACCGGATTGATGAAATTATTTTCTTCAACCCACTAACTGATAAGGTGGTTGATGAAATTATTGATAAATTATTATCCGATTTATCATTCCGTTTAACTGCTGAAGATTTTTACATTAAATTTGATAAACGGATTGGGGAAAACATTCATAAATATGGATACGAACCAATTTATGGAGCAAGGCCATTAAAACGTTATATTCAAAAAGAAATTGAAAACCCATTAGCTGACATGATTATTCGGGGGGACATCAAGAAGAACCATCACATCACCGTTGACTTTAATCCTGAAACTAACAAACTGGAAGTAACTAGTGATGAAAGCATGGAAGAAGATAAATTACCAGTGCCAAAACCTGGTAACAAATCAACCAATCCAAATCCAACTAAACAATCAACTGCTAGTGCTAGTGATAAAGCAAAAGGTCCAACTCCTAATTCAACATCCAAAGATAAAAAACCTAACTAACTTTTAGTGAAAAAATAAAAATTTGACTTACTTTCAAAGTAGGCCAAATTTTTTTATGCATAATTTTGCTTATTTTTTATTTGCTAAATAATTAGCGTATGCTTGATCAATTAATTTTTTAAGTTCGGGAACTAAATCTTTTTCGTCACAATTCTTATAAATTTTACCTTTAACAAAAATTAAACCTTTTCCAGCACCCCCAGCAATCCCAATGTCAGCTTCTTTTCCTTCACCAATTCCATTTACAACACACCCTAAAATTGCAACTTTTAAAGGAAACTTCAAGTGTTTGGTGTAATCTTCAATTTCTTTTACAACTTCTCATAAGTTGTAATTTAATCTTCCACACGTAGGACACGAAATAACATTGACTTGGTTAATATCAACACCAGTTGCTAACAATAACGCTTTGGCAGTTTGCACTTCTTTTACTGGATCATCAGTTAATGAAATACGAATGGTATCACCAATTCCTTTAATTAATAAACTTGATAACCCAACACAACTTTTAACAACCCCACTAATTAAAGTCCCAGCTTCTGTAACTCCTAAATGCAATGGATAAGGAAACATTTTAGCTGCTTGTTCATAAAGTTTAATGGTTCATAATGGATTTGTTGCTTTTAAAGAAATGACAATATCATGAAAATCATATTTTTCAAATACTTTTACAGCCCGGTCGCATGCTTCTAGCATCCCTTTAATAGTTACTCCATGATATTTAGTAACTAAATCTAATGGAACTGAACCACTATTAACTCCAATCCGAATTGCAATCTTTTTTTCTTTAGCTTTATCAATAATTTGCTTAAATTGCTTTTCATCAGTAATGTTACCCGGATTAATTCGAATTTTCGCAATTCCCGTATCCATTACTTTTAAAGCAAATAAATAACTAAAGTGAATATCAGCAATAATTGGTAAGGGGGAAATTTTATTTAAGGTTTTTAAAGCTTGAATATCTTGTTCATCAAATACCGCAACTCGCACTAATTCGCATCCAGCTTCAGCCAATTCATTAATTTGTTTTAAGGTTGCATCAATGTCATGAGTTTTAGTAGTGCACATTGATTGAATAACCACGTGATTTTGGTGCCCAATTTGCACTCCTCCAACCATGACTGCTCTTGTTTTTGTTCTGGTAAACATCATAAAGTTAAATTATATCTTAAATTAGTAAAATAATTCATTTAGGTAAAGCCGGTAATTGATGATTGTGGGATAGATTGCAAAAATTCCAATCACACATGCAGTCACGAATAAAGCTTTACCCGGAATTAGACTTTGATGATTAATTCCTAACGCCCCAAAAACAAAATAAGCAATCACTAAAAAAATAAAAAAACAAATCAAAATTAATCAAAATCACAAGCACTTTAATTCAATCGCTTTATTAAGCATTGACTTAGTAACAAAGTATGAAAACAAAACAATACTAAACAACAATCAAATGCATCCTAATAAAATACATCAACTATCATAAAGTTTAGCTAAACTAATTGCTAAATTTGCAATTGTGCTAACACTAAAAAAGATTCATCAAATTTCTAATAAAACAAAACAAATAATAAATAAGGCAATTAATCCCCATCGTCAAAGTGCTAATGAATAAAACTGGCTAGAAACCACGCTTTTAGCATGGTGATATGATCACCATCGTAATGCTAAATAACATCCAAGAGCAATAAAGTTAGATGCTAAACTAAAAGCAACTAAAACATTAAGAATTATTTTTATACCATTTAAAGATGGGTAAGCAGCAAAATACAAGATAACTATAAGACAAAAAAGAATTAAAGAAGTAACCAAAAAACATGCACTTCAATTTTTTAATAAAGATAATTTAGTTTCAGTTAAATCATGGGATTTATTGTTGATTATCTTTCGTTTGGAAAGTTTAATTCATCTTGCTCATTGAATTTTCTTTTTTTGGTCATTAAATTCTTCTTCACTTAAATTTTCATCATCAAAATTAACGTTATCTCCTAATTGATCATCAGTGTCATGATGAAGATCAGGATTGTAATTATTTTTATCAGTATTAGTTTGCATTTTTTCTTGTAATCTTAAATTTTATAATATATTAATTAAGATCTAAAGAGTACATAATCATGGCAAAGCAAACAGTCGTAGTGGGGCTAAGCGGAGGAGTAGATTCCGCTGTTAGTGCATATTTATTACAACAACAAGGATACGAAGTCATTGCAGTTTTTATGGAAAACTGGGATGACTATTTAAATAATGATGTTTTAGGACATAAACAAAATTTCAATCAAAAAGGGTGCACAAGCAAACAAGATTTTGCTGATGCATCCATGGTAGCTAAAGTCTTAAATATTCCGATTTACAAGGTTAACTTTGTGAAAGAATATTGAGAAAACGTTTTCCAAAAAATGATTGATGATTATGCCAAAGGCATTACTCCTAATCCGGATGTGTTGTGTAATCAATACATTAAATTTGGTTTTTTTAAGAAATATTTAATGGATCAATTTCATCCTGATTTCATTGCCACAGGTCATTATGCAGGCGTAAGCATTGATAATAACCAAAAAGTTCACTTAATGCGGGCAATTGATGATAATAAGGATCAATGTTATTTTTTATGTGAACTAAATAGTGAACAACTACGAAACGTAATTTTTCCTTTGCAAAATATTAAAAAAGAAGACGTGCGAAAAATTGCAAAAGAAGCTAATTTGCCAGTGTGAGATAAAAAAGATTCCACTGGGATATGCTTTGTTGGTGAACGAAAATTTAGTGATTTTTTAAGTAACTATTTACCTTTTAAAGAAGGATTAATTATTGACATTGACACCAACCAAGTGGTAGGAAAACATAAAGGAATTGCTTTTTATACTATTGGCCAACGCAGTGGATTAAATATCTCAAATATCCCTAATAAATATTTTGTATGTAAAAAAGATGAAACAAAACAAATTCTTTATGTAACTAGTATTGAAAATGAAAAAAAATATTTATTTAATGATTATGTCTTAATAAAAAATGTTAATAAAATTAATGACGAAAACTGAACTGATAAAAATTTATTAGTAAGATTTCGCCATCGGCAAGCATTCATTAATTGCACCGTAATTAAAGATGAAAATCACCAAATCCTTATTAAATGTAATCATGAAGTAAGAGCAATTACCCCTGGTCAATATGCAGTATTTTATACTGATAAAGAATGTTTAGGAGGAGGAGTAATTGTTAACAGTAGTAAAAGTCCTATTTGGTAAAATAATTTAAAATTATTTTTCAATTTTGATCAAAAGTTTCCGTTGATAATTTTGTCAAGGCAAATTGAAAATTATTATGCACTAATTCGTCGTATTGCTTAAAACTTAAGTGCATAATTTTTTTTAACAATTCAGATAGTTCTTCGTTGGTAGCATCCTTAGCAAATAAAAAACCATTATGTTGCGAAGTTAAAAATTTTGCTGCTGGAAAACTATTACGGATAATAACTGGAGTACCAGTACTAATAGCTTCAACTAAGGAATAACTAAATCCTTCGGTATTAGATACCAAAATAGCATACTTTGATTTTTGAAGTTGCTTAAAAACTTGTTGTCTAGTTAACTTTCCATGGTAATTAACCAAATCAAGTGGTTGTTCTAGTGGCCCATATACTTGAATATTAGCATCATAATAACGATTTAAATGATCAATTAGACCAATATTTTTTACAGGTTGATTAATACGACCAATATAAACAATATCACCCGCATATTTTTGCGTGGGATTTTTTTCATATTCGGATAAACAATTTAAAATGGTTTGTTTATCATAAACGCTTAAAGGAGCAAAAAAATAATGTTTATTTGGATCATAACTTGACAATTGGTATTGATCATATAATAACAAGTTAACTGCTTCTGCTAATGGATTAGCAAATCCATGCAAATAAAATTCACTGGTTGTATATCAACTTGGTTGATATTGTTGGACAAAAAGATAATTTGATGCATGCATTAAATTAGTTGATTGAAATGAAGTCATATCAATAATGAGATTGTAATCATAAAAATTAATTTTGCTTTTTAATGCTTCATTTAGTTCTTTTATTTTCTTAATTTCCAATTCAAAACTATCAGGCAAATTAACTGGCTGTAAATTGATTTGTTCATTAACAGAAATAATCAAATCACCATTAATTTCGTAATCAACTTGCAAATTTTTAGCAGCAAAATAATTAAAGACACTTACTTGTCAATGACAATTATGTAACGCTTTAATTATTTTGATGGCATTATGACTAGTTCCGTTGATATCATAAATATCAAGAGGAATTAAAATAAGACTTTTAAACATTTTATAATTTAGTAATTATATTATTTGGATTAAACAATCATCTAAAAAATCAATTTTGTTAATCACTAAATGGCTATTTTCTATATGCGTATAATTTTTTAATTCATCATAAAAATATTGATAGGCATCTAAATTAATTTTAATATTTAAATCTAAACCAAATTTTGTTCGTAACCCCATGATTAATAGATGTTGGTACAATTCCTTTTTTGTATATGGTTTATCCTCTTTAACTAATTTAGTAAAATTAGGTAAATAGGAATAATAGTGACCATTTTCAAAGCCATATGCTCCACTACCAATTCCTTTTCAATCTTCATTTAACCAGTACCCAAGGTTATGCTTGCTATATTTTTTACAGTTAGTATAACTAGCTACTTCGTAACGTTCATATCCTAATTCGTTTAGTTTTTGATTAATATAAGCATACTGATCTTGTTCAATATTTTCATCTAAAAAATATGCTTGTTTAGTCAAAATGGAATTAGGTTTTAATTCTAGAGCATAAAATGAAACATGGGGCAAATTATATTCTTTAATAAATTTAAAGGCATTATTTAAATCATTAATTGTGAGCAATGGTAAGTTATACATAAAATCACACGAAATATTAGTAATCCCTACTTGTCTTAACCACTTAATAGCAGCAATAACTTCGCTTAACTTACTGTAACGATGTAAAAACAAATTAATCGCATCATTAGTAGTTTGCACTCCTAACGAGACTCGATTAATTTTATTTTGCTTTAAAATTGCTACCTGGTTTTTAGTAACACTATCAGGATTTAGTTCAATGCAAAATTCATAATCGTTATTTAAATCTAAATAATTAACTAAGTTACTTAGTAAATAATTTAAATTCTCATCATTCAACACATTAGGAGTTCCTCCTCCCAAATAAATAGTTGAATATTGATGCAAAATTGAACTATTTTTAACTTCTTTGAGAATTAAATCTAAATAAGTTTTGTGCACAGTTGGGTTAATTTGTTGGATGCGCACAAAATCACAATAAGTACAAATATTTTTACAAAATGGTAAATGAATGTATAAATGCTTAGTCATGTAAGAAATGATCAACTTGTTCTTTAATCTTGCAAAATTCACTTGGACTGTGAATAACTAGACAATGATCTTCATAACGTTTATATCAACTTAATTGATGCTTGACATAAAGATTAGTGCGATGTTCAATTTTTGTGATGTCAACATCGTCACTACCATTCATGATTGCTGCAGCAATTTCACTGTAACCAATTGCTTTAGCAGCATTGTAAGTAATGAAAGCAGGGTAATCATGTAAAATTAATGCTACTTCTTGCTTCCAACCTTCGGCAAACATATGTTGAATACGTTGAGCATTTTTTTGATTTAATTCATCTTTACTTTCAGGTTTTAAATAGATAAATAAAGCATCGTAATAAAGCACTTCTTTATTATTGTTGGTAAAAATTGATTGATGATATTGCAAATAATAATTTAAAGCCGTAATAAGCCGCTTGCGGTTATTAGGATCAATTTTTTGGCAAGCGATTGGATCTAATACTAACAATTCTTGGTAGATTTCAATATCAGTATGGCCATCATAATGATTGGAATTATCAAAATCAGCTGGTAAAGTGTAATCATAAATTACACTATCCAAATATAGCATACTACCTCCTACCAAAATAATCGGAGTTGGAGAATTGTTAATTAGTTCACGAGCATATTTTTGAAAATCATAAATACTGTAATTATTATTCACGTGCACTAAATTAATTCCGTAATATGGAACCCCTATAATTTCACTTGGTTTAGGTTTATTAACCCCAATATTCATTTCGATGTATAGTTGAAAAGCATCTACACTAATAATAGGTAAATGATATTGTTTAAATAGTTCTAAAGCCAAATTTGTTTTACCCATTCCAGTGGGGCCAATAATAGCAATCACTTTTTTACTCATTGACTTTTTCTCCATTTAAATTGAAGCGTGATACTTTATTAATCTTAACTTTTACAAAATTGTTAATATCTTTATCAGATCCAACAAAGTTAACTAGTTTTCATTGGGGATTGTATCCAGCATACATATCCTTACCGTGTTTTGATTTTCCTTCAACTAATACTTCTTGCACAGTTCCCAAGAATTTTAAATTCTTTTGTTTAGCAATATCGCGAATTAAGGTATTAAGTTGGTTTAAGCGCTTTTGTTTAACTTCAAGGGGAATACTATCAGCCATTTTAGCAGCTGGAGTACCTTCTCTTTTACTGTAAATAAAACAATAAATGTTATCGTATTGCACATAATTAACCAAATCGATGGTTTGTTGTCAGTCTTCGTCAGTTTCATTGGGAAAACCAACAATGATGTCAGTACTAATAGCTACATTGGGAATGTTAAGTTTAATGTAATCGATTAAATCTTTATAATCTTGAATATGCATGTACCGATTCATCTTCTTTAAAATATTTTCACTACCTGATTGAATAGGTAAGTGTAAGTATGGCATAATGTTAGGATATTTTTTGATGGTATCAACAATTTCCCGAGTGAAATTTCAGGGATTTGAAGTAGTGAAACGAATACGTTTAATTCCGGTTTTTGCTACCAATTCTAGCAAGTTAGCAAAATTAATGTGTTCATCAACTAAATCTAACCCATAGTTATTAACATTTTGACCAACTAATGTTACTTCTTGCACTCCATGAAGCATTAGTTGTTGAATTTCATTTAGCACATCTGATGCTTTCCGACTCCGAACTTTTCCTCTTGTATATGGCACAATACAATAAGTGCAAAACTTATCACACCCATACATAATATTGACAAAAGCCTTGGCTTGAAAATTATTGACCGATGGTAAGTTTTCATAAACATTACCTTCAAAACTTGAAACATTAACTACCACGTTATTATCAAATACAACGTTCTTTAACACTTGGGGCAAATTTTGTAAATTATGAGTTCCCAAAATAAAGTCAATGTGTTGATATTTAGTAAGAATCCGATTAACTACATTTTCTTCTTGAGCCATACATCCGCTTAGACCAATAATCATATTGGGATGATTACGTTTAATTTCCTTTAATTCACCCATTAAACCAAAAACGTGATCTTCCGCAGTTTTTCTAACTGCACACGTATTTAAAATTAATAAATCTGCTGCTAAATAATCATCAGCTTTTTTATAACCTAAAGTTTGACAAATTCCTTCTAAAACTTGTCCGTCTATGACATTACCTTGACAACCATAGGTTTTAACATAATAAGTCTTTCCTTTACCAAAATTTACTAATTCGGGTGGAACTTGAAAAGCATCATAAATAACTTGCGTAGCGTGAGTTCGTTTACGAGCATCATTTAAGTTAGGCATGAAGATTTTTTGGATTAATTTTTGTGTCGTTTTTTTCATCTTTTTTTATGCTAAATATTAAGTAAAATATATTATATTTACATCATGCAAAAGAAAAATAAAATTAAACTTTGATCATGTATTGTGGGATTATGTGTGGTTGGAATTGTGGTGCCAAGTGTGCTTTATTGTCAAGCCAAAAGTTATACCACTAATACTAATAATTTCAATACCCAAATTCAAGATTTATATGCAAAGGAACTAAATCCAAATCAATTACAAAAAACCTATAATGAAACAGCTCAAATGCAATATAATTCCTT
Source organism: bacterium (assembly GCA_017394375.1). The sequence goes on from JAFPYV010000013.1 coordinate 70,920, forward strand.
AACTACTTTTACTACTCCATTAATTCAACTAATTAATGGCGATCAAAATGTTAATCATGGTAATTATTTAATTTTAATTGGTAATCAGTTAAATCTTTCTTACCAAGCATTAGCATACAATAATTTTGTTTCTACTACTTATCTTGATGCATATAAAAACATGAATAATTCCGTTTTATTTAATGGCATGGACAGTATTGGGTGAAACATCCCAATTTATTCCTATGTTCAATTTCCTTCTTTTGCAAATAACGAATTTAAAAATAGTCAATTAGGACTGTACGAAATTTATAAAAATTATTCACCGCTTAATGCAAAAAATCCTACAATTGCTGATAATCTTTATGTTAACTTACTTGATTACATTAAAAAAATTTGAGATAATGAAAATGCCAATAGCACTTTATTAATTAGTTATGTCAATGGGAAAGCAACTTTTTGAAACCAAAAAGAAATGAGTTCTTTTTTAAGTTCATCAAGTTCTTCTAATTCTAATAGCAGTTCCTCAAACTCATCTGATCCTACCAATGGAGGAACTCAATTGCCAACTAATCCATTAACAAGTACTGAAAAACAAACAATTGTAAGTTCGTATACAAGCAGTTTAAATTCTTTTTTAAAAAAACAATATAACAGTGTACCATCTTCATCATCCAGTGAAAACAGTTCAGCTGCTTCTTTGTCTTCAAACTCAACTGGTAGTTCAGCAAGTACTACAAATTAAGTAATTAGTAGTTTACTAATTTTATTTTTTAGATAATAAGTATAATAATGCAATATCTTGGGTAGTAGTAATTTTAAAATTTAATTTATTACCAAGAATATTGCTATTTTTATATCCATTTGCAATTGCAAAGGAACATAAATCTTGGTATTTATCATAAGAATTTATGTTGTTCATTATTAATGAATAGAGATTACGGGCATTAAAACTTTGCGGAGTTTGCATTATTAAATAATCATCACGGTTGACAGGGCTAAAATCTGCACCATTGATTTTTAATAAAGCATCTGCACAAGGTATAACTGTACTAATTACTTCATTTGGCAATAAAGTTACTTTAATGTGTTCATTGATAATATTTTTTGAAACAAAAGCTCGGGCTACATCATGACTAATAATTTTTACATCATCTTTATAGTTATCAACCACGTATTTAATCCCGTTTAATAAACTAAAAGCTCGCGATGTTGAACCATTAATTAATGTAATTTTTGAAAATAATTTATATCGTTTTAAATAAGCAGTAACTTTTTTTAAATGTGATGGATTAATCACTAGAATAATTTCACAAATTGATTTTATTTTGACAAAAGTTCTAAGACAATAAATAAAAACAGGGATGTTTTGAATTAAATAAAATTGTTTAGGAGTTTTAATACTAAATCTTTTCCCAACTCCTCCCATTAGCAAGATAGCAATGTTCTTCATAACTTTAATGATTAATAAAAAAAATATGCACATTTCATTGTACATATTTTTTTATTATTATAAATTGAAAATTACTTAATAATCTTAGTTACAGTACCAGCACCAACAGTGTGTCCACCTTCCCGAATGGAGAATTTAGAACCTTCTTCCATTGCGATAGGTGCAATTAATTCAACTGTAATCTTAGTGTTATCACCTGGCATTACCATATCAGTTCCTTGTGGAAGCGTAATGGAACCAGTAACATCGGTTGTTCTAAAGAAGAATTGTGGTCTGTATCCACTAACAAATGCAGTGTGACGTCCACCTTCTTCTTTCTTTAGTGCATAAATTTGTGCTTCAAAGGCAGTGTGTGGAGTAATAGTTCCTGGTTTTGCAACAGTTTGTCCGCGTTCAACATCAGTACGTTCAACACCACGAAGTAATAAACCAACGTTATCACCAGCCATTGCTTCATCTAGCGTCTTGCGGAACATTTCAATTCCGGTAACAACAGCTTTCCGAGTTGGTTTTAAACCAACGATTTCAACTTCTTCGTTTAGTTTTAAGTGTCCGCGTTCTACTCTACCAGTTACAACTGTACCACGACCAGAAATCGTCATAACGTCTTCGATTGATAGTAAGAATGGTTTATCAATATCCCGTTGTGGAGTTGGAATTCATTCATCAACTGCGTTTAGCAATTCATCAATTTTTCCTTCTCACTTTGGATCACCTTCAAGTGCCTTTAGTGCAGATCCTTTAATAACTGGAGTGTTCTTTCCATCATAACCAAATGAAGTTAATAAATCCCGAACTTCTTCAATAACAAGTTCTTGCATTTCTTCATCGTCAAGCATATCACACTTGTTTAAAAATACTACCATTTTTGGAACACCAACTTGCCGTGCAAGTAAAACGTGTTCACGTGTTTGTGGCATAATACCATCAGTAGCAGCTACAACTAGAATTGCACCATCCATTTGGGCAGCACCAGTAATCATGTTCTTAACATAGTCGGCGTGTCCTGGACAGTCAACGTGTGCGTAGTGACGCTTGTCAGTATTGTATTCAATGTGGGCAGTGTTAATTGTGATACCACGGGCTTTTTCTTCTGGGGCAGCATCAATTTCACTATACTTCTTAGCTTGTGCTAGACCTTTTTTAGAAAGGTGAGTAGCGATTGCTGCAGTTAAAGTAGTTTTACCATGGTCAATATGTCCAATCGTTCCAATATTAACATGGGGTTTACTACGATCAAATGCTTCTTTTGCCATTATAATTTCCCTCTTTTTTTATATTTATATTAGCGGTACATATTGTACCTATTATCTTAATTTTATTATATTTAACCAAACGTTATCACAAATTTAAATTGTGATTATTTTGCATTGGCTTTACGTTTTTGCCGTTCACCAATAATTTCTTCAGTAACTGATTTTGGAGCAATTTCGTAGTGGGAGAATTGCATAATATAGTTACCACGACCTTGCGTAAAAGAACGAAGGTCAGTTGCATATCCAAACATTTCTTTTAAAGGAACTTGGGCATGAATAGTTTGGGCATTACCACGTTGGTCAGTACCAGTGATATTACCACGTCTACTAGAAATATCACCCATTACATCACCTAAATATTGATCAGGTGCTACAACTTCAACTTCCATAATTGGTTCAAGCAGAACTGGTTTACATTTCGTTGATGCATCTTTTAATGCTAGGGATGCAGCAATTTTAAAGGCCATTTCGGAGGAGTCAACTTCGTGGAATGAACCATCGTATAAAGTTGCTTTCACATCAATCATTGGATAACCTGCTAATGGACCAGATTCCATGGCTTCTTGTAAACCTTGGTTAATTGGCTTAATAAATTCCTTCGGAATCTTACCACCAACAATGTTATCAACAAATTCGTAGCCTTTATCTTTGTTAGGTGTGAATTTGACAACACAGTGTCCGTATTGACCATGACCACCTGATTGCTTAATGTACTTTCCTTCACCAGAATTTTCTTGGGTAAAGGTTTCCCGGTAAGAAACTTGTGGTTTACCAACATTAACATCAACGTGGAATTCTCTGCGTAACCGGTCAACAATAATTTCAAGGTGTAATTCACCCATTCCAGCAATAATGGTTTGGCCAGTTTCTTGATCGGTGTAAGTTCTAAACGTTGGGTCTTCTTCGGCAAGTTTTTGCAAAGCTATTGCCATTTTTTCTTGGTCGGCTTTAGTCTTTGGTTCAACTGCAAGACTAATAACTGGTTCAGCAAACTTCATGGATTCAAGGATAACATCAAAGTCTTCAGCAACCAAAGTGTCACCAGTAATAGTTGATTTTAAGCCAATGACAGCACAAATATCCCCCGCCCCAATTTCATCAATTTCTAGCCGGTTGTTAGAGTGCATCCGTACTAAGCGGGATACTCTTTCTTTAACATCCTTAGTTGAGTTAAGAACATAACTACCTTTTTTCAAAACTCCAGAATAAACCCGAATGAAAGTTAAACGTCCCACAAATGGGTCAGTTGCAACCTTGAATGCTAATGCACAAAATGGAGCATTATCATCAGGTTTAATTTCAACTGCTTTACCATCAGGAGTGTATGCAATTGCTGGTTTAACATCTAATGGAGATGGTAAATAATCAGTAATTGCATCTAGTAAACCTCTTACGCCTTTGTTTTTAAAGGAAGATCCGCAGATTACTGGGAAGAAATTAGCAGTTTTAACCCCTTCACGGATACAGTGTTTAATTTCTTCAATAGTTAATTGTTCCCCATTTAAATACTTGTTCATGCAAGCATCATCATAGTTAACAATTTCTTCCATCAATTTGGTGTGATATTCTTGGGCTAATGCTTTCATGTCTTCAGGAATTTCACCTTCCGTGAAGTCTTCATGTTCATTACCACTGTAAAAACGAGCTTTCATGGTGACAAGGTCAATTGCCCCTCTAAAGTCATTTTCTGCACCAATTGGTAATTGGATTGCAAAAGCATTTGCATCTAAAATAGTATGCAAACTATTTAGCGAGAAGATAAAGTCAGCACCAACTTTATCCATCTTGTTAACATAAACAATTCTTGGAACATCATATTTGGTAGCTTGCCGTCAAACTGTTTCAGTTTGTGGTTCAACCCCATTTTGGGCATCCAAAACAGTAACTGCCCCATCAAGTACTCTTAATGAACGTTCAACTTCAACTGTGAAGTCAACGTGTCCAGGGGTATCAATTAAGTTTAAACGACATCCATTTCACATTACGGTTGTAGCTGCTGCCGTAATAGTAATTCCCCGTTCCTTTTCTTGCACCATTCAGTCCATGGTTGCTTCACCTTCATGGACTTCACCGATTTTGTGAATCTTACCAGCTAGATACAACACCCGTTCACTAGTGGTAGTTTTGCCAGCATCGATGTGAGCCATAATTCCGAAGTTACGGATTTTTTGTAATTCGATTTCTCGTGCCATTGTAAATAATCCTTATTAGAAGCGTAGATATGCAAATGCCTTGTTGGCTTCTGCCATCTTGTGGGTATCTTCCCGTTTCTTTACACTTGCACCAGTGTTATTAGATGCGTCAATAATTTCTGCAACTAATTTATCTTGCATTCCTTTTTCCTTCCGAAGACGAGCATACGTAATAATTCAACGTAACCCTAAAGTAACTCTTCGTTCAGGTGAAACTTCGGTTGGAACTTGATAGTTAGCACCCGCAATCCGACGAACTTTTAATTCAATGGATGGCATAACATTATCAAGTGCCTTGTTAAAGATTTCCAATGGATCTTTGTTGGTCTTCTTACCAATTTTTTGGAAAGCTCCGTACAAAATCTTTTGGGCTAATCCTTTCTTTCCCGCATACATAATCATGTTGATTGTTCGAGCAACAAGTCGGGAATTGTAAATGGGATCAGGTAAAATTTTTCTTTTTTCTGGTTTTAATTTCCGCATAATAAATTTCCCTTTCGTGCTCTACTTCTTAGCTACTTTTTTATCAGCAGCAGGTGTTGCACCAGCTGTACTTGTAGCTGCAGCATCCTTTTTGGTACCGTAAGAACTACGTTGTTGTTTCCGGTTTTCAACTCCGGCACAGTCCAATGTACCACGAATAATATGGTAACGTACCCCAGGTAAGTCTTTTACCCGACCACCTCTCACAAGAACAACGCTGTGTTCTTGGAGGTTATGACCTTCACCAGGAATATATGCTAAAACTTCTTGTTGGTTAGTTAATGTAACCTTTGCATATTTCCGTAACGCGGAGTTAGGTTTCTTAGGAGTCATTGTTCCGACCCGAGTACATACACCCCGTTTAAATGGAGAAGGAATTTCTGTTGTTTTTTTATCTAAAGTGTTCCAGTTTTTTAAAAGAGCTGGAGATTTAGATTTTTTATTCTTTTGCTTGCGTTCATTGCGAACTAATTGAGCAATGGTAGGCATTTTTTCTCCTTAAAATATACAACTTAAGTTGTGTACTAAAATATAAAGATATTATAAATGATTTTAAAAAAATATTTGGATTTTATCCTTTGTTTGAGTTAAAGATAAAGATCCAAAAATATTTAGTTAATTGATGATTGTTAATATTTAGCATTTGCAAAATACAACCCAGTGGGACCTACTTTAAAAATTGCCTTCCCTTTGTGGGGGTTATTAAGCAAATTTATTAAATCATTCTTAGTCAATTTATGTTCATTAAATTTTAGTAAACATCCAATCATCATCCGGATTTGACTTCTTAAAAAACCATTGGCGACAATATGAAATTTAATAAGATTAGGTTTAACTTTAGTAATACTAAATTTACTAATAATTCTAGTGTTATTAGTTAATTCACTAGTACTGTAACTTAAAAAATTATGCTCCCCAAGAAAAATTTTAGCTGTATTTTTAAGTTGATAAAAGTTTATTTTTTGATCATATTGATAAACATAATTACGTTTAAAGATATCATGAGGATTTAATTCAAGATAATATAAATAACTACGTTGTTTACAATCAAATCTTGCATTAAAAAAACCAGGTTTTCTTTGACAGCTTTTAACTCTAATATCACTTGGCAATAATTTATTAAGGATAAAAACTAAATGAGCATCTGAGTATTTACTAGGATTTTCAATTCCAAAAGAGCATGCTTGATTAATGGCATGCACCCCTTTATCAGTACGGCCTGCAAACACTACTTCAATAGTTGGTTCATTAAATAATTTGCGTAAAACTTTTTCTAATTGATCTTGAACAGTGCGAACATATGGTTGTTTAGCACACCCAAAAAATGATGTACCATCATAACTTAATCTTAATAAATAAAAATTCATAATTAGTTAATGTTATTCAAAATAATACTGTTGGCAATCCCAAAAGGAGCAAACATCGTATGCGAAGCAATCAAATAAATTAGAAAAATAAATAAACCTAAACTCAATGTAAATAATAAAAAATCATAATAATGCAAATGATATTTAAAGTATAAATGATTTTTATTTTTTAAACTATATCCTTTTATTACCATTGATTCACTCAAATAACTAGCATTTTCAAATGCTAAATAAAACAAAGGTGGAAGAGAAGTAGCATAGGTTTTTAATCGTTTAAACCATCTATATTTACCATTTAATGCCCCTTTAGCTACTTGGGCTTGGTAAACAGCATGGTATTGATGATACAAGTTTGGAATAAAACGTAAAGTGAGGGTAAAAATTAATGCGAGACTACTAGTATTAATGCGTAAATAATTTAATGGTTTTAATAACATTCTAAAGCCATTATTTAACGCTAATTCACTACTAGTTTTAATCATAATTTGAATTAATAAGAAAATATCAAATAATTTTCAAAAAATATAAACCACAATTACAATGGTAAAAATATTTAATTGATATCATGATGAACCATAAGCAAATAAGGAATAGATTATTGTTCCGTTATGAATTTGATAAGTACCACTTAAAGAACCTCACAAATTATAGTTAGCACTAAAACTAGTAGTAGCATTTGTTTGGTGATAGGTAAACCAATCAATAATAAATAATAAAAACATTCAAACTAGTAACCAACAAAAAGTTTTAATAAAACTACATCAGTTTAAAAAACTTAAACAATAAAGTAATAAAGTAAAAAACGTAATGCAGATTAATCCTAAAAACCCATTTGGTAAAAAAACACTAATCATTAAACATAAAAACATTAAGAATTTCAATAAAGGGTGCATATTAAATAATCAACTGCGTTTTAAATAAATATTTTGGTAAGTTTTCATTGATTAAAATTAATGATAATCTTTTAAAAAATCATCTAAAGTTAAATATTTAGTTTTATCAATAATTGTAGTTTTAGTTTGCTGTTCATATTCATTGATTAATTGCACCATAAAAGGAACATGATTAAAATAAGTTGGTAATTCTTGATTAAAAAAGAATAAAGGACAATCACTTGCACTTTTGATTTGGTGATTGGCAAATCAAATCCCTTTTGTGCACAAGGAATATAGTCAATCAAAATCATGGCTAACAATAATAATTATTTTGTTTTGTTTTTTTAACTCCTTAATAATTTTGGTTAACTTAATTTTAGTTTCATAATCTAATCCAACCGTTGGTTCATCAAAAATTAAGACATCTTGGTTAAGAATTAAAATGGATGCTAATGCAACCTTACGTTGTTGTCCTTGGGAAATGGCAAAGACATTTTGATGTATTAAGTTTTTATCAAAATTTAATTTTTGTAATCAAGTAAGAGCTAATTGCTCGTCATCAGGATGCTTACCATGAAAATTTTGATACCCCATTAATACTTCTTCTAAAACTGAATTACCAAGTAGTTGCTTTTCGCAAAATTGCATCACATACCCAATTTTGCTATTTAATTGGTAATATAATTTTTTACATTTTCTTTGCTTAGTGATTGTGATAGTATCAAAATAAATAACTTCACCAGTTGTTGGCAAGATAAGATTAGCTAATAATTTGCAAAACGTAGTTTTACCCGATCCACTTAATCCTATAATTCCATAGATATTATTTGGTTCAAATAAATAATTTAGGTGGTCAAGAATTAATTCATGAGGCTGATAACTAAAACAAACATTATTTAATTTAATTTGGTTGTCCATGATTAATTAATGTTTTTACTGCTTCTTTAACAGTAGTAAATAACGGTAAATGCAAGGTTTGATTCAATTGCATCAAATCACTTTTGCCGATAATGTTTGGTAATTGATCAGAAGCAATTAAATCTAAGAATGTTTTAGCATCATAAATTTTTATTTCGTGATTATCAGTTACATAAATCACCTGATCTGCATCAATTAAGTCAGTTAATTGGTGAGAAATTAAAATAATGGTTTTATGCAATTTAGTGTGCAACGAATTAATTAATTCGTTAATTTTAATTTGGTCTGATGCATCAAGAAAACTAACTGCTTCATCAAAAATCATTAATTGGGGATTAGTTATCATGCAACTAGCAATGCATAGTTTTTGTTTATTACCACCCGACAGTGCTTGAATATTGGTATCTTGATATTTACTTAAATTAAATAGAGTTAATGTTTTATTAACCAATTCATGCATTTCATTAACGCTAATATTTAAATTTTCACTAGTTAATGCTAATTCTTCTAATACAGTTGACCCAATAATTTGATGGTCCGGGTTTTGAAAAATCATACTACTAAAAAATTCACTACTTTTATTCGTTTTATTTTCAATTACTTGACCAGTAGTAGGTATGTATAGTCCAACTAAAATTTTTCCTAAGGTGCTTTTGCCACTTCCATTCTTTCCATAGATAACTACTTTACTATCATTATTAATCGTAAAATTAAGATTTACAAAAAACCAGGTTGATTGATTAGGAAACTTAAAATTTAAATCTTTAACTTTAATTAAAAATTCACTCATTATTTTTTTAATTTTAATAATTCATTAAATAAGTAAATTAACGCGATGTTCATTCCGTAATAAGTTAAATGAGGCATCTCTGGATGGGCTTTTGCTCATGTATTTGGTTCATTTGCATAATCAACCATTTGCAAGATCAATGGATATTGTTGCATTTGATTAATTAAGACTTCTTCATGAATTAATAATTTAAATTTCAGTGATAATTTCTTAAATAACTCTTTTTGATAAATTCCATATCCCACAATCAATAAGCCATAACAACAAATAACAATTAAGGCAAACACAATTGCAGCAATTAAAACTGCTTCATAGTTTGGTTGATGTTTTACATATAAACCAATGAAAGAAAAAAATAAGCATAAAGTTAACACACCTAAAAAAATAAGGATATCTGCACCATAAATTAATTTTCATTTAATTCAGGAATTTAAAGCATTAATGGTGGGAACTTTTGCTAGCAAATTGGCAGAAATTTTGGTTATTTTTAGTGGTTTTACAATTAACTCATTTGTCTGGAAATTAGTAATTTGGTTATTGTAATCAATAATTTTAGTAACTGTAGTCATCTTTAAGAAAAATAATATATAAATTTTTTTAGCAAAATATATTATAATTTTACCTTTAATATAAAAATAAAAAAGGAGAAAAAATGGATATTAAAATTAATAAGGATAAAACTGTGATTGCTGCATTAAGTCAACACTTTTATCATTTACAAGAATTAGCAATGTACTACATTTACTTGTCACAACAAGCAAGACAAATGGGAATGCTAAACCTAGCAAACTACATTTACGAACTTGCACATGATAAGAATGATGTACATGTTAAGTTAATCTATGGTTATCTTGACAAGATTGACACTCTTCCAAATGCTGGTTGCAAGAAGGAAGAAGTAATGGAATTAAAAAACTTCTCTAATCCATTAGAAATCGTTCGTGAATTACTAAGATGCGAACAAGATGACCGCGAAAGAGTTGATAAGATTGCTGATTTGCTATTCAACATTAAAGATCATGAAACATACTCTTTCTGAAAATGATTTATTGATGATGCATTAAAAGACTTAAGCGAAACACGGGATATTGAAGATGCATTTGTTTTAAGTCAAAGCAGTTTAATTACTGCTGACAACCGTGTTCTATGATTACAACGGCACATTTGAAAGAATGATGCAAAACTTGAATCAAATGATGACGATGATGATTAATTAATCCATCATTAATTAATAGGAACTAAATAAAATTATTAAAGAAAATAAAGCAGTGAGTTATCATTGCTTTATTTTTTAATTATCATTTACAAATTGCGAATTTCACTGGAAATTAGTAAATAAAAATAAAGCAAGGAATAAAAACTTGCTTTATTTTGATATCTTTAAAATTTTTGGTTAATTATTTAACAAGTGCCAAAATTGCTAATTGAGTATTATCACCTGGTCGTCGATCAAGTTTTAATACACGAGTATATCCCCCATTTCGTGTAGCATATTCGGTCGCAATATCACTAAATAATTTTCGCATTAATTCTTTTGCACTATACTTTTGGGTATTTAGCAAAATTTCTAATGCACGTCTGCGGTTTACTAGCGTATCATGTTTAGCTAATGTAATAAGGCGATCAACGTGACGTTGGGTTTCCTTGGCCTTGGTAACTGTGGTAGTAATTCTTCCATAGGCTAATACATCCGAAACTTGTTGGCGCATTACCATTTTTCGTCATGCACTAGTTTTTCCTGGCTTATTAATATATGACATTAATTTCTCCTATTATTAATTACTCTTAGGAAATAAATCATGATCAGATAATTTTTGCAAAATTTCTCGTAATGATTTTTTACCTAAATTATGAATGTGTTCAATTTCTTCTTTGGTATGATCCACTAATTCTTGAACCGTCTTAATTCCGGCACGTCTTAATGCATTATAACTACGCACACTTAAATCAAGATCTTCGATTGGACTTGATAATTCATGATGAGATTCTTCTTCCTTCTTGACTCGCATTACTTCCATTTCTTTATACTTTTCATTTAAGTCAATTAATGGTTCAAAGTGTTCGCTTAAAATCTTAGCTGCAATGGCAATTGCATCAATTGGCTTGATGGTGCCATTAGTTGTAACAGTCAAAGTTAGGGCGTCACTATTTTTATTCTTGGATGTTTTATATTCTTCAACTGAATATCCAACATTAAGAATTGGTGTGAATTGTGAATCAAGGGAAATGATAGACATTGAATTAACGCGTTCTTTATTTTCTTCAAATGTGCTGTATCCACGACCGGTGGTAGCATAAATTTCCATTTCAAACTTCTTATCACTAGTAACTTCACAAATGATTAAATCATCATTAATGATGTGAAAACCAGCAGGAAGTTCGATGTCTTTGGCTCTGACAATTCCTGGACCTTGAAAATTAATTTTTAAGGTTGGTCAATTTTCGAGTTTTAAGTTAGCTAATTCATCTTCCGAAAATATATTGTCATCAATTTTTAAAACTAATCGTTTAAGATTAAGGTTAATTTCAAGGACGTCTTCCTTAACCCCTTTAATGGTTTTAAATTCATCGCTAACTCCTGGAATCTTGATTGCAAATACAGCAGCACCCGGAATATTATTCATTAGTACGCGCCGTAAAGCATTCCCTAAAGTGTGGCCAAAACCACTTTCTAGTGGTTTTAATGTCACCTTGGCAGTTTCATCAGTGGAATCTTTGCTAAAGTCGATGTTATATTTAATAAATTTTTGCATTAATGTTGCTCCAAGGATTAACGTGGTTTCTTTGGTGGTCTGCAACCATTATGTGGAATAGGGGTTACATCTTCAATTGATGTAATCTTCAATCCACCAACTTCTAAACTGCGGATTGCAGTTTCTTTACCTTTACCAATTCCATTTACTGCAACGTCAACACTACGTAAACCTAAATCATACGCCTTCTTAGCAGCAGTTTCGGCTGCTACACCAGCTGCATATGGAGTAGATTTCTTCGTACCTTTGTAACCAATCGTTCCTGATGAAGCTCAACTGATTGCATTTCCGTTTGGATCAGTAATCGTTACAATGGTATTGTTCATCGAAGAGTGAATGTATGCAATTCCGGAAGTAAATCCAATTTTTTTCTTCTTTGCCATGATGTGTTAAACTCCTGATTTCTAGTTCTTTGATTCAACTTTCTTGTTGGCTACAGTCTTTCTTGGACCTTTACGTGTTCTTGCGTTGGTTCTAGTTCTTTGACCACGAACGGGAAGATTCTTCCGGTGTCTAATACCCCGATATGAACCAATTTCCATTTCGTTTTTAATGGCAAGGTTAACTTTTTTTCTTAGTTCCCCTTCAATCAACAATCCTTCATCATTTCGTAAATGGTCGATTGCTTTCCGCAATTCACTTAATTCAGTTTCTGAAAGATCTTTAACCTTTTTTTCTGGATCAACTTTTGCCATTTCACAAATTTTTTTGGCAGTCGTGTATCCAATTCCGTAGATTGCAGTTAATGATATTTTTGTTGCTTTATTTTCGGGAATATCGACCCCTAAAATACGTGCCATATGTCTATTCTCCTAATAATTAGCCTTGACGTTGCTTGTGCTTTTTGATTTTACAAATCACACGCACAACTCCTTTTCGTCGAATGACGATACAATCCTTACAGATTGGTTTAACTGATGCTCTTACTTTCATCTTGTTATTCCTTATCTATTTATTTCTTGCGATATAGAATTCTTCCACGTGTTAAGTCATATTCGCTTAACTCAACGTCAACAGTATCACCAAGTAAAATTCTAATATGGTGCATGCGCATTTTACCTGATACGTGGGCTAAAACAATTTGTTTTTGTTGTAAATCAACGCCGTTGATCTTAGTAAGTTCAACTTTGAATTTATCACCAGAGATAATTTCCTTAATAATTCCTTCGGCGATGATTTTATTTTTTGATTGAGATTCCAAATTTACCTCGTGTTAATAATTTTAGTTATTTAATATTTCATAACCATTTTCCGTAACTAATAACATGTTTTCTACATGGTCAACTGGCAAATGGTTGGATGCAATAACATTTCAATCTCGAACTGTATAATAGTGGTCACTAGCGGTCATAATCATTGGTTCAATACATATCACCATATTTTTCCTTAAGATTGGACCTTTACCAATTTCCCCATAATTGTAGATATAAGGGTCTTCATGCAGTTTATTACCACACCCATGACCAGTATAGTCTGGAAGTAAGCAATATCCTTGCTTGGTAATATAATCGCTTATTGCGTGCCCAATATCTCCCACATGATTACCAGCTTTTACTTGTTCCATGCCAAGCCGCAAACTTTCTTCACAAACTGCAACGATGCGTTTGTACGCTTCGCTTGCGTGGGGCATTAAATAATTAAATGCTGAATCACACACATGGTTGTTATATGTTACTCCAATATCAAATGTTACCTTGTCGCCATCCTTTAACACATAGTTATCAGGAATACCATGAATAACACAGTCGTTCACTGAAATACATACGTGTTTTGGAAAGCCATACATCCCTAAAAAGGTTGATGAAGCATGTTGCGAGCGGATGAACTTATCAATAAGATCATCAAGTTGCAACAAACTCCGATACGGATTTTTATTCAATAATTGGATAATATAGTCCTTCGTTAATTTTCAAATATGACCTGCTTTTCTGATATCAGTTAGGTCAGCATCCGATTTAATAATAATCATGATTACTTATTTGTCTTAACAGTTGCTTCAATTAATGCTTTTCATTGCGGCCAAGCTAATGTTCCATCAAGTTTCATTAATAATCCTTGATCAGCATAGAATTGCATTAATGGACTAATTTCCTTGTAATATTCTTGCAAACGTTTTGCAATGACATTTTTTGTATCATCTTTGCGTTGAATTAATAAAGCACCACAAACATCACAAGTATCATTCTTTTTTGGTTTTAATTCTGGTACTACAAGGTTGTAAATCTTGCCACACTTGCTGCAAAGGCACCGGTTAATAATTCGATTTTCAATGATTTCATCTGGAACATCAATGAATAAAACTTGATCAATCTTGGCAATCTTTTTTAAATATTCAGCTTGCTTTTTAGTGCGGGGATAACCATCAAAAATGATTCCTTCATATTTACTTGCATCAATCCGATCTAAAGTAGTTTTTACTATTTCATTAACAATATCATCGTTCACAAGTTGACCAGATTTTAAAATATCATTTAACTTGCGTGCTAAGTCACTATCTTCTTTGGCAATTTGACGCAATGCATCTCCAGTAGATAGATGATAATAATTGTGCTTGGTGGTAAGTAATTCACTGATAGAACCTTTACCAGCACCAGGTGCTCCTAATAAAATTATGTTCATTATCGTAACTTCAATTCTTTTATCATAACAATTTGCTATTGTTATTATCTTTCTTTTGCTTTGTTACAACTTCAACATCAGGTTGGAAAACTGATGCTGAATATTCAATTTCTTTACGCACTTTACCATAGTTAATACTGGTTGCAGCTGATTTAATAGATAATCAAGTTTGTAAACATACTGCCACAATAATAATCATTCCAGTTCCCCCTAATGCAGAATCACTAAATGGAAGACCAATTGCTTTTCCGACAAAATACGGAATACTTGCAAGAATAGCTAAAAAGGGTGCACCAATAAAGTTAACTCGCATTAAAATTCGGGAAATATATTTTTCAGTTTCTTCTCCAGATTGAACCCCAAGGATAAACTTACCAGACTTCTTAAAGTTTTCGGCTTGTCGTTCAGGGTTAATTTGCACATATGAATAAAAGAAGGTAAACAAAATAGTTAATACTAGATAAATGCAAATACCTAGTCATGATTCAAAAGTAAAGTAATTTTGAATAACTTGGTATGCCACACTAGTAGTTGGATAGAAAATTTGGACAGTACTTGGAATGGACATTAGTGATGCAGCAAAGATGATAGGAATAACTCCAGCTGCATTTACCTTAATTGGTAAATAATGGATGTTTTCCTTCTCATTAATCATACCTTGCCCAGTTTGTTGCACAGGAATCTTTCGCACTGACTCGTTCATGAAAACAATGATCATGATGATGACGAAGAAGAAAATAATGTACAGTACAAAACTAATTTCGTGAGTGAAGAAAACAGCAGTGGAAGAAGAACTAATGCTAGTTAATACTTCTTGGGCAATTTGGAAATCAGTAATTAAAGAACCAATAATTCCGGTTGCAATGATTAAAGTAATTCCGTTTCCAACTCCTCTTTTAGTGATGACATCACCAAGGAAGATGGAAGCATAACATCCCCCAACTAATAAGAAAATATAAAAAGCTCATTGGGAGGAAGTTAAAGGATTATTATCATTAAATTCAATAACTGTATGTAACTTACTGGTGGTTAATAAAGCAATAATTGCATATGCTTGCAAAAATGCAAATGGTAGGGTGATAACTCGTGTCCAAATTTCATACTTGCGTTTACCTGCTTCCCCACTTTTGAGCATATCAGAAATTGGTTTTACCAAATCCGTTGATAATAACTGCATAATAATTTGGGCATTAATATATGGAGAAACACCTAAAGCAAAGATGGACACTTGCGTTAATCCACCCCCACCCAGCATATTCATTAATCCTAGTAAGTTATTACTTTGTAAATCATTGACTGCAGCCGTGCTTGAAATAAATTTGACTCCCGGCATTGAGACCAATGAACCAATTCGGAAAATAATGAGAATAACTAAGGTAATAAAAATAGATACGATAACTTTGCGGTTCGCAAATAACTTGAAGAAATTTTTGATTTTTTCCGCATTACTAAAACTATCGACATTATTAGATGTAAGTTTTCTCTTTCTTTTCATGCTAATAATTTAGTTATCTATTTTTGTGGTACTTTTGCTTGTTGCTTATTTACTGAATGTTTTTTATGTCTGTTTACTACTGGAAGCAATGTAACTTTACCACCAGCAGCTTCAATGCTGGCTTTAGCTTGCTTACTAATTTTGTTGCAAGTAACATCAAGTGCTCTATTTGGTTTTTCGTTGCCAATTACTTTAAACATCAAAGCGGACTTGGAAACTAGTTTTAATTCCTTTAAAGTCTTTAAATCAATGGTCGTAGCATCTACTTTGTTTAAAGCATTTAATGTAACAACGTCATAGCGTTTTTCACTTGGATTGTTAAATCCAACTTTTGGTAACCGCCGGAAAATTGGGGTTTGACCACCTTCAAAACCAAGGCGAGTACCACCAGATTTTCGGGCGTTTTGACCTTTGTAACCACGGGTAGAAGGACCCCCAATACCAGAGCTACGGCCCCGACCATAGGTTTTAGCTTTTTGTCCGCGGGATTTGTAAATATATTTTAGATTATTTAATTCCATTCTGGTTGCTCCTAGTAACTAATGAAATAATTTGTTGATTGGAAGATCCCGTGCATTAGCAACGTCTTTAATTGTTCGTTGTTGCATCAATGCATTGATGGTAGCACGAACCATGTTAATAGAGGCATTGGTACCTTGGTTCTTGGAATAAATATCACTGTATCCAGCCAATTCAACAATTGCCCGAATTGGACCACCAGCAATAATTCCAGTACCTTCAGGAGCTGGTTTTAGTAAAACTTTACCACTGGAACTGCAACCAGTTGCTTCGTGAAACAAACTACCAGCACGGGTCATTTTTACTTTATAAAGATTATTGTGAGCTTTTCTAATTGCTTTCTTTAAGGCATCAGGAACTTCATTTGCTTTGGCTAAACCATAACCAACCGTTCCTTTTCGATCGCCAACAACTACAAGGGCACTAAAGCGTAATTTTCTTCCCCCTTTAGTGGTCTTGGAAATCCGCTTAACTTCAATAACTTTTTCTTCTAGTTCAGGGCCAGTTTTAACTGGACGTTTAAACTTTGGATTGTGTTTAAACTTCTTAACAAATACCTTCTTACCTTCTTCGTCTTCAGTTGTTGCAGTTCCTTGACCATTAGCATTAGTTACTGTAGCAGTTGTAGCATTTTGATTTAATGGTTTTTTAACATTTTCACCATTTTCTGGTTTGTTAAAATGAGGACGAGATGGACGTTGGTTATCAGGTCTTGTAAAACGACGTTGACCGTTTGGTTTTGATTGATCAGTTGCTTGTCCATTTGGATTGCTGTGATTAAAATGAGGACGAGATCCATTTTGGCTAGCTTGACCATTTCGATTAGATGCTGGTCGATTTGCGTTGTTAGAATATGGGCGGGATGGACGAGAAGCAGATGATTGACTTGATTCCGTACCTGCTGGCTTAGTAGCTTTCGCAGGATTTGGTCGGTTAAGCTTCTTATCACCTACATTTGCTGTAGCAGGAGTTGCAGATTTAACAGTTGCACTAGCTGACTTTATTTCTTTGTTTTCTTCCATGTTAATGTAATTCCTTTAGAATTCTAATCCTTGCTTGCGGCAAGTATCAGCAATGACTTCCACAATTCCATGGTATGGATAACCATTGCGGTTAAAACGAACTTGCTTAATATTTTGTGCAATTGCCTTCTTAGCAAATTCTTCTCCCACTTTGGCTGCTGATTCTTTATTCTTCTTTGGCAACTTTAAACTCAAGGTAGAAGTGCTAAATAAGGTTTTACCACTATTGGTGTCAACTAATTGCACATAAATGTGCTTATCAGTTTTGTTGATAATGATTTCATAAGGAATGGTGTTCACTTTGTTGGTAAACTTTTTGCTAATCCGTTTTGAACGAATCAACCGTTGATTATCACGACTAAAATTAATTCTCTTCATAAGTTTAAACCCTCCTTATTATTTTGCACCTTTCGTAGTTTCAGCGGTCTTTCCAACTTTGCGTTGAATAACTTCGTTAACATACATTACCCCTTTACCTTTGTAAGGTTCTGGTGGGCGTTTACTACGAACGACGGCTGCAAATTCACCAACTAATTCCTTGTTGAAACCACTGATTTTCATTTCCGTTGGAGTGCGGCATTCAACTTTTAAACCAGCTGGAATTTGCATAACTACTGGTTTACTGTAACCTAAGTTTAATGTTAAAGTGTTACCAGCTACTGCAGCCTTATAACCAACCCCAACAATCTTAAGTTCCTTATAACATCCTTCAGTAAAACCAATGATTGCGTTGTGGACCAAGGCGTTAATAGTTCCTTGAAGCATGCTTTCTTGTTTACTTACTGGATTATTCTTTGGTTTAATACTAAACTTTTGGTCTTTAACTTCAATGTCAAAATTATCAGTTGGCACAGGAATATTAATTTGATCATTGCCTTTTTTAACATTTAGGTTATGATTAGCATAAGTGATAGTAACACCAGTTGGGACTGTTAGAATTCGATTTCCGATTCGTGACATATTTTGCTAGCTCCTTTCCTATCAAACATATACTAATATTTCACCGCCAAGTTTTGCTTTACGAGCTTGTTTATCTGTCATTAAACCTTGACTAGTGGAAACAATAACTGTACCTAGACCATTTAGAAGTCTTGGTAGTTTTGCGTATTCACTATATACACGTAGACCAGGTTTGGAAATTTGCTTTATATTTTCAATTGAGGATACCCGGTTCTTATATTTCAATGTGATGAATAATTCCTTTTGCTTATTCTTTGGATTTTCCTTAACGGCATAATCAGTGATGTAACCTTCATCCTTAAGCACTTTAAGAATGTTGTTCTTTAATGAAGAATAAGTTAAACATACGTCGGCTTTTTTAGCATTAACTGCTGTTTTAATTTTGGTAATTAATTCAGCTACTGGATCTGTCATGTTTGTTGTTCTTCCTTTCTATTCTTATCAAGATGCCTTTTTTACACCTGGAATTTCACCCTTATGAGCAAGATCCCTAAAGCATAGACGGCAAATACCAAATTTCCGGAAGTAAGCATGTGGACGACCACACCGTAAACAACGGTGATAACCGCGCGTGGAATATTTTGGTACACGTTTTGATTTAGCAATAAGTGATTTCTTAGCCATTAATTTTCTCCTTTAACTCTGACTAATGGTAAACCAATTAGTTTTAATAAAGAACGAGCTTGCTTATCATCATTAGTGCTGGTGACAATATTAATATCAAAACCTCTAATTTTCTTTACATCATCATAATTGATTTCAGGGAAGATGATTTGTTCTTGAATGCCGATGGTGTAATTACCGTGGTGATCAAAACTACGGTTTGGTAAACCTCTAAAGTCACGAACCCGTGGTAAAGCAACATTGATTAAACGAGATAAAAATGCTCACATCTTATCACCACGTAAAGTAACCTTACAACCAATTTGTTGACCTTCCCGTAATTTGAAGGTAGCAATTGATTTTTTAGCTTCCGTCCGCACTGGTTTTTGACCAGCAATTAGTTCAATTTCTTTGCACGCTAAATCAAGTAATTTTGGATCTTGAGTAGCATCCCCTACTCCCATGTTCAAAGTGATTTTTTCAATCTTTGGTACTTGCATGACGGAAGTGTAGTTATATTGTTTAACTAAAGCAGGAATAACTTCCTTTTTATATTTATCTTTTAATTCGTTAGTCATAATACGAACTCCTATTTCCGTTTGAAGATAATTTCATTACCAGATTTTCTAGCAACTCTAATCTTCTTACCTTGTTTATTAATTACGAAGTGAATTTTAGCAGGGGTATTGTGACTCTTTTCATCTAACACAGCAACATTAGAAACATGGATTGGAAGATTAATTTCAATAATCTTACTTTCCTTATTTTTGTTGTTACGTTTAACGTGCTTCTTCGCTTTGTTAACATTTTCCACTGTAACAGTGTGTTTTTTGTGGTTAATGTCAATGACTGGTCCGTCTACTCCTTTATATTTACCAGAGATAACCCGAACTTTGTCCCCTAATTTAACTCTTTCCATGAATAATTACTCCTATAGAACTTCTTCGGCGAGCGAAGTAATTTTTTGGAAACCTTTTTCCTTTAATTCACGAGTAACTGGTCCAAAAATCCGTGTTCCCCGTGGGCTTTTATCTTCTTTGATAATAACGCATGCGTTTTCGTCAAATTTAATGGAGTTACCTGATTTTCGGTAAATTGGTTTCTTGGTGCGGACAATAACCGCTTTCAATACATCGTGTTTGTGTACTGTTGAGTTTGGAATGGCTTTTTTTACAGATACTTCAACAATATCGCCAATATAAGCATAATGGTGTCTAGTTCCGCCTAGGATCTTAAACACTTGAACGACCTGTGCCCCGGTATTATCGGCAACCACAAGTTTTGTCATAAATGAAATCATGATTCGTCTCCTTGTTGTCTATATTGCGGTGATATTATTTTGCCTTTTCAATAATTTTTAATAACCGTCAGCGTTTAGTTGCACTCAATGGACGAGTTTCAATAATTTCTACTTTATCACCAGGGTGAGCTTGGTTTTGTTCATCATGGGCATGATATTTTTTGTTAGAAATTACTAATTTCTTGTAAAGTGGGTGTTCACTTTTCCGTTCAACATTAACAGTAATTGTTTTGTTACACTTATCACTTGTAACAATTCCAACTAATGTTTTCCGGTTATGACTTTGTCTTTTATTTGATTCGTTAAGCATTATTTATCACCATTCTTTTTACTATCTTGTTTAGAACCATCCTTAGCAATCTTTGGGGCTGCTTTAACAGCTACTTTTGATTCCTTGGCTGGTTTAGCATCATCATTCTTAGCTGAAAAAATAGATTTTGCTTTCTTTAAGTTTTCTAGTTTTTCAAGTTGAAGATGATCAGTTTTAACATTCCGTTCATGAAGGATTGTTAAAGCTTGGGCAAGTGATTTCTTAGCAAAGCGAACTTGGTGGAATTTATCAAATTCACCACTGGCTGCTTTGAATCGATATTCCAATAATTTAACGCGAAGTTTTTTAACAATATCGATTAATTCTTGATCTGTTTTTTGGCGGAAGTCCTTATTTGATGTCATGCTTATCTTCTCCCTTTTCAATGAATGTTCAAGTTACTGGTAACTTATTTCCTGCAGCGTAGAAAGCTTTTTGGGCTTCTTCTTTAGAAATACCAGATACTTCAAACATGATCGTACCTTTTTTAACAACAGCAACTCAGAATTCAGGATTACCTTTACCTGAACCCATCCGGACTTCTAGAGGCTTCTTGGTTTTTGACATTTGAGGGAAAATCCGAATAAACATCTTTCCCGTTTTACCTAAATGTCTACTAATAGCAACCCGTGCTGCTTCAATTTGACGGTCGGTAATTCAGGCTCCAACATTAGATGCAATTCCAAAGTCTCCGTACGCAATGTATGCATTACCTTTGGTAGGCCCTTCGTATTTAATGCGATGCATCTTGCGGTGTTTGACCCGTTTTGGTTGTAACATAACTATTTACCACCTTTCATTTCTGTATTTACTTTGTTGGCATTTTCTTTTTTAATGTCAGGTGCTTTAGTTGTAGGTGCAACTGGCTTTTGATTATTAGAAGATGGCTTTACATTTGCATTTAGTGCAGATGCTTGGTTATTTTTAGGTTGACGAGTAGCAGTTGCATTATTATGTTCAGCACTATAATTTTGATTGTTTTGATTGTGTGAATTATTGTGAGAACGATATGGACGATCTCCATCATGGTGATCAAACGCAATTTTTTTATATTCAGTCTTAGCGTAAATACCACCAAATCTAATTCCCCGGTTAATTCAAACTTTAACTCCAATTACTCCGTACGTAGTGTGAGCTAATTCGATGGCAAAATCGATATCAGAGCGAAGGGTTGATAGTGGAACTACTCCTTCAAGATAACCTTCCTTCCGAGCAATATCAGTACCACCTAACCGACCAGTAACTGCAGTTTTAATACCATAACCCCCATTCTTCATAACCCGTCTTACTGCTTGTTTTTGGGCTACTCTAAAAGAAGTCCGGTTTTCAATTGCATCAGCAATATCTCTTGCAACAATCCGCGCACTTAAGTTTGGATTCATGTAGTTAATTACGGTATATTTTGCTTTTGTTTTCCGACCAACGATTTTACTAATATTTAGCATTAGTTCTTTCTTTTGGTCGTCGGTAATACCGTTGATAATACCTGGTTGGGAACAATAAATAAGAATGTTAACCATGTTTGGCTTACGTTCTAGTTCCACCCGGTCAATTAATGCCTTAGGGAATGTTTTAATGATTAATTTTCGGATTTTTTCATCTTCAATTAATCACGTTGCTTCCGTCTTGTTATCCTTAGCAACTCACCGAGAAATTCAGTTGCGGTTAACCCCAAAGCGATATCCATTTGGATTAATTTTTTGTCCCATAACTATTCTTTATCCTTTTTAACTTCTTGTTCTGTTGACTTAATTTCGTCTTCAGATGCTGGTAAGTTTTGGTCTTCTTTAGTTATCTTTGGTTGGTTAGAATTCTTTGGTTGCTTCTTTGATGATGTTACTTTTTTATTCTTACGTTCATCATCTTTAATTACAACCTTTTCGAATTCTTCCTTAGTGTAAATTTCAGCATCACTCACATCTGGTTGATAAGTACGGTCACGTTTTTTCTTTTCAGTTTCTTCATCCCGTTGAGTTTGCAACTTCCGAGTTGCCCGTAAGTTGCTGCGAGAATTTTCATTTAACTTACCATGAATTAAATCATTATATTTGTTGTGTCGTTTGTAAGATTCTTGTTGAAGTAACCGATCTTTTTCATCATCAGAAAGAATGATTTCAATGTGGGTACTACGTTTCCGAATGGTAGTTGCAGAACCTTTTGCCCGTGGCATCATTCGCTTTAGGGTTGGACCTTCGTTAGCAACAATACTCAAGATGTAAAGTTTGGTAGCATCCATCCGGTAATTATTGGTAGCGTTAGCAATTGCTGACTTCAATAATTTAAGAATAATTGGAGCAGCTTTATGATGTTGGTTTTCAAGTTGAGCAATGGCGTAGTTAACAGTTTTGTGGCGTACTAAGTCGCATACTAAACCAGCTTTTCTAGCACTCATGCGGACATTACGTTCAATCGCTTTACTAATCATAAACTATGCTCCTACTTTCTTTGCTTCTACTTTTGCTTCAGCTGCTGCATCTTCTGCCTTCCGGTTTGAAGAGTGCATCTTGAAGGTGCGAGTTGGAGCAAATTCACCT
This sequence comes from bacterium, assembly GCA_017394375.1. The sequence continues at coordinate 94,348 of JAFPYV010000013.1, forward strand.
AATTTGCGGCCGACCATTTCTTCGGTGCAATATACTTTAACAAAAATCTTTCCGTTGTGAACAAGGAATGTATTGCCCACAAATTCAGGATAAATCGTGCTTTTGCGTGATCAAGTCTTAATTTCTTTTTTCTTTAAATTTTGGTTATTGGCAATAACTTTCTTTCAAAGACTTTTTTCAACAAAAAGACCTTTTGAATTACTTCGTGACATCTATTTTCTCCTCTTTGCAATTAATGCAGAAGATGCTTTCTTTGGATTGCGAGTCTTAACTCCCATGGTACGTTTACCTCATGGTGTCCGAGGTGCATCTTTACCAATTGGTTGTCTACCTTCACCACCACCGTGTGGGTGATCGTTAGGGTTCATGGCAGATCCACGAACATGTGGTCTAATTCCGTATCAACGACTAACACCAGCTTTTCCAAATACCACTAGGTTATGGTCTTCATTGGAAACAAAACCAATGGTTGCTTTACATTCAGGATCAAACTTTCTAGTTTCCCCACTTGGTAATTTAATTAAAACGTGCTTGTTTTCATCATCTCAACCAAGAATTTGAGCAGCTAAACCAGCTGATCTTACTAATTGAGCTCCCTTTCCTGGGAAATATTCCAAGTTGTGTACGAACGTACCAACTGGGATGTTTTTTAATTGGGTACAGTTTCCAATTTTGATATCAACATTATTACCAGAAACAATCTTGTCCCCAACTTTTAAATCTTTTGGTGCGATGATGTAGCGTTTAGTTCCATCATTATAACAAACAAGGGAAATGAAACAACTGCGGTTTGGATCATATTCAATTGTTTTAACAGTAGCTGGAACGTTATCTTTTTCCCGCTTAAAATCAATGATTCGGTATAAACGATGAACTCCATCACCACGATGTCTGCTAGTCATGCGACCTTGGTTGTTGCGACCTCCAGTTTGGTGTAAATTTTCAACCAATGAACGTTCTGGTAAAACGTTTGGTGTTAGCATTTGTTTATAGTCAATTAAAATGCGAACTCGTTTACCGCTACTGCGATATTTAATTTTCTTAATTGCCATTTACATTCACCATTTCCTTATTTCTTTGTTTCCTTATCATTGGAAGAAGTACCTTCGGAAACAACCCGTTTAGAAGAAGTCATAGTTGAACCAGATTCTTTCTTATCGGATTCCTTTTCATTCTTTAGTTCTTCATCATCCATGGCCAAACTAATACCTTTCTTTAAGGTAATAATTGCAATTTTTCTTTCCTTTGAATAACCTGGGTGACGCGTACCAGTGCGAATTAATGCAGGTTTACGCCGAATAATATTAATTGCTTCTGGTTCAGTCATATAAATAGAAACAAATGCACTACGAATTTGAGCTTTATTGGCATGTAATTGCACAATAAAGTAATATTTTTTCTTATCACCAAACTTAAATGATTCAGTTTTTTCAGTGAAGATTGGTTTTAAGATGACGTTTGTGATTGTGTTTGCCATTATTTAAGTACTCCTGCAATTTTGTCAAATGCATCAATTTGAATTAAAATTTGGTCATTTGCTAATAAATCGCGAACTGAAACTTTATCTCATGTTTTAGTTGTTAAATTGTGAATATTGCGAGCAGATAACAAGAAGTTAATATTACCATTTTCACTTGTTAACACAAGAAGGAAGTTTCTTGCATTTTCATTGATTTTGGTTAGAAATTCTTGCACCTTGCGGGTAGAAATTCCTTTTAAATCAATGTCATTAACGATGGCAACAACCTTGTCTTCGTTAATCCGTTTTGTATATGCACTTTTTAATGCTAAGCGGTGCACTTTCCGGTTTAAATCAATCTTGTAATTTTGATTTGGTTTTGGTCCAAATGCAACACCACCACCAACATAGTGAGGGTTTCTTATTGAACCTTGCCGTGCATTACCGGTATGTTTTTGTTTGTAAGGTTTTTTACCTCCACCCCGCACTTCACCTTTTGTTAAGGTGCTGTGGGTGCCTTGACGTTTGCCGGCTGCTTGGGCAATGACATCTAAAAACATGTCATGGTTGTGAATTTTTTCAACAAATAAGGCTGGGTTAATTGTGTAAGAATCAACTTCATCACCAGCGTTGTTGAATACTTTAATTTGCTTTGCCATTTAACTTCACCTCAACCTATTTCTTTTCTGCTTCAACTTGGGCTTGCTTTTGGGCTACCTTATCAGGTTTTGCTTCAGCTTCCTTTGTTTCAACTGCAGTTTCATGGCTTTCATTCTTTAGTTCTTTTTCATCAACTGCGTGCTTGTTTGGATCACTGGCAACAAAGTCTTTGTGTGTGAACTTTGGTTTAACTGCACTGCAAATCTTAACAACTGATTTACTTGGACCAGGAATTGCACCCTTAACCAAAATAATGTTTTGTTCTGGATCAATTCCAATGATTTGCAAGTTATTAATGGTAACAGTTTCATGCCCGTACCGTCCTGCCATTTTTTTACCCTTGGTAACACGTTGGGCTTGACTACCCCCACGACCCATGGCAATTGAACCAGCATAACGGTGTGGATATCCTGCACCATGGCCTAATGGACCAATCTTAAAGTTTCATAACTTAATTGCACCGGTGTATCCACGTCCTTTAGTTGTGCCTTGGACATCAACGATATCACCAACATTAAAGATATCAAACTTAATTAAATCAAATTTTTTGAAGCCAGTTACATCTCGTAATTCCTTCACAGTTTGTTTGAAATGGTATGTACCTGCTTCATCCTTAAACATTTCTTTTTGCGGACGATTAATATGTTTTTCGGTTGTGTCAATAATTCCAACGACTGTTGCATCATAACCATCTTTATCTTTGGTTTTAACACCAAGTACAAGGTTTGGTTCTACATAGATGGCAGTTGCAGGAACATATTCACCTTTTTGGTCAAAAACCCGGGTCATGCCCACTTTTCGACCGAGAATTGCTTTTGTTGACATTTATTCCTTCCTCCTGCTTAATGTTTAACTTGTTGGTTAGGGTTGCTAATCCGCACAGCAACTCCTGAAGGTAGGTTAATCTTGCTTAATTTTTGAATAATGTTGTGATTAACACCTTTAATCACGATTAAGCGATAATGTGTAATCCGTTCAAATTGTTCCCGTGATTGCTTATTAATGTGGGGTGAACGAATCACCGTAAAAATTTCCCGTTTAGTTGGAAGTGGAATAGGACCACCATATGTTGTGTTACTACTCCGTAAAATTTCAACGAGTTTCTTAACTTCATTGTCAAGAAGGGTTGCATCATAGGAGAACAACTTAATTCTTAATTCTTGTTGACTCATAATATCCTTTCTAACTCAAGGGTTGTAAATTATCAATTCACAACTCGCCACGGTGTATTAAAAATCACCGATTGGCATATATATAAATAATTATATAAAAATTAATTATTTTTTTACACTAATATATAAAGAATAAGATAGTGCTTGAAATTTAACTAAAATTACTCCTTAATTTCCTTTACTTTAAATTGTTTTTATATAAAATTATAAAGAGGTGATATACGATGAACAATAAGGATACTTATAGTATTTATAATCATAAACAAATCCAAAAGATTACTAAACAATATAAGAATTTAAAGTCAAGTGTATTTAACAGTGATGAAGAACGAAACAATGCTTATCTAAAGATTATTAATTTAATCTATAAGCAAGTAAAAAATGATATTCGCGTCATGAATCCACCATTAGTAAGCAAGATCAATCAAAAAATTGAATCATTGCTGGCTGAAATTGATAATATCGAAATTGCATTTTTACAAAGTCAAGATGCCAATTTCGAACAAAATAAACAAGAAAAAAATGAAAAGATCAAAAATCTAAACTTAAAGGTTGATAGTCTTAAAAATTTGAAATTAATATACCGAAAAGAACTATTTTATTACGAAATTAAAAAAGTTGTATTAGCTAGATTTTTATATGCAACGAATGTTGAAAAAGATGATATTTTTAATCAAGTATTAGATAAATTAATTCAAGATCGAATTGATTATGTTCACAGTGCTTTTGCTATCTATGACAATGAAAATAAAGAAATTAGGGACTTGGAAATTGACGTTTCCCACCCTAATTTCTTTAATTTAAATAAAATTAAAATTGATTAGTTAACTTAAAATTTAGTTTTAATTTTTTAAGGAATTAGACTAACCAAAAATAATTGTTACTGGTTAAGCATCTACATTACTAATTATTTTTGAAAATAAAAAAACAAAATTAGGGAACTAAAAAAACCTTTTGCTCCCTAATTTTTTTAAATTATTAGAATTAATTATTGCTTTTTATTAACATCAATCCGCGGGAATAAAATTGGTAAATCATTTAAAGTTTTGCCATTGCATTCCTTGAAATTATTAATGTTAAATTGATTAATTGCGTCAAGATCAATGCCAAACCCATGCAAAATAATGCGACAGCTCTTAGTTAACACTGGTGATAAGTAATAGAAGGTGGCACGAACAATATTAACTAATAGGGAAATTAATTCGTTTAATTTACCTTCATCATGGTTAGCGAATAATTCCCATGGTTTTTCCTTTTCAATAAACTTGTTAACTCATTCACCAAGTTTAATAATAGTGTCAACAACTCCCACCGAATCATTATTTTCAATTTTTGCATTGCATTCTTGTGTCATTTTTAATAAAGTTATAAATTCAGTCCGATAAGTTTCTGCAAATAAAAATTGAGGAATAATACCATTACAGAATTTTTTTACCATGCTGTGAACACGATTTGCTAAATTACCAATTGTGTTTGCTAAATAAGTGTTATATACTTCAATGAACCGTTCTTTAGAGAAAATGGAATCATTTTCCAAGATTAAACCCTTGACAAAGAAAAATCTTAATGCGTCACTACCATAAGCATCAATGTATTCGTTAGGATCAATGACATTTCCTAATGATTTAGACATCTTACCTTCGGGGGTTACGATTCAACCGTGAGAAATAATTTTTGTTGGTAATCTCAAACCTAAAGCATGCAAGAAAATTGGTCAGAAAATAGCATGAAATCGAACAATTTCCTTGGACATAAAGTGAATAATTACACTTTCATCATTATTCCAGAATTTTTGATAATTACTATCGTCAGGTTGTAAAAAGTTTAAAGCACTTAAATATGAGAATAGTGCATCAATTCACACATATGCAACGTGTGTTTTTCCACCAGGAGATTTATATTTATCTGCTAATACTTCAATTCCTCAGTCTTGACTAATACGAGTAATACTTAAATCTTCCAAGCCACCTTTAATGAAATTATTGTAAAGTTCATTTCTTCGTTCTTCGGGATAAATAAAATTAGGATTTTCTTTATATAGTAAGTTGTAGGTTCAATCAGTAAAGTTAGATAGTTTAAAGAATAAAGAGTCTTCACTGCGATCAACTAGTAAATGACCTTGATTGCAAAAGAATTGTTCACCATTTTTAACAATGTTATTCATTGCGTAATTTTCTTCACATGAATTACAATATCAACCATTTCATTTCTTTAATTCAACTAAACCAAGTTCATCAATCTTGGCATAAACTTTTTTTACCACATCTTCGTGTTTTTTATCAGTGGTGCGAATAAATGCATCATAATTAATATCAAGTTTTTTTCATAATTCCTTAAAGACTTCGTAAAAGTCATTTAAGAAATCCATTGGGGCTTTGCCTGCTTTTTTGGCATTAGTTAAAATTTTTAAAGCATGTTCATCAGTTCCCACGGTTAAAAATGCATCATATCCTAATAATTTTTTGTACCTGGTTAAAACATCCGATAAG
>JAFPYV010000014.1 GCA_017394375.1 bacterium
CTATTATGGTACAAAAATTTCTTATACTTTTTGAAAAATAAATATTTGCTATTTTTGTTTATCTTTCGATAATCTACATATTTGCATCACAAAGCATAAATTCCTTGTGTTTCATAAATATCGAATAATTCTAACCATTGATTTGGTTTTAATTGTTTAGACATAAAAAAACAATAATCCTTCCTTTCTTGAAAGAATTATTGTCCAATTTTAATGTCCTAGTCTAATAATACCTATTTTTTTACTTATTAATAAATTAGAAAATTTTGCTCCAGCAAAATTAAAAATTTCAACTTTATAAAAATCTATTGGAATATCAGTAATATTGTTATTTTTGAGCATTTCATTGTAAGTAAATTGATAATTTTCATCATCAAATTCAATACATAGTCTAATTCCAGCAGTATCTTCGTGCAAAGAATTATTAGCACCCTTAAACTTTAAGAGTTGTGGATCTTTTTCATCTTTAAAAAAATAAGCTTCGATGATAATAGAAGGTAATTCTGACTTTATTGATTCTTTTAAACTATCAGTATATTTTTTACGGCTTTCCTTATTAAACCAATCACAAGTTAAACGCTGCATAATATTAATTCCGTTTAATTTACCTGTTAAAACTAAACTTATTGCTTCTAAAATCGTAGTTTTACCAGAGTTATTTTGCCCTATAAAGATATTCATATCTTCATTCATATCTATTTTTATATCTTTAAAAATTTTGTAATTTTTAATAATTAATTTTTGAATCTTCATATTCTAACTTATTAAGGGAGACTTTCAATATTGTAAGTGCCATTAAGATGACAACTAAAATATGATACCAAAAAATCATAAAATAGCAGATTCTTTTTTGGTAGAAGCTAAAACTAGTTAAGAAAAAAATATTCTTAACTTTTTTTATTACTTATCATTGTTTTTTATAGCAAAATTAACAAGAGTAATTTCTCAAGATGGCTTAGAAATTAATTACCTAAAAAATCAAGGTTTTAGTTTAAAAAGTTAACAAGACAATTTGCACTTAAGATATTCATAAAACTATTCATTAGGGATTTACATGAAAATTTTAAAGGTTAATGTTTTGATAATTTGGTGATTTAAAATAAATATTCTTTATCATAAATATGCAACAATTTTCTAAATAAATCTAATTTCTTATCGATTAGAAAACAAGAAAAAAATAAAAACGATTAAGAAATTAAATTCTTAATTCGTTTTGTTATACCTAAAAAATAATTTAATCTTTCTATAATTTTTGATATGATATTTTTTAGTTGTCATTTATTGAAAATCTAAAAATCTGAAAGTGTCCCAATATTACGTATCAAATTTGTATGCAAAATTTAATGAACCAGAAGAATTTAAAGTCATATATTATTTCATTTGAATCTCATTATACTTTGTAAAAATTATATATGTGTATCTTTGTGAAATATACAACGAGGAATCTTCTATTAACGGTATTGATGTAATTAAATTAATTGACGCTGAAATTATAGAATGCTTTTCAAAATGCGTATAGTTTGTGTTTTGCAATAAATCAGTAGTTTTGATACAAGAGCAAATTAGAACCTTTTAATATTTTTATGTCTATATATAAAAAATATGGGAACTTAAAAATTCCCATATTTGTTCCCGAATTGCAAGTTCAAGTGCAACACTTGTATTTCGAGAAAATTATATAAGAAATAGGAGAATTTTTAAACTGGGACATGAAATTTGGACAAAAATTCAAATTTCGTGTTTTTTATTATAATTGATTTCTAAATTGAAC
>JAFPYV010000015.1 GCA_017394375.1 bacterium
AAAAAAACTTAAAAAATTCAATTATTTTCTGATGGAATACAAAAACAGATTAAGAATCAAAATTCTTAATTATTACTTTTGAATTCTTGTTTACCTTAACAAAAAATAAATTTAATTTAAAAACACTTCTATATTACTCGGACTAAATAGCAATTTTTATTCACAATTTTTGAATTAATTATCGATATAAAGTGGCAAGACAATTAGCATTTAAAATTCTCATAAAGATATTTACTGAATAACATTTTCCAACATCTCCAAAATGACACTTTACTAATTGTTGGACAAATGTTTCAGTAAATGTTCCATAATAAGTTGGATTACTTCAAATATCAATTGATTTAAGATTGTGTTGAAAATAAGCAATGAGACTGTTTAATTCTCTGCAATAAAAACCACAAACTTTCCTAACTTTAAGCAGTAACTTGTAAGCTTCATTGATTTTAGCATCTTTAATCAACTGAATAATTCGTTCAGCATATTTATTTTTCTTGCTCTTTTTATTTAATACATCACCATTAATAAAAGCAAATTTCTTCAATGCTTGAGTTTTAAAAGCTGCTCGAATTTTGTTAAATAAATGTCAGCGATCAAGACCAGTTTGTGCATTAAAAGCCTTCGCAATGGTCTTGATATACTTTGCACCATCACCACTCACAATAATGATAAAATTGCTCAAATCACCGTAGTTTTCTATTAAAACTGTCCTTATTTGATTAATTGTTCAGTTAAGACATTCCTTACTGTTCATGTGAGATTTATTAACAAGCACCATTTTTATTTCGTTAATAAATCTCTTTCCATTCCGAACATAATCCTGATATGTATGAACAATCTTGCATTTGTGTTCCATACCTTTATTATGAGTCTTTAGATTGATAAAAGTATCATCAATATCGATGTAAATATATTTATATTTTTTGGGATGTGAGTTAAAATTAATACTGTAAGATATTGATTCTCTTTTAATCAAACGATAAACTGTACATGGTGAAATACAGTTATCATACACACTAGCGACTTGTGGATAAGTCGCTTTTTGTTTATACACTTTCCTTTTAATAAATTCTTTATCTTTTCTTGCAATATGTTCGTGTTTTTCCATTTTTAAATTTTCATCTAATAAAAATACATGCTTGCCAGTTAATGTGTCCAAATAATATCTACGAATAATTTCAACTCAATGAAAATTGCAAAGCATGTATTTAGAAAGATATGCAATGAGCTTATATCGCTCTTTATCTCGATTTTTATAAAGAGTATCATCTTGTTCATTCATACTCTTTATAAAATTGCAATCAAATTTATCTAATGGTTTCTTCTTTAGTTTTCCCATATTTGCTCCTTTAGTGTAATTATAAAAAAATGACAACCAAATTAGTTGTCATTTATCTTCAATAAGAGAAAATTTTCCTAGTAAAATCTAAAATTCTGAAAGTCTCCCCATTTTTTTATAATTATTAGAAAAGAGGAAAAATGAAAAATCCAATTACTTTGTTTGGAGAACATTCTCTTACGCATCTTGCTGAAGAGGAAGACAATTATTTTAGAACAAGAAATAAAAAACGTTATAAATGCATTTTTAGTCGTTGAAAATGATTTATCTTTGATGGACATGAATTTAGAATAAAGCGAAGGTAAACTAGGACATGAAATTTGGACAAAAATTCAAATTTCGTGTTTTTTATTATAATTGATTTTTATATTGAACTGGTGTCGTCCAGTTCAATTTTTTTGAATCCGTACATTGTTGTAGTAATAAATATAATCAGCAATTGCTTGCCTCAATTGGACAAATAACATTCTCTTAATATCTAACCGATAAATTAATTCAGTTTTAAAGATACTAAATCGAAATTCAATATCATGGTTATCAAGCGAATTTCCAACTCGCGACATTGATTGAGTAGCGTGATACTTGCGAAGCATGTTTTGATATGATTTTGATGTGTAATCTGCACCTTGGCCAGTATGAACAATCGATCCAGCAAGTTTATGCTTAATAGCAGCAAATGAATCTATGATTAATTTTGCATCATTGTACATTTGATAATTCTCATGATTCAATTTCCTTAGTACGATGATTAATTACTAC
>JAFPYV010000016.1 GCA_017394375.1 bacterium
AAGTCATTTAAGAAATCCATTGGGGCTTTGCCTGCTTTTTTGGCATTAGTTAAAATTTTTAAAGCATGTTCATCAGTTCCCACGGTTAAAAATGCATCATATCCTAATAATTTTTTGTACCTGGTTAAAACATCCGATAAGACGGTAGTGTAAGCAGTCCCAACGTGTGGTTTAGCACTTGGATAATAAATTGGGCAAGTTATATAAAATCGTTTGCTCATAATTTCTTATTCCTTTCCTTTTTTAATTTGTTCTCAATATTGTTTGAGTTTTGCTTCATAACTAGCATCTAAATTTGGTTCATAGAAAATTAAATCCTTTAATTTATCAGGTAAATATTGTTGGTTTACCCAATGAAATTTAAAGTTGTGTGGATATAAATAAGTTTGCTTTTGATGCTTAGTATTAATATTATTATATTTTAAAGAACCATTCTTTAAATAAGTTGGTACTTCTTGTTCACCATATTTCCTTAATGCTTCTTGCGCATGCATAAACGCCATGTAAGCAGAATTTGATTTAGGACTTAAGGCAATACTGACAGTAATAAAACTTAGAACATCATTACTTTCAGCTTCTCCTAAATATTCACAAGCTTGAATGGCACTTACTACTTGGGATGGTAAACTAGGATTAGCTAATCCAACATCTTCATAAGCTGCACAAATTAACCGCCGGTAAATAGCTTGATAATCACCTGATTTCATTAACAAACTTAAGTAATAAAGAGCAGCGTTAACATCACTACCACGTAACGATTTATGAAAAGCTGATTTTAAATCCGTAAAGTGGTCAGAAGAAGTACTAACAAAACTAGCATTGTTATTAATGATTGTTTTTAAATCATTAAGATTTCAATCAGCAACACCATCATATAAATTAATGAGCATAAATAAGGTGCTTAGACACTTACGAATGTCATTGCCAATCACTTGCACAATGTATTGAATAACATCACTATAATCATGCTTTAAGTGCATTGATTTGGTTAATTTTAACATTCCTGATATTAACGTGTTAGGATCTAGTAAGTTAAGTTTTAATAAAAAACTACGACTAATTAACGCATTATTTAAGTTAAAGAATGGATTAATATTCGTACTGGCAAATAAATAAATAGTTTTATTTTGCAATGCTTCAAGTAAAATATCTTGTTTGTCTTTATTCATGTTGTGAATTTCATTAATTACCACTACTTTTGGTAATACACTATCACTTTCAATGAAATTCACTAATTTATCTTTCTTATCAATTAAGGGATTAAAAAATAAAGCGTTCACATTTAAATGTTTAACTAGTAAATCAAGGATGGTAGTTTTCCCACACCCACTAGGGCCATACAAAATTAAATTCGCAAGATATTTAGTTTTAATCATGCGATCTAAAAAACTATTAGGGGGAATTAAAATATCTTTACCAATTAAATCATCAAATTGGTTAATTTGATATTGATATTCACTCATAATTTATCCTTCTTCTTTTATTTTAATTTCAAAATAAAATTAAAGAAAGAATAAAAAAATTAGAATCACTTTAAAGTTGATTCTAATTGCTAATTATTTTGCAAATTAAATTAATTATTGCAAGCCATTTTTGCTTTTAACTCATTTGCTTGCGTAAAGAAAACAATTAAGCATTGACAACATAAATAAGGAGTAAACATGTTAAAAGGTGAATTTGGATAATCAAGTCTTCATTGACTTGAAATATGACTATAGAAACACATTTTTAATAAGGACGGATAATTTTGATAATCCTTGAAGATAATTCCTGCATCAACTGCATGCATAAATTGATTAAAAAGTAAGAAAAAATTTTTCCTTAAATAGATGATAACTTTAACTCCCGTCCAAACAAAACTAGTGACAGTTATAATTACTAAAGCTTGTCCCACTCCTCATATAATTCATCAGGTTGAATTTACCTTTGCACTCAATACATAATTAAAACCAATTGCATACATAATAAGACCGCATGCAAAAAAGACTGCTCAAATTGGAAAAAAGACAAAGAGGATTTGGTGACAATATTTAACTAATTGTTTTTGAGTTACAGTTATTTTAAAATTGATTTTTTCTATTAAATCTTTATTAATAAACTGGGTGTAATCAAAAGATAAATTTTTCTTGAGTTCACTTTTAAAACGTTTTAATTGCTCTAAAAACATTATTGTGGTAATAATACACTTAGAATTATTCCAACTGTAGTTAAAGCAATAGTAACACCAACTACAGCTCAGCTATTAGCATCCATAACAACATCATCACCATTAATTAAACCAATAAACTTTGTGATTGCTCTTGATATTTTAGCTTCTGATAAAAGTCCATTATAACTTGTTGATCAAATATTTACATTTTCACCAACGGCACCTTTAATAGTGTCATTAATTAAGCAAAGTGTACCTGCAGCAGCCCCACTAAAAACTCCGACTAATAAACTTGCATTGGCTAATGGCAGAGTGATTCCAAAAAATCATGCTGCTGCATACATAGCAGCAGAAAATACAAAAGCAGCTAATGATAAACCAACGAATGCCCATTTAGCATCAGCAATTCCATTAATTACACTTCCAATTGTGCTATTCGAACTAAAAAACGAATCAGAACTAACATAATTATCAGGTGCTGCTGGAGCAATTTCATTAACTTTATTTGGATTGATAGTTGCTAGCGAATTATCAAGATATTTTTCAGTTGCTTTGATATTTTTCTTCGATGTAATTTGACTTAAAAATAAAGGAGCATTTTTCGCAGTTATTTTATATTTCTTTGCATCATTATGCATGATTAACATTGCATTCTTAATTTGATTTTTTTGCGAAACGTCCAATGTTTTTAATAAATGAGATACTTTTTCCATTTCTTTAGTATGCTTAACATTATTAGAGTTTGAAGCATTAATTGATGTTTGAGCCGCAGCTATAAAAGAACTGCGAGGATATATTATTTCCGGTGAATAATTTAAAATACTATTAAAGTCAGCACTAATACCCTTTTCTGTTGGACTGCTATTATTTCAAACTGTGGATAAGTGGTTAATGTCATCCTTTTCTTTAAAGTTATATTTAGTTTGAATATTAGATTGAACAACATTAGCATTTAAATTTGCTTCAGTTTGATTTTGCTTTTGGCAAAGTTCATAAGCAGTAGTAGGAACTACTACTGCGGCTGAAGCAATAATACCAATACCAAAGGTAAGTAAAAATTTATACTTTAATCTTTTAATGGAATTTTTAATTTTTTTTCAAAAATTCATAAATAACTTTTCCTTAATCTTTCATATATTAAATTTTATAATTACTACTTTTTGGTTTGTAAAAATGTTATCCAAATTCAACTTCATTCAAAATCAAATTAATTATTAAATATATTTTTTGTTATTGCTTTGCAAATGGTTTAATTAACATATAAATTAACAAAATTAAAATTTCAACCACACTTATTGCTGTTAATATTGGCAAGAACAAAACAAACATCCAAATATTGGAAGCATTAACACCAAAATCATCATTTTTATATGATGAAAAATAAATTTTCATTGCTAATTTAATTTTGGGAATGTTTTTAAATTTATTATTGTTGTTAATCTTAGATTTTTATTTAAATATTTGATTTTAAACCAGAATGGTTTATTTTATTTTTGCAGTTTTTGGTATGCAATTGCTCAAGTAATTTTTTGAATAAACTTATAAAGTAATCAACCAACTAATTCAACTATATTAACTATTAATAAGATGATGATAATTAAAAAGGTGCTATCACGTTTCTTGATTTGTATTTGATGAATTATATCTTCTTATTGATTATTTTTAAATAGAGTAAATTTATATGATGTTTTCAGTTTCAAGATGTTAGTGGAGATGTTAAAAAAGTAGCATCAAGTTAAAATGCTACTTTTTAAATAATTATGCTTGTTTATTTTTAATGATTAATTGATATAAATCGTTAGCTTTAATGTCATCAAGATGCATTAAAGCAAGATATAGTTTAATGCGTTGCTTTAAATTAGCATTATCAAATGCTTGATTGAATTGACAAAATGATTGACTAATTTCTGTTAAATCGATTGGTTGGGATTTTTCTTGCTTTAAATTATTAATTACAATGACAAATTCCCCTTTAAGTTCATCAACTGGAATTTGCATTGTTTTTAAAGTACCAAAATAATGTGTTTCGTTTAATTTAGTTAATTCCCTGACAATGCAAACGGGCAAATCACCAAAATAGCTGGACATTAATTGTAAGGTTTCATTAATGCGATGGACTGCTTCATAAAAACACAAAATGGTACAAGGATAATTAATGATTTGCTTTTTAGATCAATCAATAAAGCCATAAAAAGTAGTAGGATGATTTGATCAACCACTAACAATTAATGCATCAATAAAAGCATTGGCACCATTAACAACTTCAACAAAGATGTTTTGTTCTTTACAAGCGTTAATAATGACATACCCTGGATCACTAAATGCTGGATACCCAGCATCACTAACTAACACTAAATTGTCATGTAGTAATATTTGCAATGCTTCTTTTAGTTGCGCTTGTTCATTATATTTATGATAAACAATGAATTGTTTATCTTTATAATCTAAATTCAATAATTGCAATAATTTGGTAGTATTGCGAGAATCTTCAACTAAGAAATATTTGTTATTAACAAATGCATTAATGGCTCGTTCATTAATTTCTTGCAAATTACCAATGGGGGTGGATACCACAATTAAATGGGGTTTATTATTTGATTTAACTTCGTTATTAATTGCATCCATTGTTCTTTTGTTACTTTTAACATTAATAAGTAATTAAATAATTTCTTATTATTAACTTGCGGTAAATGATAATAAGCAAGTACTTTTTGCTTTAATGTCGCATCAAACAAAATATTACTTGTTAAAAAATCAGGTCAAGTTAATAATGCTTCATTATTTGTCTGCTGCTCATTATCATCAAACTTAAGGTTGATTAATAAATTAATTAAGATGGCAGGTTTTGCTTCGGCAACTCCAATTTTTTTCTTGGATGGATCCATATCTTGGTATTGTAAAAATACATTTTTAATGTTGGGAAATAAGTGATTTAATTTATCCCGTAATTTATTACCCATCGCATCTGGATCAAGCATAAACACCACATTAATGTGGTGGTCTAAACAATCTTGAATTAAATTAAGAGCATGATGATCTAATGCATATCCATTAGTTTCAATGGTTTTTACATTAAATAATTGGTGTAAATGATCAGTATCAGTTTTTCCTTCAACCACGATGACAAATGGTAAAGTAATCTTCATGAATTATTTATTAATTAGTCCCACTTTAGACATGAAGTCATCAACGTAACTTTGCACAACTTGGTAATAACTAGAACACATTAAATCAGCGTGAATTAATTTGGCAATAAATCTTTCTAAGGAAACAATATGCAATTGTTTAAACGCTTTAAATTGGGGTAAAACTTGGATCGAGTTTGAAACATATAAATCATTAATTCAACCTTGACAAAAAGCTTCATTTAATCGTGTATAAGCATCTCCAGTTAAAACAGGGTGCGTGCAAATACAAGTAATTGATTTAGCATTATTGGCTTTTAATAATTTACATGCTCCAACCATCGTACCTCCGGTGTCAATAATATCATCAACAACAATACAATGTTTATTGGAAACAGTTCCTAAGATGTTTTCAATTTCTACTTCATCATTATTAATCCGTTTTTTATCAACAATGGCAATATTTAAATGCATCATATCTGCTAACACTCTAATTCGTTTCACGCCCCCATAGTCAGGTGATACTAACACAAAATCACTAGCATTAATACTTGATCCTTCGTGGGTATTTAACCAATCATTCATAAATTCATCAAGTAAGATGATGTTTGCATTCATGTTATCAGTTGGAAAGGAAAAAAAACCTTGCAATTGGTCCGTATGAATATCCATTAAAATGGCATTATCAACACCACTAGTTGCTAATAAATCAGCAACTAATTTGGCTGTAATTGGTTCCCGGTTGTTATTACGACGGTCTTGTCGGGCATATCCAAAGTAAGGAATAATGGCTGTGATTTTAGCAGCACTAGCTCTTTTTAAACAATCCACTAAAATCATTAATAACATTAAATTTTCATTGACAGGACTTGACGTTGAAGCAACAATATAACATTTGCGATTTCTTACAGTTTCTAATAACCGTAAGAATCATTCACCGTCCGAGAATTTCTTAATACTTAATTGTGATAAATGTAAATTTAAACATTTGGCAACTTTGCTGGCCAAGGAATTTTCATTTTGTTCAATTCCAAAGATTAAACAATTATCTTGTGGTACATTCATTTATTTAATTATCCTTTTGTTTTGCACTAAACTGTTTGTTTTATAAATATATATATTATAATAATAATAGCTATTACAACACAAGCATTGAACCGTGTCAGGCTAGAAATAGAGCAGCACTAAGATAACTTGTGTGTGTAATAGCTTTTTTATTTATCAATTTTTTGCTTATTAGATAATGAATATTTAATGGTTTCTAAATCAGCATAATCAATGCTAGCATTAATTGGTAATCCTAATCCTAAGGAATAAATATTGAGATTGGGATAAGTTGCTTTTAAGTAATTAAATAATAATTTAGCAGTATATCTACCATCAACTGTTAAATTAGTAGCCAAAATAACTTCTTTAATGTGATTAGTTTGAATTAATCCTAACAATTTATTAATTGGTAGGTAATTGATTAATTCCCCTTTTTTAGCTACTAATTCTTTTCATAATACGTAATATTTACCGTGAAAAGAATTAGTGTCTTCAATCATTTGCAAGTCATTACAAGTTGCAACAATGCAAATTTGGTCAATTGCACGACTTTGATCAGCACAAATATTACATACTTGGTTAAGATTTTGGGTTAAATTATTACAATAAATACATTTTTTTAATTGTTGTTTAGCTACTTTAATTCGGTTAACAAATTCTTCAATGTAATAATCATCTTGATTAAGTAAGTAATAAGCAATCTTGATGGCATTCTTTTTACCAACACTTGGCAAAGATTGAATGGCATCAACTAAATATTCAAAACTGGCATTTTCACTAGCCATACTTTAATTATTCAATTTGGGTAATTTTTTTACGTTCAGCCATTAAATCTTGATTTGCTTCGGTAATAGCTTCGCTTAGCATTTCTTGCAAAGTTTCTATATCATCTTTGTCAATTAAATCAGGACTGATTTCAATCTTTTCAATTTTTAAATTACCATAGATGGTAGTTTTAATTAAACCCTTGTAGTCATATTCAAATTTAGTTGAATCAAATTTTTCTAATTCTTCGTGAATTTGTTTTTGCATGGCTTTTGCTTGTTGCATCATGCGCTTCATATTCATATCCATTATTCGTTTACCTTCTTATCTTCTTTTTTAAATAACATTTTATCTGTTCATTCTTTAATGTTGAGTGCATTAGGATCTAATGATTCTAATGCTTTAATATCAGCATCATAAACTGCTAAGTCAATCGGATGGGATTTTGTATAATCAAATAATTTTTTAATCGCTGATTTAGGAACTGCATGTCAATAAAATCCATCCTTAAAAGCAAGTTTAATTTCACTTAGTAATTCGCGTTGACTTGCTAATTCGTTAAAAAAATTAGCATTAAATTGATTAGATGCTTGAAACAGCATAAAGTGATTATTAACAATTAATAGTTTATCTTGTAATTTTAAAATATTAATTAATAACACAAATTTTTTTGTTGGATCATTGAGAATTTCATCAATGATTTTTTTATCCTGAGTTACCAATTCCTTGTTTAATTGATTATTTAGTTGATATGTAGCAAAACTAAAATATTGTTCATCATTAAAAGTACTTGGAATTGGTAATTTATTGTTATTAGCACTTGAATTATTACTAAGAAAAGGTTCTTCAAGTTTATTATCACTAGAATTTATTTGGGAACTAATATCACTTAGGGTTAATTGATTATCATCATTAGATTTTTTATTGTTAGTTTGATTATTAACAAATACTTCTTTAACTATATCAACTTGCAAAGAATCATTATTTTCTTTTTTAGTATTAGTTTTAATTAATTCATTTGTAACTTCGATCGTGCTAAATACTTGATTAAGAGCAGGTAGTTTTTCATTTAATCATGATTCATCAAGTTGATTAATTCTTGCTTGTAATTGTTGATAAGTTGCTTCATCAATCTTAACTGGCTCATTTGGATTGATAATAAAAGATTCCAAATATGGATCATGAATAGTAGGAGTAATATTTTTTGCACTAACTTCTTGATTATTAGAACTAGGAGTTTGGCTAGTTAAATTAGCATCAGAATTTATTTCTTTTACCAATTGCTTTTTATTAAATTCATTATTCGAATGGATATTAGTTAGCCCAACATCACTTATTTGATTACTTAATTGGAAAGTAATTAAACTAGCAGTAAATAATAATGATGGATCACTACTTTTACGTAATTCTGGTAAGAGTAAACTTAACTTATTGACTAATAATTTAATGGTTGATAAGTTAATATCTTTTAAGTTACTACCTTTAAATAATTGATAATTGGATGGATGAATAAAATTAGGGGTTTTTAAAGTTAAATATAAATATAAATCTAAACAAACTTCTAATAAAGTTTTAGCTAATTCATTTAAATTAATTCCAGCATTTAACAAAGTGGTTAATTCTTTCATCGTGTTTGCTTCATCATTGTTTAGTATATGAAGCAATAATGAAAAAGCTTGCTTTTTATTAGTTAAACAATAAGTTTGATTAATTAAGTCAACATTAATAGTTTGACTATTAATTTGCCGTAAATGTTCAATGTTACTTAATAAATCTCTTGCTGACCCTTTAGCTAATTCAATTAGTAATTGACAAGCATCGTCATCAATCTTAATGTCTTCATTAGTAATAATGCGTTTTATTAAGTCAAGTAATTGATCATTGTTTAATGGAGTTAAGTTGTAAATTTGGCATCGAGATAAAATGGTTGTAGGAATTTTTTCAATTTCAGTAGTAGCAAAAATAAAAATGACATGGTTGTTAGCATTTTCTAATGTTTTCAAAAAAGCATTTCAACCTGCAGTACTAATCATGTGTGCTTCATCAATAATGTAAATTTTATAGTTCAAAACACTTGGTAAATAATTAGCATTTTCAATGATGTTGCGTACATTTTCTACACCATTATTGCTTGCGGCATCAATTTCGACAATGTCAATTGCTTTTTTATCATTAATTAATTGACAATGGTCGCATTGATTACATGCATCACCATTTTGGTTATTTAAACAATTAACTGCTTTAGCGAAAATGCGTGCTAAAGTAGTTTTGCCAATCCCATGCAAACCACTAAAAATATATGCGTTGGCTAATTTCTTAGTTTTAATGGCATTTTTAAGAATATTAACAACTTGATTTTGTCCAATTACTTGACTAAATAAATTAGGACGATATTTTTGATATAAAACGCTATAACTATTATTCTTATCCATAAAATACTATATTATTATATATAGTATAATTATTGATAAATATCCCAATGGGGATGTAATGGTTTCGACATGATTAGGACACTTTTAACCGCAGTGGGGTAAGCCCCTTATCGCTTAAAAGCAATAAATGCAAACTCTAAGAATGAAGTAGAACCAAGTGTTCGCAGTGAAGACTTCGCTAACGAAGAAAGAGTTAATTTATCTTCCTTTGAAATGAGCAAACTTTCACAAGTTGCAGTTGCACTAGCTTAAAACTACACTACTAGTAGCAACCAATCCAATTATTTCTTATCCTAGCTATATTTTCACTAGGATAACAGTGACTCTAAGTCACCTAATTTTCTTTCATCTTCTATCTAGCTAGTTGGTTTTTAATTTTCCCAATTAGCAATTTATAGTTTCTTACTATAAACTTCATAAATTTTATTTTTCATTAAATTAATCCTCCTAGGTTTGTTGCAAGGCATTTTTCTCCTTCGCAACTAACAAATCTTCTTATTTTTAACCAATTTTGCTAAGTGCAAAAATTGGATTTCTTAATTTATTTTCTCTTTAAACTTTTATTGTTTAGTTTCGTTGCAAGATGGAACTGAACTAAACTTGTATATGTTATTAGCAACCTAATTGTGGAAACGGGTTCGATTCCCGTCATCTCCACCATAAAAAAATCTCAGGATAGTAGTGCCTGAGATTTTTTATATCAATAATATAAAACCAATAATCAAGTTAATTTAAAATCAAAAGCAATTAAGGAGTAGACAATGTTTTTTAAGTATGAAGAATTCATTAATAAATTAAATGAATGAATAAAAACAGGAAAAGATTTTTATGTGGATTTATTAGAAAATATTATTAATAATCCTAATCGATATTGTGGAATTTTTAGATTATCTAATCCTCAAACTAAATTAATTCAAAATGTGACTCAAAGTCAAGAAATTAAATTTGGTGATTTTATTGAAGATATCACAACTGAATATATCGAAAAACTTGGTTATATAAATCAAAACAAATTAATTGGCAAAGATACTGATGGTAATCTCCTAGATGCAGATCAAGTATTTATTGACAAAGAAAATATTTATTTAGTTGAGCAAAAAATGAGAGATGACCATGACAGCACTAAAAAAAGAGGACAATATCAAAATTTCGAGAAAAAAATAATGGTATTAAAAAATAAATATCCACTCTTGCATCTTAACGCAATAATGTGATTTGTTGATGATAGCCTTATTAAAAATAAAAATTATTATCTTGATGAAATGAAAAAAACACATTATCACAATACAGAATTACATCTTTACTATGGAGATGAATTTTTTAAATCATTAAAAAATGGATTGCTTGCTTGAAATGAATTAATTGAATATTTAAAAAAGAATAAAAAAGAAAATTCAACCAAAGAATTTAATATTCCTGATTTTGGCAAAAGTAAAGAAATTTATGATGCTTTATTATCATTACCAAAAAAATATTGAGAAAAGTTACTTTCAAATGATAATAAATATTTAATCGTAAGAAATGAATTATTTTCATCTGGAAATAATCTAGAAAAAGCTAAAAACTATCTAAAATTTTTAAACATAATTTTATAAAAAACATGGATAATTTTAAAAATAAAGTAATAAATGAAGATGCACTAAAAATTCTAAAAACCATTCCAGACAAAACATTTGATTTTTGCTTTGCTGATCCACCTTATTTTATGCAAATCCCTCAAAATAAAAAATTATTAAGAGTCGAAGGAACCGAATATAAAGGTTGTACTGACGAGTGAGATAAATTTCCATCACTTGAATATTATAAAGAATGAACAAAACTTTGACTAAGTGAAATTAGACGTACATTAAAAGATAACGGAACTATTTGTGTTATTTCTGGAATGCAATCTATTTACGAAATAGGTAATATTTTAAGAGAATTAGGATATTGAGTCATAAATGATATAATTTGGCAAAAATCTAATCCAACTCCTAACTTCACTGGAACTAGATTAAACAACAGCCATGAAACAATTATTTGAGCTGCAAAATCAAAAAAATCAAAATTGACTTTTAACTATAAGACAGCTAAATTTCTTAATAATGGAAAGCAATTAGGATCAATTTGAACTTTTCCTGTATGTTCTGGAAAAGAAAGACTTCGTACAGATGACGGACAAAAATTACATTCCACTCAAAAACCTGAAAGTTTACTTCATCGAATAATTGTTTTATTTACTAAAAAAGGTGATTTAATACTTGATCCATTTGCCGGAACAATGACAACAGCTGCAATTGCGAAAAAAACTGGAAGAAATTATTTCGTTATCGAAAAAGAAAAAAAATATATTGATTACGGTATCAAACGAATAAATCAAACTGTTGAAGATATCGGATTGGTTGAGAGCAATACATTAGATATAAAACCATCTAAAGTTTCAATGAATGAAATGATAAAAGAAGGTTATTTCAAAGTTGGTGAAAAATTTTTCCACACAAATGGAAAAATTGCAACACTAAATGATGAAAAAGGAAATCTTCTTTTTGAAAATGAGAATGCATCAATGCATATAATTGCTGCCAAAATGATGAATAAAAAAAATAGAATTAATGGATTTGACGTATTTAGTGTTGAAAGGAATGGTAAATTAATCTCAATTAAAGAAATAAGAAACAAGTATAGAAAAGATCACAATCTAATTGTTTAAAACTTAATTAAATAACTAAGGTGCAAAAACCTTAGTTTTTTAGTTCAAAATACCTTCGATGAATAAGATTTGTATAAAAATGTTTATTTGGTTGAATATTTCAAATTATATTCATAATGTTAAGTTATTTTTAAATTCATTATGATATAATAAAAGGATTTTGATTAATGGAGGTTTGATTATTTCTAAAAAAGACGGACGCTATTTTGGTGTTCATGAAAAATCATTAAAACTGTATGGTTTAGAACCAATTTGACTGGTAACTTTAAAAGTGGGGCTAACTGGTTTAGTCATGTCTTTTTTTATTGGGTTATTCACCTTTGTTGATCAATTAATGTTGGTAAACTTTATGCCAATTACCGAAGCATTTAGCTTTACCCATTTGTTTTATGCCAATAATACTGGATCATTAGCACCTTTATTAAATCACTTACAAACCTCAAATAAAGAGTTATATGATGCCATTAAAAGCAGTTTGAATGATCAGAATCAGAATGGATTGGAAGCATTAGCTACTGCCATTAGTAACACCACGGGATTAGCAATTTATACTTCAGTAGGAGTAGTACGTTCTGCAGTATCATTAACTGGTCCACTTTCAATTATTGTTAATGCAATTCCAAGTTTATTTGCAATTGGTACAAGCGTTAAATATACGCATGCATTAGGAGTGCTTGACCACAAGCGTGCAGCTTTAATTTGACAAAATGCTTTTGTTGGATGCATTATTTCGGGATTAGTTTGCTTTATATTACTGCTAATTTTAGTCCCAAGTGTCCTACCATTGCAAGCATCTAACAACCATATTGATGCAAATGAAATTGCCAATTTATTACCTGGTATTAGTAGACATTTTCACGAAATGGGTTGAAATTTTAATAATGTATTTGCAGTAAATGGCCAACAAATTAATGAAATGCTATACTACACCATCATTAACAACCACGCAGCATTTTATGTCCATGTAAATGGCAACGAATACTTAAATGTGCTAAATTATCAAGTAAATAACATTAACGTAAGTACTCATGATTTAGTTACCTTAAATCCAAATAATTTACACCAATTAGTTTTATCATTAACCAGTAATGATTCCTTTAATGTTGTGCATGTTTGAAATAATTATTACATGCAAGTAAAAAATTATTCCATTAACTGGGGTGAACAATTCATGTTCATCATGGGAGCTGGATGCACTATTTTTGCTCTAGCTACTTTATTAGGAGTAATTCTACGTAGTGATGGGGCATTAGTAATGATTGCCATTATTACTGTAGTAACTGTGCTTATTAACATCTTATTTGATTACTTACTAATCTATTACGCTCAAATTGGAATGAGTGGGGCTGCAGTTGCATCTGTATTAGGATGAAGTATTGAATTTATTTGGTATGCCTTATATTTACAATATTCAAATATCCATAGTTGTGCTGATTTTAGATTATTGTGTCCTAAATGCTTATGCATTAGATGAGCAATGATTTGGGAATTAGTACTCTTTGGTTTAAGCATGCTGATTGGTACTGTAACTTTTAGTGCTTCACGAATTATTCTATTTAGTGTAGTTTCTTACGTCACAGTGCAAGTTATTCCCCAAGTTGGTAGTGAATACTATTTATCAATTCTTGGTGCATGTGCCCCAATCATCAATCTTTTTGTCTTCACAGTTTTTGGTTTAATTAAAGGCAGTGACCCAATCTTCGCTTACAATTATTCTAGTAAGAAATACAAACGGGTTCAAGAAGCATACTGATACAACATGATGATGATTTTAATTTTTAGTTGTATTGTGTTAGGGTTAATTGGTTTTTGTGATCCAATTAAAGATGGATTATTATCATGGTTCAAAATTACTGCAGATTCACCAAACTATCAACAAGCCTCAGCCTCTAAATTGATTTGGGTCTGATTAATGCAAGTTCCAATCATGTCTTTTGCCACCGGGGGAATGTTTGTTTACCGCAGTTGCAACCGCTTAGGTACTAGTTATATTGTGGCTTTAATTAGATCATGTGTATTTAATATTCCATTTGTTTACATCTTTATGGCAATTGCTATTAACGATAAAGATGTATTAAATGCGGGATTAAGTATGATGCAAGTTAACTTACCATACTTAAACCACGCAATGTGGTTCTATATGGATAATGTACCAATTGCTACTGCTGGATATGCATTAACTGTATTTATTATGTCAACCATCTTCATTTATACTTCATTAGATGATGAACCAATGAAAAAATGGTATCAACTATGACCAACTAAATACATTTATAATGCTTATCAAAAGCACTTATTTAATGAATCAAGAGTTTAATAAATAAAAAAAGGATGCTGTTAATTTGCATCCTTTTTTATTACTATGGCGGAGACGATGAGATTCGAACTCATGCACCGATTACTCGATCTAGCACCTTAGCAGGGTGTCCTCTTAGCCACTTGAGTACGTCTCCAAATTGTTATGTTTTATTATATAACAATTGAAATTAATTTAAATTAAAACTTGGGGCAAATAATTTTAATAAATGATTATTAATAAATATATTTTTATAGTATAATATATACGTGTCATTAAAGACACTAGTTTACATTAAATCGCAACGGATGCAAAACAAAGCATTACGCTGTAACCGCCCTCGTAATGAGGGTTTTTATTTTCCCATCACTAATTTCTAAAGTCTATTTTTGATTTAAAATCCTATTAAATATTCAATAATCCGCACTTATTTTTAATAATGATTACGGAATTAAAATTAATCAATAATTATTATTAATTTCTGTTTAAAATACATATAACAATTAACCAATTGTAAAAGGAAATAACATGAAAGATAAAATCTGAATTTCCCCTGACCGTAAAGAAATAAGCGTCCCAGAAAATGTTAATCCAGTGTTTATTTTCCACATGACATTAGATTATGATCATAAAAGCGGACTAAAAAAGCAAAAAATGATTACTGCTTGTACTGGTGGTAAATTCATTCACTTTAAAGAACAAGATTATCCCAAAACTGAATTGTGAGATTATGATGGTTTAACCATTTACTTTACTAGAGTACAATTAAATGCCATTAATTCTTTCTTTACTAATGGAAATCAAGACACCTTACCAACTGAAGATAAAGTATCAAATAAGTTAAATAATAACGATTATTAATTCTCATTCACTAAATAATTTTTCTATAATTTATGATGGAAGTAAAAAGCTTCCATCATTTTTATTATTAACTAATTTAATGATCTTAATTATGGGATGAAAGATTGTTGAAATTGAAAATGCAAGAACTTTAAAATTATTTTTAGACAACTTAGTAATTGAAACAGAAACTCAAAAAATTACTATTCCGTTATCAGATATTGACACGTTAATTACTCATAATTCCTATCTAATGCTATCTTCAAGATTACTTGTAGAAATTGCTAACCACAACATTAATTTCATTATTTGTGATGATAAACATAATCCTAGCTGCCAACTAACTCCTATTAGTGGCAACTATAATTCGTTAAAAGTTTTTGATAAACAACTAAATTGAAATTATGTGTTTACGGGTAATTTATGAAAGAAAATTATTATTCAAAAAATCATGAACCAGGCAGAAACACTATTGCACTTTACCAATAATGAAGTTATTTATCAACAAATTATTGCCTTAAGCAAGGAAGTAAAAGATTTTGACCAAACTAATCGGGAAGGCCATGCAGCTAAATTATATTGACACTATTTAATCAATGAAGATTTTCACAGAACTGATGAATGCTTTTTAAATATGTTGCTTAATTATGGATATGCAATATTAAGATCAATGATTACTAGAAGCATTATTAAAAAGGGACTAGATCCTAGAAAATCTTTATATCATCATTCGTTTAATAATTTTTTTGCATTAGCATCTGATTTTATTGAAGTATTTAGATTTTGTGTTGATCACCTTGTTTATCTAATTAAAGATGAATATGCTAACATCAATGATGCTAAAGCAAAACTATTACAATTAATGGGCAATTATAAATTACTTTATAATGGTAAAGGATTATTTATTAATAACGCAATTGATGACTTTGTTGATCACGTTATTAATCAAAGTGAATTTCCAATCATTAAAATTTTATGAGAACAATCAACTTTAAACCAATGCGAATCATAGTAATGTTTGATTTGCCCAATACAGAAAAAGACGAAAGTAAGGAATACCGAATCTTTCATAATGATTTAATCAGAAATGGATATTTTATGATGCAATATAGTATTTATGTGAAATGTGTAAATGCTACAACCAAGATTGACTTTGAAATCAATAAAATTAGAAAGCACATCCCTAAAGAAGGAAGCATTCGAGTTTTAACTGTCACAGAAAATCAATATAATTCCATGAAAATTATTTTGGGAGAACAAAACTTAAATGAAGTATATAATGATGCTTCAAGGTATGTAAAGGTTTAATAATTATGTTAGATTTTTTTATTAAAAATATTGAATGTAACTTCGATTACAATGGTTTAAAGGTATTTTGTGTACCAAATACTACTTTATTTTTAAGGCAATTATTTATTTCGTTACAAGAAGGACAATTTATTAAAACGGAATTTAATAAATATAGCAAGTATATCATGGTTACACCATTGACCAAGATTAATAACTTGTTAAGTTTAAATAAAACTAATAATTTGTACAAAAAATTATTAGATTTAACCCAAGGCAAGAAAATTCTTGATGAACAAGAATTAGCTTTAATTGCTAATACGATTAATGAAGAACTAGAAGATGATGTCTTAGAAGTAAATTATGATATTGCTAAATTATTATCAACGGTATTTAATGTAGTTGGTGATAAATACTTTGATGAAGATAAACTATATAACTTACTAGATTTTTGTAAAACTGACAGTAAGCAATTACTAATTCTTTCTGACTATGTTAATTTAAATCTTGATAAGTTATATAAGTATACTAATTACTATGACTTTCTAATTGTCACTAGTAAGTTAAATAGTGCAATATATAATATAAAGCAATTAGAAACCTGTGTAGTGTGAAATGATGCCCATAATTATCTAGAAGTACTTGATAAAGATAAGTTGTATGCTTATTTAGAAAAGAACACTAATCAATTGATTAATGATCAAGTGATGGATAATTATCTCAAGAGAAGCGGAGATCAGTTGTTGAATGCAAAAATCGATTATTTTCTATGAAACATTGCATAAAATAAGCAATTTCAATAAAAAATTCTTGATTTTTGCCTAAAAATGCTGATTTTGACATTTTGCTACCGTCGCGATCTAATGTAAACTAAAACAACTCCCGCCATGGTAAATGGGATTGAACGATTTTGCTACCGTCGCGATCTAATGTAAACTAAAACTGGTGTTTCATTTCAAATTCTAACCGTTCCATTTTGCTACCGTCGCGATCTAATGTAAACTAAAACGTTAGTTGATTAGCCACCAACATCAGCACTATTTTGCTACCGTCGCGATCTAATGTAAACTAAAACCTTTTCCATCTTTCAGCTGAAAAACATAGTATTTTGCTACCGTCGCGATCTAATGTAAACTAAAACTTAACTAGTTCTAACGTCATTCATTGCGGTATTTTGCTACCGTCGCGATCTAATGTAAACTAAAACCCGGGGCACCCGCAACCCAAATGCTCACGAATTTTGCTACCGTCGCGATCTAATGTAAACTAAAACTCACTGGCTTCTGTTCCTTTGGTGAATGCCATTTTGCTACCGTCGCGATCTAATGTAAACTAAAACTAACAGGTTTAAAGTATTCATTCATACTTAATTTTGCTACCGTCGCGATCTAATGTAAACTAAAACAGATATTAATTCGATTAAAACAATGAGGGTATTTTGCTACCGTCGCGATCTAATGTAAACTAAAACCAACTAGATGACAGCTTAGCGGGAAATTATATTTTGCTACCGTCGCGATCTAATGTAAACTAAAACTTCATAAATGATTTAAATTTTTTGATGTGTATTTTGCTACCGTCGCGATCTAATGTAAACTAAAACAAATCAAAATT
>JAFPYV010000002.1 GCA_017394375.1 bacterium
ATGCCTCGTATTTTTCTTAAAATAATTGCAATATTTTAAGCAAATAATTGCTTTAAAAATTCCTGAATATAAGTAATATTCATTCCAAAATTTTCCTATTAAACAAGAATAAAAAAGCAAACAGTTAAGAAGTAAAATTTTCTTAACTTGTTTTGCTTTCTCATTAAAATAATTGAATCACTTTTTTAATTTTTGGTATTATATTTTCAGTTGTCATTTACACGACACCTACAAAAACGTGAGTCTCTCAATAATTTCTATATTTTATGATAAATAATGACTTACTGGAGTTAGTTAGTTTCTTATATTTTGCATACTTAATTCAAACTGTTGGAGTACCCAAAGATTCGTACAATTTGAATAGTTTTATTCATTGAGTTGGCTTTAATTGTTTGGATATAAAAAACAATAATCCTTCCTTTTTGAAAGAATTATTGTCCAATTTTAATGTCCCAGTCTATATATTTATTAATTGAAATTCTTTTTAACATATGAATTTCATTTTAAAAATAAATCTTGTTTTTGTGAATTTAAATTGATATTTTTAAATATATCTATTTTTCCAATTTTTTCTACAATTTTAAATTCTAAACCAATAGAATAAACTATTGATAAAAGAAAATCGTCGTTAGATTTGATGCATAAATAATCATAATATGGAAGAATATTATTTTTATAAACAGAAATTAAATCATTCATACTTAACAAATTGCCATTTAAATCATAAAATTCAGCTCGTTTCATTTCACTATGAAATTGATTAATTTGACTATAAGGTGGATATAGGTTATAACTTAAATTAAAATTACTGGAATTATTAATTGAAGGCAAGTAAATATCACTAAATGTTAATTTATCATTAAAGTTAAATTGATGAATTTTATTCAAAGTGTTTTCTGACAGCCCTAAGTGGAAAATTTCAGAAGGTGAATCGAATGAAGGAAGATATCAACTTGCTTCAGCAACTGCTTGGTAAATAGGAACGGGAATTGATAAAGATGATGCGACAAAAATTGAAGTGAATGAAAATGTAAGTACACTTTGTTTTTTTATAATATTTTGTTTTAATGGAAAGTGTTTCTTTCAATTGATAACGTTAATTGTCAATACATAAATAATAATTAAATCTTTAATTATTATCATATAACTTTGGTTGAATCCAAATCCTGAATAATCAAGTCTTTGTCAGAAAAATGATGGTAATGATTCAACTTTATAAAAGCATAATTGAAAAATAAATGTTAGGGTGAGATAAGTTAACAGGAAAATAAATAATAAATTAATTTTGTTTTTAAAGGCTATTGCAATAATTAATAAATCAATAAAAATATCAATCATAATTGCAAAGTATAAGAAATAATTGAGTTCAAGGTTTGCAACCATATAATTATCAAAAATAGATATCGTGAATATAAATAAACCAAAAATAGCAATGAGAAATTTCCTTCAATTTTTTTTACAATTAAATCAACTATAGTTGAAATTAATGTTTAGAAAATTTGAATTTCATAATTGTTTTAATTTGATAAAAATTAAATATTTGGTTTTTACCAAATTTATTAGTTTTTTAATGATCAAAGAAAATACTGATAATAAACAAAGAATATATGTCAAAAAAGGAAGAACGTACAACAAGTTAATTGAAGTAGATGTAGCACCTTTTAAGAATATTAGAGTAATAATACTACTAATATAAATAGATAAAATAAAAATAATAACTAAGTTTATTATTAACAAAAAAGAAATTTTGTATTTTTTTCTAAACAAAATAAAAACAAAAATAACGGAAACCATTAAAAAAGGCAACAGACTTGCTGATGATTCATTAATAAAAAGCAAGCTAAAAATTATTAAAAAAATTGAGTAATAATTAATGATTTTTATATTTAGTAAAAAAGGAATTAAAAGTAAAATTATATATGTTGTTGATACGTAGTCACCTTCAATTGTGCGATAGTATCCTTTTAAATTATAAAATATATAAAATACTAAAATACTAAATGAAAATAGTAAATAAAGCAAATTTACTTTTCATTGGTATTTATACAAAAATTTTTCACTTGCTTCATAAATAATAGTTGAAGAAAAAAATATAAATAAGAATGTTGTTAAATAGGGAAATAAAAAAAATCTTTGAATTAGTGGCAAGGAAGCACCATATTGGTAAATTCCAATTGTTAGATATTGAGGATATTGACTAATTGTTGTAATTGAAAAATGATTAGAATTTATGGTGCTTATTTCATTCATATATTTGTAATAATACCACATATCACTTTGTCATGTATATTCTTGGTGATAAAAGAATAAAAAGAATATAGCAATAAATAGACAAAATATCAAAATAGGTAATTTATTTAAAAGTTGAACATACTGTGACTTTTTATCTATTCAATACTTTATATTTAATCCAGCAAAAAATAAAATAGTAACTATAAATGAAATCAAGTACAAAATATATAAAACTGAGTAAGAAATATTAAGATCAAACGTAACTAAATTGATAATTTCCCAAATTGAAATAATAAAAAGAGGAAAAATAATAGACAAATTTATTCTATTATTTTTTCTTTCGATTGAATTTTTTGCAGATTGTAAGTAAGTAAAAATTGATGAAAATATCGTAAAAGAAATTATCATTTTGTCTTTATTATTATATCTAAAAACTATAATAGTTGCTATTGTTAAAGACTTGTCTTTGCTATTTTAAATATTCATTAAAAATAGCAAGTCATTTTTCATTGAAAGTTTTTTCACTTAAATTTTTGCAAGCAAAATTATATGAATTTCTACATAATTGACGATACGCATCACTATCTAAATTGTATATTTCATTAATTTGCTTTGCGTATTCATCAATACTTTGATTATTTTTAAGTAGGAAACCATTATTATTATTGTTAACTAGATATCTAGCATCTAAAAAACTATCTTTAACAATAATTGGTACTCCTGCTGCTAAAGATTCTACAAGACTAAAACCAAATCCTTCACAATTGCTCATTAATATCATATATTTATACTTTTTAATTAAATTATTGGAATCCTTATCTTGATTAAGAAAACCTTTATAATTTTTACCTAATTCTTTAATAATTTCTTCATTCCCTTTTCCATAAAAATCAATTAAATTTATATTGTGATTAATTCTATTAATTAATGAAACATTCTTTTGACTATCATCGATGCGTCCAAAATAAATAATATTTTTTCGTAAGAATAACGATTTTTCAAAATCAACTTCTGATCAATTGGAAATCTTAGTGCTCAAATTAATACATCATGAATTAAAAGAATCTAATCGATGATTTTTAACATATGTATTATCTAATTCACTAAACAAAATTAAATTTCTTGCTAAAAGTAAATTATTTTTTATTCCAAAAAATCATTTTCCGATTTTTACAATTTGTCTTTTCAATGGCTTGTATATTTCAGAGTTATAAAATTCTGGAGCCATATGTTGAATTCATAAATAATTATTATTTTTATATATTTTTTTAAATGTAGAAAAAGTTGAGTCTATTATTAAATCATAGTGATTTTTACTGTTTAAATCGTAAACTATTTTTCTCATTTTTAAAATATTTATACCTCATTCAAGAAAATTATACTGGTTAGGAATTCTAGATATTTTAAAAGGTTTAATATAAAAATAATTACATAGCTCATTCTTATTATTCTTTTGAAGTGCTGGAAAAGCACAAACTTGATCAATTTGTACATTATTAAAATTATTCTTAATAATATTAATTAACTGGTGATTATATTTTTGAGTTCCACCCATTTCAAAATCGGGGCTAATTTCAATTAATAGAACTTTTTTATTCATATTTACTTCAAATATTTATTAAAAATATCCATTCACTTATTTATAAATTCTGACTCACTTAAATTTCTACAAGCAAAATTGTATGCGTTCTTACATAATTGCAAATATTCATTTTCATTTATTGAATAAATATCTTTGATTTGGGTTGCATATTCTTCAATTGTTAAATTATTGTTTAGCAAAAAACCATTTTGATTATTATTTGTTAAATAACTGGCATTGATAAATGTATCTCTAACAATAATTGGGACTCCACAAGCCAAAGCTTGAACTAAACTAAAAGAAAAACCTTCATGTTTGCTCATAAGAATCATAAATTTATATTTATTTATTAGTTCCAACGGAGAAATTAAGGGATTTATGTATCCTTTATAACTATCACCTAATTGTTTAATTATTTCTAAATTCCCTTCTCCATAAAAATCAATTAAATTTATTTTCTTATTTATTTCTAACAGTAAACTTAAATTTTTTTGTTCTTCATCAATTCTCCCAAAATAAATAATTTTTTTTCTACATTTACTTTGAGTATTTAATTCATCTTTTGAAATTTGCAATATTTTGCTACAAAGATTAATGCAGTAATAAATAAAATCATTTTTTCTTAAAGTCTCAAGATAATCAAGATTATTTTCATTATAAAGTACTAAATTTTTGGCAAATAAAAAATTATTTTTGAATCCTAATAGTCGTTTAATAATATTTTTAAAACTAAGTTTTTTAATTAGCAGTTTTTCAAAACTATCGTGCTGAACTCATAAATACTGATTCATTTTAAAAAATTTGCTAAAAGTGATAATTGCACTTCCATCAATAATTAGATCATATTGATTTTTTTTCTCTAATTTGTAAACCAATTTTTTAAATTTAAATGAATTTAAGGTAAATCCTATTAAATCAGATATAGATTGAGTATCATTACATTTTCATTTTGAAACTAAAAAATAATATTTACAATTATCATCATCATTTATAATTTCTTGATTTTTAGGTTCGTACATGCAAACTTTATCTACTTTAACATTTTTATAATTGTTTTTTAATATCGAACTTAATAAGTAATTGTATTTTTCAACACCACCAATTTCAAAGTCAGGATGTCGTTCAATAATTAGTACTTTTTTATTCTTATTCATCATATTTATTTAAATATTTTTAAATATGAAATGTTTAATGTTTAATTATATTTTTATATGAAAGTAAATAAATTATTTATTTTTATTTTTGACTATTTAAAATACCATAATGGTAATAACTGTTGCAAATGCTTAAATTTAATTTAAAAACTAAATATTTTAATACATTTAAAATTAAAGACCAGAGTGACAAGAAGAAAATCTTAATTAACTTATTTTTATACTATGGATTAAGAATTTTTGTTCTTTCTTATGGGATAATTCGTATTTTTCTAATCAACATTTATTTAGGAGTTAGCAATTTTGGATTATTAAATATCATGATGCTTGTTGCTCCAATTTCTTTATTTATGATTATTGGATTCCAAAATAAATGTAATTTTGTCTTATATAAATATGCATTAACAGATGATTATAAAAGCTTAAATAAAATTATTAACGAGCAGATTAAGGAACTTCGTTTCTTTTGCTTTTTGTCACTCTTTGTTTTAGCTGGTTTAATGTCTATTACTTACTTTTTTGTTAATTCGCCTGGACTTACTCATTTAGCAGCTTGCTTATTAGTGCTGGCAAATTCAATTGGAATTTTATCAGTTGGAATAGTACTGCCATATGTTCAATGATATCTAAACGCTTTAAATTTAAATTATGTTTATGATATCTGAGAAATAATTTTCTCAACTGTTTTTAATATTGCCTCCTTTATTCTAATCATCTTATTTGGACTTCGAGTTTTTCATTTTGCAAATTCTAATTATGAACAAGGATCGACCTACATTGTTCTAATCATTACTTTTTTACTTACTGTTAGATTTATGCTTGCAAATGTTATTTTGAATTTGCAAAAGAAAAAATATATGCCCTGGTTCAAACGCGAAAAAGTTGGTAAGGTTCAACTTTTTACCAAAAATAATTTAAGCTACATTGCGTTTGAATTATTAGCACAACTATCAATGGGATTAATTCCACTTTCTTTCTTCATACTTAGTATCTTTGTCCATCTTGCTACCATGCTATCTGGAATTTACTATTCTTATATGACATTTGTTTTAGTTATTTCAATGCTTGGTTGAGTTATCACTGCTATCAAACCTTACATGGCCAAATATGTCATAAATAACACACCACGTAAAGTTTATGACTTCAATAAATTATTGTCCAGTATATTCATCTTTTTAGGAATTTTATTGTTAATCAATTTTGTAATAGTTTCTCCTTATATAATGGTTTTTTCTAAAAGTTATTTTTGCTTTTGGTTTGCTTTTATAATTGGGCTTAACAATTTAGTATCAACTGTTAAAATTGTTGAAGAAGCATTTATTTATTTGGATGGAAAACCAGAAAAATATTGAAAATTGACTTTTTATGAAATTATTATTGGAATAATAGGATTAATTATTGGTTTACTCATAGTCTTTTACGTTCCTTCTTTTAGTAAGGATGTATTCAATTTAATATACGTTATTATCACTAGTGAATTAATCATGCGCTTTTTCAAATATATTCTCAATCTAATTTATTTAAATAAGTTTGTTTACCAAGTCAAATTTAAAAAATTTATTCATGACTATTGATTAATTTATCTCTTTTGGATTGCTGTATTTTTATTTATTATTTGTTTCTTAAGTATTAATCAATATATTGCATCACTTCAAGCAAAATATACTAAGGATGTAATGTATAGTATTTTTGCTAATGGATCAATTAACTTCATTATTAATGACAACATTAATTTAATAAATTATGGAAATTTATTCTTAGCATTAATTTTAATCAATTTAGGATTTATCATTTCACTTGTAGTTTACATTAAATGGTTCAATCCTAAAATTTGAGGTTATATTAAAGATATATCTATTTCAACTAAAAATAAATGGGAACAAAAAATTTTATGAAGAAAATTCTAATAATTATGCCAAATGACTTCAGTAATTTAGCTGGAACTGAAAATTACAATTTATTTTTAATGAATATTCTTTTTACTTATTACTCAAATTTTGAAATTGATCTTTTTAGTGTTGATTGCAAAACCACTCCAGTTCTCCCTCCAAAATATTCCACCAAATTTGTGTATTATCATTTTGATAAATATTTTGGTACAAATTCATTAATTAAAAAAGCTTATTCTTTATTTAGCAATGCTATTGAGTGTCGAAAAGAATTTAAGAAAATTTATAAAAAATATGATTTAATTTTAGATTCCTCCCAAATTGGTTTTCCAAAAGCAAGACAATTAAAAAATTATTATTTGATTCAACATCTTGATTTCAAACAATATTATTTAGCTAAATTTATTAGTAAACAAGGAATAAATAGTTGAATCCGGAAATTGATTAGACACTTAACTAATACTTATAATTTAGTAAAGTTTACTAATAATTTAGTTGTTTTTGATAAACCAAACCAAGAATTTATTAGTTCTTATTGCCCAAACGCAAATATATTTGCAATCTCCCTTCCGTCAAAAATTAATTCAATTTCCATTAGTGAATTAAATAGTGCAAAACGTAATCATTGTATTTTTTTGGCTCGTTTAAGTGAACAAAAAAATATTAGTGCTTTAATTCAAATCAATAAGCAACTTAATTCAATTGATTTTTATGGTAAGTCTAATGATGCTTATGGTGAAAAATATAAGCAAGAACTTATCAAAAATAATTGATATAAAGGATCACTTAACGGTAAACAAGAGTTAATAGATACGTTAAAAAATTACAAGTACATGATTCTTTATAGCAAATATGAAGGTTTTCCTTTTAGTTTAGTTGAAGCTTTAAGTCAAGGATTACCTATCATCGTAAAAAATACTTTTTTATCTGCTTCTTATTTGTGTAATAGTAAGACTGGTTTATTATTGCCTCAAGATACTAGCGTTGAAGAAGATATTGAATTGATTAAAAAATTCCTTGCAATTTCAGATGAAAAATATCACCAACTTCAAATCAACTGTATTAATTTCTATAATGAAAATTTAAATACTGATATATTTACCAATAAATGAATGAAAATATTTGATATATATCTTAAACGGCAAAATTAATTATTTCATAATCATTTTAGTGATACTAATTTCTTCCTTTCATGTTTAAATACTTAAATACTGATTTACTAATTTGGAAAATCAATTTGTTCGATGGAATAAAAAAAGCAATTATTTGCAGTAATAGAAGTTATTTATTAAGTCGATTATAAAATATTATGGATTTTATTAAAAATTTATAATTTTATTTGTATGAAAAAGGTTTTATTAATTGAAAATCGTCCCGACTATGGGATTGGCGGCATTGAGACTTACAATCGAAATCTTTATAAAATTTTAACTATTAATTTTAAAAATATTAAAATTGATCGAGCTGCTTTTTTACCATGTGAAAATATTTACAACGGCGAACTACTTAAGCAATATTACTATGTTTTTAATCCGCATGCAAATTATCGAACAGAACGTGGAAATTATAATTTTGCTAAAATAGCTTTTTTATTTCATAAATTTCGAAATTTGATTTACAAATTAAATAGAGAAAATAATTATGATTTAATTATCGATTCAACCATTACTACTTTTAAAAAGTTTAATGTCTTACCTTTTTATTTTTGGGTGCAACATAACACTCCTAATTATTACAAGATGTTCTATATCAAAAATAAATTAGTGAGAAATTTTATAATATTTTGTGAAAGATGTTTTGGTGTGCAAAATAATATTCTTCATGCAAATAATTTAATTCTTTATGATTGGTATAATTACGAAGAAGTAAGAAGTAAGCGAACTTCACTTTTTAATGCTTATATTATTCCACTATCTAGTTGCATTCCATCAAATTTTACCAGTGCATTAACTAATTTTGCTAGTTCAAGAAAACGTATTTTATACTTTGGCCGA
>JAFPYV010000017.1 GCA_017394375.1 bacterium
AGGCATCGTAATATTTGGATGCTCAACTTGGATCTTATGATACGTGGCATTTACACCATGATATCTTTTGTCGTAATATCGCAAAAATAACTTTGAAAATTCTTCATATTTTAAGTTATGAAAAAAGTATTTATTGCGATGGCGAGAAAGTGCTTTTTTATGAGCAGCTTCCGCGTCATAAAAATAATCTGAAGTATTTCTTTTTAATTCCCGAGAAATTGTTGATTTATTGCGATTTATTTTTTTAGCAATTTCACTGATTGATAATTTTCCATCATTGAAGAAATGTTGGATTAAATTTCTTTCACTTATGCTTAAATGTGTGTATTCCATGGTTAATTAACTTTACCACTTTTTTTGTACAAAAAAAGTGCAATAACTCCTTTTAGAGTCGTTGCACTTGAAATTTCACTTTAGGTTTAATTTAAAAATAAAATTAAATTAATTTTGAGAAAAAAATAATCCTTTTTTGGGGGATTATTTTTTATTTAGTATAGTTTATTAACATTTTAATCTTAAAAAATATTAAAATAATTTTAGATAAAAAAATTGGTAAAAAATGCGGTTGTCCCTTTGGTTTATTTGCAAAATACCAATGTAATTAAATAATTTAAGAAGTAAAAAAATAGGAAATTTATCATGGATGCAAAAAATATGGACTCTAAAATCAATGATTTAAAAAGCATCATTGATCAAGCAAAACAAGATAAAAATAATCTTGTAAGTAACATTAAAGAATTAACTAAATCGAATAAAGAATTACAAACGCAAATTAATCAATTAAATAAACTGATTAAACAAAAAGATGCACTTATTAATTCTCAAAAATCTTCACTTGCTAAGAAAGAAGAAGAAGTACAAAAATATTGTAACACTGCGATTGATACCCGCAAGAAAATGGAAGTTTTAAATAAAGATATTATTAATTTCCGAATTAAAGCAAATGACGCATTAGCAAAATTAAATGCTACGAAAGAAAAATACCAAAATTTAATTGATACTTATAATAATTTAGTTGCTGACAATAAAGCTAAAAACGCTGAAATTAATTCGTTAAGACAAGATAATGCTGACCTTGAACAATCATTAAAAATAAGTCAAAAAGAAAATGAATCATTAAGTAAGCAATTAATGCAATATAACGAATACATTCGCCGCTACAAAGAATTTTTAGAAAATAACAAAAAATAATTAGTTAAATTCGAAGCAAAATTTCTTTCAAAATAAATTCCAAATCTAAAATTCCGGGAATTCTTAAAAAGACATTAATTCCTATTTGCTGGATTAGTTCATATTTTAGGTGGTGTAAATTTTCATCAATTGCATTAATTACATTAACTGCATTTACTAAATAAAATTGATCATGCAAATTAAAATAAATAAGAATAAAGCTTGGAATTTTCATTCTAACTAATTTTCTTAAAATGTTGATTTGATGTTCGTTAAGATTATGAAGACTAAAATTTTTCGTATTCACTTGTTTTGCTTCAATAACAAAGCATTGTTGATGGCAATATCCAAAATAATCAACAAAATTATTAGCAACATATTTACAAAATTTATGTCTAACTAATACCATTTTGGTATGGTATTTAAGCATTAAAAAATCATCATGCATATTTAAGATTTCACAAGTTTTATTAATCATTTCTTCGAGATACATTCCTTTATTTGCATGAATATTCATCTTTTTTATTAATCCTTATTAAAGTTATGAAAGGAAAATTTATTAATGGCAAAAACTAGATTAGGTAAGAAACAAATTGTTCATAATGTAAAGAAAGAGGGCTTTTCAGATTATATAGTGGTGCTAAAAAAGCAATATGAAAGTCCTGGTAATCCTTCAAGAATGACATTCGTTCCAGAAATTTTAGGAAAGATTAAAATTAATAATTACGTGCGGTATGTTAATTTAAATACCAAACTTGAAAATAAGTTTGCTAAAAAAATTGAAAGTTTTAAAACGTTAAGTGCCGCTGAAAATTTCATTAAAAAGAATAAACCAATCTTTGATTTCATTTTGAATGATAGTTCAATTGTTCGCTTAAAAACCCTTAAAAAAATCGTGAACATTAAATGGGATTTATTAAACGATAAACGCATTGAAAAATAATAAATAAAAAATATTGTTGGCTTTTGCAACTCATTATTGCAATCGCCAACAATTTTTAAATTTCCAATTATTTAAGCAAATATATTAAGAGTGCATGTAATTTAGAAGCTAATTTTCCATCTGTATTAAGTTGATTACCAATGACGGCAATCTTATTAATTGGCGATTTAATTATGTTAATTAAACCCATGCATTTTAGTTGATGTTTAATGCGAAATAATAATGGTTTGCAAGCAAAATAAAGATAAGATGTCATGCAGTTAATTCCTACTAATTCATGTCTTACTTTATTGGTATAATAAGAGCAATTATTAGTGGCAAATAATATTTTAAAGCAGTTAGCATCATTAATTTGTTCCATTAATTTTGCAAAATGCGAATTTATTTGGTGATTAATAATGATGGTTCCTCTAATATCAAAGATTAATAAGCTAATTTTTTTGGTAATTAACTCATTAAGATTAAGTTCGTTTAGTTGATTAATACAATAGCATCCTAATTGATTATTTCAATTCATACCATTTTATGATAATAAAAAAATGTACTTTTCACAGTACATTTTTTTGACAAATTAATCTAAGACAGTTGGATCAAGTGCGTTACTGTAGTAATCAATGAATTTTTCGTCCATTCCTAATTTGGCTAAAAATTCACCAACTTTAATGCTGTTTCTATCTTTACTGAACAGATGTCAAATATGTTTAGCATCATCATCACTAAAGTTTTTTTCTTTTAAGAACTTTATGATTGGTTTCTTAAAGACATGAACAAAGTTTGCTTGATAAATGATAAATGGAATTGCTAAACAAATAGCAAATAGGATAACTAAAGCAGGTAAATAAACATTAGTGTATTGGTAAACTTGTGAAGCAGTAACTGCATCAGAAGGTGGAGCGAAAGTAACAACTAAAGTGAAGCAAGTTAGAATTAAACCAACAAGACCGACAATTACTCTAGTTCATCTTCCTCCTCATACTTTAAACTTCCGTTCAAGTGCGTTATAACGTTTTAAAGCGTTTAACTTGATGTACGAAGTAAACAGTAAGATGTAAGACACCATGTAACAAATAGTTGCTAGGTTAATACAAATAGTTACAGTAATATCAGCATTAGTGGAAGTGAAGTTTAAAATGGTAAATCAAACAATAGTGCAGAAGTATTGAAGAATTAAAATATTGTAGTGAACTTCTAGTTTATTAACTTTGCATAGACGTTTGCTGAACCGCATATCTGTAAATGCACCGTGCATACCAGTTGAAGGTTCAACAATAACAGTATTTGTTTGACCCATTGCACCAATTAAAGCAAGGAAGGCAATGAATTTGAAGACACTTGAAGCTTCATAGTGAGAAATGCTAAAGACATTTTGTCCCACCAAAATATGATAGAACGTTAAATAAATACCATTGGCAAGACCAAAACCTGCAGCATATCCATCGTAATTAACAGTACCATTAACATCAACAACTAGAACAATAGCAACACAACCAAGTAGGTAGAAAGCAATCATAACAACAACTACTACCATTGCTCCAATTGGGTAGTTTCTACCAGGATTTTTCATCCGGCGAATAGTAGATGCGGATTGTTCAATTCCAGTATAACTAATAATGAAACTAGCGAAGATAACGAATTGTGAAACATTCGTCATTGGATTGTCACCCATTTGCGGCACAATCGCTTGCCCACCATTTCACCCTGCAACAAGGTCACTTACGCTGTGGCCAGTGGTGTAGCATCAAAAACCAAAAGCAATTAAGATAATTCCAGGAATAATAACTCCAAATGGAAGACTCATCCGAGCAAATCATACTCCGAATTTTAATCCACTTAGGTTTACTGCACTTAATACAGTTAGCATTAAAAGCATAATTGCTCATTTAATGCCTTCATGGTTAAGTAGCATTTCCTTGATTTGGGTTGGATTTGTTATTCCATGAGCCGTTGCTCATGCAGCACTAAAGAAGTCCCCTTCTCCAGCCATGAAAAAACAGCCATCAACCATAAAGTCAAGGAAGACATAAAGTACTACGGTTATTTGGAATCATTGGAAGAAAATTGCAACTCATCCTCACCGCTTGTTAAGCATCATCATGGACCAGTTATAAAGACCTCCTAATTGAGATCAACGTTTAACCGTTGCCATTTCTGCAGCACACAAGGCTGTTGGAACGAACCATAAAATTCCGCCGACAATTAATCACAAAATTGTGTTAAATCCACTCGAAGCCATCGAAGGATAGAAAACCAAGTTGAAAATAGCAGCCCCCGTAATGGCAATGAAACCAAACAAACCCATCGCTTTAGTTGACTTGACTTTTTTTTCATCAAGTTCAACTTCAGGCTTACCAAAAGTACCTTTTTGAGTTCGTTTTAACATAGTTATTTTTTTTAATTATTCGATATAGCAATTTAAATTATAATTTTCTATTTAACATGTAACATATAATTTAAATTTATTTTTTAATTTTTAAATAAGTACCCAAAGTAAACCGGGATATTAAAATTAGACAATAATTCTTTCAAAGCAGGGAATGATTATTGTTTTTTATATTTTGACAAAAAATTACCATTTTTCGTGGTAATTTCCTAAAGTGAAATTTCAAGTGCAACGACTCTAAAAGGAGTTATTGCACTTTTTTTGTACAAAAAAAGTGGTAAAGTTAATTAATCATGGAATACGCACATTTAAGTCAAAGTGAAAGAAATTTAATTCAACATTTCTTCA
>JAFPYV010000018.1 GCA_017394375.1 bacterium
TACTGAAACACATATTCAACAATATGGCAAGAGTTATTTTGGTAATGTTGGTAGATGTTATTCATTAGAAAGTTTCATGAATATTTTGAAAGCAAGATGCCTCGTATTTTTCTTAAAATAATTGCAATATTTTAAGCAAACAATTGCTTTAAAAATTTCTGAATACAAGTAATATTAATTCCTAAATTTTCCTATTAATTAAGAATAAAAAAGCAAACAGTTAAGAAGTAAAATTTTCTTAACTTGTTTTGCTTTCTCATTAAAATAATTGAATCATTTTTTTAATTTTTGATATTATATTTTCAGTTGTCTTTTACACGACACCTACAAAAATGTGAGTCTCTCAAATTGCTTAAATTATTCCATTAAATTCCTTGAAGAGATAAATAAAAAGAACCCCTCATTTCTGAAGTGTTCTTTTTAGTTTAGGGAAAAATATCTTACCTAATTAATTTAAATAATTAAATTTATTACTTGCAGCACTTGCATTCGCCACAGTTGCATTTGCCAGTTTTGCCACATCCACAATTACCACATTCATAATGCATTGATTTCTTAACATCAGCTTCAAATTGTGGGTCAATCTTGCCAAAGTGGCCTAACATCCGGTCAATACTTTGCTTACGTGCTAGTTTTAAACTATCAGCAATATTGTCAACTAGATCTTGATATTCAGTACCACCTTGTTTCTTTAGAACTTCAATGAAAGCACGTGGTTGTGAATAATAGTCTTCGTCTTGGTCATAATAACCAGGGGTAAACTTTTCTTCAATTTCAGCAGATAGATCATCATATGGCTTAAATTCATAGTTTGCCAAGCTGTTTGGTTGGTAATTAATTCCATCATGTAGGTGGGAATTGTTTGCCATCTTACCATCTTCCATGTAGTTATAAATTGGACAACCATGTGGTCTATTAACATCTAGTTGCATGTAGTTAGTACCAATGCGGTAGCGTTGAGTGTCACTGTAAGAAAATAATCTTCCTTGTAACATCTTGTCGCTACTAAAACCAATTCCTGGAACAATGTTAGCAGGAGTAAATCCAGCTTGTTCAACTGATTCAAAGTAGTTTTCTGGGTTACGGTCTAATACCATTTCTCCAACTTCAATTAGTGGGAAATCTTTGTGTGATCAAACCTTGGTGGCATCGAAAATGTTGTAACGGTAGTTCTTAGCTTGTTCTTCCGTCATTACTTGGATGCAAAGTTTTCACTTTGGATAATCTCCTCTGGCAATTGCATCGTAAAGATCTTGCTTTGCAAATTGTGGGTTTTGACCAGGAATTGTAGCAATTTCTTGTTTGTTGAAGTTGCGAATTCCTTGTTGACATCTTCAGTGATATTTAATGAAGAAACGTTCGTTCTTGTCATTAATAAAGGTGAAGGTGTGGGTTCCATAACCGTGCATGTGTCTAAAACCGTAAGGAATTCCTCGGTTGCTAAATAGAATCAATACTTGGTGTAATGATTCTGGAGACAAACCTCAGAAGTCTCATTGAGCATCTGGATTCTTGCAGTCAGTCTTTGGATCCATCTTTTGAGTGTGAATGAAGTCAGGGAACTTCTTTGCATCACGAATGAAGAAAACTGGAGTGTTGTTACCAACAATATCTAGGTTTCCTTCAGTTGTATACAATCTAATTGCAAATCCTCTTGGGTCACGGACTTCATCACTAGAACCTCTACTACCAGCTACAGTAGAGAATCTTGCAAATACTTCAACTGGTTTTGCTTCAGTAAATACCTTAGCATAAGTGTATTTCTTAATTTCTTCCGTGTTTGTGGCTACAAAGTGACCAAATGCTCCACCTCCAACAGCGTGAACTACTCTTTCAGGAATTCTTTCCCGGTCAAAGTGAGCTAGTTTTTCTACAAATTGATAGTCTTCAAGTAAAGCTGGTCCTTTTGGCCCAGCAGTCTTGGTATTATCGTCATCAACAACGGGACATCCATTGTTGTTTGTAAATATGTGCTTTTCCTTTTCCATTGATAAATATTCTTTCTCTTACCTATTAGTTGGTAAGTACTTTATTATAAAGTATTTTCTTTAAAAAGATGGTAAAAAATAGGGGATTTGTTTTA
Source organism: bacterium (assembly GCA_017394375.1). Next base: position 2,084 of record JAFPYV010000018.1, read on the forward strand.
TAGAAAAATTAAATGGGATTAAAACGATTAATCTTTATCATTTTCAAATCAAAATTATTAAGAAATCTTTCTTAGTATCTTTATTTAAAAAATAAATAAAAAAGAATGCCAAATTGCATTCTTAATTACATTATTAATTATTTCTTCTTTTTTGTGTCTAAGTCCGTAATAAGAATAAGTTCACTTGCGTTAATTAAACTAGTAACAGGTCATTTGGGATCAAATTCTTTAGCGGTTAATAAGTGGTCTAACGCAGTTTGTTTATTTTTGCCACTCACTAATAGTAAAATCCGGTGTGATTTTAAAATCGTTTCTAATCCCATGGTCACAGCAAATTCAGGAACGTTTTTAATATCATCATTAAAAAAACGGGAATTATCTTTTCGCGTTTGAAATGATAATTTCACTAACCGGGTCGTACTATTTAATTCTGATCCTGGTTCATTAAATGCAATGTGACCATCAGTTCCTACTCCTAAAATAGTTAAATCTAACCCCCCAAAACTATTTATCAAATTATCATAATTACTAATATCTAGTTCATTCATTCCTTGATAATATGGGAAATGGATATTAGCTTTGTTAATGTTAATGTGACTAAATAAGTTTTCCTCCATAAAATAAGCATATGATTGATTAGCATACAAGGAAGATAAATTATAGTATTCATCTAAATTAAATGTATTGACTTTGTCCCAATTAAATTCTGATTGTTTTGACCAACTAACTATTTTTTGGTACATAGGAATTGGAGTAGATCCAGTTGGTAAACCTAATGTAGCATTGTTCTTTGTGAGCAATAACTTTGCTACATAATCAGCTGCTACTTCTCCAACTTCAGTCCCATTAGCACACTGAATAATTTTAATCATTGTCTTTCTCCTTTTTTATTAAAAAAAAGAGCGTTATTAAAAAACACTCTTTTCTTTGTTAATCGCAAATAATTACCGTTTAGTAAATTGTGGGCTAACGCGAGCACCATAGTGACCAAATTTCTTTCGTTCTTTCACTCTGGAGTCCCTTGTTAATAATTTTTGAATCTTTAGTTGCTTGCGAAGTTGTTCGTCATAAGCCAATAATGCTCTGGCAATTCCTAATCTAATTGCACCAGCTTGACCAGAAAAACCTCCACCTTCAACTTTAACAAAAATATCAAATTTTTTTAGATTATCAGTCGTTACTAATGGTAATTCCATCCCTTGAATTACTAATGGGTTAGGGAAGTAGGTTTCAGGAGTTTGATTGTTAACTAAAATCTTACCTGAACCAGGTACCATTTTTACTCTGGCTGTCGAACTTTTTCTTCGGCCAAGACCTTTATATTCAACTTTTTCCATAACTTAATTAGTCCTTCTTTTCTGTTCGATTGTTAACTGCATATGGGATTGGCTTTTGTGCCATCTTGTTATGATTTTCATCCGTGAAAATGTATAACTTCTTTAGTAACGCTCTTGATAGTTTGTTCTTTGGTAGCATACCCCATACACTGCGACGTAATAGTTCATTTGAATAGTGATTCAACATGGTTTTACCATTGCGAGCCCGTAGCCCCACTTTGATATAACCAGAGTGGTTATATCAAATTTCGTTTTGTTCTTTATTACCAGTAAGAACCATATCCTTACTGTTGATAACAACTACAAAGTCACCGCAATCTTGGTTGTAGGTAAAGGTGGGTTTTTCTTTACCCCGTAAAAGGTCAGCAATCACTACTGCTAACCGACCAAGTTGCAATCCCTTTGCATCCACTAGATATCACTTTCGTTCTTGTCTTGCACCCTTAATGGTTTGCATCGATGTGTTTTGCATTGTTATAAAATTATCTCCAAAAAATTTGAATTACAAATAATAAATATTACTTATTATATTACAAGCAAGCGTTAAAAAATTAATATTCTTCGGCGTATGCTTCTTCCCCTTCACGTAGAATGGTTTCTTTATCTTTTAAACCAGTTCCAGCTGGGATTAGTTTTCCTAAAATTACGTTTTCTTTTAAACCTAATAAAGGATCGATTTGACCCCGAACTGCAGCATCAGTAAGTACTTTCTTGGTGCCTTGGAATGATGCAGCACTTAAGAAACTTTCGCTTAGACTTGGAACATCATCAATACTAAAGATTAGATTGATGGCAGTTGGTAATTGCTTATGTTCAGCGTACAATTTCTTGCAAACATCCTTATATTCGTTAATGGTAATGATTTGACCTATAAAGTATTCACTATCTTGTGGGTTAGTAATTTGCACCTTATTTGTTAATTGACGAATAATTACTTCGATGTACCGGTCACTAATTTCAATTCCTTGTAAACGGTAAACTTTTTGAATTTCTTTTAAGAAGTACATGCGGACTCGTTCAATTCCTGCAATCTTTAGTAAATCCCGAATGTCAATTACGCCATCAAAAATCTTGTCGCCGTAATTAACCTTATCTCCTTCTTTAACCCGCACTGGACCTCCGCTTAAACTAAAGGGACGTTCATAGGTTCGTTCTTCAGTGACCCCTTTAACTGTAACTTTAATGGCAGTAGGAGTATTTTCAACTTTAGTAACTTCCCCAATGATTTCGCTAATTTCAGCTTTTTCTCATGGTTTTGGAGGAATTACGTTTAGTAATTGTTTTAACCGTTCAAAACCTTGGGTAATGTTTGAACCCCCAGCAACACCCCCAGTGTGGAAGGTACGCATGGTTAATTGGGTACCAGGTTCCCCAATTGATTGGGCAGCAATCACCCCAATGGCTTCCCCAACAGCAATTGGTTTTTTAGTTGTTAAGTCATTACCAAAGCACTTTTGACAAATACCATGTCGTAATCCACATGCAATTACGCTGCGAATTTCTACTTCCGTAATGTTTGCATCAATAATAGCTTTAGCAACATGCCGATCAATGATGTCTCCTGCTTTAACAATTAGTTCTTTTGTGGTTGGATGATAAATATCTTTGGCAGCAAACCGGTCTAAAATCCGGTCATATAGTTTTTCAATAATTGTGCCTTGTTTAGAATCAATAATTTCTTTCACTATCATGCCTTCTTTAGTACCACAGTCAACTTCCTTGATGACAATTTCTTGACCTGCATCAACTAGTTTTCTGGTCATGTAACCAGACTTACTAGTTTTCATGGCAATATCAGCCATCCCTTTTCTTGCCCCATAAGAAGAATTAAAGTATTCACTTACGGTTAATCCTTCAATAAAGGAATGCTTGATTGGAATTTCAATGGTATCCCGAATAATCTTATTTTCCGACTTTTGGTCGTAGTTATAAGACTTGGACATTAAACCCCGCATTCCACTTAATTGGGTAAAGTTCGAGATATTACCCCGAGCCCCGGAGTTAGCCATTCTAACAATGGAGTTATCAATGTATTCAGGTTTAGAAATTTCTTTCTTAATATCATCACTAACTTTATTCTTGACGTCAGTTCAAATTTTAATTACTCTTGAATACCGTTCATCATCAGTGATAGCTCCATCTTTATAGAATTCTTGCAATTGAGCAACTTGTTTATCAGCTGCAGCAAAATATTGTTTCTTTTGTTCATAGTTTGGAACATCAAAGATAGAAATGGTGGTACTTGATTTAGTAGAGTACTTAAAACCAACGGCTTTAATCTTATCAAGTATTTCTGGTACTACTTTTAATGGGTAGTTATAGTAAAGCAGGTTAATAATTTCACTTAGACAAGATTTATCAAATGGTTTTTGAGGTTCATGCTTCTTAGCAATTTCCCTAAAGTTTTCATCATAACCAATAATTAATTTTGGATCATATTCTTCAAAATGACCCACTTCGTTTAAGAACGTCATGTCTTCAGGTAAAGCATTATTAATAATAATCTTACCAACGTTTGTTAAAATTAAACCTTCTTTAGGGAATTTCTTCTTTGGATATGCCTTAGTAGGAATGCCAATCATGGCATGTAAATCAACTTTACCAAGTTGGTATGCCATAATTGCTTCATCAGGAGTAGCAAAGATGGAACCTTCACCTTTCACCCCTTGTTTTTCAATTGATAAATAATAGTTACCAATGATAACGTCTTGGGTTGGAGTAACAATTGGTTTTCCATCCTTCGGACCAAGAATGTGCTTGGATGCTAGCATAATGCTACGTGCTTCAGCAATGGCTTCATTAGTTAATGGTAAGTGAATTGCCATTTGGTCTCCATCAAAGTCCGCATTAAAAGCAGTAGTTACTAATGGGTGTAATTGAATTGCTTTCCCATTAATAATCTTTGGTTCAAAGGCTTGAATTCCTAACCGGTGTAAAGTAGGAGCACGGTTTAGTAAGACTGGACGTTCCTTAACTACCTTTTCCAAAATTGGTCAAATCCGGTCATCTTGCTTTAAAATTAATTTTTCCGCTGCTTTCACGTTGGAACAAATTGCTTTCTTTTCAATGCCATTTTCATCCGTATTCTTAATTAATTCATGAATGATAAAGCCCTTGAACAATTTTAAAAGAATGAAAGCAGGTACCCCAACTTGGTACATCTTCAATTCCGGGCCAATAACAATAACACTTCGTGCAGAATAGTCAACCCGTTTACCAAGTAAATTTTGTCTAAATAATCCTTGTTTACCTTTTAAGTGATCACTTAATGATTTTAAAGGCCTACGGTCTTTACCTACACTTGGTTTTTTGCGGGAGGAGTTATCAAATAATGCATCCACTGCGTCTTGCAACATCCGCTTTTCATTATTAACAATAATCGCAGGAGCTGGTTCTTCTAACATCCGGTTTAACCGATCATTTCGAATTACGATCCGGTGATAAAATGAGTTAATATCTGAAGTAGTAAATCTTCCACCGTCCAATTGAATGATTGGTCTAGTGTCAGGAGGAGTAACTGGAATAACATTCATGGTCATTCATTCAGGTTTATTACCTGAAGACTTAAACCATTTAAAGCATTCAAGTCTACGTAAAATCTTTTTAGCTTCTGTACTATTGGTATCAGTTGAACGTAGTTTTTGTTCTATTTGAACCATTTCCTTATCAAGATCAATCTTCTTTAATAAAGTTTGAATGGCTTCTGCTCCAATTCCAAACTTAATATCAGTGTACTTAGTAATTAAATTAAAAACATCTTGAATGCTAAATGGCATGTTACTATTATTTAGGTATTCATAATAATGAATGGCTTTTTCATAATCCAATGATTTTTTATCTTCAATTAAACCAGCAATTATTTTTAAAATTTTTTGGATTTTCTTGCGGCCATCACTCTTAGGTTTAGCAAGATCCACAATTTCCTTAGCATGTAAAATTCCTTGGTTGATTTCCGGATTTCCCTCGTCAAGCACAATATAGTTAACAAAGTAAATAACTTCGTTAACTTCTTTATAAGAAACATCTAGTAATAAAGAAATCTTGGATGGGTTTGGTAATTCCTTACTCATTCAAATGTGCACAATAGGAGCAGCCAAGCGAATATGCCCCATGCGTTCTCTACGCACAATGGATTCGCGAATTTCAACTCCACATTTTTCACATTTCTTACCGTAGTGTTTTACTTTTTTATATTTACCGCACGCACATTCATAATCTTTAACCGGACCAAAAATACGTTCATCAAACAATCCATCTGGTTCAGGTTTTAACGTTTTGTAGTTAATAGTTTCTGCTTTCGTAATTTCCCCGTGTGATCAACGCAAAATGTCTTCTTCACTTGCAAGGGAAATTCTTACTTTTTTAAATTCCGTATTTTGCGGAACTAAATTGGTATTAGTTTTTGTAGTCATTTTCGCTCCTTTCATTAATAATTAAATTGAAATAAATTAAACTGTCACATCAGTTTCGTAGTTATAGTTGTTATCATTTGCTGATTCATCTTCTAATTCAGTTATCTTATCATCTTTATTTTCATCTAAAGTTGCATTCCGATCAACTGAAAGATTATTTAAGTCAAACTTCTTACCATCATCAGTAATTCCTTCTAGTTTAACTCCTAATCCTTGTAATTGTTTTACTAGTAATTTAAATGATTCAGGTAAACCAATGTTTTGAATTTCCTTCCCTTTGATAATGGCATTATATGCTTCGTTTCGACCTGCCACATCATCAGATTTAATGGTTAGAATTTCACGTAAGTTATATGCAGCTCCATATGCTTCAAGTGCTCATACTTCCATTTCCCCAAATCTTTGACCCCCGTTTTGGGATTTACCACCTAATGGTTGTTGGGTAATCTTTGAATATGGACCAACGTTGCGGGCATGGATTTTGTCATTTACAAGGTGGTCTAGTTTTAACATGTACATTACCCCAACACTAATTGGAGCATCAAATGCATCTCCGGTGCGGCCATCATATAATGTAAACTTTCCTTTGTCTTTTAAATCAAAACCAGCTTCCACCATGATGTTCTTTAAATCGTCCATCTTAATACCACTAAAGACAGGAGTAGCAACCTTGTAATCAAGGTCATCAATAGATACCCCCGCATGATTAAAGACAATTAGTAAATCATCAATCGTATATTTTGCTAAAGCAGTTTTCTTATCTTTAAAACGAGCAGGGAAATATAAAGTAGCTTGGTTCATTAAGTTAAAAGCTTTATGGTATGGAATTCCTAAAATTTGTTGAATTTCCTTGGCTTTTTCTTCACATGGAACTTCTTTAAAGGCAGTTGAAATAATTAATTTTTGACCAATTTTTCTGGCACTAATCCCGGTGTGTAATTCCATGACTTGCCCCATGTTCATCCGTGAAGGAACCCCTTCTGGAGTTAACATGATATCAATTGGGGTACCATCAGCAAGGTGCGGCATGTCTTCAATCTTTACAATCCGGGATACAATTCCCTTGTTACCGTGCCGACCTGACATCTTATCACCAACTTGAATCTTGGACTTTTTCGCAATCAAAATTTTTACAACTTCAAGTACATCATCACCAAAACTACCATCAGTAGCAGTAAAGTGGTGCACAGCAATCACTACTCCTTCGCCCCCATATGGAACTTTTAGGGAAGAATCACGTACATTTTTAACTTTTTCCCCAAAGATTGATTGTAATAATTTTTCTTCAACTGTTAATTCAACTCGACCTTTTGGAGTAACCTTACCAACTAAAATATCCCCTTCTTGGACATCGGCACCTACAATGACAATTCCGTTTTCATCTAGATAACGTTTTGCATCTTCGGAAACATTTGGAATATCTCTAGTAATTTCTTCATCTCCGTTTTTAGTGCGTAAGCAGTTAATAATTTTTTCTTCAATATGAATGGAAGTAAATAAGTCTTCGTTAACTACGCGTTCGGAAATGACGATTGCATCTTCGAAGTTATAACCATCAAAACTACTAAAGGCAACTAACGCGTTTTGGCCTAGAGCCAATTCTCCATTTTGCATGGCAGGTCCGTTGGCAATTACTTCACCTTTTTTAACTTTTTGGTTTAATGAAACAATGGCACTTTGGTTAAAGCAAGTATTTTGATTTGATCGATGGTATTTCATTAATTTATATTCATACTTGCGTTTAGCATCTAAACTAGTTAAAACAATGTGACTACCATCAACTTCGCTAATAATACCGTCTTCATCAGCAATAATAGCAAAACTTGAATCGTAAGCAATTTTATATTCATTACCAGTTCCTACACTTGGAGCGTGTGGATATAGTAATGGTGTTGCTTGCCGTTGCATGTTAGCACCCATTAACGCCCGGTTAGCGTCATCGTTTTCAAGGAATGGAATAGCAGATGCAGCTACTGAAACAACTTGGTTAGGGTTAACATCAATGTATTCAACCATGTCTTTTGGATATTGCTTTTGTTCAGCTTTAAATCGACACATTACGTTGTCACTTAAAATATGACCCTTATCATCCATTGGGGTAGATGCATTAGCAATAATGTGTTCAGTTTCTTTTAGTGCATCAAGTCATTCAATCTTAGCTTCTCTTACTCCATTAACATTTTGTTGGTAAACTAAACTACCGTTTTCAATTACAAAGTATGGAGTAATTAAGAAACCATTTTGATCAACCCGGACATAACTAGCTAATGACATGATTAATCCAATGTTCATTCCTTCAGGAGTTTCAATTGGACAAATCCGACCATAATATGAGGAATTAATATCCCGAATTCCTAAGTTAGGGTCTTCCCGGCTAATTCCCCCTGGTCCCATCGCACTAATCCGTCGTTTATTAGTTAATTCTGATAGTGGGTTTTGTTGGTCAATGAATTGAGTTAATTGGTAAGAATTAAAGAATTCACGCACAATTTGTTGCAATGGTTTAGTATTAATAATTGGCTTAACATTAATATTCTTACCTTTTTTAGTTGCAACAAATTCTGTAGCTTCAATATCATCATAGTTGTTTTGAGCAGGTTGGGCATTATTAGCAACTGCATTTGGATCTGCTTGTGTGTTTTGATCAGCAGTTTGAGTATTAGCAGAACTAGATGCAATGGCAAGTTTTTCGCGGATGAACTTATCAACTCTAATCATCCCTACGTTCATCTTACCGTAAAGTAATTCCCCAACTAGTTTTAACCGTTTATTACCAAGGTGATCAACTTCATCGTATTGACCTACCCCGTAGTTTAAGTTAATAACATAGGAAATAAAAGCAAAGATGTCACTCATGGTTAAATTGATAACATCATCTTTAACCGTAGTGCCAATAATCCGTAATTCTTTTTGTTCACTATAAGTTTTAGGAGCATGCACGTAAATGCTATTAATCGTATTATCAACAATAATGCCACTCTTAGTTTTAGCTTTACTACCAGGAATAAAGATTGGATCATACGTGTTACTTACATTAACGCGATCATCCTTGATGGCATCAATGACAATATCAACTTCTTTTTTAAATAATTTACTATCGACTTTAACTAAGGTACGATTTGCTTTATCAACAATTGGCCTTGATAATACTTGGTCAAATAACCGTTCATTAACCTTCATTTTTTGGTTAATTTTGTACCGACCAGCTAAACTCATGTTAAAGGTGGTAGTGTTAAAGAAGTGATATCAAATGATAGTTTGAAAGCAAAATTCGTCTTGGTCACTAATTCGTTCCGCAAGATTATCCAAGGTTTTTTGGGAAATGTTTAATCCTTCCACTAAACTACATGCAGCGTGTTCGACAATAATAATGTCTAAGTATTTTTGTAAGTCGACCCGTAATTTATCAATATCAGTTTTTAGTTTGCTAATAGCAGTAGGATTTTGATCATCTTTTTTAGCTTCTTCATCAACTAATTTTGATTCAAGATCTTCAATCTTGTTTTTGATTTCTTCATAATCAAATAAGGCACTGCGAATCTTGAAATCAGGGGTTAGAATTTTTTTACGCAAATCAGCTTTTGTTTTAATCTTTTTCAAATCGCTGATCATTTCGCTAATTTCAGGGAAAGTAAAAATTTCTTTTTCGTTGTATTTTTCGTTTTTATAAGAATTAAGAATTAATTCTTCATCCCCATAAATTTGGTTGATAATGTTTTCAGTATAACCTAATGCTTTTAAGAATTGAGTAATTGGAACTAATTTTGATTGGTTACCCAATACATCCCGTAACATAATTTGGATGTATTTAGGTTTATCATGTTTTTCCTTACTTTCTTCTTTTTGAATATAAATTGAAAACATTGTTCCCTTGATTGGTAGTACTTCACAAATTAAACCATCAAGTAACCGTCTTCTTGAGTTACTTAATTTTAATTGTGCTTTATGCAAAATATAACTACCTGGGGAACGTACGATTTGGGAAATAATGAATTTTTCAGTTCCGTTAATTAAGAACGTTCCACGTTCAGTCATACGTGGTAAGGATGTTAAAAAGATTCCATCAGGAACTGGTTTATCAGATTTACCTTTAATTTTTTTAGATTTTGTTTTCTTAGTTTTATAAATTTGTCCAGTTTCATTATCTTTTAGTTGGACATCAATATAAACATTGGAGGCATAAGTTAAGGAACGAAGTTCAGCTTCTTGTTCACTACATTGTGGTTCAGTAATTTTTAAACCATTAAATTCTAATTGATACTTACCATTAGTGGAAATAATGGGAAAAAAACCCTTAATTAATTCTTCAAGATCATTATTAATAAATTTCTTGTAAGAATTAGTTTGAATATCAGCATAATTAGGAAAATCGAACACCCGTTTAATTTTCCCATAATTACGTCGTTGAACTAAGTCAGAATATTCAACAATTGAGTAGTCCTTTGAATCTTGCTTTGGTTCTTTACTTTCTGGCATATTTCTTCCTTTGTTATTTTTCTTTAATAGAACATAAAAATAAAAATAAAATACAGTAAACTGTGTATTTTATTGACAATACCCCCTTACTCTATCTTATTTTTATATGTAATATTCTATAATTTTACCACATTTAAGATTTATTTTCAAAATATTAAACTTTTTATTTTACTAGAAAATTAAAAAAATTAACGACATTTTTAGCAAGTTAATTCAAAA
>JAFPYV010000019.1 GCA_017394375.1 bacterium
CCTACTTGGTTGATGAATTTCTTTCAAATTTCATGTTTAGTTTGATCCTTTTTTGGACGACCTGATTTGGTGCCTTTTTTAGGTGATTTACCACTCATTGAAATTAACGCATTCATATCCTTATTGTGATTTAAATACTTTCTGTATTTTATGATAAATCATGACTTACTAGATTCAGTTAGTTTCTTATATTTTGCATACTCAATTCAAACTGTTGGAGTACCTAAAGATTCATACAATCTAAATAGTTTTATTCATTGACTTGGTTTTAATTGTTTGGACATAAAAAAACAATAATCCTTCCTTTCTTTGAAAGAATTATTGTCCAATTTTAATGTCCCGGTTTAAAATTCTCCTATTTCTTGTATAATTTTCTTGAAATACAGGTGTTGCACTTGAACTTGCTATTCGGGATTCTTTCTTAGTAGAAAGAATTATTATCAAATTTTAAAATTCTAGTTTAAAGATATTCATAAACTAATTTATTTTAGTAATATAACTAAAAAATATTAAAGCATTTTTTATTATCTAAATTGTTCCTAAAACATAAATAAAATAAACTATATATAAGAATTAAAATCATGTTTAAAATTAAAAAAAAATTATTAACGGGATTAACATTTATCGATTTGTTTGCAGGAATTGGAGGATTTCATTTAGCACTAGCTTCTTTAGGTGCAAAATGCACCTATGCAAATGAATGGGACCCATATGCAAAGCAAACATATCAAACTAATTTCTCAATGGTTCCTGACGATGATATTACTAAAGTAGAATTAGATGCTATTCCTAATCATGATATATTATGTGCAGGATTTCCATGCCAAGCATTTTCAATTAGTGGTAAACAATTAGGATTTGACGATAAACGAGGTACACTATTTTTTGAAGTAGCTAAAATTATCAAAAATAAACATCCTAAAATTGTATTAATGGAAAACGTTAAAAATTTGTTGCGTCACAATAATGGTAATACTTTTAATGTAATTAAAAATACTATGCAAACACTAGGTTATGATTTTTATTATCAAGTATTAAATGCTAAAGATTATGGAATTCCACAAAATCGAGAACGGTTATATATGGTGGGATTTGTTAAAGAATTAAATATTCATGATTTTAAATTTCCCTTACCTGTTAAATTAAAAAAACATGTTGTTGATTTACTAGAACCAAAGAATAAAATTAATCCAAAATATTTTGCTGAATATAGTGATTTGCAATTAGATAATAAAATTGACTTGTCAACTAAAGATAAGGTAGTAAAAATAGGAATAGTGAATAGAGGGGGACAAGGTGAACGTATTTATAGTCCATATGGAGTTGGAATTACCTTAAGTGCATATGGGGGAGGAAGATTTGCAAAAACTGGAGGGTATTATATTAACCAGCAAGTTCGTAAATTAACTACGAGAGAATGTGCAAGAATAATGGGATTTCCAGATTCTTTTAAAATGGTGTGTTCAGACCAACAAACTTATAAACAATTTGGAAATGCAGTTGTAGTAGATGTCTTGCAATACATCGCAATTGAAATCGCTAATGTTTATTTAAAAAAGTAAAACAAAAATTAATTATTAATTATCTGTTCAAATTCATTTAAATCGTCAATCAATTGTTTTTCATTTTTTAACTTAATTTGAAAAATAACATTTGCATTAAATGTTTTTGAAAGTTTTCGTATTTCATATTTATTATTAGAAATTTTATTAAGGAGATATGTATCATTTATAGTTTTTATTTTTTGTTTTTGAACGTTTTTATTAGTATAAAAATACAAACTTTTTCCTTCAATAATAAATTCACCTTCATTGCTAAATTTTCATCAAGTCAATAAATCATTTTTTGAAAATATTGATGCATTAGTTGATCCACTTTTTTTGATTCGATAAAAACATTTAACAAAAAAATAATTATTGAGTTTTTTAAAGGAAATAACAAATAGTTGTTAAAAGTTTTTGTAATCATGAATTTTACTTTTTTTGATTCATAATAATTAATTACTCAATTTGTTAAAATACTTTCTTTTAAATTTATTTCGAGTGGTGCAGTCGTTGGATTAGCAAATTTACTAAAATTAAAATTCATATAATTAATAATATCTTTTGTTTGCTCAAAAATTGGTGTCTTATTTCTTGAAGAATAGATAAAAACGTTGTTTTTATAATTTGGAATTAAAACAAATTGCCCACATTGTGAAATTTTAGATTTAACTTCAATATAAAACTCTAGATTTATTGTTTTTACAAGAATATCACTTTTGGTAGAATCTTCTTTCCCAATCAAGGTAAATTTAATTGAGGGATATTTATTTTTTAAATAGTTTAAACATTCTTCTTCTAATATTTCTCATTCTTTCATTTTATTGAACCTCTAATAATTAAATCGTATGTTTAAATTTAAAACTGCAAAAAAAAGATTAGGTTATTTTTTTAACAACCTAATCAATTTTTATGTTTATTATTAATGGACAACTTCATTAAAAATCTTCGCATAGTGATGTTTAACAATGATATTTAGTGGTCAAATTTCACTATTTTTTCTTCGTGGATAACGATCAAGATATTTATATAAGAAAGTAGTAGTCATGATGAAGATGGTTACGGAATAGCATGCAGTACCAACTGGAGCACTGTAAAAGAAGAATCACATTGCATTATTAGTTTGCGGTAAGTCAATTTGTTGACTGGTTAAACCAGCATTTAAAGCATCTTTACAATTAATGGCAACTGCCATAAAGATGAAAAGAATTGGAATATTGTAAATGCAAGATCTTAATAAAGCAATTACGTATGCAGTACCTAATCGGTTAGTTGATCTAAAAACAAACATTCCTCCAGTTGCTAATCCCATGATTGGAATTTGCATCATTCATACTCAAATTAGTTTTCCTGCAGTTTCTAGTTGGTAGTTAGGGGAACTAGCATCAATTTGGAATCAAGATAAAATGCCATCTTTAATTGGAGTGCAAAAACCAATTAAACCAAAGATAATAATAGCTAAGGCAATAATGTAAGAAATATTTCATCAATATGCTTCCCGGACTCGATCATTATTACGAGCACTATAGTTATACGAGAAGATTGGGGATGAACCTCTTACTAATCCAAAAATCGTGAAGTAGAACAAGTTAATAATTGGAGTAACTGCTCCTAAAACTGATAAGTAGTATTCACCCCCAACTTGCGGAATAACTTCAACTGTAACATACGATACTTGGTTGGTAAGAATAATATTGTAAATACTAAACGTAACAGTCCCAACAAGCATGCTTAAACCAAATAGGATTAATTCCCACATGATTTGCCAGTTAATATTTAAATATTTTCTACTTAGATATTTAAAGTTAGCACAACTTGTTAATTTTGGATCATATTGCAAATATAAGGAATACCACAAGGTTTGGATGATTCATCCAATCACTGTAGCAGTAGCTGCTCCTTCCATGCCAATTTGGACAATTTTAATAAAAATAAAGTCAAGGATAATGTTGAAAATGACAGTAAGCACATAAATGATGGTAGTCATTGCAATTGCCCCATCACTACGTAAAATAACACTTAAAGTATTTGCTAAAGCAAATAAAGTGCATCCTGCATCCATGATGAACATGAAATCTTCGGCTCACACAATAGAATAAGTTCTTACTTGGGCATAGTAATTATTTCAAGTACTTAGAATACTGTTATTAGTGCCCATCACATTAACTTGGAAGGTACCCAAACTGGTTGGATTTAAACTAACTAAATTTTTATTACTAATTCCAGCTTGCATTAGTTGGTAATCAGCTAAGTTTAAATATTTACCATTTGCTACTTCAGCATAATAATGATAAACATCACCATCTTTTAAGAAATGGATAATTACACTTGGATCAGATGGATGGGTAAATACTAAGGCAAGGTTTCAATTATTTAAAGTAAAATTAGCAGCGATTACTTGGTATAGGTGTTCGATTTCAGCTTCTGATAAGTGATCTGATACAGCTTGTGCTGGAATCACAGTTGGGATTAAGATAATTAACAAGACAAAACAAATTAAACCACAAGTAATGCATCCCACAAATGAGTTTTGTCACATGTAGATTGCTCGCTTATAGTTCCCAGCCCCTAATGCTTGAGTATATTTAACACTAGTACCTACTGCAAATAAACTTGGAATTGCGTTAATGATAATACTTAACGCTCCCGTCAAAGAAACACCTGATCGTACTACTCCTGCTGAATCAAAAATGGTTAATCCCATCGTGTTTGCTACAGCCGTCACTAAGTTTAATAATCCATCTTTATCAGTTCCCTTCTGACTAAAGACGTTAGTAATTACATCTTCCCCACCATAATCCTTGATGTGCGTGAGCATTTCGTTAAATACCCCGTTTCCATCATGAAAAAATAAACTATTAAAACTAAAATTATGAGTATCAGGCATAAAGTTTACTAGCATTAGTTGGTCAGCAAAAGTAAACAAAGAACCAAAGAATGACATTAATAAACCAGTTAAACCAATTTTAATTGTGACTTTCCAAATTGGTTCTAAGCCATATAAACGCTGTGCTTTGCTCACGTTTGCAAATTTAGTGTCTTTTCTAATATTGTGGTGGTGTGTTACCCCATGCAATCAATTCTTCTTATTGTTCATAATTAATTATTTATAAATAAAAGAATAGAAATTTTAACCAACAAGAAAAGGAATGTTAATGATTTCTATAGTTATTATTTATAACACATATTAAGAAAATTTAGATAATTTTTTTAAAAAAATGATTAAGACCAAACTTAATCATTTTCTAGGATATTTTTTAAAACTTAAAAGAAAAATAATTTTCTTATTTTTTTGCTCTTAGTTTTTAGTGTTATTAGCATCTAACTTTTGTAATGAATTTAGAGTGATACCTAATTTATTTGCTAAGGTGCAACTAATTGCATTTGGGCTGCAAATTTTCCACAATTGGTAAAGAAATTTGCGGGCCCTTTTTTAAATGCATTTGTAATTTCAGCTTCATTTAAAGCGTTCCCGACTCGATGATACAAAGCAATTCCAACTTGGTAAAGTTTGTTATAAGCATTATTTTTTTCATCATAATTGGCATCTTTATTAATAAAGATTGGCAATTGCGTAAGTTGTTGTGCTCAATTGCCATAATCTTTGTAAAAAGGAGCAAAACTTAAATTTCTTGTACCATGTCTACTGTGCCAATTAAATATTTCACAATATGATTGTAAGCAATCCTTACATAAATTAATTGCTCTTTGCATGTTTTTAAAAAGTAATTCTTTTGTGCTCTGCATCATAGTTATTAGTTAGGTTTTTTCTTATTTTTAATTAGTTGTTCAATTTGGTTTAATTTATCGCTAATAGTTTTTAATTGAAAAGCAAGATCTAAGTATTCTTCCCGACTCGGAAAGTGATCTAATAATCATTGCTGAATTCTTTTTGCTTGTAAGCGTACTGGATTTGGTTGGTCATGTTGATTTAAATTAACTGCTTGGCTTACCCCATCATTGATCGTTGGAGTTGGGGAAACATTTGAATTGGAATTTTGACTCTTAATACTTTGGTCAGTTGGTTTTCCTTCCTTTTGATTTGCAGTAGCAGGGATAGCAATATCTTTAAAGTATTGTTCATAATCATGAATAATACCGATGTGAGCTTCTAAATACTTCAATAAATTAATTAATTCTTTTAATTCACTTATTTGTTTATTTACTAATGAAGGTTCATCATTTGGCTTAGTAATTAAGTGATGATTAATTGCATAATTATGCAAAATACTTGATGTGTGCATACTTGCTCAAAAAATGCCTTGGCAAGTGTGGAATAATTCATCACTATCAAAACTATAACCAGCTTTTTTTAATAAGTTAATTTCAATACTCTTGGCTTTAATGACGCAAACTTGGTCACAAGTATTAGCATTTACCAAATGATTAGTTGCTAGTAAATCAAAATATTCATCAATTAATTCATTAACAATTTTTATTCCTTCGTAGTAATGAAATGCAAGGTCTTTTTTATCAAGATCCATTAATAATTCTCCTCATTTCTTTGGTTAATTGGTGCGATATTTTTTTCCTCATTTAACTGTTTTGCAACGTTATTAATCATTTTTACTTGGGTTTCTAGTTTGCCACATTCCATAAATAAGACTGCACCCCCATCTTCAGAGGAATCAGCAATTTCACTTTCATATAATGCATTACTTGCCCGGTTATATAACACTAAACCTGCGTTATATATTGGTTCAAATGCATGCACTTTATCAGTAATTGGTTCATCACGATCGATTGTTGATGCTGTTTGAACAATCGCTTCTTTTCATAATCCAACATCTTTATAAAATTGGGAAAAACTAATTCCTCTAGTTCCATAATGGCTATATCAAGCAAAAATTTGTACATAGTTATTTAAACATTTTCGACATTGCTTAATTGCGTCAAGCAAGTGTGCTAATAACCATTCATAATCTACAATCATAATTTTTTAAAATAAATTATTCCTTTATTCATTTTTAATTATAAATTAATAAAAAAGTGATTAAGGATTACTTAATCACCATCATCTTCTAAGTCATCTAATTCATCAACACTATCATCTTCAACTTCAAGGTCATAAATCTTGTCGTTTAATGTTGCTACTGCTAGTTCCAAATTATGCACGGTTAATTGCAATTCTTTAACTTGCAATTTTAATTGGTTATATTCTTCTTTGCTAACATAAGTAGTTGATTTAGCTTCCTTAGCTTCTTGTTTAGTTATTTCTTTTGCCATCTTGCTTTTAATTAATCAAAATCTTTGTATTCATCAGTTGCGTCTTGATTATCTTCATCATTTAGAATATCATCTTCATCTTCAACATCCATTTCTTGGTTTGTTTCATGTAAAGAAGATGATAAAGAACGCAATTTATTTTGCAAGAATTTGATGTAAGTTTTTTGTTCTTTATTTTCTTGTTCTAGTTTAGTAACTTTAGCTTCTAAACTAGCAATTTGATTAAGTAAAGTATCTTTTTCACTGGTGCAATTTGCCATGATTGCTTTTCTCCTTAGGGTTTATATATTAAGTGCAATATCAAGGAAATTCAAATTAATTTATTAACTACTAATATTTTAACATAATCAGCGTTTTAGAATTGATGCTAACCAACCATATAATTATGCAAATTTTAATAGTTTGGTTATGCCATTTATTTGTTTTTCTAATTCCTTTATCTTAGTTTGAATGTAAATTAACAAACATTAAGCATTGACTAAAGACATTTATTATTTTTTTAAAAGCAATTACTTATGAGTAGAATTTATTTACTTTTACTAACTACTAATTTAGATGACTTATTTATTTTGATACAAGCCTATTTTCAGTGCCATATAGATGATCACTTAGATAGTCCAATTGGGAATGAACTACTTCTAGTTCATCTTTTAATTTTTTAATTATATCTTCTAATGATTTAATTTTTCTTAACAGCAATTTGTAATCACTATATTTAACAAAGGATTGGGAATCATTTACTTCATTGGTTTCATTATTAAGTGGAGAATTTTCAGTTACTAATCCGAGGTTAATTGTCTTTAAATTTGTGCGGTATTGAACTGCAAGCATTTTTTATTCGATGGGCTTCTTTTATTTTTTTCAATTGCTTTTGAATCATAAATGTATCTACTTTATATCTTTCTTAAATACCATTCCGTATTCTTGCATACTCATGGTATCTTCTCATCAATCTAGTAGTCTTGCTCCTCATTCAACTAATCATTTTCATAAAACTAATGAGAAGTCAATT
The DNA here is from genome assembly GCA_017394375.1 of bacterium. The sequence goes on from JAFPYV010000019.1 coordinate 7,780, forward strand.
GAAGTACTTTTTGCATCTTCATTGATAGTGCATTCACATATGGCTTCATATTTACCTTGCAATTCATAAAATTTTCCTTGAATTGGGATTATTGCCATAATTATCATGTCAGCCAAAAACAATGTTATAATTTGCAAACACTAGATGGTTTAATAAATCGCAAATATCAATTTAAGGTTTTCTTAAGTTATTTAATTTAGTAACGTATTCTTTTTTAGTCATTATTAATTTTCCTGTTGTTAATAATAATTTACTATCATGATGATTGTTTTATTTTAAATAACTAAATGTTAATTAATTATTTAGTTAAATTTGATTAGTAATTTTTATTTACCTAAATATTCTTTATTAACCTTTTTATTAATTATTACTCATTTTTTTAATCATTACGCTTATTAGTAATCACTTAAAAGTTTGATTCAATCATTACTTATTAATAGCCTATTAAAATCAATTAAATCAATTGATTTATCTTCAATTAGATTTAAACCAAAAGTCATGTTGCTTAAATCATCGTTGTAATTAAGATTTAATTGCTCAGCTAATTTTCTTAGTTGCAAATATCCTGTCATGAAATGATTTAATCCTTTGGTAAGATTTTTAACCAATAAAGTATTTTTTATTTTTTCATTTAGTTCTTTCTTAATACTTTTTAAGCATAAAATTTTTGCAAAATCCGTATCAACTAAGTTTTTAGTAATTAACAACGCTTTTTTAATTGATAATTTACTTTGATCAACTTCTTCTAATTTGCTTGAGAGGCGATCAAAATAAAAATAATCTAATTTATAAAAAGTTATTCAATAATCATAAAATTCATAATTTTTGCCTATTTTATCATACAGTTTATCAGCAACCAATGTGATTTCATTATTGTAAATTTGGATTAATTGATGGTTAAGTTCAAATAATTTATTTAATTGGGTTAAATATTCTTGATA
>JAFPYV010000001.1 GCA_017394375.1 bacterium
ATGAAATTTCAATCTCACATAATTTTCTCCTTTTAGTTTAATTATAAAAAAATGACAACACATTTAGTTGTCATTCCATATCTTTAAAAGAGTACTTTTCCAAAAAACCTACAATTATGTGAGTCTCCCGAAAATTTAAAATGATTGCCTAAAAAATCACCAAAAATAATGAGATATGTTGAAAACAATATTACTGATAATGATTTGAAATTCAAAATTAATGAGTTAGACCAAAATAATTTCTTTAATTCACTAATGCATATATTAAAAATTGATAAATCATTTATTCTTAATATCTATACAAAATATAAGCAAAATAATAATGATAGTATTCTTTCACAAAATGCTAAAAAATTCAATAAGGAAATTAATAGTGATGTCGAAAAGTTATTTAATGAATTGTATTGTATTAATGAAGATAAGTATCGATTTGAATTTAATTTTCACCCTGAATATATTGCCTTTAATATTTTTAAGTATGATCATAAAAATAATGATGACATTGCACTTACATTAAATCACCAATCAACTGGTTTTCGATGATTTTTTAATTTTTTCTTTAATGTATATGCCATGAAGAATTTTGTACCCGGTGATATCATCATTATGGATGAACCTGGAACAAACTTACATGTTAAAGGACAGGAAGAATTGCGAGATTTCTTAAAAAAATTTAGCATTAATTCAGGTATTACATTTGCAATTGCTACTCATACTCCATTTCTTGTTGATTTAGATTATTTAGATGAAATAAGACTTCTGATTCCTCAAAGTGATAATACAACATGAATTAATAACAGTTTTACCACAGTTAATCCTGATGATGTTGATTCATTGCTTCCTATTCGTGAATCATTAACAGTAAGAAATAGCATCTTATTAGATCCAAACCAAATTGTCATTTTTGTAGAGGGAATTACTGATTACAATTATTTTGTTGCGATGAAAAAATTAATTGGTTGTTTCAATAATCTTACATTTTTACCAATTAATGGTTTGGGCAAAACAAAACAAAATAAGGAAAAGCTTGATCAGTTACGCAAGATTAAAAGTTGAAATAGTTTGATTCTTACTGATGGTGATTGGCAAGGTGATGAATTTTATAAATTAAATGAAAAGGATTCTAATCCGCTTGCTATTATTAAACTAACTGATGTGGATTCTAATTTCAAAGAAATTGAAAATTTATTTGATGAAAAAGATATTGAAAAATTTAATTTAAAAAATTTAGAACCTAAGGATGATATTCATAAATGAAATAAGAATATAAGTATGTCAGTTACTTTTAAAAAAATCATTCAAAAAGAAATCTGAGATAAACAACAAAATCCAAATGAATTAACAGGTGTAGTTGAAACTAATACAATTGAAAATTTCAAAAAGGTGTTTGAGTATTTGAGAAAATTCATAAATAAAAATAACAATTTACCAAAATTTTCAAAAGCTGAAAAAGAAATAGAAAAAACTAATAGTTACACAGTAAATTTAGACGTTGAAAACTACGAAACATCTAAATAAAGAAATAATTTTTGTGCTTTAATTTGAACAAAATTAATTTGTCATATTGTTAATAAACGATAATCATTTTTGTTCCCATTAATATTAATTTTTAAAAGTATCTAGGATTATTTGATTTAGTATAAAATAAAAACTTGCATTTACTAGACTAGGACATTAAAATTGGACAATAATTCTTTCAAAGAAAGGAAGGATTATTGTTTTTTTATGTCAATTAAAACCAAATCAATGACTTGAATTATTCGATATTTATGAAACACAAGGTATTCATGCTTTGTGATTCAAATATGGAAATTATCGAAAAATTAACAAAGCCACTAAGTATTTGTTTTTCAAAAAATACAACAAATTTTTGCACTATCATAGAAATATGAATACATTAATTTTGATGGCGGGTAAGGCATCAAAATAGGTACCCTAAAAATTCCAAAGATAAGATTTAAATTTGAAACAATTTATGGACAAAATTGGTGAAAATGAAGTAGTTAATATTCTTAAAAAATGGTAGATAACGATAATGAAGATTTTATTGATATCATCAAAAAAATTATTAAGAAAAAATCCGAATTATCTTCACAACAAAAGAGGAGCATTTTATATTTGTTTAAGTCGTATATTTGCAATCTTAGAAATTAAAAAGAAAAGTTAATTGATAAGTGTAAGTCACACAAAGAAAAACTAACGAATATGACCTATGACATCATTGCTCATCATTATTTTCGTGTAGGTAGAGAACTAATTGTACAAATCATCCATCAAAAATATTGAATTTTCATTTCTGGTCGTCAAATTGGTAGGCATTATGCACAAAAATCATTTATCTTGTAAAATTAGAGTAGCACGTAAGATTCCAGAAAGGAAAGACACCACTGCAATGATTCCAGGTCTAGTAAAAAGAGATTACGATAATAAAAATCATAAAAAAATGATTCGTGCTACTGCTGTTACATACATTTGTGCACCTTGCGATACACCCCAAAATTTTGTTTACCTTTCTGTAGTAATTAATCATCGTACTAAGGAAATTGAATCATGAGAATTATCAAATGTACAATGATGCAAAATTAATCATAGATTCATTTGCTGCTATTAAGCATAAACTTGCTGGATCGATTGTTCATACTGGCCAAGGTGCAGA
>JAFPYV010000020.1 GCA_017394375.1 bacterium
ATTTCGCTTCATGCAGATCATTTTGTCAGCATAAATTAAAAAGCAAAATATCATTATTTTAATTATGAAATTTCAATCTCACATAATTTTCTCCTTTTAGTTTAATTATAAAAAAATGACAACACATTTAGTTGTCATTCCCTATCTTTAAAAGAGCACTTTTCCAAAAAACCTACAATTATGTGAGTCTCCCAAATTTATATAAATGACACGAATCAATTCCATTACGATTGTTAGTAGTAGAACCCAGTGAATGCATTAAGTTTGTTAATGATGACATGGTGAAAAAAATAGATTATGCAATTAGTAAGTTACCTAATTATCACGAAAATCCCGTGTTATATACCTTAGAAAATTTAAAACATGAATTAACTAATAATAACATGATTTTTAAGCAAGAATTAGATGTTTTAAATGCCTTTTATTTACTAATGGAATATACTAAAACCCAAAATTACCAATACTTTAAAAAAAGCTTAGAGGAATTTTATAGTCAATTAAATCTTTGAAGTACGATTGATGTAAATAAATGAGCCAGTAAAGATTTAATCATTAAGAACTATAAGTTATGAAATGAACAATTTACTAATAGTCATCAAACCATCTTAGATTGGTATGAACATGCTAGCGTGAAAGATAAATTACATTTTTGAAATTTAGTAATTTCTTTATCGCAAGAAATTAATGGGAATTTATTGTTAGAAGATTACAGTTGGTTAGATCAATTTGATCAATATGATAAGATTAATGCGTTATTTAAGCAATTTAATATCCATACGTATGCGTATGAACAACCATTAATGTTAGAACTTGGAATGGCTGATAATCAATATACTGTTCACGTAGCATACAGTGATCTAATTAATGAACGCTATATTGATAACTCATTGTTTGATAATGATTTGTTTAGGCAATGAAAAATCTTTTATAAAGGACGAGTTGATTTAATTAACAAAAACACTTTATTTGAACTAAAGTGTACTAGTACTTTAGATACTCAACATAAAGCACAAACTGTGATGTATTTATTTGCCATTAATTTATTACAAAAGCATTTTGATTGAAGTTTTGATTGATTAAAGTTAACGTATGAACAATATCAAAAAATCAGTGCTACCTTGGTGAAGAATGTTAGAGTTAAAGCAATTTTCCAAATGTTTAGTAGGTATTTACACCAAGTTAATGTCAAAGTAAATCAAACTAACTTTGAACAATTAAAAGTTGAATTTTGAGAACACTTACAATTATGAGAACCACTATTATGTTTTAAATGTGATCAAGCAGTATTATTAGATTATGAAAATGGCCAATCAATTACGTTTAGTAATGATGAAAATGCTATTAATAAAATTGCCCAATTAATCTTATTAGCCAAAATGCAAACCAATAACATAGAAAAAACATTCGCAGAATGTTTAAATGAATTTAAAGATCAATGAACTAAATATTTTGGTTTAGAAAATTAACTTTAGTTCCAGTTTAATTATTACCAATTAAATAAAATGATTATGGGTTAAATAATTATGAAGTGTGCACATAAAAAAGATTGTTTAACTGATTGCAATTATGATGTAAATAAATACATCATTAATGATAATTATTATCAATTAACTAAACAATTTATTAAAAGTCCTAGTAAAGTTAGAAAAGATTATTTAACAATCTTTCTTTCCATTATTATTCCAACAATTGCTTATATGATTATCATGATTATTATTGGCATTTGTTATGAAGTTATCTATCCTCATGGCTCTTATTTAAATGAGGTGGGATTAATCTTATTGGGAGTAGGAATTTGCAGTGGACTTTTAATTGAAATCTGCCTGCTATGTTGACGGCTTGTTTTACTAAACAAGTATTTAAAACTTTTCAATCAACTAATCTTGATGGAATGCGTTATTTCTGATTATGCTCAATACCCAATTTTGATTCAAAATGCTTTATATCAATGTAATTATTTTCATGCATTTAACAAGAAAAACTTTTGAATTACCATGACGGGTTGGTGACTATATGCGTTTGCTTCCTTTTTTGATAAATTAAATCAAGTCTACTTAGAACATCACCCCAATAATGATTCTTTAATTGATGCTGTTTCTAATCCAAAGAAATAATTAACTTTAATTAATAGTTGAAATTAACAATAATTCTTGTATTAACAAAGGATTATTGTTTTTTGTTTATTCATTATTTAATTCATGAAACTTTTTAGTTGGTTAATAAATTAAATAAAATTAAAAACTACTTTATTATGAAATTAACTTTTAAACAAGAATGTTTAGCTGATTGCAATTATGATATTAGCCAATATATTATTTGCAATGATTACTATTCGTTAACAAAAAAAATTACTAAAAGTCCAATTAAAGTCAGAAAAGATTATTTAGCAATCTTTCTTTCAATTCTGTTTTCAACACTTGGGTTTATGATCAAGATGTTGATTCCCGGAATTTATTTTGAAGTAACAGCTAAACCTTCTTCATATTTATATATGGTGGGATATATCTTAATAACCGTGGGAATTTTGGGCAGTCTTTTAGTACTAATAATACTTTTATGTTGAATACTTGTTTTATTAAATAAGTATTTAAAACTCTTTAAGAAGTTGATGATGATGGACTATATTGTTGCTGATGTGCAACAATACCCAAAATTAATTCAAAATGCTTTATCTCAATGCAATTTCTTTCCAAGTTTTAATCGCAAAAGTTTTGGGATTAATACCACTAGTTGATGGCTATATGCGTTTGTTGTCTTTTTTGAGAAATTAAATCAATCTTATTTAGAACATCATCCAAATGATAATTCATTAATTGATGTTGCTTCTAGCCCAAGCAAATAATTAATTTTGATTAATAGATTAAATTTTGGGAGACTTTCAATATTGTAGGTGCCCTTAAAATGACAACTAAAAACATGATACCAAAAAATCATAAAATAGCAAATTATTTTTTGGTAGAAACTAAAACTAGTTAAGAAAAAATATTCTTAACTTTTTTTATTACTTATCATTGTTTTTTATAGCAAAATTAATCAGAGTAATTTTCAAGATAGTTTAGAAATTAATTAACTAAAAAATCAAGGTTTTAGTTTAAAAAGTTAACAAGACAATTTGCACGTAAAATATTCATAAAACTATTCAATGAATATCATTTACCAACATTTCCAAAATAACTTTTAACAAGTTGTTGAACAAATGTTTCAGTGAATGTTCCACAGTAAACTGGATCAGACCAAAATTCAATTGCTTCTAAATTATTTTGCATGTAATTGATTAATTTATTCAAATCAGAAGAATGAATATCGAAATTGTTTTTGATATCAATTAATTTTTGAATTACTTGTCTTATTTTTCCATCTTCAAGCATTTCAATAATTTGCTTACGTAAATAATTTTTCTTATACTTTGAATCAGTGCAGTTTTTGAAAATAAAATCAATCTTTTTAAAAGCTTGCGTTTTTAAAACAAAATATATTTTGTTATATAAGTGGAACTTATCTAGGCAGAATTCAGCCCCTAAATTTTCAGCAATTAACTTTAGATTACGTGCACCATCACCACAAACAATGATACGGTAATCACTTAAATTTCCATAATATTTAGCCAAAATGCCTTTGATTTTATCAACTGCTAGCATCGTACTTTTATATGATCCCATTTTGTTTTTATTAATAAAAACTGCTTTTATTTGATTAATGAAAAATTTTTGCTTCTTGAAATATTGTTGATAAATCTGAATAACTTTAAATTGGCATTTAACTCAGTTGTTGCCAACTTTTAAAGTTCGATATGCATCATCAATATTTATATAAATTATTTTGTGCATCGATGGTTTTGTATTAAAATTTACCTTGAAATTTAGTTTATGATTTTTAATCAGGCGATGAACAGTACTTATGGAAATGGAGTTTCCATATATTTCTGTAGCTTGACTAAAAGTCATTTTTTTCTTTGACACCATTTTGCAAATTTTTTGTATATCTAATTTTGCTATGTGTTGATGATTTTTGATCTTTAAATATTCGTCTAATAAAAACACATATTTACCTGTTGCTAAATCTTTATAGCATCTTCGTGGTACCTCAATTTTCGTATTATGAAAAATTATTGTTTTTCATCTAATTGAAATACATTTAAATTGATTCTTATCTCGTTTTAGAAGTAATTTTTTATCTTTTTGTATAAATCATTGCCTTTGATAGTCTTCAAATTCTTTGCTTGGATTTTCCATACTTACCTCCTTATAAGTAATTATAAAAAAATGACAACTTTTCTGTTGTCATTTCTCTTAAAAGTAAAAAGATTTTAGGGAAAACCTACAATTTTGCAATTCTCCCAGAAAAAATTAACAACATGCCACGTCAAATGTTTAATTGAAAATCAAGCAATCAAATTTTTGATGAAATAAAAAAATAGGAGTAAAAATAGACTGGGACATTAAAATTGGACAATAATTCTTTCAAAGAAAGGAAGGATTATTGTTTTTTATGTCCAAACAATTAAAACCAAGTCAATGAATAAAACTATTTAGATTGTATGAATCTTTAGGTACTCCAACAGTTTG
>JAFPYV010000003.1 GCA_017394375.1 bacterium
AAATAATTGCAATATTTTAAGCAAACAATTGCTTTAAAAATTCCTGAATATAAGTAATATTCATTCCCAAATTTTCCTATTAATTAAGAATAAAAAAGCAAACAGTTAAGAAGTAAAATTTTCTTAACTTGTTTTGCTTTCTCATTAAAATAATTGAATCACTTTTTTAATTTTTGATATTATATTTTCAGTTGTCATTTATACGACACCTACAAAAACGTGAGTCTCTCATGACTTTTAATTACAACAAACTTTGAATGAAGTTAAATGCAAAGCACATTAGCAAGCAAGAACTAATTAAGTTATTACACATGCGTCCTGCAACTTTAGAAAGGTTAGAAACTAACCAAAAAGTTTGCCATACTGTGTTAAATAAACTTGCTAATTTCTTTGAATGCCAACCCCAAGATTTATTTGAAAAGCAAAAAGAATAACCAATATAAATTTAATTAAAAATAATGGGAAGTGAATCTAAAATGATCCACTTTTCTTTTTAGCGCAATTCATTTCTATATGTCATGGCAAAAATTCCAGAACATAAATTCATTTGTTACAAGCAAATAATACCAATTGGCTATTTATGTCTAAAACTTTTAAAAGTTGATCACGATCGATCAAATTTAGTAAAATTATAAACATTGATCTTTTATTAAATATTCAATTTATAAATAAGGAGTAATTATGAATAAAAATAATAATGCTTCTATCATTGCAAAAATGATAGAAGATTTTAAGGATCATACACCTTATTTTAAAGGTAAAGATGATCCATATACTTTCTTGTTCTTTATGATTAAAAATAAGTATTTTAATCAACTTGAATTAAATGACCGACAAAATATTAATGACATTAATCGCAATTTAATTTTTAATGATCAATACGAATTAATTGCAAATGATCCAATTAATGCAATTTTAAAAACAGTTGATGATAATAATGAAGATGTAGTGTTATTTAAAGTAAACACAAGCAGTAATTGTACGCAAGATGAAATTCTTGCTGATCTTATTAAGATGTGAAATACATATAATAATGTTCAATCCAACTATCCCGCATTTAAACAAGGTTCTAATAATAATCAAACAATTTTTAATTTTAATGATGTAGATCCTAAGGTTAAAGAATCATCAATTAGTCCTAATTTAAAAACTAAACTAGCACTCATGCCTGAACCCAGTGAAAATGGAATAGTAAGATTTGTTCTTTTATATCCAAAGACCCTAAATACTAAACGAGAAATTAATTTACAAGCATTACAAACAAAGTTTGATGAATTAACTAAGAATCCTGATAAATATGCATTGAACATTAAATTAGCTGCAGATTTAGCACTTGAAATGCAAAACTTTAATCGGGAACGACCTTATGTTAGTTTTGAAGAACTAGGAATTTATTCTAATAAAGTCCTTGAATTTAATAATAATGCTTTAATTGTTAGTTTATCAGCTAAATCATTACATAATTTGTGATGAGATTACAAAGAAAATGCTAATCAATTATTTGGGGCCAACTTACGTTTTTATGTCAAACTTAAAAAAATTGATAATGATATTAAAGATTCGATTATTAATCATCCCGATCAATTTTGATATAAAAACAATGGTTTAACAATTGTATGTAGAAATTACAAAATAGTAGGAAACAAAGTAGAACTTACTGATTTCTCAATTGTTAATGGGGGTCAAACTACCTATTTAATTGGTAATAAATTCTCATTTGATGATGCAACTCCTGATTTTTACTTACCATGTAAAATCATTAAGATGCAAGGTGAAAATGAACAACAACAAAATCAATTTGTTTTAGAAATTGCTAAAGCTGCCAATGAACAAAAACCAATTAAAGAAGAAGATCTAAAAGCTAACAGTAACGAACAAATTGAATTCCAAAAAGCATTAACAAAGTATGACATCTTGTACGTAATGAAACGAGGTCCAAAAGTTAAGTTAGATAAGAAATCATTACATATGTACGAAATTGTTAATTTACTAGAAGCAGGTAAATTAATGATGGCAGGCATTTTACAATTACCTGCTTTTAGCAGAAACTCAAATGCTAAAGTTTTTGAAGACAAATTTTATAATTTTATGTTCCCAGCTCATGATAAAGATAAATTAGCAAGACATGCTCACATCTTACGCGATTTACTTTATATTCAATATGCTTATAATCAATTACTAAATGATCCAAATAATGGTTTTAGTGAACCAGAATTAGTATATGCTAATAATGCAACAACAATTGGAATTGCTTTTATTGCTTTATTAAGTAGAATTCACAACCAAAGCATTAATTTTAATGAAGTAAAAGCATATTTAACTGAAATGAGTGATCCTGCTAAAAAAGTAACCGAATTATTTGCCGATAATGATAAATTTAGTGCCATCTTTAATGACAAGGATTACAAACATAAAGAACAAGTAATTTATCCTGGATTAGTTAAACTCTTTAATATTGTGATTAAGGAAGGAACTAGTTTTTACAGTTTAAATAAGAAATTAAATCCAACCCTTACTGAAAGCAACCAATTAAAGAAAAATAATGCTTACTATGAATGATTAAAATATCTCATCAATCATGGTACTAGTCTTGAACAAATTGCTTCCCAATCATTCTTCACTTTAAAAAAATAATTGAATATAATCAATGAAAAAATATTGCTTTATCACAAGGCAATATTTTCCTAAAGTGAAATTTCAAGTGCAACGACTCTAAAAGGAGTTATTGCACTTTTTTTGTACAAAAAAAGTGGTAAAGTTAATTAATCATGGAATACGCACATTTAAATCAAAGTGAAAGAAATTTAATTCAACATTTCTTCAATGAAGAAAATCTATCAATCAGTGAAATTGCAAAGAAAATAAATCGCAATAAATCAACAATTTCCCGGGAATTAAAAAGAAATACTTCAGATTATTTCTATGACGCGGAAGCTGCTAATAAAAAAGCACTTTCTCGTCATCGCAATAAATACTTTTTTCATAACTTAAAATATGAAGAATTTTCAAAGTTATTTTTGCGATATTACGACAAACGATATCATGGTGTAAATGCCACGTATCATAAGATCCAAGTTGAACATCCAAATATCACGATGCCTTCTGTTCGTCAAGTGTTCAATTTAATCAACAACTGAAAATGAGTTAT
>JAFPYV010000021.1 GCA_017394375.1 bacterium
AACATGCCACGTCAAATGTTTAATTGAAAATCAAGCAATCAAATTTTTGATGAAATAAAAAAATAGGAGTAAAAATTCTCCTATTTCTTATATAATTTTCTCGAAATACAAGTGTTGCACTTGAACTTGCAATTCGGGAAAATATGAGAATTCGAAATTCCCATATTTTTTACTCTAATTTTTTATAAATATACTAAAAATTAATTTATATATTGTATTTTTAAAAACGTAATATAAGCAAAATGTATTTAAGATTTAAATTACTATTAAATGTTGTAATTGTTTATCAAAAAATGATTATATATTCAGTACTTGATTAGCATCAATATTAAAAAATTACAACACTTTAAAACATTTATTGCTAATCAAAATGTTTAATAAAAACAATTATTTGTTTTTGCAAACAATTGCAATCATTACTAATTAATGGACAATAATATTTTTGGTAGCACAAAAATCAGCAAATCACTTATTAAATGGTAAGTTTATTTTAATCGGAAATTGTTGTTTATCATAATCATAAAAGAACTTCTTTAGTGATAATATTCCAAATCAACTGCAATATCGAAGGTGTTTATTTGTCTTTTTTCATTCTTTTCTTGAATAAAAAGCCATTTGTAAAGTTAAAGGATACTGATCAAGATTTTGTTCAATGGCTCCTAGTTTTTGCATTTGTTTAAAAATAGTAAGATATTTATTTAAGTAAGTCTTGTTATATAAATTATAGCGAACAAATGAATATAAGTAGAAAGCAAGAAAAAGAATTAATAAGACAATAAATAACGCAAAGAAGAATCAACAACTTCTTCATAAATAAATAAATATACCAACTACTTTGCAAATTTGTATAAGCTAAGCTAATTAACGTAATAAAAAATAATAATGAAATTAATCCCCCCGTTAAAAATGCTCATCCCATTAATTGGTATCCACGTAAATATTTAAACTGCAAAAATCAACTTGGAAATTGAGAAGGATAAGTAACAGTTACATCAAATTTTGTTTGGTTATTTTTAATGTACTTTCTAATATCATAACTTTCGTTTTCACAAAATTTTTCAAAGTAATAATCTGGAATGTTATATTTGATCATCTTAGTTTTACTTGTCTCAACAGTTTATCAATTATTATGTTCTTAAAAATATTTCCTAACAAATATTAACTTCTTATTTAAATTAAAAAAGTTATCTATTTTTTTCTTTCAAAAAAATGATGGATTAAATTATTCTTAATTTGTGATTTAAAAGATTAATTATCTTTTTTATTTTCAAAAATGCGTTTAATATAGTTATCATTTGGTGCATACATTTGGACAAAGCGATTAAATCAACAATTTCAAGGTAAATTTTCATCAATTGGAAACTTTAGATTATCATATGCCCAAAAGAAATATTTGAGGCTCAAAAAACCGTAATATGATTTTCAATGCATTAAATAGTGATCTAAATCTTGATGCCAATTATACCAGTGATATTGCCAAAATGCCATTTGCAAATTATCATGATATTGATTAAGGTTTTTTTCTATATAACCATGTGATTGCATTTCTAAAAATAATGCTTTTAAAATTGGAAGTTCTTTTTTATTATAATAATGACCTGCCATTCACGGAATAAATAATAAAATGCAATAAACAATTGTGAAGAAAATTGCTAAGGCTAAAAACCACCAAATAAGTTGCATTAAGGACGGATATAGTCAGTAATCAACAAAATCACAAATAAAGGCAATAAAACACACTAAAATGTAATTGCTAATGATAAGGGCACAATATTAGCAAAGATTTTACAATTACAGATAGATTGAAATTTTTTGAATAATTTGGGAAAATCTATGAAATTAGCACTTTTAACATCAAACTTTTTTTGTTTATTAATGATGAACTTTCTAATATCGTAACTTTCATCAATTCGAAAAACATCTAAATCAGGGGAACGAATTGAAATTCGCAGCAATGGTTTTTGATCATTATCCATTTTTAGTTTCCTTTATCTTTATCAGCATGAATTGATAAATTATTTATTTTTTATTTTATTTATATTGACGTATTTACAAAATTAAAATGTTCGTTAGATGGTACATTATAAATTAATAAAGTAAATCCTAAATACTAATAAGTTAAACACCTGCAATCTAGAAATTATCCTTCCTGGTTGAAATCTCAAAATAAAATTGTTCAAATTCTTGATCAATTCAATAATCTTACTACTAACTGACAAGATGGTATTCTTGCAGAAATTAAATTACGAAAAGAACAATATCAAGATTATTTAAAGCAATTATTAAACTTTAATATAACTAATGATTAATAAAGAAGAAAACTTTTAAGTTTTAAATTATCATCCTAAGAATCAAAATAAGTTAAATTATTTTTCATTAAAAAACAAATTAAGAATCCAATTTCTAATCATAGTTTTGGGAGACTCACATAATTTTCTTGTTTTAGTTTAATTATAAAAAAATGGAGAGACTCACGTTTTTGTAGGTGTCGTGTAAATGACAACTGAAAATATAATACCAAAAATTAAAAAAGTGATTCAAATATTTTAATGGGAAAGCAAAACAAGTTAAGAAAATTTTACTTCTTAACTGTTTGCTTTTTTATTCTTAATTAATAGTAAAATTTAGGAATGAATATTACTTGTATTCAGAAATTTTTAAAGCAATTGTTTGCTTAAAATATTGCAATTATTTGGGAGACTTTTAAGATTGTAGGTTTCACTAAAATGACAACCACTTTAGTTGTCACCCGAATTGCAAGTTCAAGTGCAACACTTGTGTTTCGAGAAAATTATACAAGAAATAGGAGAATTTTTACTCCTATTTTTTTATTTCATCAAAAATTTGATTGCTTGATTTTCAATTAAACATTTGACGTGGCATGTTGTTAATTTTTTCTTGTAAGTTGTAAATGTCTTCATCAGTAATTTCATTGAAATTTGTTTTCTTTTTGTACATCCTTCTGACTAATCCATTTAGGTTTTCATTGGAACCTCTTTGATATGATGCATATGGTTCACAAAAATACACTTTACATTTAACTCAATAAGCTAGCAGTCCAATCTTCTGAAATTCAATTCCATTGTCAACAGTAATGCTGTTCACATGAAGATGATTTTCATCAATGATGCTCTTAATGATGGAATTGATTTTCATTGGATTCTTGCTTTTCACTCGCTTAATAAAAAGCTTTCTGCTTTTGCGTTTTTTAAACGTTAGCAAATTATCATACCCAGTTGATTTACGGCCAATGATTAAATCGACCTCATAATCCCCATATTCTTGCCTTAAATCCACGGATTTAGGGCGAGTTCAGATGGGAAGAACAAATTTATCCTTGAATTTAGAAAAAATGCCAACTGTTCGCTTTGGACCATTTTTCCTAAAGTGTTCTTAATCGATCACAAGATTTAATAATCTAGTTGAAGTTATTGATTAAATTGAACACTTGGTAAAGGGAAGGCATCGTGATATTTAGATGTTCAACTTGGATCTTATGATACGTGGCATTTACACCATGATATCGCTTGTCGTAATATCGCAAAAATAACTTTGAAAATTCTTCATATTTTAAGCTATGAAAAAAGTATTTATTCCGATGACCACAAAACGCTTTCTTACTAGCAATTTCTGCATCATAAAATGTTCAAATGTATTTTTTTTAATTCTCACGAAATTGTTGATTTACTGCAATTTATTTTTTTGCAATTTGACTGATTGATAAATTTTCATCATTGAAAAAATGTTGAATTAAATTTCTTTCACTTGGGCTTAAAAATGTATATTCCATGGTAATTAACTTTAACACTTTTTTGTACAAAAAAAGTGCAATAACTCCTTTTAAAGTCGTTGCACTTGAAATTTCACTTTAGGAAAAGAGATGCTTCTAAAAAACATCTCTTTTTGTTATTATCTATTGTTTAAATTAATTAATTAGGTTTAATTATCAAAGAAGGAATCCATTACCACATGCAATGGTAAAATCAGTATCATATCAAGTATTATTAAACTTTACTTGGTTAATAATAATTGATCCACTTTGACTTTCAACGGGAATGTAAACTTTATATGCACTTAATACATCTTGGTTTGATTCATTTCAACCCAGAATTTGTGCTACTCAACTCATCAAAATACAACCATCTGTTAAACCTCATTGATAAGTAGATCATTTAGTAGTGTCCATTGTGTATTCATTGTTAATTCCATACTTGAAACCATAATTGTATGAATTGTAGTTATCAATGCCAAAAAAAGAAAATAAGTAACCATTGCTACCATATCGAGATTGGCTTCAAAATGCTCTGGCTGGAGCATAAGCAATGGTATTGGATTTATCATTAATTAAGTTACCCATTACTCAAGTAACACTACTATTAGCGAACGTATTAGTTGGCAAATTCATACTAATATCCATGCTTGCCGGTAGGGTTATGGTGCTACTATCACCAGGATTGATTGTGCTAATTAATACTCCCCCGCTGGTTTCTAATTGAACAATATCTTTGGAGTTATTAGTTACTTTAAAACCAGTGACATCTCCTCAGGAGTTATTAGTTTTACTATCACTAATATTAGTTGTTAAATCACTAAGCGTGATGTTCGTATCACTACTATTAGTTAAATAAGTTGCCAAATCAGTTGTGTATTGACCAGCATAATAGTTATTGTAAAAAGTAGCAATATTACTAATTTTTAGGTTATTAACTAAATCTTGTAAATTAATCGAATTAGTTGCTAGTTTTTCAACTAAAGTTGGCGTAATTGGAGTTTGATTTTTAGTGGATGAAGTACTAGAGGAAGTTGCTGTTTTACTGTCAGAATTGGTTGTACTTGTTTTATCAGGAGATGAGTCAGTATTTTTAGTAGAAGATGATTGGTTTGTACTTGGAGTGGAATCAGTGTTTTTATTGGAATTTGAAGTTGAATTATTGTTGTTGACAATTGATGGAGTATTGTTGTTTGATGTGGTGTATGCTTGCTTAATGTTTTGAATAACTGCTTGGGTAGTAAATGCATAATTAGCAACCGTAATTACGGCATAGTATTTACCATAAAAAGCATTATCATTACTTAAATTAAATGTAATTTGACCACTGTCACTTGAACTAGAAATCGTACCGCTTGCTTGACCAATGAAACTAGTACCAGTGCTACTTTCTCCATTAACATATGGATTTACACCATAAAATTGCACATTACATGCTTTACCTTCCAAAGCAGCATTCACTGTATATGATAAAGTAATAGTTGCATAATCATTTTGTTGACCAATGTAGATGGTTGAATTTGATAATGTGATAGTCGCATTACTAATTTCATTAGTATCATTATAAGTTAAACTAGTTTGATCAGTTTGGGTGTAAGTTTGTCCATTCACAGTAGCACTAACTTCAACAAAGAAAGTAGTAAATTTGGCATTAATAACGTTTTGATTTAAAGCAAAGGTAGCAGTGGTGCTAGATCCCAATGAAGTAACATCATTAGCATCTTGTAGTTGAGTTAAATTAGTACCACTATTAGTTGTTGCATATCAGTGATAACTAATGTTAGTTGCACTAGCTGGAATGCTAGTGGTTGCTTTTAAATGAAAATTATCACTAGTAGTTAATAAATATTCACTGGAAAGAGAAGTAATGGTATTTCCATCCAGATTAATGGTTAAACTACTGATATTAATTGGGTTAGTTAATGTTACTTTAAGGTCATTGGAAGTATTAGAATTAATGATTGTACCATTATCAGTAATTTGTGCCACATAATAATAGTAAGAATATTGACTTAACATTGATGTAGTTAATTGGAAATAACCACTATTAGTATCACTTGTCGATACTCCTAATTTATCTCCTCCGTAATTAACATCATTTTTACTACCATACCAAATAAAAGTAATTGTTTGATTAGTGGTAGTAGTTAAATTGGGACTTAGATAATATCCAGCGTTGCTTTCGTCACTTACTTCATTGTTTCCTACCACACTAAAACCATTATCATTCTTTTCATATAGTAGTGGTAATAAGGCTTTGGTGTTATTAGTTGTTCAGTTACTATCGTCAACTTTATTTTTTGCTCTTGTAGCATTGATTGCTGCACTGTTAGCAGTAGTGCTATTTGCATTCGTAGTTGCTGCTAGTTCATTATTAGAATAATGTTGGTTCAATTGAGTTCCTAGGACTGAACCAAGGATAATGGCAGTTGCACCAATGGCAATGCCTGCACCAATTAATCAATTTCTGGTTTTTCTTTGCATGTATTTTCCTTCCTTTAAGTTAATTCATTATGTGCTAAAAATTAGCAAACAAATGCAAAACAAAGAAAAAGTATTTCTAGAAAATTGATGAATAATTTTTTTAATAAAAGATTAATTTTTGCTTAAAAAATAATTTTTTGTATTTTTTTAGTAAATTATGGTAAAATTCAGCCTTTTTTTATTTCTTTTTTAGAAGCTTTTTGAATAAAAAATTTATCGATTAATAAATCAATTTTTTTAGTTAACTGCTGATAAAGTCAATTAATTTTTTTGGTAATTTAAGTTAAACTATACTAACTGATAATCAAAATTAAAGTGATTAAAATATTTATTTCTTTCTAAAATAAATTGTGATACTCACATAATTGTAGGTTTGGCATAAAAAACAAATTTTTTTATCCACAAATGGCAACTAATCAAGTTGTCATTTTTTTATAATTAAATTAGAAGGAGAAAATTATGTGAGATTAAAATTTCATAATTAGAATAATGATATTTTGCTTTTTAATTTATGCAGACAAAATGATCTGCATGAAGCGAAATAAAAGCAGGTATGAATGTATTTCAATTCGTAAGAAAACAATCATTCTTTTTAGGTGAAAATTTGTAATAAATAGACGATATTATTTCGATAATTGAAATCAAGAATATGTTTATTTATTAGATCAATGATTAGGGATTAAAAAGCATCAACATATTCCAAGTAGTGAAATTAAAAATATGTGCAAAATGGTAATTAAAAAAATGACTTTTAATCAAGTCATGGATTGCTATTGAAATTGCATTTCAATTAATACCATTTATCGCTTGATTAAAAATCAACCAATTTCCTATAAGGTTGATTTTAATACAAATCCAAGCAATTATAAAAATATTTACGTTGATATTGATGATACGTATCGCAATTTTCGATTCAATAATCAAAAGCAAAAATGCAAGTAAAAAGTCATTCATGCTTATCAAGAGCACTATAAAGGTGGGCCTTTCATTAATGAAGTAAATGCAGTAATTTTTAATCAAGTTGGTTTTGATAGCAAGAAGTGCATGGAACTCACAATTAGCCAAATTAAGCACATTTTGACCACTTATTACGGAGATTTAAGCCAATTTAGAATCTTTATTTGTGGAGACGGAGCACGGTATATTAAAACAATTGCGAAAGCATTTAATGGTCAATTTGTTCTTGACTTGTGACATGCAATTCATGAAATTGAACTTTGCTTTAACACTAAAGAATTAAAGGACATTTGCTTTGTTTATGATGATT
>JAFPYV010000022.1 GCA_017394375.1 bacterium
ACATCATGGTTGATCATTATTTTCGTGTGGGTGAAGAACCAATTATACAAATCATCCATCAAAAGTATGGAATTTGCATTTCTACCGTCAAATTGGTAGAATTATGCACGAAAATTATTTATCTTGCGAAATTAGAGTAGCAAGAAAAATTCCGGAAAGAAAAGATACTACTGCAACAGTTTCTGATCTTGTAAAAAGAGATTATGATAATAAAAGACATGACCAAATTATACGTGCAACTGATGTTAGTTACATTTGTGCACCTTGCGATGCACCCCAAAATTTTGTTTACCTTTCCGTAGTAATTAATCATCGTACTAAGGAAATTGAATCATGGGAATTATCAATGTACAATGATGCAAAATTAATCATTGATTCATTTGCTGCTATTAAGCATAAACTTGCTGGCTCGATTGTTCATACTGACCATGGTGCAGATTACACATCAAAATCATATCAAAAATTGCTTCACAAGTATCACGATACTCAATCAATGTCACGAGTTGCAAATTCGCTTGATAACCGTGATATTGAATTTTGATTCAGTATCTTTAAAACTAAATTAATTTATCGGTTAGATATTAAGAAAATGTTATTTGTCAAATTATGGCAAGCAATTGCTAATTACATCTATTATTACAATAATGTGCGAATTCAGAAAAAATCAATTACAATAAAAAACACGAAATTTGAATTTTTGTCCAAATTTCATGTCCTAGTTTAAAAAAAGGAATTTTATAGAAATAGACTAATCCCTATCCTTAACATCAAGTATAAAGAATGATTTAAATTTTTATTCTAAAAATAAATAATTTAACCTAGGTACCTAATATTAAAAATAACAATCAATTATATTTCTATAAAATTTTCACTTAAATTTTAACATAATTTTTGTCATATTATGAAATTATTTAAGAATATAAAAATGATTAATGATAATGAAATTTAATTACATATATAGCAATACTACCATAGCAATTCAATGAAAATGATAAAAAGACTTTATCAATTAAAAGTATTTTTTCATAATAAAAAAATTAATTGATTTCTTATACGTAAATGTAATTAATTTACAAGTAATAGAAAAGATAATTAATATTAACTTAAAAGAAGTTAATTACCATAAAACTTTATTATTTTTTTGCCACATTTTGAATCGTTCATAAAGAAGTAAATACGAACTAAAAATAAATCTTATTATTAGAAAGAATTTATGCACTCTAGTTTGTTTAACTACTGAAATAGTATATAATATAGTTCCCTCTTTGGAATAGTTAATTAGTTAAATCTTGAGCATAAAATATTTATATTTGTAATTTTATTGCCATAATTTTACAAGTATTACTAATTTAAATTCAGTATTTAATTCATCAACTTGCAAATCATAAATATTTATTTAATAAATAGTTATTATCAATGCTTTTACTATTCCTTTAGAGGGAAATATCAATACTAAAGGAGTATAAAATGTCTTGACTAGAAGACAACCAAAAGAAAATTGAAAAACTAATAGATTATCAATTTAAAAATCCAAATCTATTATTACAAGCATTTACTAGAAGAAGTTATAAAGAAGAACATAAATTAAATGAACAAATTGATGATAATGAAGTTTTAGAATTTGTTGGTGATCGGGCTTTAGATTTAATTGTTACCAAAGTTCTAACAAATAAATTTACCATCTCTGAATATAATCCTGATTGAATTACATTTAAGCAAAAATATTTAGTTAATAAACCTAAAGAAGCTTTATTTACCGAAATTAAAGAAGATCTAGTTCGCACTGAATCATTAAGTCAAATTATTAATAAATTAAAATGACACACCTTATTATTAATGGGCAATGGGGATTATAATCAGCAAGTCAATAATGATAATCATGTAAAAGAAGACTTGTTTGAAGCAATTATTGGTGCAGTTACAATTGATTGCAATTATGATTTAAAAACCATTGAAAAAGTAGTAAAGAATTTAATTGATTTTAATACTTACTTTGATCATTATCACCAACAAACTGTTAACTACATTTCCTTAGTAAATGAATGAGCAAATAAGAATGCAATTACATTACCTGATTTTGATGATTGAGAATGTGAAAATGTTAATAATGAATGAAACTATCATAAGCAAGTAGTTTTTGACATTTCAGGAATTGGAATGAAAACCTTCATTATCAATAATCAGCCTAATAAGCAAGAAGCACGCTATGAATTAGCTAAACAAATTTATGAATGTTTAGCAAAACATCATCTTCTTTATCAAAAAGAAAAAATAACAATTGATCTATCCAAAGATCCAATTTCTCAAATCTATGAATTATCTCAATTAAATAGAATTAAAAAACCTACCTTTGAATTTAGCAGTGAAGGATTAGATCATCAACTTGAATGAACTTGTAAACTTATAGATGAAAATAAAAAAACATTCATGGGTAAGGGACCTACTAAAAAAGATGCACAAAGACAAGCAGCATTAAGTTATTTGCAATATTTATCTTCAAACAATGATTAAAAAATCATTATTAAAAGAAAAATAAATCCAACTTTATTTTTAATATTACTGATTAAGAATATATAAAAATCTTTATTAATGTGCTTATTAATTAAATTAATAAGTTATTAACATCACTCTTGCCAGTTTTGAAATCACTAAAACAAGTTTATTTTTTATTTTAATTAATATTAATTTGCAAACAAAAATAGGAATTTCTTAGACTGGGACATTAAAATTGGACAATAATTCTTTCAAAGAAAGGAAGGATTATTGTTTTTTTATGTCCAAACAATTAAAGCCAAATCAATGAATAAAACTATTCAGATTGTATGAAACTTTAGGTACTCCAACAGTTTGAATTGAATTTGCAAAATACAGGAAACTAACTAATTCAAGTAAGGCATGATTTATCATAAAATACAGAAAGTATTTAAATTGCAATAAGAATATGAATGCGTTAATTTCAATGAGTGGTAAATCACCTAAAAAAGGCACCAAATCAGGCCGTCCAAAAAAGGATCAAACTAAGCATGAAATTTGAAAGAAATTCATCAACCAAGCAGGAGATGATGAACTTGCAAATTTGTTAAGTGATTTAGTTGATAATGGGGATGAAGAATTGATTAAAAAGATTAAAGA
>JAFPYV010000023.1 GCA_017394375.1 bacterium
GAAAGCAAAACAAGTTAAGAAAATTTTACTTCTTAACTGTTTGCTTTTTTATTCTTAATTAATAGGAAAATTTGGGAATGAATATTACTTATATTCAGGAATTTTTAAAGCAATTGTTTGCTTAAAATATTGCAATTATTTTAAGAAAAATACGAGGCATCTTGCTCTCAAAATATTCATAAAACTTTCTAATGAATAACATCTACCAACATTACCAAAATAACTCTTACCATATTGTTGAATATGTGTTTCAGTAAAGACCCCTTTACAGTCAGGATTTTTTCTAATTTCAATTCCTCTTTTATTATGTCTTAAATAAAAGATCAAACCATCTAAATATTTGGAATGAAGATTGTGTCTTTTGCAGATATTTACCAATAATTTAATAGCTCTAACTGCTTCACCTTTTTCAACTAATTCAATGATGGTATTCTTGAGGGTTTCTTTTCTAAAAGTTGGATCAACTAAATCATCATAAACAAAGCAAATGTCCTTTAATTCTTTAGTGTTAAAGCAAAGTTCAATTTCATGAATTGCATGTCACAAGTCAAGAACAAATTGACCATTAAATGCTTTCGCAATTGTTTTGATATACCGTGCTCCATCCCCACCAATAAAGATTCTAAATTTGCTTAAATCCCCGTAATAAGTGGTCAAAATGTCCTTAATTTGATTAATTGTGAGTTCCATGCACTTCTTGCTATCAAAACCAACTTGATTAAAAATTACTGCATTTACTTCATTAATGAATGGCCCACCTTTATAGTGCTCTTGATAAGCATGAATGACTTTTTCCTTACATTTTTGCTTTTGATTATTGAACCGAAAATTGCGATACGTGTCATCAATATCAACGTAAATATTTTGATAATTGCTTGGATTTGTATTAAAATCAACCTTGTAAGAAATAGGTTGATTTT
Source organism: bacterium (assembly GCA_017394375.1). The sequence goes on from JAFPYV010000023.1 coordinate 921, forward strand.
TAATCAAGTGATAAATGGTATTAATTGAAATGCAATTTCAATAGCAATCCGTGACTTGATTAAAAGTCATTTTTTTAGTTACCATTTTGCACATATTTTCAATTTCATTACTTGGAATATGTTGATGTTTCTTAATCCCTAATCATTCATATAATAAATAAATATATTCTTGATTTCAATTATCGAAATAACATTGTCTTTTTATTACAAATTTTCACCTAAAAAGAACGATTGCTTTCTCACGAATTGAAATGCATTCATACCTGCCTTTATTTCGCTTCATGCAGATCATTTTGTCAGCATAAATTAAAAAGCAAAATATCACTATTTTAATTATGAAATTTCAATCTCACATAATTTTCTCCTTTTAATTTAATTATAAAAAAATAACAACATATTTAGTTGTCATTCCCTATCTTTAAAAAGGCACTTTTTCAAGAAACCTACAATTATGTGAGTCTCCCAAAAAATGACAACTTGCTTAGTTGCCATTTATGGGTAAAAAAAGTTGTTTTTTATGTCAAATCTACAATTATGTGAGCTCCCTAAACTTTTGAGTAAGAACTTGCTTTTATTATTGATTAACTAGTAAATCTAAACAACAGCATGGCAAATTACTCTTATACTTTAGATAGTATGAGTTACAATTTGCCAGCAACCGCTTATTAAATAATAGAAAATGATGGCATGATTTGTGTGCCATCATTTTTGTTACCTATTCTTCTTAAATTAATAAATATGACTATATTTAGACGTTAATAGTCCATGTCATTAGGACCTTCTGGTCATCCATCAGCAAAATAATCATTAATGCTTACGTGTTTTTCTCGTTTTGGTGAATTCTTGTAATTATTATTTAATTTAGGATAATTTTGATTTAGCTTTTGGTAAATTTGTTTTAATTTCTTGCAAAGGTGCATGTAGTCTTTATCAGTAACTTCTTTTTTGCTAAGCGAATTTAAGATGTTTCTTAAATCAATTAAAGTCCTTTTATATAAATCCTTTTGTTGATTAGTCATTTTCTCTTTTTTAATTCCTCCAAGTCTTTCTTTAAAATTAATTTTAAATAAAACATTATTTAATTTCTATTTAAATAACGACTTATTAATGATGTCAATCATGAATTAAACATCAATTTGCGTGAATTATTACAGCTTTAGCATTTGAAAATAAATTAATTTATTTTTACAACCATTTTAATTAATTGGGTATTTCATAAATAAATATTTAATAAAATTTATAAACTAAGAGTATTATTTACCCTTTCTTATTAGAAGGAAAATTAATTGGGATTTTTAGCACAATAGGTACCTTATGTATCGTTGTTGCATCATGTACAGTAGGAATTGTTTATTCCAAAAATAATGATGTTAATGCATCGCAAAGCAATATATAGATAATTCAAGTCTAACTCAAGTAAGCAATCATACCTCTTAACTCAAGTAAGTACCAATTCATTATCAACCACCAATACTACTTTAACTTCTAATAATAGCACTAATAATAATTCATCCTCTTTAACTAATAGTATTCAATCAGTTAATGCTAAACAATTAAATAATGCACCTAATTTAATTTTATAAAACAGTATGATTGACACCTCAACATTGAGTAGTAATTCTAGTTTAGCTTACACTTGTCCTAATGGGAATGTTTTGCTATTTAGTGTTAACAATAGGAATGCCCAAACTGTTACCTTGCTTGGTTTTAGTAAAAAGTAAGTAATGATTTAGTAATTCCAAACACCCTTGTTACAAGTGGGTCATTTTATGCAATAACTAGTATAAGTGTTAGGGCATTTTATGACCAAGGATTAAGTAGTGTTCCATTTAATAACAATTTGTTAACTATTGAAGCGTTAGCATTTGCTAATAATAATCTTATTAGTTTAAAATTTCCTAATAGTTTAACTAGCATTGGTGATAAAGCGTTTATTAGTGATCAATTCTCACACGCTTATGCAGTTTATTTCCCAATAAATTGTTCCTAAAATAAGAACTGATTAAATTGTTCGTTTGGATGTAAAAAAATTTAAGTAAGATCACTAATGGTATTCAATAATTTATCCAAGGACAAGCATGTTATAGTTATGAAGCATTCCAATTTAAATGATTAATTACTTCGTATGAGGTAACAGGTACTACTACTTCGCCTTCACATTTAAAAACTTTTACTGAATATAGTCAAATGAAAAACCTGTTACTCAACACACCATCAAAGAAGTACCTAAGGACATTACCGTCCAATGCTATGAAAACGTTGATGGTAATTTAAGTGAATTCTGTTATTTACTATAAACCGGTGCGGGGGAATTGGTGGAGTCTTTTACTTTAATCTAACTAACCATACCTTTAATATTTGAAATGGTAATAATATTAAAGACTTATTTGGAACTAGCACCAGTTTAACCTTATCGTTATGTGACCCTTATTGAGGTCAATACATTGTTAATTCCATGTTTGCGGAAATGGGTACTAGTGTAACTACTGCTTCTTATCCTTACCAAGAAGGAGAGATCTTAAGTTTTAAGATTAATGATAGTGAACGCAAAGAATGAGCATACATTACTTCTAACTTTAACCAATCAATGTTAACTAATGCTAGTTTTTTAGATACGCATGATTTAGTGATTATTTAAACCAATACATTGATATTAATAACATTTGAACCAGTAAGTATGGGTTACCAAATGATTTTGCGATTAAACCAAATGAAATTTTTCCTACTTTATCTACCACTAGTTTAACTAATGTTTCTTATGATCCAACTACTGGAAACTTGCAACTAGTAGGAATAAGTTTACCAAACTTAAATTTAATGTCTTAATTAATGATGAAGTAGTTGGTAGTTTTAGTACTGACCAAGCTGGTAACATTAATACAACGAACCTTGATATTACCAAAGAACTAACTAGTGCAACAGATTTCACATTACAACCAGTTAGTTCCAGTACTAATAACAATAGTGATGTGATTTATCCTGCTCTCTTTACCAGTCACTTACAAGGATTTAATCCTAAACTTGGTTCTATTGATTTAACTGTAAGGGATGTGGTTGTGCAATTATTATTCAATGGGATTACTTATAAAGTTTGTTTGGGTGATATTGCTTAGTTCTGGCCAATATTTGCTACTTCGTTTGGTACATTCTCAAATTTAAGCACTGCTACTAGTACTTTTAAAAATACTGGTGAATTAAATGTCCAAATAATTACTAGTGCAAATGTAAGTCAAACTTACTCTTACAATTTTACGGAAAATGATAACAGTGCAACCTTAAATACTTTTTTAACTACCTTTCCATAGTTAATGGTGATACTTATTACTTTAGTGCTAAAAATACAAGTGTTAGTTATGTTGGAAATAACAATGAAGTAGTAGGAGATGGTTATAGTAAAGTTAATAAAACTAAAACCATAAACTAGGACATGAAATTTGGACAAAAATTCAAATTTCGTGTTTTTTATTATAATTGATTTTTATATTGAACTGGTGTCATCCAGTTCAATTTTTTTTGAATCCGTACATTGTTGTAGTAATAGATATAATCAGCAATTGCTTGCCTCAATTGGGCAAATGACATTCTCTTAATATCTAACCGATAAATTAATTCAGTTTTAAAGATACTGAATCAAAATTCA
>JAFPYV010000004.1 GCA_017394375.1 bacterium
AAATATAATATCAAAAATTAAAAAAGTGATTCATTATTTTAATAAGAAATCAAAACTAGTTAAGAAATTTTACTTCTTAACTGTTTGCTTTTTTATTCTTAATTAATAGGAAAGTTTGGGAATAAATATTATTTATATTTAGGATTTTTTAAGCAATTATTTTAGGACACATAAATTTTTGTATATGTGTTTTTAATGACAACTAAAATATGATATCAAAAACTAAAAAATAACCATTATATTTTTAGGATATAACAAAATCAATTAATTAGAAATTATTAATTTTATTCATTCCAATCCTTTATATCTTTAGTGCAGTTTCGTTAAATGATTCTAGTGCATTTAATGCTGGATTAAGTGCAGCACAAATTAGTAATCCTTATTACAATAACGCAATGCGATTCTTCTTATGATCAACTCCTGTAGCTTATTTAAGTGCTAACTTGGTGGTATTAATTATGAGTGCATGTTATATTTATATTTATGTCCAACACTCACCACGGCATGTGATTGATAGCAAACCATTTGTATGGTTTAAAGATATGCACATTGATTATTATTTAGATGAATCACAAAGAATTGCTAAACAATTAAGATAATCAAAAAAAGTGAAGGTTTTCAAAGCCTTCACTTTTTGTTTTAATAGTGGTTAAGAAATACAAGATACTGATTTATTTTGCTAATAACCTATGACTTCTTAAAAATATTATTAATCTTTGGCAAAAATTAATAAAAATGTCATATCATATAAATGTCCAACCCCGCGGGGTATAAGCGTCGAAATAAAGATCCTTGCAAAAGGATCTTTTTTCGTGTATTTTTATTTTTCAATTATATTTTTGGATAAATATTTATATGAAAATCGATGCTACATGATATAAAGTTGAGAAGAGCAAGTAAAAATCATAAATGAGTGGGACAATAATTTTTTAGCTAAAAATCCCACTGATTATAAAAGAGTGTTAGACTATATTAAAAAGTATAATTTTGAAACTTTAGTTAAAGGATTTAGCTCTTTTCTTTGAAATAATTTAAAAGATGGAATCGCAAAAATAAATCTAAAATTTATTAATAATTTTAAGCTTGATGATTCAGTGAAATATTTAACTTTGATAATTTATTAAAAAATATCGTTAGTTAATTGTAGCAATGATTAGAAAAGAGATTAAGAACTGGGATTATTTATTATGCATTAGAAACACTTACTTTAATTTACAAAAATAAAATAAATCTGCCTTTTATTTTACTTGAAGATTATTGATCATAAAAAATGCAAAATCAATGTTCACTAATAATTTATATAAAGAATTAAAGAATTTTGCCCTTACAATCTTTGTATTTTCCATTATTATCATTGGATTATTTATTCATGCAATCACAAAGGGAAAATAGGTAGCATTAATGATTTAGCATTAATGCAAGTACTAGCAGTAGTTTTGTTTTTCATGCTGATGTTAAATGAGGAACAGATATTTTCTTAATGATTGCATAGAATTATGCATCTTAATCATTAGTGCAGTGGGAATTTTAAGAGTACGAAAAAGTCTGCATGATAATGAACTTTATAGTGAATGGTTATTATTACGAATTATCACGCTTGTTACTTCCTTCTTCATGCTTGCTTCTATTCCTAGTTTTATCTTATTTTACAATTAAGTAAAGAAGCAAAAGATTAGATGCGAGCACACAATAATCAAGTACAAACAGCCATTGATTAATATTTTAAGTAGATGATTAAAGTCATTTACTTTTTGATGTCATAAATTAGTTTTAGTCCTTTTTGGTACTAATTATAATTGGTAAAATTAAGATAGTTTTTATTATTGATATTCAATTGCAAAATTGTTAAAAATTTAACTAGATTTTAAAGTTAAATTATCATTCTACTTTTATTTTTTATACGCTGAAAACATATAAAAAATAAAATATGATGCGCAATAAACTCCACTAGTAAATTTATGGATAAAAAATTTAATTTTAATGATATAGACGAAGAAATTCAATCTTCAAATGGACATTCAAAGAGTGAACTGCAAATTTTTAGAGATTTTGCAATGAATTACATGCAAGATAATAAAAATAAAAGTAATTTATTCCAAAATTATTGATTTTTTAATGGATATAAAATAAAAAACATTGATGAAATAAAGAATAACACTCCATCAGAAATAGATCTATACTTCATAAATAAATACAATAGTAATCACATAATTTTTATTATCGAAATAAAAGATTTATCCTTGAAAACGTTAAAAATTTACGACTATTATCAGTTTGTCAATGAGAAAATTAGAATTTTAAAAAAGGATATAATGTTGAGTGAAACAATTTTTTCTATGTTCGATAATAAATGCCGTTTTATAAGAATTAATATAGTCAAAGATTATAATGAAAAAATTAAATATTCAATTTATTAATACAGTCCTAAAAATCTTTACGCAAAAGCAAAAGATTTAAATTGTTATCTAGATTGAAAATCATTTAGCTTGCGTAAATTAAAAGTAATTTTGAGAAATAGTGTTAATCAAGATTTAAATCAAATAAATCTTGATTCATTGAAAAGAAATGCTTATGGTTGAAATCTATTAGTTCAATTATTACAAAATTATCAAGATAGAAATTTAATTAAAAAAATTAGTTTTTCAGTTGGTAATATTAGCCTTCTTGCTAATAATGACTATAAAAAATCAAATCGAACAATAGTAAAAATTAACGGACAACCAGGAAGTGGTAAAACAATTTTTGCTTTTTTGCTTTTTGTTACAGAACCAAATTTATTATTAATAGTTTCTAATAAATCTTTCTTTAAAGAATTTAAAAGTCACACAATTGAAGTAGAAAAACATAATAAAAATAAATTTATATTAATCTGAGATTTAATTTATAAAAATCAAATTATTGAATCAGAATTATCCAATTTTAAAACCATTGTTATTGATGAAAGCCAAAATATTGATAATGATATTTTGATATCAATTGCTCATTTTTGCAAATCACATAAAATTAAATTGTTCTTGCTTTCTGATTATAAACAAAATATATATGCTTGGCTTAATTTAGAAGATTTAGAAGATTTAGAAGATAATGACAAACTTTTACAAAAACAAAAACTTCTAGAAAATAGTCTCAAAGAAATATATGAAATTGATAAAAAGAAAAGAATTTCTTATGAATGAACACAATCTAACAGAATAAACAAAAGAGATTTAAAGAAAATTGACTACATCGTTTTTGGTGACACTACAAAACTTGAAAGTTATTTAAAATATAATGACGAAAAAACTTTTTTACAAATTTATCCATGTATAGAGTCTAATTTATTATGGTTAAGTAACAAATATTCAAGAAAGCAAATTTTTATCGTTTCGCATTTTAATTGAATGTATAATCTAAATCAAATTGATGGTGACGAATACAGCTACTACAATCAATATCAACACATAGGTTATGAATATGATGAATTAGCTATTTATTTACCTAAAAATTTTGAATATGATGAGAAATCCAAAAAGTTAATTTATCGTTTTGTCAATCAAGAAAAATGCAAAGAAGAAGTTATATCTGATGATGCATTAAAAGCTTGATTATATGTTGCTTTTACTAGAGCAACTAAAATAATAAGAATTTTTGTTAGTCAAGATAATAAGTACAAAGATAAAATTTGTGAATATTTTAACAATAGAATACAACAACTTGCAGTAGGAAAAGATAATGCTAATTCAGATATTAAAAACAATTTTTTACCTATTGTTTACAGTAAACAAAATTGTCAAATAAATCTAATTCAACTTTGTGCAGTTTTTTTGTCAAAAATTTAATATTAAATCCTTTCATAATTAGTTATTTATTATTAATTATTTGTTTTATCCTTTAACTTTTTTGTTATGAACATATTTAAGTTTTTATATTTTCTTAGTTATAATTAATTTAAAAAGTTAGTACTTTAACAAAAATAAATTTGAGGATTAATAATGGAAAATAATGAAATTAATTCATCAACTGATTTTTCAGAAGAAGATACAAAACAAATTTTTATTACGAAGCAATTGGAAAATGCTGGTTGGACTTGTGGAGTTAATTTTAGAATGGAAGTTCCAATTAAAGATGGAAGAATTATTGGCGAAAATAAAAGACAACCTGCTGAATTCGCTGATTATGTTTTATATTATAAGATAGCTAATGCTGATAAACCAATTGCGGTTGTTGAAGCTAAAAAATTAAGATTACCTTTGGGAACTGGTAGAGATCAAGCGATAAATTATGCAGAAAAAATTGGTGCAAGGTTCGCATTTTGCACTAATGGTACTGGATTTATTTGTGTAGATTTATCAAATAATACTGAAAGAAAATTTGGGCCAAATGAATTTCCTAATCATGATGAATTATTAAAAATTTATTTTAATAATGAAGCAATTCCCGAAACATTTGACAAACTTTGAAAATTGCAATTACCTTATATTGACGGTAAGCAACCTCGCTGTTATCAAACGAATGCTATTAATAAGGCAATTGATGCAATTGCTGCTGGTCAAAAAAGAATCCTATTAGTAATGGCAACAGGAACTGGTAAAACATTTGTTGCTTCGAATATTTGCTGGAAATTGCTTAAGGTAGGGATGGCTAATAAAATTCTTTATTTAGCAGATCGCAACATTTTAATTGGGCAAACTGTTGCTGGCGATTTTAAACCATTTAAAGGATTACAAACGACTATTCACAAAGGTGATGATCCATTAGAAATGAAAGCTTACAATCTTTTCTTTGCTCTTTATCAAGGACTAACTGAAAAAAATAAAGATGGTGAGGAAGTCGATCCACTTGGATACATCAAAGAACAATTTCCACCTGATTATTTTGATTTAATCATCGTTGATGAATGTCATCGAGGAAGTGCTAGACAAGATTCGCAATGAAGATCAATTCTTGAATATTTTAATAGTGCAATCCAAATTGGAATGACTGCAACTCCAAAAGAAAATAAAAAAATATCTAACATCGATTATTTTGGTGAACCTCTTTTAACCTACAAATTGAACGATGGAATTGATGATGGCTTTTTAGCCCCGTATAAAGTAGTAAGAGTAAATTTTGATAAAGATATCGAAGGATACAGACCTGCTGCTGGAACATTGGATGAAGAAGGTAATCCTGTTCCAGATGAAGTATATCAACAAAATGACTTTGATAAAAAAATAGTTATTGATGAAAGAACCCAACTTGTTGCTAAAAGGATTACTGATTTCTTACAAGAAAATGATCCAATGGCAAAGACAATCGTTTTTTGTGTTGATATCGAACATGCAGAAAGAATGCGACAAGCACTTGTACAAGACCCAAGAAACCAAAAGTATTTAGAAAAAAATAGGAATTACATTGTACGAGTAACTAGTGGAAAAGGTGACAACAAGAAGATTACTGAAAGTTTGGTTGAAAAATTTTCTAATCCAGAAGAATCATATCCAGTTATTTGCACCACTAGCGATTTGCTTACTACTGGAGTAGATTGCAAAACATGTAAAGTAATTGCTATTGATGCTATATTTGGTGCAGATGGAATGACAAAATTTAAACAAATAATTGGTCGTGGAACAAGAGTAAGCACAAATAATGGTAAATATACTTTTACTATATTGGATTTTAGAAATGCTTCAAGGTTATTTGCTGATCCTACATTTAATGGTGATCCAATTAGTTTTATAGATGTAAATGCTAGTGATAATCAAACTTCATTAAAATTAAATCAGGAAATATCTGCACAAACAAGTGAAAAAAACGATACGTTTACAAGAAAAATTCATGTCAATGGAGTAGAAGTAGCAATTGCGAATGAAAAGATCTCATACTATGACGAAAATGGTAAATTAGTAACTGAAAAATACACAGATTATACTAAGAAAAAATTTTTATCACAATATCCAACTTTAGATAATTTTCTAAATAACTGAACTGATGCTGATAAAAGAAAAGTTATTAGAGAGGAACTTTTGAAATTAGGAATTGATTTAGATGTTCTACGGTCTGAAGTTGGCAATAATAATATCGATGATTTTGATTTATTGTGCCATGTTGTTTTTGATAAAAAACCTTTGACTAGAAAGGAACGAGCAGTAAAAGCAAAGCAATCAACATACTTTGATAAATACGGCGAAAAAGCAAGAAAAGTAATTGATATTTTACTTGATAAATATGCTGATGGAGCAATTGATGACCTAAGTAACATGGATATCTTAAAATTAGAAGAACTAAAAAATCAATTTGGTTCACCTTTATCGATTGTAGATTTATTTGGTGGGAAGATTGGTTGAATAGATGCTACAAAACAAATATCACAAGCAATTTACAAATAGGAGAATAGATAATGGAAAAACAAGGATTAGATGGACTCATTAAAAATCTTGAAAATATTATGTGGCAGGATGCAGGGAATAGTGCAAAAATTACTCGCATTGAACAAATGTCATGAATGTTCTTTTTGAAAGCATATGACGCAAAAGAACAAGAATGAGAACTGATGGATGATAATTATGTTTCATTAATTCCCGAAAACTGTAAATGAAGAAATTGAGCAGTTAAAGAAGAAAAAGAACTCACTGGAGATAGTCTTTTAAATTTCGTTAATAATACATTATTTCCAACTTTGAAGAATTTACCAATTGATGATAAAACAACAATGAAGCAAATGCTCCCACGATTTGTTTTTGAAGATACTAACCAATACATGAAAGATGGAGTTCTTCTCCGTCAGTTAATTAATAAAGTAGAAGATTCAATTGATTTTAATGATGCAAGAGAAAAACATACTTTTGGAGACATTTATGAAAAATTATTAAAATCTCTGGGTGAAGCTAAAGGTTCAGGTGAATATTACACACCAAGAGCTGTTACTGATTTTATAGTTAAAATGATAAATCCAAAATTAGGAGAAACAATTGCTGATTTTGCTTGCGGGACTGGAGGGTTCTTAACTTCTAGTTTAAATCATTTAAGTAGACAAAAAAATACTACTAAAGATATTAAGAAATATAACGAATCAGTTTATGGAATTGAAAAGAAATCGGTTCCTTATTTACTTTGCATGACAAATATGCTTATTCATGATGTAGATGATCCCAAAATTTATCATGATAATTCTTTAATGAAGAAAACATCTGATTATAGCAGTAAAGACAAGTTTGATATTGTTTTAATGAACCCTCCTTATGGAGGAACAGAAAAACCAGATATTCAATCTAATTTTCCTGTTGAATATAGATCTAGTGAAACAGCTGACTTATTTTTATACTTAATGATGATTAGATTGAAACAAACTGGTAGAGGTGCATTAATTTTACCAAACTCAATTTTAGAAGCAACTAGTGGAGTTAAAAAAGCACTTAAGGAAAAATTATTCAATGAATTTAATGTTCACACAATTATTAGACTTCCAAACGATGTTTTTGCTCCTTACACAAATATTCAAACAAATTTAATCTTTTTTGAAAAAGGCTCTCCAACAAAACAAACTTGATTTTATCGTGTAGATAAACCAGAAGGATATAAGCATTTTTCTAAAACTAATCCAATTAAATTAGAACATTTTAATGATGCTATTGAATGATGAAATAATAGAAAAAAAATTGTAGATGACAACGGTAATGATAAAGCTATTTGTTTGAATATTGCTGATATAAAAAAATCAGAATACAATTTGAATAGATGTGGTTATCCTGAAGTTAATGAGGAAATTTTAGATCCATTAACAACAATTTCAAATTATAGAAAAGAAAAAAATGAAATTAATACTAAAATGGAAAATATTTTAGCTAAAATTGAGGAAATGATTAATGAAAAATAATCTTACCTTACGTAAGTCCATTTTGCTAAGTGCTCTACAAGGTAATTTATGTAAAAGTAGTACAGAAACAAGTCAATCTTTTTTATTTGATTTACTAAAAGCTGGCAACAAGTTGAACAACTATTCTAAAATAATTCATGATGGAGATACATATTGAGAATTTATAGGTGAAAGTAAAAGAGACATTTCAAATGAAATTCCATTTACAATTCCTAATAATTGAATTTGATGTCGCTTTGAAGATATTTGTGATTTTTGTATTGGAAAAACTCCCGAAAGAAAAGTTGGAAATTATTGAAATTCGAAAGATATACCATGAGTGTCAATTAGCGATTTAGTTGATAATTCCCATATATCAAATACTAAAGAATGTATTTCAAATTACGCTAAAAATAATTGTTTTTCTTTTGAACCTTTTGTAGTTGGATCAATGCTTATGAGTTTTAAATTAACGATAGGTAAAACATCAATCGTTGATTTTCCTTGTTATTGTAATGAAGCAATTATGAAATTTGAACCATTTATTAACAACGATATTTTTAGGAAATATTTATTTTCGTTTATAGGTTTTTTATCACAAAAAATAAAAGTTACTAATGCAATTAAAGGTTCTACATTAAATAAAAAGAAATTAGCAAGGATGTTAGTTCCTCTCCCACCACTTGAAGAACAAGAAAGAATCGTTGCAAAAATAAAAAAATTAGAACCGTTAGTCAGTCAATATGAACGATTAAGGCAATCAAGCAATAATTTAGATTCTAATTTAATTCAAAAATTACGATTATCAATTATTAAAGCAGCTATCGAAGGAACTTTGGTTAAACAAGATTTGGAAGATTTATCTGCGAAGAATTTAGTTAATGAAATAAGCAAGGAAAAAGAAGATTCAATAAAATCAAATGATTATATAAATCAATTAGAAATTGCTAATATTAGTCATAAAAAATTATACGACATTTGCAAATTAGAAACTGGTAGTCTCGTAGTAAAAACTGAATGTGGTAGTGGTTTATATCCAGTAATTTCTGGTGGAAAAATTCCAATGGGTTTTATTGATAAATTTAATTTTGATGGGCAAAATATAACGGTTGCGAGATGCGGTGGTGCTGGGTATGTTAGTTGGCACGAAGGAAAAATTTGAGTAAATGATAAATGCATAATTCTCACTAAAATAAATGAAAACCTTATTTCAAAAAAATATCTTTTTTATTTTTTAATGTTTATACAAGAACAAATATACGGTTCTACTAGTGGTGTTGGCTCACCAACAATTTCATATAAAAATCTTTACAATTTGGATATTTATTTTCCTTCTTTGCCATACCAACAACAAATTGTAAAAATTTTAGATGAGTATATGGAGTTGGAAGGAGAACTTAAGGCAAAACTAGAAGCAAAAAAATATAAATTTTAGCCGAGGACATTAAAATTGGACAATAATTCTTTCAAAGAAAGGAAGGATTATTGTTTTTTTATGTTTCAGTAATAAAAAAGCTAAATTCTTCATCAAAACTGTTAAAAAAATTACTTTTGGAATCTATTGAATTCAAGCAATGTCAAGAATTGCTAATTATCTTAACAATAGAGTTGTTGAATCTTGATTTAGTATTTAAAACAGAACTTATCTATAAACTTGATGTTAAGAAAATCTCTACAATTGAATTGCAAGATGCAATTGCTGATTATATTTTCTATTATTAAAATGTTAGAATTCAACAAAAATTAAATTTAATGACTCCAACTCAATATAGAAAATATTTATAATAAAAAATGAAATTTGAATTTTTGTCCAAATTTCATGTCCTACTTTAAACTCCTTTTAGAGTCGTTGCACTTGAAATTTCACTTTAGGGATTAGTTATTACAATAACTTAATCATTTTTTATAATAATAACAAGAAAGATAATTAAACAAAATGAAATACCAAGATTATTTAACTAAATTAAATGAATTATTTACCTTAGATCATGAATTAATTCTTATTTATAAAAATGAAGTTGATTCACCTGGCGAAGAAATGCCATTTGTTATTAAAGAAAAAGATTATTACAAAATAAATCTTGCATATCAAAGGTTCACTGGCTTGGAAATGTTCTATAAAAATCGTAAAAAAACTAAACTAGAAGATATTGATAAAAGTAAATTATCAATTAAACAAACATTATTGATTATTAAAAATTTAGTAGACACTTTATTTGTTAGAATCAAGTGTTTAGAAGAAATGAAGAAAACCTTTGATTCAAAATTAAAAGCAAAAGCAGTGGTTAAACAAACTACAAAAGCCATGAATCACTTTAAGAAAGTTTATTTACAAGCAAGAGCACTAACTGAAGCATTAAATCTTACTTATAATGACGATTTAAGCATGATGAGTTTTGGTTTAAATTTAATTGATGATCAACCAATTGATTCAATTAATTTTGATAAGGTTTTAATTAGTAATGAATGAATTAAGATGCTAGAAGATTATTAGTTATTAGTGATTAATAAACCAAAATATCTAAATGTAAAGAGAATTTCAAGATCACAAAAAAATAATAATTATTGCTATTTTTAATTTAAATAAAAAGATAGTGAAAAGAAATTTAACATCTCAATTCAAATTATCAAATTAACTAACCTTGAAAATAAATACCTTTTTTAGTTGTCATTTTAGTGACACCTACAATTTTGAAAATCTCCTTTTTAATATTACAAATCATTAAAATGTTTTTTATATATGCTATTTGCAATTACATAAAAATTTGATTTCATATATAAGCATAAAAAATAATTGTAAAAAAACTTCTTTTATCACTACATGATCCACTTAAAAATAATAAATTTGTTGTCATTACAAATTTAGAAATTAACGTTTTAACATTCTCCATCACATGATTAGAACATTTTGTTCTAAAATATAATAGATTTAGTGTATCTTATTTGTCTAAAATAAATAAAAGAAACCAAAAGGAGAAATATATGAAAAAACATCATAAAAAAATTTTATTTATTACTTTAGCATCTATTTTAGGGATTGGTGCTATTGGTGCTGGTACTATCGTTGGATGCATAAATGCAAATTTAACTCAAAATTCGACAAATATTACGTTAACTGAAACTAATAATTCTCATCAAGATGAATTTGAAAAATTAACCGATAATAAAAATATTAAAATAAAAAAATCCTTGTTTAGTAATTTTAAAATTTCAAAATACGAAAACGTATTTAACAATATTGGTGAATCAAAAAAAGATGCAGTTTTTTTAGCAACTAAAAATAATCCCACACCAGTATTAACCACACCTGAAAAAGAAAAAGTGGATTCAGTGTTTGACTCATCGCTAATACATATTAAAAAATATGGTTTATCTTCTTCCTATGTGAACAAAGTTTTTGAAAAATATCATGTTAGTTATAAAGACTATCATGAAATTAGCACATTTGTTCAAAAAACAAGCAAAACTGCAACAACCATATCAGAAGATAAGGACAATAATCAACAATCTATTCTTAATTCCCAAAGTACATTAATTTCAATTCCTCACAATGTTGTGATGGATGCAAATAATTTTAATTCATATTTCAATAGTATTTTTCTTGGTAAATTAAACTCTTATACTTCAACTTTGTACGATGTTGCATGTGCGAGTGCAGTAGCTACAGCAGTTAGCACTGCAGCTGCTATTTCATATTGAGCATGTTCATGATTCTTTGGAATAAGCGTTCCAGATGCAATAGCCGCATCAGCAAATGCAGTTGTGGATATGGTCAATTGTGCTTTACTCTGACATCAATATGAAGGAATTAACACTCTTAACGACAAAATAACTCGTCTTGAAAGTAAAATTATTGATCCAATTGTACGTGGATATGGTTGAAAAAATATTCGACAAAAAATCACCACCGATATTAATTACTTACTAGGTGATTATAATATTGATTTTAGTAATGCACCTGCAGTAAGAGCTGAATGTATTAGTGAACAAACAGCTGCATCGTTAGCAGAATGAGCTGTACCAGCTTTAGGTGCACTTGATATCATTAGCACATTATTAAATATTTCAATTTTTGTAGCAACATCTTCTGCTGAATCGTACTTTAGTACTTCTTTAGCTACTTTATGTTGAGCAATTGAAGATTTTTAAAATGAAAGAGTACCAAGTCAATTTTCAAACTTATCAAAATTTTTTAGTCCAAACCAAAGATATTTTTAATGGAAATTATGCAATTAAAATAGAGCCAGTCAAAGATTTTGAAAAAAATTTTTCAAATGAAAATGCTAAAGCTTTTAAATTTACAAAATATCGATTAATTGCATTCTTATTAGTATTGTTAGTTGCAGGGATAATAATCATGACTCCCGTAATTATTGGACTAATATTTTTTGCTTCACCCCCTTCGACTCCAAATTATAATGTTATCTCAGTCATTGCATGACCATTATGTTTGGTTCCAATTTTACTTACTCCATTTATTACTTGAGTACTTGCTCAAATATTTTGAAAATTGATTTATTCTGACTTTGATGTTTATAAAAAGATCGTCATTGAATTAGTTGACCACCAAACAATCGATTTTGCAAAATTTTGTCAATTTCCGTGTGCGATTGGTTTATTAATGACGACTTCTCGACGTGGCCTTTCTTACAAAATAAATCATACTAACATGAGCAATGAAATGCTACTTAATCAATATTATCAAGAATTATTGCAAGACATAAATGATAATATAAAAGTAAACCATAACCAAATTGTTCACCAAATAAGTGCTAATATTCAAGACTGTGATTACTCATTAATTGTAGGAATGTTTGGCAATGCAACTTGAAGGGTAAAAATTCGACCTGGTTTTAGTCTTAGCAAATATTATTATTTTTGTGCAGCGATTTACAAAAACTATTGGGATTTACAAAATCCACCTTCTGACATGGATCAGTTAATTTTTTAATTATCACAATAGTGTTGCTAAAAATTATTAATCAAATATCTTAAAGTAACAATCACATCTAAATTAAGCAATAATGCTTTTTTCAAGAAAGGATTACTGCTTTTTTTATGCAACGCAATTAAAAATAGCACAAAGAATAAAATTGTGCAAAATTTATAAATCATTATTTAAGTGCTGAAATTAAAATTGCAATATTTATTTTTGCATTTATATCTTCTTAAGAATTACAAAAAATTAGGGAGACATAAAAAATTGTATATATCTCTAAAAATTAACACTAATGGCAACTAAAATGGTTGTCATTTTTTTATAATTATTTGTGATTAATAAAAAAGGAGCAATTTTATGATAAAAATAATAGATAAAAAAACTAATAAAGAAATAGAAAATGAGAAAGATCCAAAGAAGAAAATGCTGCTTCAAGAAGACTTTGATTGGTATTTAACATACGATAAAAAAAGATACGATTATGTTCTAAGACGGGAAAGAAAATTTATGTATGAGAAGCATTTAATTTGTATTAAACGCCGTTGCTATTACGATAGATTAAATAATGAATATGTGTACCCACTAGATGAATCGTTAAAAATTGAAAAATATCAACACATTTCAAATAAGGATAAACAAGCAGTGGTAGAAATGGTTGCGATAAAGAAAATGACTTTTAATCAAGTCAAAGCAGCGTTTGAAAACCACATTTCTACTGCTACCATTCATAACTTGATAAAAAGTCAAATTCCAAATATCATTACTTATTCTATCACTAATCCACAATTATTTAAATTTATTTACATTGATATTGATGATACATATTTGTGCTTAAGAATTAATAACAAGGGTGTTAAATATAAATTTAAAGTCATCCATTTCTATCAAGATTATGATACTCTAAATAAGAAATTTATTAACGAAATAAAGATGTTAATTGTTACAAAGTGCAATGCTCTTGAAATTGATGATAAAAGTTTGACTTTGAAGCAAATTAACGCAGTTATTGCTCAAAACTACGGGGATAGATGCAATTTTAAGGTTTATGTAAGTAGTGATGGAGCAAGAGATTTAAAGGCAATTGCTGAAAGACTAAATGCAACGCATGCTCTTGATAGATTTCATGCTTTAAGTTGAATCGAACATACATTTAAAACTGAACAATTAAAACAAATCAATTGATTGCTAAACAATTCTGCTAATAAGCATTCTCACAAAATCAATTTGAAAAAGCAAATTCTAGAATTAGTTCTTGCAGGTAAAATTGATGAAGCAATTTGCAAGTTAACGAACCTTAAGGAAAAATATCCATTTAGTGTGCATCAAATTAATGCATTAATTAGATATCTCAGTCACAACAAAGAAAGTATTATGACTTGACAAGATCCTAATTATTATGGAAGTTTCACAGAAACATATTGCCAAGAATTAGTTAAAAGTTATTTTGGAAATGTTGGAAGGTGTTTTTCTAAAATAACTTTTATCAAAATGCTGCAAGCTAATTGCATGGTAGTATTTTAATGAAAGTTTAAGTTAGCAAATTTATTCACTATTTATAAAATTGCATCCAAAAAAATTTCTCGTTTTTAGTCTTCTAATCTTTTGATAATTAAGTAAAAAAATCGCACAAAAATTAAGAAATTTTCTTCTTAATTGATTTTG
This sequence comes from bacterium, assembly GCA_017394375.1. The sequence goes on from JAFPYV010000004.1 coordinate 14,415, forward strand.
TTGTATACTAAAAAATATCACGATTATTTTTTAGTTTTTGATATCATATTTTCAGCTGTCATTAAAGACATATATACAAAAATTTATGTGTCCCTTTTTGTTTTTTAATGTTTAATTAAGTTTAGATTTATATGTGTAAACTAAATAATCATATAATGCATGTTCTCAGTCACTGTCATTATAACAACTACATTCAAAATTTCAACCTGGATCATACATCAAATCATTAATTGCTGCTTGGATTGGGACCATCAGGTCATAAATATCATCAAGGCAACTAAGATCAATAATTATTTAAACTGGGACATGAAATTTGGACAAAAATTCAAATTTCGTGTTTTTTTATTATAATTGATTTCTAAATTGAACTGGACTCATTCAGTTCAATTTTTTTTGAATTCGAACATTATTGTAATAATCAATGTAATTAGCAA
>JAFPYV010000005.1 GCA_017394375.1 bacterium
AAAAAAATGACAACACATTTAGTTGTCATTCGCTATCTTTAAAAGAGTACTTTTCCAAAAACCTGCAATTATGTGAGTCTCCCCAAATAAAATATAATAAAAAAACACGAAATTTGAATATTTGTCCAAATTTCATGTCCTAGTTTTTTTTAGACGAATTATCGATCAATAAAAACATCCAAATTGGTGATAAAAAGTAATCACTGTAAATAATACTTTACTTACTGTCATATAAATTAGCAGGGAAAATTATTTTTTTGCTAATTTTTTTTCTTAAAAATAGCAAAAAACGTCTTTTTAAATAGATAAGTTGGGATAATAACAACCATAAAAAACAAATGTTTTGATAAATACTAATTTGGAAGTAAAAAACTCATAATTATGCAATAATTAGAATTTAATGTTGATTCATTTTATCTCAAAATATAATTAAAATGTAAGGAATAAAAAATATGAAACGATATTGAAAAATTGTTTCTTGAAGCTGTTTAGGAGCAACTGTTATTGGTGCTACTACTCTTGCTACAGTTTTTGCTATTCCTAATAAACAACAAGGAAATGTAGAAGTCGCAACTTCTACTTCAGGAAATGCCTCAATTCCAACTGCACCTCTAAATGATACTAAAGCAAACCAATTTAGTCAATTTTTGAAACATACTAGTCAAAAACAAGTAATTAGCATGCTACCAGATGTAGTAACATCAAGCATGAATGCTAATTTTTTTGCGAACGGTATGACAAAATCTATAGAAAACAATAAAAAAGAAAAAGAAATTTATCAATATTCAGTTAAATTAGTTCATGAAATTTATGCTGGAAAAATAAATGTTCCAACTAGAATTAATGAACTAAAGGAAAAATATGATGATAAATTAAGTTGATCACAATTGGACTATCTACAACAAAAAATTTCCCTAAAAAATAATGAAGAATTAAAAGTCAATAATTCTATAATTAAAAATAATCAAGAAAGAATGCTTCTCCAAAATAGTAATCTGTTTTACAACTATTACCAACCAATAATTCAAAATACAATATATAAAACACATACAAAAATTCAAAATTATAAAAATTTATTAACAACGGATTCAAATGCAATGCTTGCTTTTGCAATATCATCAACCGCAGCTAGTGTTGCCTCCCTTGCAACCTCAATAGCAATTGCATGCATTCTATTTTGAGGTTGAGTGGAAGTAGGATTTGCCATAGCTGCAACGGGTGTTGATATAGCAGCGTCATATTGTGCATGAAATGCCTATGAAGCAGTAAAAAACATAAATAATAAAGTACAAGATGCTCTCAATACAACTACTGATTGTTTAGAAGTTCCTGCTGGTGCGGGTATTTTATACGATTTATCAAATTGCTTATCTGACATTTTTAAAACAGGCAATTTAGGTGATTTAATAACTAGAGTAATTATTTCTCTAACTTCGGATGCTGCAACAAACAGTTTAGCAGTGGCAGCCGAACCTGATGTAACAGCATGATATGTACCATTAATTGACACGATTACTCTTACAATGGATTCACTTAATCTTTCAGTTTGCACGGCAAGCATATTTATGAGTCAAACTATAAGTCAATTGCAAAAAGAAATAACAAAATTAGAAGATAATGCCAGGGATTAATTTACCCCTTAAGTTAATTATTGAATTACTTTTAGGTGCCTTTGGAACTACTTTAGGTGTTGTTAATTTTATTGTCATTTCAAGACTTGTTAAAACTTCTAGGAAAATAAAATTAGCTCAGCAGGACAATAAATGTGACCTTGTGTATGTTCATGTAAAACTTAAGCAACAACTTGGTGGAGAAGTTGTTGAAGTAATTCCAGCATTAGAAGTTTTACAAGAAGATTTTAAATGGTACCTAAAATGGATAATTATTCTAAGTTTGCTGACCTCTATTTCTATTTTTTTAATGTTGATTATTATTTATGTACCTGGTACTAATTATTGATTTATTGGAGGATGATCATAATGAACCGTAATGAAATTCTAAAAATTGCCAAAAAAGAACGTAAATATAAGCGATGAAGAAAATCAAATGCAATAGGCAGAATTATTACGGGAATAATGGCATTATTCATTATTATTATCACAGTCAGCGTATGCACTTGCTATAAAAAACCGTAAGGATTTAATTGCTTCATATAAATTATGGAAAAATCGCATTATTTTGTGCTTTAAAAAAGATTTTTTCAATTGAGAATGACAACTTATAGGTTGTCATTTTTTTGTAATAAATTCAAAAGGAAAAGATTATGTGGGTACCCAATTTATTTAATAATACTTCAACAAAAGCAACCATTTAATTATTTAATCAACACTAGTGAAAATGATGATAATGATGAAGCTTTAATTTGTTAATTTGACCATTAAAATTTAGGAATCGAATTTTTGGGACACTTTCAAAGTTTTAGGTGTCATGCAAATGATAACTAAAAATATGAAAGAAGAAAATGAAAATAAATCAAATTATTTTAGACTAGATGCAAAAATGAATTAGGAAATTTAATTCTTAATTACTATAGTTTAACTATCTTATTTGCTTAGCAACAAATAAGAAGAAAATAATTAGAAATAAGTTTTATTTTGTTATTATCGAATAATAAATTTTTATTTGATTTAATTAGTTAATGGTATGAATTGAAAAAGAATTAGTATTTAACGTTTTCATGAAAATGTTTGCATAAAAACATCTTCCTAAATTACCAAAATAACTCTTAACTAGTTGTTGGATAAATGTCTCAGTAAATGTTCTGTAGTATATTGGATTGTTTCAAATTTCAATTGATTTTCGATTGGATTTGAAGCATGTAATTAAACTATTTAACTCTTGACAGTTTCAATCACAAAGTTTTAATCTTAACTAGCAATCCAAATACTTCATCAATTTTCTTTTCCTTGATTAATTGAATTATTTGTTCAGCAAAATTATTTTGAGTTGAACCTTCATTTAGCAAATCACCATAATAAAAGCAATTTTCCTTAATGCTTGCGTTTTAAACGCTGTTCGAATTTTATGAAATAAATGTCATCGATCAAGACCATCAAAAGCATGAAGAGCTTTTGCAATTGCCTTGATATATTTTGCTCCATCACCTCTGACGATTAGAGTAAAAGTACTTAAATCACCATAGTTTTTTACTAATACTGCCTTAATTGCTTAATTCTTCATGTCATGCAATCCTTGCTGCTTAGATGTGTTGGATTGAAAAGAACAATTTCTATTTCATTGATAAATTTCTTGTTTTTAACATGGTAATATTGATAAATGTGAATTACTTTAAACTTATGTGTTACCTTCACATTATGAATTCTTAAATTTCTAAATGTGTCATCAATATCGATGTAAATATATTTGTAATTTTTGGATTTGAATTGAAATTAACGCGATAGGATTTTGTTTAATTTTTAATCAAACGATAAATGGTATTAATTGAAATGCAATTTCAATAGTTATACTTGACTTGATTAAAAGTCATTTTTTTAATTACCATTTTGCACATATTTTCAATTTCACTACTTGGAATATGTTGATGCTTCTTAATCCCTAATCATTAATCTAATAAATAAACATATTCTTGATTTCAATTATCGAAATAACATCATCTTTTTATTACAAATTTTCACCTAAAAAGAATGATTGTTTTCTTACGAATTGAAATACATTCATACCTGCTTTTATTTCGCTTCATGCAGATCATTTTGTCTGCATAAATTAAAAAGCAAAATATCATTATCTTAATTACGAAATTTCAATCTTACATAATTTTCTCCTTTTAGTTTAATTATAAAAAAATGACAACACATTTAGTTGTCATTCGCTATCTTTAAAAGAGTACTTTTCCAAAAACCTGCAATTATGTGAGTCTCCCCAAATAAAATATAATAAAAAAACACGAAATTTGAATATTTGTCCAAATTTCATGTCCT
>JAFPYV010000024.1 GCA_017394375.1 bacterium
AAAATGCTGCAAAAATTAAGAAATTTTCTTCTTAATTCTTTTTTGCTATATACTAAAAAATATCATGATTATTTTTTAACATTTGATATCATATTTACAGTTGTCATTAAAGACACATATACAAAAATTTATGTGTCCCAAAAAAATCAAAAAGAATTTAAAGAAATTCCTAACCAAATAAATATATTTAAAAAAAATAAGAGCGAGTCTGACGAACAAATAAAAGAATTACTACCAAAAATAAAGGAAGCAAATGATAAATTAAAAAATAAACAAAACGAAATTGATGATTTAAATAGGAAATACGAAGATAACAAAAAAGATATTACAGAATTAGAAAACGAAATTAAAAAGAATCGAAAAACAATTAGCAATAATGAAGCACTATCAGACAAGTACACTGAAAAGATTAATAATATTAGTAGTGCTGAATACGATAAATGTGAACTTATTAAATTTACTTTTGATGATGAAGAAAATAAAGCATTTAGCAATTTAATATTAGTAAATTCAATCACTAATTCATTAGATGCTAATGATTATTACATTAATGAAAAAGATACTGGGAAACTAGCAATTATTAATCGTTACCAAAATGGATTAGAAAAACTCAAAATGGGTTATTATCGCAATCCATTCTTATTCTCTAAATTAATCGAACCAACTTCCTTAAGGATAAACACTGAAAAAGAAATTAACCCAATCATAATTGACCGCTATCAACTTGATTCCAACAAAAATCAAAAAGAAGCAGTGAAAAAAGCAATTAACATTGATAATTTCTTTTACTTGCAAGGCCCACCAGGAACAGGTAAAACCCAAACAATTTGTGCAATTGCTAATCAATATGCTCTAGAAAATAAAACTATATTAATGACTAGTCAGTCCCATGAAGCCATCAATAACTTCTTTGATCGGTTAGATGAATTAAACAATGACAATCCACAACTAATTTTGATCAAATATATTGCTGACCAACAAAAAAATTCTGAAAATCCGTATAATGTCGAATTAGCATGAAAACGTTTTATTAATAAATGTATAAATGCTTGTGATCCAAACAGTAGTTCTAATAATTACATTGAAATTTTAAATAAATTAAAAGATAATAATTTTACGCTACCTACTCTTCCAAGTGATTATGAAATTAAAATGCTCAATTTAAATAAGGAATTAATCAAGAGCATGCCTGAATCAAAGCGTTTTTCAAGTGAAAAAAATCATATTGAAGAGATTATCACGGGATATTCTGATAGTGATGAATCATTTGAAAGGGCATTAAATTTCTTTTTTCGACCTAATCTCTGAAAAAATTACATTCAAGATGATAGAAATCAAGCAAATTTAGCTCTATATGATGAATTGCTCTCAAGCCTTGATAAAAAATATAAGTTAACTACTTTATTTAATGATTTAAACCAAATTGAACAATTTATCAATTCTAACCAACAAAACAATAAATATGCAGCACTATACCGAAGAAAATATTTAAATAGTGATAACAAAATAAAAAATAGCAAAAATTTTAAAGATTTTATTATTAATAATCGACTAATAAATGTTTTTGGAATTACTACTACATCAACTACGAAATTATCATTAGGCACGTGCGACATCGATTTATTTACTGATTGACCAATTGATATTGTCATAATTGATGAAATTAGTAAATCAAATACTCCCGAAATTATTTCCCGAATTATCTTAGCAAAAAAAGTAATTTTTGCAGGCGATTATAGGCAATTACCCCCAAAGTGTGATTTGGATGATAGTGAAATTAAGGATTTAGTTGTTAATAAAATTTTTAATGACAAATTCTTAAAAGACAAAAGAGCAACTTCTCCTGCTCCTTATTCATTAGATAATAACGCTGAAGAAAGAGTAGATAAACTTAAAGATTGAGCAGAATTACTATACAAAGATTCATTCTTTGCCCAAGAAGTAAAAGCACTAAAAACTATGCCAAATAATGATTATGCTCCATATGAACATCTTGAAATCACCCACCGTTCCTGTAGTGAAATTGTTGGCTTGGTTAACATTTATTATCCTGGAGAAGAATTAAGAATGCCAGATTATCCAAAACACTTTAAAAATTACTTGATAAATTTAACTGCTAGCAATTCTAACATTCTCAAACTAGATGAACCAGTAATATTAATTGATACAAGTTTAATGAGCAAAAGTGTAAATGATTGGTTTAACAATGATATGAAGATTAAATGTAATAGCAATATTTCTTTTGATATTCCAAAATGAGAAAAGTATGGATACACATCAGCTGTTAACCCATATGATGCAATTATTATTGCAAATTTAATTGTACATTTATTTAGTAATAAAGCAAATAAATTAAATTTGAATGATGTGGGTGTTATTACAATGACAAGATCGCAAAAGTCATTGATTCGGGCATTTTTAAAACAAAAGGGAAAAGAATTTTCCCAAATAAAAGTTGATACGGTAGATAACTTTCAAGGACGCGAAGCTGAAATAATTATTCTGGATTTTGTAAGATCATGAGGACTATTGAATGGAGATTTAGTTGTCTATCCTGACACAAGAAGACTTGAGTTCTATTTAGTGAACGAACGGATTAACGTTGCATTAAGTAGGGCCAAAGCAAAACTAATTATTGTTGGCAGTTTTAATAACCACTATTTAGCACCAACTACCATTAAAAATTTTGCTAACTTTGAAGGACAATTTAAATTTCTGTATGAAGTTCGTAAATATATTAAAGACAATCAAAAGATTATTGATGGAAGTAGTATTGTATGAGAAATATAGATTTAGAATTATTAATTCCATATGCTACATATGAAGTTAGGTATCAAATTACTAATTTTGATGAATTAGATGAAACAAATGCTTTAATTTTGCTAGCAATTGTTAGTAACAATAAGAATAGTCACCAAACTGATTCATTAAAGGATGTGCTAATTCATTTTTACAAAATAAATGTCAATTTTTTACCTCTTTTTGAGGATGGACTAAAATATTTATTAGCAACTAAGACTATTACTAATATCGAAGATAAAAATCCAAGTATGGATAGCATGGTTGGTAATTTTACTATTGACAAAAAAGTAATGGATTTTCTTGACAATGGAACTGGTTACTTTGGAAATACCAAGAACACTAAAACAAAATCATTAGATTTAAAAATCAATTTGTTGCAGCCAAATAATTACGAAGAATGTTCTTTAACAAGTGATAATAATTTAGTTAGTTATAATAGTAAACCATGCTCACAATTTGAAATTAAAAATGAATAAACTTGAAATTCTAACCAAGATGATAAAGACAACAAAATTTACCTTAAAAAGATTCAAGAATATTTAAATAACAAATTGCATGATAATGAAAATTTATTTTCGCTTAGTTTTGCTAATCAAAACGAAATTAACCAAAATACTAATTTAATTTACACAAGAACACCTTGTAGTTTCTTTATTAATTTAGAAGATAATAAAATTGATATTGCTGGTAATGATAAATTAGCAGATATTATTTGTACAAAATATTACAAAGAGCATATTTTCTACGTTGATTTATTAAAAATGATTTGTGCAAAAATATCCACTAAATTTACTAAATTCCCAATCATTACTACAATTAGTAGTGAATCTAACATTCTTAAAAGTGATGATTTAATTGATGAAAATAAAGTTGTTTATCTTGACAATAAAGTATATTATGTTGCAGATAACGAAATTTGAGAATTAACCATTTATCAACGCGAAATCAGTGACAATTTTAATTACCATGAAACTTTAAATAATTTAACTTATCAAATTCTTAGTGAAGATGGTACAAAAAATCTCATAAAAAATAATATTAATGAATCAAGTCAACTAAACAAAATCTATTTATATTCCACTAATGAATCAATTAAGGATTATCTATTAGAAAATATTTGCCAAAATGAATCAACAATAACTAAATATAAAGATCTAATTAATAATAATTTTGACAAATGCATGAATTATTTAATCGCAAACAAAATTTGAATTGAATTTATCTATCAGAATTTTGATAAAAAATTAACAGCTGACTATTTAACAGAAATAGTTCCAACTGATGCGAAAGAAAGTTTACTAAAAGAACTTGCAACAAAACAAATTTATTCACCTGAATTGGAATTATTATTGATTAATTTTTTAAATTTTAATTATTCAACTGGCCAAACGTACTTAGTTAAAAGTGATCTAGAACAACAAATAATTCAAGTAATTAACAAAACTAATGATGTAATTCGTGAAGCTAATACATATAATGAAAATAATTTATCTCAAACTTATACTAAAATTAATGAAGCTTTAGATGAAATTGATTCTTTAATCAATGATAAAAAAGTAAAAATTACTTGTCTTGATGATTTAAAAAAAATATTGCCAAGAAAATTAAATGATGTAAGAAATCAATTAGGAGAACATAGTATTAAAGAACTGCGTGGAATTGGTGGTCAAAATCGGGATATACTTGAAGGAGATATTTGAAATTTAATTGCTCCTAAGCGTTCATATGATAATAAATCATTTAAAGAAATCTGTGAGTATTGCCAAAAAAATATAATTTTGAAAGAAAATGAAATTAGCGACCTTATCGAAATGCAAAAATTCAATAATGGTATTATGCATAAGCAAAATGATAAAGGTTTAAAGTTTATTGAACTTAAAGAATATAATGAAACTCAAAATAAATTAAGAGAATATCAAGACTTTTTAAAGAGTTTAGAAAATAAAATTAGCAATTTAAAGAAAAACAATTCTTATAAAGAAGTTAGCAAAGAAGAAGAAGGTAAATAATTATGAGTCATGGAGTAAGTTTTGTTGCATTTAATTTAAGTGAAGATATTAAACTGCAATGCAGCGGTATTTTAAATAGACTTCATTCAATCGAACAATATGATTGAAAGAACGAACAAACATCAAAAACTATTCACAGTTTATTAGAACAATACCAAAAGAAAATTAATGATATTTATAGTTTACAAGGTAAAAGGGTAGATTCATTTCAAGCCCAACAAATGCTAATAACTATCATGAAAGATGTTGCTAACATGCAACAATTTGCTAATGCAAGTATTGCGGGATTTTACCAAACATACTTGCAAAATGCCACAGAAAACATCAATAAAATAATTGCTCAATATGGTATCTTAGCAACCACAGCATTAGAACAATTAAATACACAACACCAAATCATTAGTGAAGAATGTTTGTTAAATACCATTGATCAAATTCGCAATGCTCAAATTAATGAAGAACAATTAAAAGTTTACCGGCAAGAATTTAAGAAAGCAATTGATAATTGCAGTTTCCCTAATGATATTAAATTAGACTTGCTAAACCAAGTTAATCGTTATACAACTGCACAAGAAGTAAGTGATATCCCCGGATTTATTGCTTCTAAAAATGCAGAATTTAATCGCATGATTAGACTAATTAAAGATGTTTCTACCATCTTAAAAGAAGTTGGTTTTAAATTTACTGGTCATGCAATTAAATATTTATACAACCAAGAAGAAGGTGTTTTTAGCACGGTTTTATTATTTAAAAATGCCAATAATAATACCGTAGGAATTAATTTTAATTCCCTAGGGAAAATAAATTACAAACTTGGTAATTATGTTGGCCACGCTTGCGAAGCTACCACGCGAAGCATTCTTGCTAAACTAAAACAAAAAGGATATGAATACTCTACACCAATTATTACCAGGAATGTTTCAGATGCTAAACCATTAGAAAAAGCAATTAATACCTTTAATGAAAGGAATAAATAACAATGTCATTAAAATCCTCATTGCAAACCCTATTTAACAAATTAGACCAAAAAAATATTTTGTTAGTCTCTGGAAACATTAATGAATTATTTTACTTGCAAGATATTTTTCCCAAGGCAAAATCAAATGGTTTTGTTTCATTAACTGATGTAATTGCTTATTATTGTAATCATGTTAAAGCAAATCCAGTCAAAACTGTGCACTACTTTAGCCCCAGCGATGGTCAAATTGATTATTCATTAGATAAAGATAAACCTCAATCAACTGAAGAAAAAGAACAAGCCCAAAATCAAGATGAATTAGGATTAGATAATACAGCAGATAATGATTTAACTGCTTACTTAGATCAACTAAATGATGAAATTAAAGCTACTGCCAAAAATAATAATCAATTCTCCCGCCTTGATATTATTGATTGCAGTGATATCTTCTTTGATAAAGGAGCGATGCAAGGGGTGCCACCTGCTAAATTATCCCAATTAATTGCGGACTTCATGGAATTTAATGAAAATATTAAAGCGGTACGCTTTATTACTAACTTTAAGAAATTAATTTTATACAGTCGAAATCCAAGTACCTTAACTAATTTCTTTTCTACTAACAACATTGAATTTGCTAGTGTAGTAATTCAAAAGCCAAGTAAAGAAGAAAGAAGTGACTTCTTTAAAACTTATAGTGATTATTTTGTTAATGTAAAAGATACAATTGAAGATCCTGATAGTGATGACTTTAAAGATGCAGTAGTAATTACTGATGGATTATCATACCGCGAAATCTTACAACTAGCAAAACTAGAAGTTGCTAGTGATGAAAAATATACATTTAAACAACTATATAACATTGCTAACTTTAATAAAAAGCAAAGTGAATGAGAATCAAGCAAAAACTTCAAAGATTTAAATAAGATTAGCGAAGAATTAAACAAACGGGTTAAAGGGCAAGATTATGCAATTAGCCAAATCCGTAAAACTTTAATTCGTAGTTTTACTGGTTTACAAGGAATTACGCAATCATCTAATTCAAAGAAACCAAAGGGAATTTTGTTCTTTGTTGGTCCAACTGGAGTTGGTAAAACCGAAATTAGTAAAGCGTTGTGTGAATATATTTTTGGGGATGAATCACGTTTAATTAGATTTGATATGAGTGAATATAACCATGAAGAAAGTGACCAAAAATTAATTGGGGCTGCTCCAGGTTATGTAGGATATGATGCAGGGGGTCAATTAACTAATGCGATTAAAGAAAAACCATTTTGCATTTTATTATTTGATGAAATTGAAAAAGCGCATAATAAGATCTTAGATAAATTCTTACAAATTTTAGAAGATGGTAGATTAACTTCTAGTCAAGGTGAAACCGTTGACTTTAGTGAAACTTTAATTATTTTTACTAGCAATATTGGTACATCCCAAATTAAGGATGCAATTGCTGATAAAGACGTGGTCCACCAACAATTTATTAACGCAGTTAAAGACTACTTTAAAAATAACTTAAAACGTCCCGAAATTTTAAACCGGATTGGGGAAAAGAACATCATTCCGTTTGATTTCATAACTGATGATAAGATTCTTGATGAAATCTTAGATATGAAGTTAAACAAAATTATTGCCAAATTAAAAGAAGAAAAATTTATTGATTTACGCGTGAATGATGCTGATAAAGAATTCTTATTTGAAGGTATTAAGAATAAATATGATCGCACCATGGGTGGTAGAGGCTTAATGGAAAAGTTAGAAACCAACTTTGTAGATGGTTTGTCGGAATTTATTTTTGATAATTATGAATTCATGCAAGATAATAAAAATAAGAAAACTTTTAGTCATGTTACCAGTAAATGAAATAAGGAACACAATCAATTAGACTACACTTTAATTAAATAAAGTAATTCACCTAAGTAAAAGTAGCAATAATTCTTTTTGAAGCAAGGATTATTGCTTTTTATTTATACAAAAAATAATGCTTGTTTAAGCATTATTAGTATTATCTTGATTAATCGAACAATATTGACTTTGATATTTTTTAATGGAAGTAAATAAGGCCACTAACCCCCAAATTGGCATATTGCATTTTGGTTCTTTATCTGCAAATGAAGCACTTATTTTTCAAGTATTAAACGTTAGCCCATTCCTAGCAATTTGCATGAAGTAAGGATACTTAGTTAAATCACTGCATAAGTATCCTTCATTAATTCCATTATTAAATAATGCTAATAAATTGTTAGTATATCTGCGAATTGTTGATGCTTGGACAATGTAAGAATCAATAAACCACAAAAAAGCAAAACCCCACATAAAAATACCACAAATAATAAACGCAACCACTCTTCGATTATCACATCCTTGTAAGATTCACATTATAATCCCAAGCACAAAGAATAAACTAGTTCCACTTCACACGCCAATTAAACCAAGTTTGCGGTATTTTATTCACTAATCAGCATCATGATTTAATTCAAACGAAAAAGAACAAATCTTGTTCTTATTAAACAAATAAGAATAATCTTCATTCATATCTTTACTAATAGTATCTCATAACTTTGTCATTTTTATTATTGATTATTAGAAGCAGATGAAGATGAAGGTGGTAAGAAATCTGCTTGGTGTGGTTCTTTTTTAATGAAGCATGGTTCATTATTAGCAATTCTCTTTTTAGCATCTCATTCAAGATTATCAACTAGGATGAATAAATAAATAGGAATAAAGAATAAAAAACCAAATAAGGCAAGTCCAATTAAACACCGTCAACTTCATGCTAACAATTGTTGGTGTTTTTGTGTACTAATTCCTAGAAATGCTAAATGTTTAGTAAACTTGTTATGTAAGATTGTTGAAACAACAATCCCTAGAATTAATAAAGTAACAGTAATTCAAATTGCAGCAGCAACTCCACCTGGACTTATTTGTAGTGAACACGCAAGGCATACAATGAAAGATACTCCACAAATAAAAACACACACTGCGGTCACACTTTGGAAAATTGCGATAATTTTTAAGCATCGTAAATGGTACATGTTTTCCTTAATTCATGGTTGATCTTTTAATGGTTGGCTCGTAATATCATTCATAGTTATTTTTATTTTATTTAATATATTTTTAATAAAAGATAAAACTTTTTAAACTAGGACATGAAGTTTGGATAAAAATTCAAATTTTGTGTTTTTTATTATAGTTGATTTTTATATTGAGTAGGAGACATTCAATTTAATTTGCTTGAATTCGTACGTTATTGTAATATTCAATGAAATCCGCGATTTCTTGTTTTAACTCAGCAAATTACATTTTTTTAATATTTAGTTTGTAAATAAGTTCAGTTTTTAGAATACTAAATCAGAATTCAACCACTCTATTATAAAGAGAGTTGTCTACTCTTGACATCGATTGAATTCAATGATGTTCATGAACAATCTTTTTAAATGCATCAGTCATTAGCAAACTCCATAATCAGAATGAATAATTGCACATTTGGATTTGTCCTTTATTTTTGCAAAAGAATTAATAATTAATTGAGTATCATTAGTCTTTGATAATTCTCGTCCCCCAATTTCTTTAGTACGGTGATTAATCACTACTGAAAGATAAAAAAATTATCTTCCCATCAGATGTTGCTGGAATATATGTAACATCTGTTGCAAGAATTATTTTTGAATGATTTTTGTTATCATAATCTCTAGTTACCAAATCGGGAACATTTACGGTAGTATCTTTCTTTTCTGAAGGTTTCCAAGCATTCAATCTAATTTCACAAGATAAATGATTTTCTCGCATAATTCTACAAATTTGTTTTCCTGAAATTGAATATCCATAGCAATGGAACATAATTTGTGCAATTGGTTCCCGGCCAACTCTGAAATAGCGTTCGACAAGAATGTCATAAATCATATTGGCCAGTTTTTGCTTCTTGGACTTACGTTTATTAGGCGACTTTTAATTTCAATTTCGAAGATTACAAATAGATGACTTAGAAATGCCTAAAATACTGGTCATTTTTCGTGAAGATAAATCGGATTTCTTCTTAATAATTTCTTTGATTGTATCAATAAAATCTTCATTTCCACCATCCATCATTTTATTAAAAATATTAGCTACTTCATCCTTGCCAATTTTGTCCATAAATTCTTTCCAAATTTCAATTTTGTTTTTGTTTATTTTTCGGTAATTTACATATTTGAATCATATGGCTTACATTCCATGTGTTTCGTAAATAGTGAACAATTAATCTCATTGATCTTTTGCTAAATGTTTAGACATAAAAAAAACAATAATCCTTCCTTTCATGAAAGAATTATTGTCCAATTCATATGTACTAGTTTAATCATTACATTAATCATTAATTATTTTCATATGAACCAATAAACATAAAATTGTAACTACTCTATCTAAGCATGAACCAATATTTCAATCTTGATGATTCAATAAGCAATGTTTTAACTTTTATTTAGCATTTATAGTCATAATGCAAATAAATTTAAAGTCATTAATTTTTCCTAGATTAAAAATAGGAATTAGATTATTATTGCTGCTTTCTTAATTTGTTTTATCTTATTAAATTCTCATCAACTTATAATCCAACATTTAAATTATCTTCAATAGTCGTGATAAAAAAATAATACTTATTTAAGCATTATGGGACACATAAATTTTTGTATATGTGTCTTTAATGACAACTGAAAATATGATATCAAAAACTAAAAAATAGTCATGATATTTTCTAGGATATAACAAAATCAATTAAGAAGAAAATTTCTTAATTTTTGCACAATTTTTTTTATTTGATTATCAAAAGATTAGAAGACTAAAAACGAGAAATTTTTTTGGATGAAATTTTATAAATAGGACTAAATTGCTAACTTCAATTTTCATTAATATACTACTAAGCAATTAGCTTGCAGCATTTTGATAAAAGTTATTTTACAAAAACACCTTCTAACATTTCCAAAATAACTTTTAACTAATTGTTGGCAATATGTTTCAGTAAAACTTCCATAATAATTAGGATCTTGCCAAGTTACAATACTTTCTTTGTTGTGATTGAGATATCTAATTAATCCATTAATTTGATGCACGGAAAATGGATATTTTTTCTTAATAATTTCTTCGATTGTATCAATAAAATCTTCATTTCCATCATCTACCATTTTCTTAAAAATGTTAGCTACTTCATCCTTGCCAATTTTGTCCATAAATTCTTTCCAAATTTCAATTTTGTCTTTGGAATTTTTAGGACGACCCGATTTGGTGCCTTTTTTTGGTGCTTTACCAGTCATAGATATTAATGTTTTCATATCTCTATTATGGTACAAAAATTTCTTATACTTTTTGAAAAATAAATATTTGCTATTTTTGTTTATCTTTCGATAATCTACATATTTGCATCACAAAGCATAAATTCCTTGTGTTTCATAAATATCGAATAATTCTAACCATTGA
>JAFPYV010000006.1 GCA_017394375.1 bacterium
ATATTGTTTCTTCCTTGCTTCGAGTTCCGCTTCGAGTTCCGCTTCGAGTTCCGCTTCGAGTTCCGTGAAATCGTCTAAGATCTTTACAATTTGTTGTTGGTATGGCAAAGAAGGGAAATAAATATCCAAATTGTAAAGATCTTTAGCATACAGATGCTTCAATGCACCCCCTGTACTTAAAGAAATTAAAGTTGGTTGTAAGGTAAGTAAAAAATAATAAAGATATTTTAAATTAACAATTTGATTACTTTTACTTACTACAGTAAGACAGTCAGCTGCTCAAATTGGTTTATCTCAATAAAGAATAATGCCACCTGCATAACCACTTGATGAAATTGTAATGCATGGTTGATTACGATTGGATTTATTTGTATAACCTAATGGTTTTTCACCACTTGCAACAATTGGAATTGATCCATCATTACATTCACTATCAAGAGTTTTACCTCTTTCACATATAATAACATCTTTTAATTTAGCATGAGTAATATTAGTTATTTTTAATTCTTTTATTAATTCATTAATAGTCATTTCATTTTACCTTTTCGTAGGAAAATAATAACCATCTTATAGTACTATAAATTAATTAAATTGCAATAAAAAAGGAAGACATAAATTAGTCTTCCAATTTATTTAACTATTTATTTTCAGGTTGTTTTTTAATGTAATGTTAGGATCTTTCATGTAATTAGCTTTTAAATTATCTAGGCTAGTTACTTTAAATAAATCTAAGTTAAATGCTTGATTATTTACTTGATTTAAAATGAATTGTTGATTATCAACATTTCTTAGTAAATAATCAGGGTATTTAATTTGATAATCATTAAATTCATTTATACTTACTAATTTAGTTGGAACAATAATTTCTTGCTGATGATGAATTAAAACAAAACAAGTAGTTTTATTTGATTGCAAATAAACAATTTCATTATCGTTTATATTCATACTAAAAGTTAATAAATCAGTTGATTTAACTAGTAAATTAGGACGTAATGTCATTAAGGTTTTAACTAATAAAGTACTTAAACGAATATTAGTAAAACTGCCAGGTCCATTAACAAAATATAAACAGTCAATTTCATTTGGATTACAATGATGAACTTGACAGAATGATTGTAATGATTCGATAAAGAAACTAGTTAGTTCTTGGTTAGTTTCTCTAAGAAAATAACCAGTCACTGTATTATCTTCTAAACTTACATATAAAGCATATTTGCTATTGACATTTAATAATAAAGATTCTTTCATTAAGGTTTTAACTCCGTTATTTTCTGTTTAATGATTGGATCTAAGGAAATAGTGAAACATAATTCTTGGTTAGTAATTGGGTGAGTAAAAGTTAATTTATATGCACTTAAATATTGCCCCCAATCATTGATTTTAGTGCCATATAAAGGATCATTGTAAAGGGGATGATTAATGGCACTTAAATGGACTCTAATTTGGTGCGTTCGTCCGGTTAATAATTCACATTCTATTAACGCAAAATTTTCGTAATTATTTAATACTTTAATTTTCGTAATTGCTTGTTTACCATCATAACTTACTGCAACTTTAGTACTATTAGGTAAATGATCTAAGGGCAAATCAATAATGAATTTACTAACATTATCTGCAAATTTGTTACATACTAATGCGTAATAATAACGTTTAATTGCTTTAGTTTCAATTCCTTGTTTTAAAGCATTAAACACATCAATATTTTTTGCAACTAATAGCAACCCACTAGTATCTTTATCTAGTCGGTGCACTAAACCATTGCGTAAATCTTTTAAATTATTTAATTGGTAATTTTGTTGTAAGTAGTATTGTCCTAATTGATCTACTAAAGTATTAGTTTCATTAAAACTTGTTTTATGGCATAACAAACCCCGCGGTTTATTGATAACCATTAAATATTGATCTTCATAAATTACTTGGAATTGAATAGGTAATGATGTTTTTACTACTTTGTTTTCTTTCTCATAAACAATTATTTCATCATGCGTGCTTAACTTGCATCCTTGTTTAGTTACAATTTCCTGATTAACTAATACTAAGTCATCTTTAATTAAATTTAATGCAAATGACCTAGTAATCTTTAAACAACTACTTAAATATTCATCTAATCGAACTTTGCATGCATTAACAATGCAACTAGCAAAAATTATTTGTTTTTCCATTGATTTAATTTGTGATTACTTACTTTTTTAGTTTGTTTAAATAAGTACGGAGCATAATTAATTAATAAATTAATGAATAGGAATAATCCATAACCAATGGCACCGCTAATTACACAACAGTCATTAAAATTAAAAATGCAATATTGGGTGCGATCAGTATTAAAGTGCCAATAATCAATTACCACATTTTTAATTCCATATTGGGGATCATTAGGATTTAAAAAGTGTTGTAATTGGTAATATGATCCATCATAGTATTCATGCACGCTAGCTCGACAATTAGTATTCATAATTCCCCCAATTAATACAAAGGAAATTGAAACCATGTATAATCAATTATTGGGGCAAAAAATTAAACAAATTGATGCCACAATAATCGTAATACTTTCAACAAAGAATACCACTCATGCTTGCTGGTTGGCAAGAAAACTAAATTCAATCCCCGGGTTACCAATGGGTTGCACTGAAATGATTGCATTGGAAGCCAAAATTGTTTCTTGCTCACTCATACTTAATGCTCAATGCTGTAAATGCAACGAGATGGGAATAAGAAAGCAACAAGTAATCAGAAAGATAACAATTTTGCTAAGCATACATTTTCAGTTAAATGCATCATGCATTAACAACTTAATTCATAATAAAATTCCCACATCATCATGCTGTTGCAAATATAAATGTCGTTTAACAAACCAACTAGAATTAAATTTTGTTACTTGCTTTCACTTGTTCATGTTTTTTAACTTTCACAAAATCTTGTTGGTTCTTGTCATCTTTCCCTACTTGGAAAATCCGTTCTTTCTTATCAATTAAGCGTTTAATGTTTTCCTTATGCTTAATAATAATGAGAATAACCATGCACATTAAAATAATGCTAGTTCCTAGCACGTTAAAGTAAGTAATAGTAGAAAGAGCATAAATATTACTAAAGTATGGATATGAAGCGTTAATTAGTTGTAAGTAATAATAATTAAACCATGGAATGTAACAAGTAATTCCCGATGCTCCTGCAGCAATTAATGATCCTAATGAAACTATTTTAAAACTAATAAAGACAATAGCAATTACTACAGTAGCTACTAAAAAGATAATGGGACTTACAGCTAATAACACTCCTGCTCCCGTACTAATTCCTTTACCCCCTTTAAACTTAATGTAAATACTAAAGCAGTGGCCAAGGACGACAAAGAAACACGAGATGTAAGCAATACTAAATAAATGACTAAAGTACGTAGGGTTATATTGCACTAATAAGTGAAATATTAACACGCTAAAAACCACGGCAAAATAACCCTTGATAAAATCAAAAACTAAAGTTAAAATCCCTAGTCTACCGTTAGTAACTCTTGTTACATTAGTTGCTCCAATACTTTTACTACCTGTATTCATGACGTTTACGTGGGCAGCTTTTGCTAGTAAATATCCACTAGGAATACTACCAATGAGGTACGAAACAACAATGAAGAAGCAAATTCCTAAAAAAAATAAAAAACCTAACATTATTTTTATATACTTATTAAATATAAAAAATTATATATTTCCTAGATAGAAATCAAATAATTTATGAAAGTAGAAATTGCAATCTATTCCATTGTTATTATCGTGCTTACGGCACTATATGCTTATTTTAGTGCCTTAGAAAATGCACTTACCTTAATTGATAAGTCATTGTGACTAAGTAAATATAGCAATAAGAAACAAACCAAATTATGTTTATTAGGGAACTTTTTTATTGATAAATATTTAATTAGTTTAAATTCGCTATTAATTGGGGCAACTTTAAGTTCAGTGGGAGCTACAGCATTATCAACTATTTTGTTTACTGATGTAGGATTAGTATGTGGATTAAATGATGCAGAAAGTTTTGGTGCAGGAATTTCCAGTGGAATTATCACCATCATTTTTTTAGTAGTTGGTGATTCAATTCCTAAAACGATTGCTAAAAATCATCCAGTGCTTGTTTACTCTTATTCCTTATATTTGTTTATTATCTTCTATTACTTGTTCTTTCCATTTAGTTGAATTTTAGTTAAGATTATTCCTAATAAACAAGAACAAGTTAATAGTGTTTCGCGATTACAAAATTTAGCGAAAGTGATGAATGATGAAGGTATCATTGATGACGAATCCCAATCACTCATAACAAATTCAATTAATTTTGCTAATATTAAAGTGAGCCAAATTATTCAGCAAAAAACTAACATCATTCACTTGCATGATAACATGAGTTATTTACAAGTTTATGAAATGTTTACCAAATATCCTTACTCGCGTATCCCAGTGCTCAATAATAAAGAACAAGTGGTGGGAATTGCTTTACTTAAATTATTTTTGCCTTACTTAGATCCAAATAATTTAAGTAAAAATGAAAGAAACTTCAAATTAATTGATATCATGGAATCTCCTTTAATTGTTCATGATAATGCTAACATTGATGATACTTTAAAACAAATGCAATTGCAACATGTGCATTTGGCAATTGTGATTAGCAGTAATTTACAACAAACTTATGAAGGAATTATTAGCATGGAAGATATCATGGAAGAAATTTTTGGTGATATTCATGACGAAAATGAATCATGCTTAATTCCGTATGAAAAAATTGACAATAACATTTGACGAGTATTAGCAAATGTTAAATTAGCAAACTTTTTACGTTCCCAACTAAATTTAAATTATGCCATTAGTCCTAATGATAGTATTTATCAATTTGTTAAATCCCAAAAAATAAAGTTGCTGTGGTCAAACCAATGACACCAATATTATTGGGCAGACAAAAACATTATTATTTCTTGAGAAAAATCCATCTTAGATCAAAATACTTATTTCATTGTTAAAAAGAAAAATCAACCTACAACTAATCCAATCAAGACTTCATTAACTAAATTGTTGTTTGCTCCTAAAAAGAAGGAAAATAAAAAGGATCAAATAATTGATCCTAATTTACCAAAAACTTCTCATTAATGACTATAAGTCATATTCAATATACTTAATTCAATCTTCACATTCTTTTAAATAAATCACTCTGGGATCATCTTCCAGGTGATTTTTTTCTTGCTTTAAAGTATAGTTAAAAATTTTTGGAGTTGATTTAGTTAACTTAATGTTGAACATCGTGCTTTGATTGTTATCATCAACATTAATAATATTGGCAATTCTACCAGCATAATATTCATCCATAAATGATTCAACTAAATCAGTTTTATTACATTTGAAGTTTGAATAATATGAAATAGTTCAATGTGGGTTGATAACGTAATTGCCATCTTCAATTCCAGGAGTAGTAAAGTATTGTTTATCATCAAATACCACGTTATAATGATCAACATTATTGTGCACTGCTCGCAAAAACATTTTGTTGTGAGCATGTGATCGAATCTTATTTCAGATAATGTGTTCTTGGTAAAAACCAAAATGGTACAATGAAGTACCATTATCACAACATACGTAAAATCCTTCGTGGTATTTTAATAAGAAATAAAGCATGTAATCAAACGTATCAAAAAAAGCTCGTTGGGTATTAAATACAACCACACTTTTTTCTTGCACTGCTTTTAGTAAATTGATGTACTTATCAAGACTAGTTTTATTTTTAGTTAAATTTAAATATGTGCCGTCTAAGTCAATTTGAATTAAATTTAAATCATGGGAACTTTTATTTTCTTTTTCTGGAATTTTATATGGAGCAGGCTTATTTAAGGTTTTGTAGTTAACAATTGGTAGTAACGTATTTTCCATGGCATCTACAAACGTTGTAGTTTGTAAAATGTTTCCATTTTCATCATAGATGTTAACTAATGCTTGTTGATCACCATAAATGGTTTCTGCTAACGCTCGATTGTCTTGAAGCATTAACAGTAAATTATCATTTCATAACCCAGAATTAGGGTGGTTAAAATCAATTAATTTTGGAAAATATTCACGTGGTTTTAAAAACCCAAAGAAATGCTTGTTAGCTTCACAATTATCATATCAATAGTTAGCTGAATATAATCGATAATTTAAAGTTAAAAATTGAAAGGTATTAACATATTCACTATTAGTGATATAAAGCGAAAAATATTCTCAAATTACTTTACTCATAGTTTTATTGCTTATAATCTAATCCCTATATTTTATTTGATTAATAAAAATCAACTATAAAGATTTAATGCCCGAATTTGATTTTTTTTGTTTTTCAAATAAAATAATAAGATTATTAAGGAATGAAAATGCAAAACAAGATTTTTAATGCAAAATTAGGTAAGGATTTTTATCAAGTGGGAAACCGTTTGGTTCTAAGTAAGGAATATTTAGATAAAGTTAAACCAAAGAAGATAACTGGTACAACCATGGGTGAACTATTTGAACGTAATGGAGCAAACCAAGTTAAACTTTGAATGAAAATATTTGGAATTTACAAAGAACCATTTGATCCCATTTATTCTCAGGTTGGGCAATGCATTGAACCAAAATTACGTGATTATTATAGTACTTTAACCAACATTAAATATCAATCTTATGACCCAAGCAAGATTAAGTGAGATGTATTTAAAGATTTGCCCATCTTTGGAGGTATTCCTGATGGAGAACCACTTGATTCAAATGGCGAAATTGATGAACAAAATAACCGCATGATTGAAATTAAAACTGCAAGCATTGATAGTTTTGTATTTAATGAAAATAATGGTTTTTATTACATGCAAAAAGACGAGAATGGAAAACCAGTTATTAAAGTTATAGATGGTAAAATCCCAGAATGATTCCAAAACAATATCATTAAAATTCCTGATAATTATTTATTTCAATTAAATCTATATTTATACTTACGAAACGCTACCAAAGGTAGTTTTATTGTCGGATTTGTTCCTACCGAACTGTATGTTAAACCCCAAGATTTTGATGTTAAAACCAACAAAGTGTGCATTGTTAATTGTGAACAAAACCGGCAATTATTCCAAAAATATGTTGATTATGCAAAAAAATGGTACGGCACTTACGTATTAAGTGGAGTTAGTCCTGCTTTAAGCCAAAATGATATTAATTGACTCCAAAAAGCATACGATAATAATTAAATAAATTTAAACAATAAGAAAATAATGACTTATGCAAATAATTATTAAATTTGGTGAATTAACGTTAAAAAAAGGCCACCGGGCCATGTTCTTGCACCAATTATATGAAAACATTAGAAAAGCACTGCAAGAATTTGAAGTGCAAATTATTAAGCATTTTGATTACATTTTAGTAAATAATGTTACTGAAATTAATAAAGCATCAATTTGCCACATTCTTAGCTTACTACCAGGAATTAGCAAATTCTATTTTTTATTAATTTTTGACCCCAAATTAAGTGTAATTGAATTAACAAAACAAATTTTAGATACTAATCTGAATTTAAGTAAACCAACTAAATTTAGAGTAAGTGTTAAACGCGTAGATAAACAATACCCAATTACATCGATGGATTTTGCTAAGATGTTAGCTGCGTGCATTTTAAAACAAAAAAATAATTTACAAGTTGATCTAACTAATTATGATGAAGAAGTATATGTTGAAATCCACAAAGATGGTTTTTTTGTTTTAAGTCATCCGTATAGTGGAATTGGGGGATTACCAGTTAGCAAAGAAAATAAGACTTTATGCTTAATTTCGGGGGGGATTGACTCACCTGTAGCAGCGAAATTAATGCTAAAAAAAGGATTTCATTTAGATTTTATTACTTTTGTATCTCCTCCATATACAAGTGAAGAAGCTAAACAAAAGACCATTAAATTAGCTAAATTGATCACTTTAAATAACAAATTATGCAATAGTAAACTGTATATAATAAATTTCACTCAATTACAAAATGAAATAAGTCATATTTCTAATCAAAGTTATAAAATTAATCTAATGCGTCGCTCTTTTTTTCGAATTGCATCGCATTTGTGCAAATACTTAAAAATTTGAAGTATTACTACTGGCGAAAGTTTAGGACAAGTAGCCAGTCAAACATTTTATAGTATGCAAACAATTTCCAACGTCCTTAATCCATTGCTATTAATCTTTCGACCCCTATTATGCTTTGATAAACTAGAAATTATTAAATTAGCTACTTTTTATCAAACTTATCCCATTTCAATTCAACCTTTCCCTGATTCTTGTTCCTTGTTTGCACCTGAAAACCCAGTTACGAATCCAAACGTTGCTACTGCATGTGCTTTAGAAGCAGAAATTCCATTATTAACAGGGTTAGAAGAAAATGCTAGTCAAAAAGAAAACATTGAGGTAATAAATTTATGTGAGTAAAGACCGGAGTTGCTGGAGTCAAGATGAGCAAATTCATTGATCATTTTGTTTCCAATATTTGCAAATATCAAAAGATTGCTCTTTTTGTTCATGAAGACCCAGACTTTGACGCCTTAGGAAGTGCTTTTGGGTTGCGGGACATTATTAAAACATGCTTTAAAGAAAAAGAAGTCCACGTCATGAAAATGCAAGTGGCTCTTGATTTAAAGTTAACTTTAGATTTTATGCCTGCTGAACAAGAAGTAGACTTTGACCAAGAAGAATTTGTAAAAGGTGCACTTGGCATTAGCGTTGATGGACCATGTCTTACTAGAGTACTAGGAGCAGACTTATTAAAAAAATGTGAAACTACTATTCGAATTGACCACCATGAATATGTAGAATGTTTCACGGATTTTGAATATGTTGATCCGAAAGCTAGTAGTGCATGTGAACTAGTTACCATCATTTGCAATAATGCCAACATTTTTATTCCAAAGAGTGCTGCTACTTATTTATATGCAGGAATTGTTACAGATACTAATTCTTTTAGATTTAGTAATACCTCAATTAATACTTTCCAAGCTGTGATTTTACTTGACTATGCCCATGCCGACCGGCAATTAGTGCATAGAATTTTATATAGTAGAGATCTAAATGTGATTAAGTATGAAAATTACTTATTCCAATTGGCTAAATTTGAAGATCATGTTGGTTGGTTATGAATTCCAAAAGGAAGCAACATTCCTTTTAACGTTCCAACAAGTCACCCATTTGTTTATTTGTTAAGTGCAATTAAAGGTTACCCTATTTATGCGTGTGCACGTTGAAACGAACTGAAACAAACATATAGTTGTAGTTTGCGTTCAATTGAACCAATTTCGATTTTAGAAGTTGCCCGTAAATATCATGGTGGGGGCCATAAGCAAGCAAGCGGGTGTATAGTAAAAGATGAACAAGAATTTAATGAATTAGTAAAAGATTTAAAAGAAACTTATAAGCAATACATAAATAGTTTAATAAACAATGACCACCAAGAAGATAAATAATTATGTTAATTTAAATGTCCAAACTACTTATTCATTCTTAAATTCATTAATTAAAGTTGCCGATTTAATTAATTTTAGTGTTAATCACCAACTAAAATATTGTGCAATTGCTGATGAAAATGTAATGTATGGAGCAATTGCGTTTTATCAAGCTTGCTTAAAAAATAACCTTACTCCTGTTATTGGGATGAAAACAACCTATCAAGAATATGAGTGCATTTTGTTTGCCCTTAATTATGAAGGTTATAAAAACTTAATTAAAATTAGTTCCTTTATTCAATTAAAACAACCATTTAAATTACCAGATTATCTAACTGGTTTAGCCATCATTGATTTAAAACAAAATCTACCTAATCAAAGTGAGTTTTACTATACATTAGACCCTAAACAACCAAATTATATTGCTTGTCAAAGTTCGAAGTATTTAAATGCTACTGATTATGCAGATTTTGTTTTATTACAAGCTATTAAAGCTAATAAAACCATTAATGATGACGAAAATATTAAAAAAATTTTATTAGCTGATCCTAAAATTGCTGGACCTCATTATTTATTAGATGAAAAAGAAGCAATTGATAAATTTAGTGAAACCGGATTAAAAAACTTAAATCATTTGCTAACAAATGTAAACTTAAATATTCCTTTTAATGAAAACCATTTATTAAAGTTTCCATTACCAACTGATTGTAAAACTGCCAAAACTTATTTAAAACGATTAGCAAGTCAAGGTTTAAAGCATAAACTTAAAAATGATTTAGTTGATAAAGCATATGTTGATCGTTTAAAGTATGAATTAGAAGTAATCCATGATTTAGGTTTTGATGATTATTTTTTAATCGTGCATGAATATGTTAGTTTTGCTAAAAAGAATCATATTTTAGTGGGACCAGGCAGAGGAAGTGCTGTAGGATCATTAGTTGCATATGCACTTGATATTACCACGATTGACCCCTTAAAATATCATTTAATCTTTGAACGGTTCTTAAATAAAGCAAGAAAAACCATGCCTGATATTGATATTGATATTGCAGATAGTAAACGTCAAGAATTAATTAATCATTTATTTGAGTTTTATAATGATGGTAATAAAACTCAAAAAGTCTCTTATTTAATTACTTTTCAAACTATTCAAATTAAAACTGCGATTCGTGATATTGCACGAACTTTAAATCTAGAACAACATACAGTTGATCAAATTTGTAAACTAATTCCGTTAAAGTTAGATAATACCAATAATGAAGAAGTAATCAAAAAATTAATTCCTAATGAATTATATGAATCACACCAATTACTATTTAGTCATGTTTTTAAATTTATTGGTCTTTATCGGCAATATTCAATGCACGCAGCTGGAATTGTATTAAGTGACGTTAATTTGTATGACATTATTCCGATTCAATTAGGAAACAACAATGAAATCGTCACTCAATACAGCATGGAATATTTGGAATCATTAGGATTGCTTAAAATGGACTTGCTAGGATTAAGTAATCTTACCTTGATTCAAAACATTATAGATTTAATTAAAATCCAATGTAATGAAGTAATTGATTTAAATAACCTTGATTTAACTGACCAAGATGTATATCAAGAATTAAGTAAAGGTGATACGTTTGGCGTCTTCCAATTTGAATCACCAGGCATGACCAAATTATTAACAAGAGTTAAACCAACTTGCATTGAAGACTTAGCAATGACTAGTGCAATGTTCCGCCCTGGCCCCCAAAGTCAAATTGATCAATGAATTAAAAATCGTGCTAATCCTAAAAATATTAAATATGATTTACCCCAATTAGAATCAATTCTTGCTCCAACTGCCGGGATGCTTGTATACCAAGAACAAGTCATGGAAATTGCCGTAAAAGTAGCAGGATTTAGTTTACAGGATGCTGACTTGCTAAGAAGAGCTATTAGTAAAAAGCACGCTAACGAATTAGCATCTTTAAAAGAAAAATTCATTAACGGTAGTATTCAAAACGGAATTGATGAAAAAGAAGCTAATAAGATTTATGATTATGTCTTTGAATTTGCTAGTTATGGATTTAATCATTCCCACGCTGTAGCATATGCATTTATTTCTTATTGACTAGCATACTTCAAAGTCCACTATGCATTGCAATTTATTCAAGCATATTTATTATTTAAACCATTTAAAGATAACGCCCAAAATATTCTAACTTTTGCTTCCTTAATGCATATTAAATTATTTGCACCATCAATCATTAATTCTAAATATGATTTTACTTATAACAATAAATTGCAACTACTTTATTTCGGATTTAGCACCATTAAAGGAGTAGGACAAGCAAGCATTGATAAATTAATTGAATTAGTAAAAATTGCTACCAAGAATTTATCAGACCCAAAAGCGTGTCTCTTTGCTAGCATTAAGATTGCAAGTGCTAAATTGCTAGAAACATTAATCTTAGCAGGATGTTATGATGAACTATGTCAAGATCGTAATCAATTGCTGATTTGATTAGATTCTATTAATGCAATTAACAGTGAAATGGTTGATTACGACCAATTTGCTAATTTAGATACTTTATTGGAAAACAAAATTAAAGTAAGAGATTTTAAACCATTGACTAATTCCCAATTAGTCAAAGCAGAATTTGATTTATTAGGATATAGTCGCAGTTTGTTAAATAGTGCTCATAACCAAGTAGCAAATGACAATAATCCCATTACTAATTTAGCTGATAAAACCAAATTAGCATTAACTAACGTTTTATTATTGCACCACAAAGAAAAACGAGATAAAAAAGGAAGATTATCTACTAGTTGTTTATTAGAAAAAGATAGTTTTCATTTTACTGCCACCATTCCATTTTGAAAATACCAAAAATATTTAAGTACTCCTGATTTCTTTAAAGATCAAGACCATTATGACATTACCATTATTAAAAATGGATTTTTTTTAAACATTGAAGACATGAAGAAAACTCAACCAAATGCAGTTAACGATAATAAACAATCAATACCAAAGAAGGAAGAAACTAACTAATGAACGCAATCTTAATTGATGCTAATTCATTGATTTATCGGTTATATTATGCTTCTTTATCAATTAATAAAAAAGCTGAAGTTAATAAAACAAGTAATCATGTTGATGTGCAACGCATTACTATTAAAATGCTTTATTCAATTTGCTTTAAATTAGTATGAGATAAAGAATGAGATTTTAAAATTGCCGCATTTGATTCTAAGGAAAAATTAATTCGGAAACAACAATTTGAAGCATATAAAAGTAACCGCAAACCAATGCCCGATGAATTAGTTGAACTATTACCAACCATTCGGAAAATCTTTAGTGCGTTTGGCTTTGTTTTATTAGCTAAACCTGGTTATGAAGCAGATGATTTAATTGGCAGTTTTGTCACATGTGCTTCTAAAGATGATATCAAATGCAATATTTATACTAGCGATCACGACTTATTGCAATTAATTGATCCAAACATTCAAGTTTGCATGTTTCAAAAGGGAATTAGCAAAATGCAAACTGAAGATGAACAATCATTTAAACAAGAATATGGTTTTGCACCAAAACTAATGATTGACTACAAGGCATTAGCAGGTGATAACTCTGACTTTTACCATGGAATAAAAGGAATTGGTCCTACTACTGCTAAAGATTTGTTAATCAAATATCCAGGGGGAGTAAATGAAATCTATAACCATCTAAATGATCTTCCTAAAAAAACAAGAGATTTACTCGAAAAAGGAAAAGATGATTGTGATTTATTTAAAAACATTGCCACTATTAATTGTTCTTTATTTGCCAATCATAACATTGCATTATTTAAGGCCAAACCAATTGCTGTAAACGAAATTAAAGATCACGTTTACAAAGATGGTTTTAGTGCTTTTTATCCCTATTTTAACAATGAAGAAAAAACTAAATAAACATCATTTTTGAAAATATCTAGGTGCTGGATTGTTAGTAAGTACAATTAGTGTGATAAGTCTTTGTAGTGTAATTTCTTGTAGCAACAACCAAACTTCAAACATTAGTGAAAATGATAGTTATTTTAATTTAGCAACCACAGTATATAAAGAAAATAATACCCAATTATCAGATGATAGCACCAAAACTAATAATGCTTGAACCAATTGAGCCAATTATTTCAATAGCGAAATTAAACAAGCTGGGTTTAATAAGGTCATTAATACTGATTTAACTTACTGAAAGCAAAATATTAACCTAATCCTAGCAAAACAAAATCATATTTGAGTGTATGGCCAAAATTACTTATATTCCTTAAATGAATTAACAAATAGTAATTTTGCCAATAATAAATTATGAGCAGTGAATGCTACATATGATGTTAGTGACGTTAAATATCAAATCAATAATCAAACTTTAAATTTAAGTTATCGATTAACTACTACTTATAATGTTGCCCCTGTTATTACTAATACCATTAATGTTAAGCAAGCAATTTATAATGTAGCACAAGTAACAAGTTTAATTACAGTTAATAATGCATCAATTGCACCATGCTTAATCAATTATCCTTATAATTTAGCAAATGATAATGGTTTAACATTTAATGCATATGGAGGATGGTACATTAAATTCAATAAAGAATTATTATTTACTAATAATCATCTAATTAATCATTTTAATAAAGATAATTCAGCAAAATGATACCAAGCATTTGGTCAATTTTTTATTAATGATTATTTAAATTCTGCTCAAACTTTAAATAGTAGTTTGAGTGGTGATGAAAATAATTACCGTCTTCCTGCTAGTTATACTTTTAGTGGTGACTGAATGCAAACTAACTATAATTTCATTGATATTAGCAAATATTTAGGAGTTAGTGATAATAAGCAACTAAATCAAATTAACAAGATTATGCATTGATCAAAAACTGTTAATCTAATTCCTAACTTAAACATTTATAACATGCAAGCACAAGTTGATCCAATGTGCTTTTTATCTTGCTATGCACATTCAAGATACTATGGGCAATACAGTGCTTCAAACTTGCAACAAACATTTAATGATGCTAAGCAATTACAAATCTTTGCTTATATAAATAATTAATTTGAAGGAGGAAAGCAATCATGGCAACTAAAACAGCAACTGCTAATGATTTGCATGAGGGTGAATTAGCAATTAACCACTTAAATGAAATAAAAAACCGGATTTTTTATGATGATAAAAATCATACTTCTAATGATTGAATCATGGTGCGAGGTGCCAAAGAAAATAATTTAAAAAACATTAATATTGATATTCCAAAAGACAAATTGGTTGTTATTACTGGAGTTTCAGGCAGTGGAAAATCAAGCTTAGTTTTTGATACGATTTTTAACGAAGGAAAAAGAAGATATCTTGATTCATTAAGTTCGTATGCACGTCAATTTCTTGGTAATGGGGACAAACCAGATGTTGATAGTATTGAAGGATTAAGTCCTTCTATTTCCATTGACCAAAAAACATCATCTCATAACCCACGTAGTACAGTAGGAACTGTCACAGAAATTTATGATTACTTACGGTTAATCTTTGCTCGGATTGGGGACGCTTATTGTCCCCGTTGTAATGTTAAAATTGAAAGTCAAACCCTAAAGCAAATCTTTGATAAAATCTGAGAATTTGATGAAAACGATAAATTAGAATTTTATGCTCCAATTGCTTTACATGAAAAAGGGACGTTTAAAAACGAATTCGAACGTTTAAAAAAAGAAGGTTTTATTCGGGTTAAAGTTGACAATACACAATACTTACTTGATGATACGATTGAACTTGATAAAAACACAAGACACGACGTTTACGTCGTAGTTGACCGGGTGGTATTACACAAAGATCAAGATACTAAGAGTCGAATTTATGACACTTTAGAAACTGTCACCAAATATGGAAAAGGCCACATTAGCATTTTAAGAATTAAACCTGATAATAGTCAAGAACAATATACTTATAACCAAAATGCATCATGTAGCAAGTGTGGTTTTTCTTTACCAGAAATTGAACCTCGATTATTCTCATTTAACTCACCAGTGGGAGCGTGTGAATATTGTAAAGGACTTGGTTTTACTTATGAACCAGATCCCAAAAAAATTTTTGTCCATGACGAATTAAGTATTAATGAAGGAGGAATTGACTTCTTTAAAAATACAGTTAATACTAACATTTACGACTGACAAAAATTTGACGCAATGTTATCTTATTATCACATTGACAACAACACTCCAATTAGAGATTTAGATGAAGAAGCAATTGAACACATCTTGCATGGGTCAGACGTGCCAATTGAAATTAACTTTACTTCTAACACAGGTAATCAACGAATTACTAGGGATTACGTAGAAGGAGTAGCAGATTTAATTCAAAGAAGACACATGGAAACTAACAGCAATATGGCTCGTGAATATTACAGTAAATATTTAAGTGAAATTGACTGTAAAGTTTGCCATGGTAAGAAGTTAAATGAAAAAGCTCTAGCAGTTAGAATTAATAATAAAAATATTATCGAACTAACTGATTATCCAATTGATGAATTAATTAGTTTCTTTAAAGAATTAAAGTTAAGTGAATACCATCACAAAATTGCCAAGTTAGCTTTAAAAGAAATTAATGATCGCTTGAACTTCTTAAATAATGTTGGATTAAACTATGTAACTTTAAGTAGAAGTGCTAACACCTTAAGTGGGGGAGAATTACAAAGAATTCGTTTAGCAACCCAAATTGGATCCCACTTAACCGGAGTGTTGTATGTTCTTGATGAACCAAGCATTGGCTTACACCAAAAAGATAATGATAAATTAATTCAAACTATGAAGCAAATTCGTGATCTTGGTAACTCATTGCTAGTAGTGGAACATGATGAAGATACCATGCGAGCTGCTGACTGACTAGTTGACATGGGTCCGGGAGCAGGAACCAACGGTGGATATGTAGTGGCAAGTGATACACCTGCTAATGTGATGAAAGATTCTTACTCACTAACAGGTAATTATCTTGCTCATCATTATTCAATTCCAGTTCCAACATCAAGACGGACTGGTAATGGGAAGAAATTAATTTTAAAAGGAGCTAAAGGTAATAATTTAAAAAACATTAATGTTACCTTCCCATTGGGAAAATTTATTGTAGTTACTGGTGTATCAGGCAGTGGAAAAAGTACATTAATTAATGAAACCTTAATCAAGGCAATTGATAAAGAAAACTTTAATCCATTTGTGCAACCATTACCATATTCAAGTTTGGTAGGAGCCAAAGATATTGATAAATTAGTTGTAGTTGACCAAGAACCAATTGGTCGAACCCCTCGAAGTAACCCTGTTACTTATGTGGGAGTATTTAATGACATCAGAGAATTATTTGCCCAAATTCCTGAAGCAAAAGCAAGAGGATATACTAGTAGTAGATTCTCTTTTAACACTAACAGTGGAATTTGTGAAAAATGTGGGGGAAATGGAGAAATTAAAATTGAAATGAATTTCCTTCCTGATGTTTATGTGAAGTGCGATGAATGTAATGGGAGACGATATAACGAAGAAACCTTACAAATTCGTTATAAAGGAAAAAATATTTATGAAGTATTGGATTTAACTGTTGATGAAGCTTGTGAATTTTTTAAGAATATTCCAAGTATTTCATATAAACTAAATTTAATGAAAGATGTTGGATTAGGTTATATGAAATTAGGAACTAACGCACTTGATTTATCAGGTGGAGAAGCTCAACGAATTAAACTTGCAAAATTCTTGCAACGCAAACCAACTGGTAAAACCTTATATGTTTTAGATGAACCTACTACGGGGCTTCATACGCATGACATTAAAAATTTAATTCAAATTTTAAACCGAATTGTTAACAACGGTGATACTGTCATCGTAATTGAACACAACCTTGATTTAATTAAAGTGGCGGATTATATTATTGATCTTGGTCCTGACGGAGGAAAGAACGGGGGACAAGTAATTGCTACTGGAACACCAGAGCAATTAATCCAAAATAATCTTGCTAATTCATATACTGCTCAGTATCTACTACCATATTTAAAGCAAGACGAAACTAAAAATGACTAATTTAAGCGAAGCCCAATTTGATGTTTTAGTAAGACATTATGACAGTTTACTAAGCACTCGATCAATTGTTCACACAATTGATGTTTATAAAAAAAAGCAAGTGGAAACTCACTTGCATATGGCGGTTAATTATTCGCAAATCTATGAACGTTACAAAGATGGATTTGATGACTATTTAGTAAGTAAAAAAGGAGAAGGATTTACTTATAATGACCGCTGATTACACAAGCATTTTATTAATAAATACAAAGATAATGGTACGGTGTATGTTCATAGAAGTAAATGATATTGAGTATGACTTGGCACCATCATTTTCTTAATTGTTTTATTAGTAATTCTTATTATTCTTGCAGTCATAAGAATAATCTAAGTAATAAAAAAATACTTATGGTTTAATCCGTAAGTATTCCTAAAGTGAAATTTCAAGTGCAACGACTCTAAAAGGAGTTATTGCACTTTTTTCTACAAAAAAAGTGGTAAAGTTAATTAATCATGGAATACGCACATTTAAGTCAAAGTGAAAGAGATTTAATTAACATTTCTTCAATGAAGAAAATCTATCAATCAGTGAAATTGCAAAGAAAATAAATCGCAATAAATCAACAATTTCTCGGGAATTAAAAAGAAATACTTCAGATTATTTCTATTACGCGGAAGCTGCTCATAAAAAAGCACTTTCTCGCCATCGCAATAAATACTTTTTTCATAACTTAAAATATGAGGAATTTTCAAAGTTATTTTTGCGATATTACGACAAACGATATCATGGTGTAAATGCCACGTATCATAAGATCCAAGTTGAACATCCAAATAT
>JAFPYV010000025.1 GCA_017394375.1 bacterium
GCATACTCAATTCAAACTGTTGGAGTACCTAAAGATTCATACAATCTAAATAGTTTTATTCATTGACTTGGTTTTAATTGTTTGGACATAAAAAACAATAATCCTTCCTTTCTTTGAAAGAATTATTGTCCAATTTTAATGTCCCGGTTTAAAAATTCTCCTATTTCTTGTATAATTCTCTCGAAATACAAGTGTTGCACTTGAACTTGCAATTCGGGATTTTCTACTTCTTTGTTAGTCTTTTTATCTATTGTTTTTGCCGTAAAATTGCTCCTTTCTTATTAATCATAAACAATTATAAAAAAAAATGACAACCATTTTAGTTGCCATAAAGTTAATTTTTGGAGACATATACAATTTTTTATGTCTCCCTATTCATTGTAATTTAATTAGGATAAAGACAGCAGTAAACCAAAAATTTATTAGCAATTTCTAAAGATTTGGTTATTAATCATTAAGATAATAATTTAATTTTTATTAATGAAAAGAATGATTTTAAATTAGTAATTAAACTGCAAACCTTAGCAAACCATAAGTTCTAATATGAAATTTTGAAAAAAGTTAAGGAGCATATTATTTTCCATTTTCTAAAATGATAAGAAAAAACATTTAAAACTTCCTATTCATGATTATTAATTAAATTTAATAAATAATTGTTGATTAAATAAATCTTACTATCGTTAAAGTAAATAACAATTTTTAATCAAACAATCACCAAGATTGCTAAAATGTAAACAAAGTAAATAATAAAATGAAATATTATGAATTAAATTTAGCAGTTCCTAATGACTTTAGTAACTTAAATGATAATGAAGCCTTATGCTCCTTTATTAGTAATGAAGTAATTTGGGTAACACCTGAAAATGCAAGTAAGCAACTAACTTTGTCCTATGATAAAGAACACCAAATCTTAAAGATTGTGCACCACAATTTTTCCATCAAACTTAGTGATTTTAGTGCTTATACTTACCAACCATCACATTTCTTTATTCCATTTCAAGTAGCAATTGCTTCATTAGTTGCCAAAAACTATAGCATTAATATTATTAGCAAAAATGGAACATTTCACCCAGTAATAATTGGAACTAATGATGATAGCACGCGATTGATGAATGCTTATATAGTTTATAATCAAAATTCAATTAAGGAAATCCAATTCACAAGGTTAAATAATTTTATTTATCAAGTCGATAACCAACTAAATGACACTACTACTATTATTTATCCTGTCACAAAAGAAAATCTTAATTATATAAAAAGTAGTTTTTCATTCTTATACCCTTGAAAACAAGTTCTTAATTCCCAATATGGAAAATTATTAGTTCCATCGCACCATGTGGCGGGAAAAATATATATCAATGGTAAAGCATTCCGTGATTTAGCTAGTTTTGAATCTACCATCTTATTTTATAGTTATGAATTAATACTAGATGATAAAGTTAAATCATGGGCAATTCATCCTAATATTTTTCAAATTCCTAAAATGCTTGCAAAAATAATTGATGGTTTAAATAAGGATGATAAAATTTCAATTTGTCAAACATTAGTCAATAATGATTATGCTTTAGAATGATTTATACCTGAAATTGGAATATTAGTTGTTAAATGCTTGTTAACTACTTTTAAAAAGCAGTATCTTTTAGCTGATTATTACCGACCAAATAGTTTATATTATCAATTAGCAAAACAAAACAATAAAACTATCATTTACCCAACAAACCAAATCTCTTCGTATTTTTCACTTGATAATTCACTCAGCAATTGGGCATTAAAATTCTTGGAAAATAAATATAAGAGTAAGATCTTAAAAAGTCACCAGTTAACAAAAGAAGAACAAAATAATTTAGCAACCTTAAATGAATTTTGCCACCATTTGCCTACTGAAGAAGAATTAATAAGACAAAAGTTCGAACAAGAAAAAGCACATGGTTCTTGAAAAGACTATGAATCACCAGAAGAAATATTTAACTTGAAAGGGTGCACAAAGTTGCAAATATTAGCAATTGATGACTTCCCAAACCAACTTGGGTTCTTTGATCTTAAAATGTATGCAATTTTAATTAATCGCAGCAATTTAAAAGAGATTACTAATGCATTTAGTGTATGTTACCAAATATTAGATCAATTTTCTTTAAATGAATATGCAGATGCTTGAATAAACACAATGGCTAAATATATGATGGAATTAAAAAATAAACAACCTGATAATGAAAAGTTAGCTGCACTAACAACGCATAAAAAACATCTTAATTAATATTTAAATTATTATTAATAATAAACTAAGATATGGAATTTGGATAGAAATTCAAATTCCATTTTTTGTTGTAATTGGTTCATATAAATTAAAAAATAAATCTAATTTTTGCTAAATTCTTT
The DNA here is from genome assembly GCA_017394375.1 of bacterium. The sequence continues at coordinate 2,377 of JAFPYV010000025.1, forward strand.
TATTGGGATAATAATTTACGAAATTATTAATTATTTTTTTAGTATATGAAGAATATTTTTTAATATTAAACTTTCAATAATTTGTTTTAAAAAATATTTTTTTACATTTTGATCAACTTGGATTTGGATGACTAACCATTTACTATGAAAAATCATAATAATTTCTAGTTAATGCTAACATAAACCATGAATGATATTAATTGCCTATAAAGTTAATTGAAATTATTTTGTCATCATAAAATGAATAAATAGTCATTAGTTGTTAATTATTAAGAGAATACAAAAAGTTATATAATAGTAATTCCCAATTAAAAGGAGGAATAAAAAATGGAACAAAATAAAAGTAATTTAGATAATCACGCTAATCAAAACAATCCTAACAGTCAAGCATATAAAAAAGCACGTGATAATAAAGCTAATCAAAAGAATCCAAATCATAAATAATTTGTAAAGTAATTCTTTGTTTTATAAATGAAGGAAGTAATCTAATTACCATTACTTCCTTTTTTATTTTCAAAAAAATAGTATAAATTACTGTTTTCAAAATTTAATGATAGAGACGTTGTATAGATTTAAATTCTAAATTCATTAACTTAGGTTGAACCTAAATGATTATAAGAATGATTTAATGATTAAAAGTAAATCTATATGATAGGATAATCTTTTCACATTTATTGAAAAGAACTATTAAAAGTTTTGTTAAAAATTAATAAAAAATAATTCAAGGAAATTTATTCTTTCTTAAAAACATCATTAATAAAATTATCTATATGTTAACAATATTGCAATTACAATTAAATTTAGTTGCAAAGATTAGGTTACTGGTTATTTAGTTAAATGCAAAGGTTATTTTATTAACTTTATCGATCCTTTCAAGCAAATCAAACAAAAATATTCTTGGGATAGTTTCTAGAATGCATAAAAAAGTTCAAATTGGAATGAAATAAATTATAGACAACCTTATAGTTTCCAAGAACAAATCAATAATATTCCTAAAGAAATGCTATGTAGAAATCAGCAATTAAATTTGTGATGAAATGAAAAAATAGGAGTAAAAATCTCCTATTTCTTGGATGATTTTTTTCAAAATCTAAGTGTTGAATTTGAACCATAAATTAAGGATGAGATCCATTACAATTCAAATTTCATGACTTAATTTATAAAAAATAATTATGCCTTATTTTTATTATCAACTGGCAAAATGCTATTTTGAGCAACCTTCGAAAATAATCTAACTAAATAACTTTCGTTAATACTAGTAATATTAATTATTGGATTGTAATGAACAAATTGTGCTTGTAATTGCATATTAATACCATCATTCTTATAAATTAGCAATTGATGATTAATATTTGCATCTAAAGTGTACATCTTATCATTTTGCAAGATATTAAGCATAAAACTATCATTGCTTTTAATTACAACTCAGTTATAATAAGGCAAAATTTCATTGGTAAAACTTAGTTGATTGTATTTTGTAATTTGTTGACCACTTAAATCATAAATCGGTTTGCGAAAGTTTAACTTAAAGTTATAAAAATTAGCAATATCTCCATACGCTGGATAATTTACGTGGTTGATATTAAATGCTAATGTATCATTAGCAATTGGTAAGAAAATATCACTAAATACTAATTCATGATGGAAATTAATTGCTTGAAATTGCAATCATGAGTTAGCACTTAATCCAAGTAAATTAGCACTATTAGCATCTTTTAAATTTAAATAATAAATTGATGATACTTCAGCTTGACATGCTGGAACAATGACCCCAATGGAAAGACATGCTAAACTTAATAACCCAAGATCAAGGTGATTAAAGAGTAATTTAATGCCTGGTTTATTTGCAATTAATTTATTTAATCATGCAAAAGAAATACTTGGAAGAATTAAGAGAATAAAGTAAGTTAATAAAACCATATCATGGATTAATCCTTCTTGAACGTATGTAGGGAATAATCCAATGTAAGTTACTCGTTGTAATACTCAACTGTTATCATCATGATAACTTAATGCAAAACAATGCAAAACAAACACGACAGTTAACAAGATGCAAAAATAAATGAAGAATGGAGAATAAATTTGTTTAAAGATCATTCAACTAAAAATTACTAAAAATAATGTACCCAAAATACCAGCAACGATTCATTGTCCAACCGAGATGTTGCTTGTAAATCCAAGATCAAACACGGAAAAGACAATGAATAAATCCATTAAAACAGAAAAACTAACTGTTAAACAAAGTTTTATTTTTTTATTTTTAACAATTGCTTTTGCTTTGTTTTCAATAATTGCTAGATTCCAAACTTTATTAACTCACTTCACAACTCTTAAATTGCTAATTCAAGAGATAGCAAACTTTTTTAAAGCGATCATAAAAGCAAAGTAAGCACATTCACAGTATGTAATAATGCTAATGATTAAAAAGATGGTTAATACATGATTACTAAATGAATTAAACAACGTTAAATAATCATAAATAAATAAGTATAACGGTAAGATAAAGAAAATTAAGGTTGATAAATAATATAACAAAGTGAAATGGTATTTATTTCTAAAGATGAAGATAAATCCTAGATAAGCAATTAAATAAAATAATTCAACTAACACTGCTGTTTCGTTATAGAACAAAAACCCAGCAAATAATAAAAGGATAGTTCATCTTACACTTTCATTTTTAAAATGTAAGAAACTTGGTAACAAAATTATTGTTAGTAAGAATGATGATTCAATATTACCAATCATGATGGTGTAAGTAGCAGGATTACAGTATCAATATAAAAATAAGAACATAATTAATACTAAAAAGAAAATAACAATTTTCTTTCAATTGCTTTTTAGAAAATAACTTAACACTTCATAAGTACTAGTAAAGATAACAAAGAAGAAAAAATAAGTCGTAAAGTAAGGAAAAATAAATAAGCGTTGGGGTAATGATAAACTAGCTCCTAGTTGATAAAGCCCAATATTTAAATAGCGATTATAAATAAGTAAACTTGGATTATTAAAGCTATTAGTTCCCCTAACATGCAAATAGTTCATCATTTGGTAATAGAACCACAAATCACTTTGTTCAGCAGCATATCCTTTTTGATAAAAAATGAAAAAGATGGTGATGAACAATAAAGCAATTAAGATTGGTAACTGTTTAGCAAACTCTCATTTGCATGTGAACCAAAACTTTCATTTACTTAAATAGTAAATAAAAAAACCACTAGTTCCTAGGGCATATAAAGTAA
>JAFPYV010000026.1 GCA_017394375.1 bacterium
CATTCCCAAATTTTCCTATTAATTAAGAATAAAAAAGCAAACAGTTAAGAAGTAAAATTTTCTTAACTTGTTTTGCTTTCTCATTAAAATAATTGAATCACTTTTTTAATTTTTGATATTATATTTTCAGTTGTCATTTACACGACACCTACAAAAACGTGAGTCTCTCAAAAAGTTTGTATTTTTATACTAATAAAGACGTCGAAAAACAAAAAATAAAAACTATAAATGATACATATCTCCTTAATAAAATTTCTAATAATAAGTATGAAATACGAAAACTTTCAAAAACATTTAATGCAAATGTTATTTTTCAAATTAAGTTAAAAAATGAAAAAGTATTGATTGACGATTTAAATGAATTTGAACAAATAATTAATAATTAATTTTAGCCTTACTTTTTAAATAAACATTCGCAATTTCAATTGCTATGTATTGCAATACATCTACTACAACTGCATTTCCAAATTGTTTATAAGTTTGTTGGTCTGAACACACCATTTTAAAAGAATCGGGAAATCCCATTATTCTTGCACATTCTCTGGTGGTTAATTTACGAACTTGCTGGTTAATATAATATCCTCCAGTTTTTGCAAACCTTCCTCCACCATACGCACTTAGGGTAATTCCAACTCCATATGGACTATAAATGCGTTCACCTTGTCCCCCCTCTATTCACTATTCCTATTTTTACTACCTTATCTTTAGTTGACAAGTCAATTTTGTTATTTAATTGCAAATCACTATATGCAGCAAAATATTTTGGATTAATTTTATTTTTTGGTTCTAATAAATCAATAACATGTTTTTTTAATTTAACAGGTGAGGGAAATTTAAAATCATGAATATTTAATTCTTTAGCAAATCCCACCATATATAACCGTTCTCGATTTTGCGGAATTCCAAAATCTTTAGCATTTAATATTTGATAATAAAAATCATAACCTAGTGTTTGCATAGTATTTTTAATTACATTAAAAGTATTACCATTATTATGATGTAACAAGTTTTTAACGTTTTCCATTAATACAATTTTAGGATGTTTATTTTTGATAATTTTAGCTACTTCAAAAAATAGTGTACCTCGTTTATCGTTAAATCCTAATTGTTTGCCACTAATTGAAAATGCTTGGCATGGAAATCCTGCACATAATATATCATGATTAGGAATAGCATCTAATTCTACTTTAGTAATATCATCGTCAGGAACCATTGAGAAATTAGTTTGATATGTTTGCTTTGCATATAGATCTCATTCATTTGCGTAGGTGCATTTTGCACCAAGAGATGCTAGTGCCAAATGAAATCCTCCAATTCCTGCAAACAAATCGATAAATGTTAATCCCGTTAATAATTTTTTTTAATTTCAAACATGATTTTAATTCTTGTATATAGTTTATTTTATTTATGTTTTACGAACAATTTAGATAATAAAAAATGCTTTAATTTTTTTTAGTAATATAACTAAAATAAATTAATTTATGAATGTCTTTAAACTAGAACGTTAAAATTTGACAATAATTCTTTATGCTAAGAAAGAATCCTGAATTGCAAGTTCAAGTGCAACACTTTTATTTAGAAAAAATTATACAAGAAATAGGCAATTTTTTAACCACGACATTAAAATTGGACAATAATTCTTTAAAAAAATGGAAGGATTATTGTTTTTTTATTTCTAACCATTAAAATCAGATCAATGAATTGAATTGTTCAAAATCTATGAAACACTAAAAACGTTAGCATAATGATTTAGTTATTCAAAGCACAAGAAAATAACAGAAAATGTGAAGTATTTATTTTTCAAATATTGTATAATACAAGCATTCTGTCGAGTTGCATTTGAAATGTTTTCAAATCCAAAGACGACTGGATGATTGTAAAACCAAATAAAGGGGAGCTTATTGCCTCCTTTTATTTTCCCTTTATTATGAAATTGGGACACATAAATTTTTGTATATGTGTCTTTAATGACAACTGTAAATATGATATCAAATGTTAAAAAATAATCATGATATTTTTTAGTATATAGCAAAAAAGAATTAAGAAGAAAATTTCTTAATTTTTGCACAATTTTTTTACTTAATTATCAAAAGATTAGAAGACTAAAAACGAGAAATTTTTGGATGAAATTTTATAAATAGTGAATAAATTTGCTAACTTAAACTTTCATTAAAATACTACCATACAATTAGCTTGTAGCATTTTGATAA
>JAFPYV010000027.1 GCA_017394375.1 bacterium
ATTTTCTATATTTAATTGTCAGAGAATTATTTTTTGTGTGGTACTGATATCGTTGTGGTCACACCTGTTCCCATTCCGAACACAGCAGTTAAGCACAATGGAGCCGATGGTAGCCAGCAATGGTAAGAGTAGGAAAGTGTCACGCAGTAAAAATGTCTAAGGTTAAATCCTTAGACTTTTTTTATTATCAATTATTCATTATCCAAGATTTTTAATAAATAAAGAGTTTTTATAACTTAAATTATTTAACTAATTACAATCTTCCCCTTAATAATTTCTTTACTTACCGTCAATAAGGAATTTACAAAAAAGTTATTGTTGATGCTTATGATCATCGTTAATTTTTAAAATATTTTGTTTGATTTTGATTATTCAGTTTGGTAATAATTAAAAATTTTAAAAAAAGAGAATTAAAAATAAGTAAGATTAGCAAAATGATCTTACTTATTTTTCTAAAATTGGTTAATAAGTTATTTGTTAATTAATTTTACTGCAGTTCCATAAACGTGCAATGAAGCAGATTCTGTATCAGGCAGTTCAACAAATTCCATTCTAATTGCTACAATTGCATCTGCCCCTAATTTTGTTGCGTTTTCTGTTAATTCAGTCATTGCATCTTCTTTTAACATGTCATACAATTTTTCAAAGCTACCAATGTGTCCACCAAAATTTGATTTAAAAGATGCACCCATTTTGGAAAATGCATTCCGAGCTCTTACTGAATGAGCAGTTACTAAACCAATTACTTCATAAGGATGTTGACTGTCAATTAAGTCTGTTGTTGTACAAATCATTTTATTTTTCTCATTTTATCTTATATTTTAATTTTATAACATCCAAATAAAACTCATTACAATTAGATTTTTAATGAATACATAAATAAAAATAATTGAAAGACTCACATTTTTGTAGGTGCCATGTAAATAGCAATTAAAAATATAGTATCAATAATTTAAAAAACTATTCGACTTTTTTATGAGAAAGCAAAATGAATTAAGAAAATTAATTTCTTAATTATGAACTTTCTTATTTTTAATTAATTGATAAAAAGATAGAAAAATTAGATGCAAATTGTTTTTACTAGATTGATTTTATTGGTGATAATTTTTTTATTAAAATACACAAATTATTTTAAGAAAAATACTAAGCATCTTGCTTTCAAAATATTCATGAAACTTTCTAGGGAGTAGCATCTTCCAACATTACCAAAATAACTCTTGCCAAATTGTTGGACGTGAGTTTCAGTAAAAGTTCCTAAGTAGTTAGGATCATTTCAAATTTCAATACCTTTTTTATTCATTCTTAAGTAGCAAATTAAACCATTTAATTCGTAGCAATCCAAATGATAAATATTGATAACCGCAATGAGCAATTTATAAGCTTTAACCACTTCACCATTTTTAACTAATTCAATGATGGTTTCTTTAAGAGTAGGTTTGATGAATCTTTGTTCAACCAAACCTTCACACCTAGGGTTAAATTCTTTCAATTTTTTAGTGTTAAAAATAGCATCAATTTTATTAAGC
>JAFPYV010000028.1 GCA_017394375.1 bacterium
CAACATGCCACGTCAAATGTTTAATTGAAAATCAAGCAATCAAATTTTTGATGAAATAAAAAAATAGGAGTAAAAATTCTCCTATTTCTTGTATAATTTTCTCGAAATACAAGTGTTGCACTTGAACTTGCAATTCGGGAATACTTATGGTTTAATCCGTAAGTATTTTTTTATATGGTGCTCAGAAAGGGACTTGAACCCTTATGAAGTTTCCCTCGGAAGATTTTGAGTCTTCTACGTCTGCCATTCCGCCATCTGAGCAGTTATAACATAATCTAAATTATATAAATTTTTAAATTAGATTATGCAACTTTTTAAATTATATAAAAAAGATTGCAAAGGCAATCTTTTTCTTTGGTTGCGGGGGCCGGACTTGAACCAGCGACCTCCAGGTTATGAGCCTGACGAGCTACCACTGCTCTACCCCGCGATGTATATATTTATTATATAGTAAATAATTAATCATTGTACATTTTTATAAAAAAAGGTGCAAATGAAATTAATCATTTACACTTTTTTAACTAATTTTCCAATGCATTCATTGTTAAGAATACCAATAATATGCACTAAATATTTTTGTCTAAATAAATTTTTTTCAGTATTCACGTTACATTTAAAGTAATAATCACAGTGTCCAGTTTGAATATGTGGGTCATTAGGATGTTCAAATAATACTTCTAAATCCTGGTTGATAAATTGCTTTAAATAAGCATATTGGAGTTCATCACTTAATTTCATTAAGCGATTAACACGATCTTTTTTAATGGTGCCATTCAAATCAGTTAAATGACTAGCATAAGTCATTGATCGACGGGAATAAGGAAAAACGTGAATCTTGCTAAAACCAACTTGTTTACATACACTGATTGTTTGTAAAAAATCATCTTCAGTTTCAGTAGGATAACCAACAATAACGTCGGTAGTAAAAGCAGTTTTAGGTGATAATTTTTTAATCTTATTTACTAATTGTAAATATTGCTTACTGTTATAAGTACGCCGCATATCTTTAAGAACTTTATCACTACCAGATTGCAAACATAAATGCCAATGTTGGCAAAAACGAGTGGGATTGGAAGCAATTAATTTAATAATATCATCAGAAATTTGAAATGGTTCCACACTCGAAATTCTTACTTTGAATTGTTGCGGTAATTCATTTATTAATTTAAGCAAGTGATAAAAATCAACTTCGCCATCTTTATAACCAGCAGTATTAACCCCAGTTAAAACAATTTCTTGATATCCATTTTTAACTAAATCACTAATTTCTGATAACACGATATGCACCGGTTTAGCTCGTTGCTTGCCACGAGCAAAAGGAATAATACAATAAGTGCACATCATATTACATCCATCTTGGATTTTCACAAATGCTCTAGTTTGATTATTTTGCTGTAAATTATGGACATATTCAAATGATTTAGAATTTAAAAGCATGTTGTGATTTAAATTCAACTTAGCATGATCTTTTAAGTATTGCAAAATAAAATTAGCGGTGTGTAATTTTTGGTCATTGCCAACTACAATGCTAATATGCGGATTTTTAGCTAAATATTCTTTACCTAAAGTGGTATAACATCCAGTTACGACAATTATTGCATCAGGATTTAAATTAATTGCTCGTTGAATCATGTTTCTGGATTTTAAATCAGCATTATTGGTAACACTGCAAGTGTTAATAATATAAATATCAGCCTTATTGGTAAATGGCACTTCTAAAAAACCATTGGCAAACATATCACCTGCAATTACTTGCGATTCATAAGTGTTAACTTTGCAGCCAAGGGTTTGAATGGCAAAAGTTAATAAATTACTTTTTTGTTCCATATTTTTTTGCATTCGAAGATTTGCTGTTATTATTGGTTGATTTATTTAAATCAGATTGCGAATTATCTTCTTTATAAAAGTTAGAATTCTTTTTTAATAATTGATCAATTTCAGCTTGTGTTAATGGTTTTTGCACTGAATTGGAAGTTTTAGGTTCTTCTTCATTTGAATTATTAGTTGTTAGTTCTTGATTAGAATTACTTGTGTTAGAAGCTAATTTTTTATCATCATTAGTATTTGCTAAACTTTGATTCTTATCAACTAAAGAATTCTTATGCAATAATTCATCAATTTCTGCTTGTGATAATGCTTCTTTAGGTTTTTTATTATTTTGCTTACTATCAATTAAATCTTGATTTGCTTGCTTTTCTTCTTTGACTTTGTTTGCTTCTGCTTTAATTTTTTCTTTTAGGCTATCAATTTGGTTTTCTTCATATTCAGCAACTAACTTTTGTAAGTCAACTTCAATGTGATAAATAATATAAGTATCAAGGGCACTTGCAACCATGGTAAATAAAATATCAAAAATAATTCCGCAAAGAATGGAATTATAAATTGGCAAACCATGTTGGCCTAAAAATGATAAACCTGTGCTACCTTTTTGACCCACTAAAGTAACAGTACAAATAAAACTAATAATAAAAGCACTTATGGTTAATGCTAATACTAAAAAATATCACCTAAATCAATAAGATTGAACGTATTCTTTAATTTTCTTATAGTTAACATATCAGCGTCAGAAATAAATTGCATAACCAATAAATGCAATAATAGTGCAAACAATAACTGGTACGTAGTAAGTTGAAGTTTGATCATAAACAAGGTAATTAGTAGACAACAAAGCAATTAGCATGACTGCACTTGCAATAATATACAACCATACTAATTGGATTCTGCTTCTAAATTTGGATTTGCTACCTTGCATTTTAAGTAGGGAAGCAATTTCTTCTTTTTTATTATGATCTAATTCTTTAGTGTATTCTTGATGATGTGATTGTTTCATTCTCATTAATTATCAGTTTTTTCATTTAATTGATGAACAACTAATAATTTATCTAAGATGGCATTAACAAACCTATACGCATTCATACTATCATATTTTTTGCACGTAATAATTGTTTGATCAATAATTACTTTTTTATTAGTATGAAGTACATTAAATTCTGCTAAAGCACATAAAAATAAAGCTTTTTCAATGTCATTAATGCGATCAAAAGTTCACCCTGGTTTTAAATATTTTGCAACTTCAACTGTATATGAATCATAATTTGAAATTACATTTTCTAATAATGCTTTTTGATCAACTCCGTTTTCATTAGGGTTGATTAGTTCAGCATCTTGAATTAATTGTGATGCATCTTTATGCGTTTGTAAATAAGCATATACTAAGCGAAAGAAATTAACACGTTTCTTTCACATTGTATTATTTTTTGGTGCTTCTGGTCGATCAAGACTGACTGATGGTGTTAAATTAGGTTGACTATTTTCCTCGTGCGACATAGTTGCCATTAATCGTGTCAACGATTACTTTGTCCCCAGTCTTAATGAATTGTGGAACACTAATTTCTCAACCAGTATCTAGTCAAGCTTTCTTTTGAACGTTTTGAACTGTATTACCTTGAACGGCGTCTTCAGCTTCCTTTACAACCATTGTTACTTGGTCAGGTAAAGTTACGCCAAGTACTTCGTCTCCGTAATACATAATATTAACTTCTTGACCTTCGCTTAAGAAGTTTTTTTCTCATTCAAGTCTCTTTAGTGGAATACTTGTTTGATCATATGTTTCGTTATTCATGAATACAGCGTTATCATTATCAGAATATAAGTAATTCATGATTGCACGTGCAATTTCAGCTTGTTCTAGTTTTAAGCCAGTGAATACTTCAACAGTAATTGCACCAGTATGTAAGTTTTTAACTTTACATTTGACAATTCCTTCTCTCATTGCGGTTTTGTTAAATGAGTTATCTAACACTAAATAAATATCATTTTTAAAATGAATTGTGTGACCTGCTCGTAGGTCTTTTGCAGCGATAATGTTTCCCATTTTTTATCTCCTCAAATAAATATAAATATTATATATTACTATAAGTAATATTAGTTTGGTGATGAAGTAGCTTGTTTAATACATGCTTCTTCAACTTTAGTTAATTCTTCTTTAATTTCACTTAATTTGGTACTTGGCCTTGCATCAACGAGAATTTCAATTCCTTTTAGAATAAATTCATCCATATTAATGTCATAAATAAGTACATGGGTACCAATTTTTAAATCATAATGCAAGATTTTATCTTGTTGATAGGATGCTAAAATTGCATCTAACTTATTTACTTTTTTATGATCCCGCAAGGGGTCTTGTTGACTACTAATATAAATTACTCTTGCAGTTGTTTTTCGCATAAACGATTTAGAAAGCATGGTATTTCAACCATGGTGATTTCCTAATCAAGCTGCGATAATATTGCGGTTATCATTTAAGGTTTTTTGTTTAACCAATTTGGTAGCTAAAATTAACGTGCGATTATTTGTTAATTTTTCTACTGGACTTGGAGCATAGTCAAAAGTAGGTAAATTAGTTATTCAAGTTCAAATTAAAGGAATTGCCATTTTTAATTGTTGACTTTTTGGTGTATCAGTTACATCAATAATTTTGCACGGAAGGTTCCAAATTAAAATGCCTTGCACATCCGTGTATTTATTACAATAAATCAAACTGACTGCTGCCCCAAATGATTCACCGATTAAATAAAAACGTTTAATGTTTAAATAATGTAAATCTTGTTTTAATGTTTGAATAAGTAAATACAAATCATTGACTGCTTGGGATACATGCACAGAAGGTGCATTGTTATTTTTTCCGCACGCCCTAGCATCATACCCAATGATGTGAGCATTAGTCAAGTGCCTTCGTAAAAAATGTAATGAATCTTTTGAACCATTTAACCCATGCAAATAAATTACAACTGCATCAACATTTGGATTAGTAGCTGGTAAAAAAATGCACGGCACAGGATGAGCAAAGCCGGTGATTGTTACATCAAATTCAGTTTTAGGTTCTGAAAGAAGAATTTTTTTATTAATTGCCATGATTAAATTAAAGTAAAAAATAATTTTAGTTTTATTAATTTTAATCCAAATCAACGATAAGGAATAAAAAAATAAAGATACTTACGTATCTTTATCTCCTACTTAATTTGTTAACTAATTATTTCTTTTTTGAAGCATCGACATCTACTTTGGTAGTTTTTGAAACTTTAGCTGTTTTTACAACTTTGGCTTTTGGTTGTTTAGTTTTTAGATTCTTTGGCTTTTGTTCAACTTTGCCTAATTGCTTTTTATCAAGACCATAACGGTTGACCATGTGTTCAGAAGACATTGGTCTATTTCCATTGTACAACGTAATGTAAGGTTTATAAACCTTTTGGTTTTTTTCTTCTTCACTATCATCATCATCTAATTCATCGAACGCATCTTCTACTTCTTCAACAGGAGCTTTTGCTTCGACTTCTTTATTGTGATCAATAATGATTGGTTCTTGAACTAATGGAGGTAGCTCTTCTTTCTTTGGTTCAGGCTTGATTTCAGTTTTCTTTTCAATTTTAACTTCAGGATGAGATTCCAATAATCTTGCTTTTTGAGCTCGTTCTTTTACACCTTCCATTTGCGGAATAGCTGGAGCAGTTTGCTGAATGGTAAAGTTAGTTGTTTTTTCAGGAGTTATTTCTTGTTTAACTTGATGACTAACACTGATTGGTTCCCCATAGTTAACGTTAATTGTTAAGCTAATTGGTCCCATATTATCAGTACCACTTTGGGTTGGAATTTGTACTTGTTGTTGAATTGGTTCTTTGCTAGTTGGAGTTACTTCAATAATTTGGGGATTAGATGCAGGTACTACGAATTGTTTTGAAGGTTCAACAAGTTTTATGTCCACTGGTTGTGGTGTTGTTGGTTGACTTGGCTTTACATCAATTGATGTAGGTTCAGTATTTTCTATTTGTTTACTGTTTTTTGTTTCTAATGAAGAAGTAAACTTTATATCAACTACAACTGGGGTTGTCATTGCTGGTTGGTCTTCTACTTGCTTTGGTTGCGATTCAACAATTGGCTTTTTATCTAGTTCTATTTTTATATCAATTGGTAATGGCACTTTTGAATTATCAGCAGGAACTTTAATGCATTTACCAGTAACTGGTTTACCAATTAAATCACTGTCTTTTTGGAAGGTCTTAGCAAGTTCACTTGCATCCACTGGTTTAATGGATTGTTCTTGTTCAGCAATTGCCCGTGCTGGTTGGTCTTTTCAGTGTTTTTCTTCTACGCTTTTTTGGGTATTAGATGTTGTTGATTCTTTGTTTTTAGAAGTAGTAGTATTTGTTTCTAATTGAAATGGTTCTTTTTCAACAATTACTTCTTTAGTAATTTCAACTGGTTCATCTTTAATAATTTCGATCGGTTTATCAATAAAAACTGGTTTATCAACAAATACAGGAACGTTAACTTCTTTGACTACTTCGTAAGGCTTGTTAATTTCAACTGGAATGTAAATTTTCTTTTCCACTGGAACCATTACTTCTTTTTCAACAACAACAGTCTTAATTAATGGATCGTCAATTAATTCATCACGGTTTGGAACCAAGTTGATGATATCAGGATAGCATAATGAAACCATTTGACTTTGGGCTTTAATTTCATTCTTAGCAATTACATTACTTGCAACATTGTATAAGTCAATTTGAACCGGATACATTTCTTGAACTGAATTAGCAAAGAAAGAAACTCTTTGTTGTTTCAACATGTTCAATACAAATGGATCAATCATGTGATCAGAAGGAACTACATCCATAATTTCTGGATAAGTTGGCTGACTTGTTTCTTTGCTTACAACTGATTCACTAGGAATAATAAATTGAATATCAATAATTTGTGGTTCAGTTAGTTGTAATTTTTCATTTTCAGTTGAATCATGATTAGGAATTTCAAAGTTAATGTCCATAATTTGAGGTTCGCTTAGTTGTGGTTTAGCTGGAACAACTTCTTTAGTTGGAACATCAAATTCAACTCTTAAAATTTCTGGATAAGTTGGCTGACTTGTTTCTTTGCTTACAACTGATTCACTAGGAATAGTAAATTCGATATCAATAATTTGTGGTTCAGTTGGTTGTAATTTTTCATTTTCAGTTGAATCATGATTAGGAATTTCAAAGCCAATATCCATGATTTGAGGTTCAGTTAATTGTGGTTTAACTGCAACAACATCTTGCGTTGGAACCGTAAAATCAACCGATAAAATTTCTGGATAAGTTGCAACAAAATTATTGCTATTTTTTGCTTCTAGTTCCTTCACATATTTCTTAGCAAAATCTAAAACAAATGGGTCACTTACTTCACAAGCAGGATTTAATTGAATTGTTAAAGGATAAGATGGTTTAAAAATTGTTTTTTCGAATTCATGTTCATTAAATTCAATCAAAATATCGCTTGGTTCACTAACTAAAACGGGAGCTTGACCAACCTGCAAGTTACTTAAATCAAGTAATTGAGGATAAGTTTCATTAACTTCAGCCATTTGACTTGCAAGAATATCATCAACAAGATCTCAAACCAATGGGTCATTGATGCAATCACTTGGTTTGACATCAATTTGCATTGGATAAGATTCAACTTTAATTGTACTAGTAGTTGGAACTTGTGGTTTGTTGTATGAAATATCAAGAACTTCAGGATATGTTTTAAGTGCTTCTTCACCAACTTCTTGACTTGCTAGTACGTCATCAATGACATCCAAAATGAATGGATCAGTAATACATTCACTTGGTTTGACATCAATGATGTGCGGATATAAATCCGATTGAATGTTGCTAGAAGTAGCAACCACTGGCTTTGCAAAAGCAACATCAAGAATTGCAGGATATGTTTTTAGGATTTCTTCATCTTCTTGGCTTGCTAGTACGTCATCAACTACATCCAAAATGAATGGATCAGTAATGCATTCACTTGGTTTGACATCAATAATTGCTGGATAAACATCAGATTTTAAAATGCTATTAACATCAACAATTGGCTTGCTGAAAGCAATGTCAAGAATTTGTGGATAATGATACATTCTAACATCGAGTTTATTTAACTTGCCAAGACGATCTGTAAATAAGTCAGATTGATCACGAGAAGAACCTGTCTTTTTTCAACTAACTTGAATAAAGTTTTCAATAGCTGGTTCCACCAAAATGGTGTCAGGATAGCTAACAAGAGTAGTATATGCAAAATCAACATCAACTGGTTTTGGAGTTGCGATGTATTGCGGAATTGCCACTCTTTCAAATTCCTTGCGTGGTTTCTTGGTTGCATTCGCATTCATTTGCTTTCAATCAAGAGAATTGGTAGCTGGTTCTGCAGTTGGCACAATAATATTGTGATAAACCACAGCATCTTTTTGGACATAAACTGGATTAATAAATGGAAAATATTTATCCAAGAACGAATTAATCGTGTTTACTTTTTCGTTAGTTAGATAAGTATTTCCATCTTTTTTTATAAAATTGTTTGAAACGTGATAATCTGCTTCCCAAATGGAATCAGGTTTTACTTTATTATCTACAACGTATACAACGTTTCATGTACCGTTAATATTGATTGGATTCTTCCGAAAATTTTTAAACAAAAGTGGTTCTTCAAAGTAGTCATACTTTGCATCCGTTTTTTTCTTAGAATCTTT
This sequence comes from bacterium, assembly GCA_017394375.1. The sequence continues at coordinate 8,543 of JAFPYV010000028.1, forward strand.
ATTATCTTCCATGATGCTACCTTATATTTTTATATTTAATATAAAAGAGTATATATGTATATTTTAGACTAAAACTGTAGCAATTTATATAAGAATTGCGGTTCTAGTTCAATTTTTTATTATGATCAGATGGATCTTTTGGTTTATCGTTTGACTTTGCTTGAGGTTTAACATCATAATCTTCTGCTCCACCTCCAAACATTTTGCCGAAATCTAATTCGGAAAAATCAAGGTTAAAAATATTCTTTAAACTTTGTTGTAATTCCATCAATTTAGATGGATCATTTTTAAAACTCATAATCATATCTTTGACCCGCATGTTAACTACGGCAAAGAATTTTCAGTAATAAAGTTGCACAATCATTGCAAGTGCTTTGGGATCGTCAACATTTTTTTCTAAATAGTTCAAGTCGTCAAAACCTAAATTCTTAATTGAGTTACGAAGTTGACTAGGATTTTTACTTTCCCGTCAATTAATTTCAATTTGTTGGATTTCGTTCATTTTTTTCATTAATTCTTCGAACGAAAGGTCGTTTAAATCATTCATTATTTGTTATGTCCTTTGCTATTTTTTTCTCGATCATGATTTAATCATTCTTTGGCAAAAACTGCAACGTTAATTGGGTTGCGATCTTCAGGTGCTTTTTCTAATAGATTTTTAATCTTGGAAATAATTTTGTTGCGGTCAACAAATCATTCAAAGTGTTTAATCCGACAGGTTTGATAGCCCCGGTCATCTAAGAATAATTGCCGGTCAACATCTTCCATCAAATCTTGAAAAGTACCTAATTCCTTTCATTTTTCAACAATGATTAATAAATCGATTTCTTCTTGCTCTTTATTATAAATAGTAAGAGCAATTTGCTTATTAGAAATATTTAAATTAGGAATAATCTTATATTTTGCTTGAATATCATTAATTTTGATTAATTCACTGTAAATTTCTTTTACTACGTCATCATCTACTTCTGATAAATCAGTAGTTAAATTAACTTGAGAATTATCAACTAAATTCATGTTTAATTGATCATTCAAACTACGCGTTTTCTTTTGGGCATCAGCATATTCAATAAAACGTTTAAAAATTAATGCGTTGTTATTTTTGCTATTGGTAACTGTGATTTGGGTACCAAGAATTGATTTAATAATAATCATTTTTTTGCGTGCTCTAGTAATGGCAACATTTAATCGGTTAGCCCCTCCAGCAGTTAACAATGGACCAAAGTTAGTAGCAATTCTACCATCTTCATATTTACCATATGCTACACTTAAAATGACTAAATCACCTTCATTACCTTGCACGTTTTCCAAGTTGGTAATAATAATTTGACCATGATCAAGCATGTTGCGTAAGCGTTTGTCAAATTTACTGTATTCATCATTAATTAATCGTTCAATGTATGCAGCTTGCTTAGCGTTAAATGAAACTACTAAAATCCGTTCATAATTGATGTAGTTATTTTTTAATTGTCTAATAACTTCATGTGCTTCTGTTTCATTTACTCCGTCATCAAAAATACCATCACAATCAATAACATCAATTGCTTTTTCAAAGCATCCTTGCTTGGTAGCAACTTCCAAACTATCGTTATAAATGTACTTATTACTAAATTCAACTAGTTCTTTTGAATCACTCCGATAGTGGTTGCGCAAATTAAATGATGGCCATCAAGCCGTTTTTGCTCTTTCTAGTAATGAATCAACTTTATCTAGATCATCAATATCATACTCGGTTGATTGCACTTGCGACATAAAGAACGAAGTTGGACGTAGTTGCTTATCATCTCCTGAAACAATCTTGATTTTAGTACGATATACGCATGGGTAAGCACGTTCAACAAACATTTGACTTGCTTCATCAAAAATACCGTAATCAAATTCGTCTTTAGCAAATGGAACTAAAGTAGCAACATTTTCAGGTCGACCAACAAAAATTGGGAAGATATAACGCAAAATTGAATAATAAGTTTTAACAAACTTCGCCACTGACGGATAGTTTGAAGTATTACCAGCAATTTTGAAGATGTCACTTAATTTATGCTTTTCATCATCTTTTAGGCGTGATAAGTTATCCCGCATGGTTTCGACCAAACCATTGTAAGCTTGTTCTTCAATATCCTTGGCACTTTTTTCTTCAGCTTTTTTTAATTGTTTAATGTCATCATCAACTGAAAAACCATGCAATTGATTAAAGCGATTTTCAATCGTTAAAATTTTGTTTCATAAATCAATGATTTTTAAACGTTGATATTGTGCTCCGTCAATCCGACAGGATTTTGATAACTGATCAACTCTTGACATGGTTGGATAATCAAAAATGAAAAGTGATTTATGTAAATATAATTCACGCAAGTATGGTAATGACAAAAGATCAATATTATCCCGCATTTTTAACAATTTATCACTGTCATAAAATTCACGGTTTTTAATTAATTGTTCATAAAAATGTAAGTTTTCTTTAAAGAACGGTAAGTATTGCGATAATTCTTGAATTCCTTTAATACTTAAGATTTCTTCATCTTCCAAGAAAGCTTTAAAGAAATTAATAATTTTTTCTGCCTTATTAGCTAAAGCTTTGGTATCTTTAATAGTTAAATAACTGTTATCAATTTGATCCCTGGTATTAACAATTGTGTTATTTAAAATAAATTCACCTAACATAACCTTCCGGGATTCAGGATCAGCAAATTCAACTGAGTTATATCATTTTAGAAAACTTTGTAAGCGTTCGCGTTGTTCAATTACAAAATCAAGTAAATTAATGTCTTTTAATAAAGTAATTAAATCAGCATATTCTTTGAAGAAATCTTTTACTTTATTAGCCATTTTTTCAATTTCTTCATAAGATTTATTTTGCTGACTATTCTTAACCATGACGTCATTATAAAAGGCAATAAATCGATCAACGTCTTTTAAGTAATTACGTTTTTCTTTTAAAGTCTTCTTATTAAAATCAATAAATAATTTATCGTTAGCAAATTCTTTTTCAAATTCTTGAACGTGCTTAATTATTTCATCATTATGAGGCTTGCTAATTAAATATTCTTGCACTAATTCTTTATTAGTATTAATGCGGTTTAACCACCGTTCTAACTCCGGTTTGATATTCTTTGAATCAGGGGTAGTTTCAACAATCTTAAATTTTTTTAAGAATTTTACAAATTCATCTCAAGAAATGAATAAGTCACTAGGAACCATAAAATTATATTTGCTAAACTGATTGTCAAAAAGTTGTAATAATGATTTCTTTTCTCCTTTTTCGTCATCATACATGGTGTTAAGCCAAATTTGAATGACTGAATCACCAAGTTCGCGTTTGATTTTTTCAAAGTCAGCGTAATCAAAATCAAATACACCATCGGCATATTTTTCAACGTTTAAATGCTTATTGATTAAATTTCTTAAATCTTCATATCAATTTGAATAGTCAGCTAATGGAGTTAAAGTATCTTGATTAATGTTTAAAGGAGCAATTGCTGTTTTTCCCTTAAAAGTACCTTTTTTGCGATCAGACATTCAACTAGAAGTTAGAACATCACCAATTTGACTAATTTTCTTATAGAATGCTTCCTTATCCTTCATATCATAAAGATTTAAACTAAATAGGGATAATTTCTTACCTAATCTGGAAGTTAAAATATCTAATGCTGCACGCTTTTCGGACACTAAAAGCGATGTTTTTCCATTAATTAAAGCGTTAAAAATAATGTTGGCAATAACTTCTGATTTACCAGTTCCTGGTGGTCCATAAATTAACGTATTTTGACATAAAGCACTATCAAGTGCATATTTTTGATAAATGTTTAACCGTTGGTTAATTTCAAAAATATTAGCTTTATTATTTAATACTTCTTCTCGAATATGCTTATCAGTAATATGCTTGTTATTTTCATCAAAGAAATCATGTTCATCTTTATCGTTCTTTGATTCTTCAATGATTTGTTCCAAGTCAACTTTTAATGCTCCCCCACTTGGTTCAAATAACCCAAGGACCGCACAATCTTGAATTTGCAAATCAGTAATATCCCGTAATTGTGCATCAGTCATTTTTTCGAATGGAACTAAAGTTTGACTTAAAGGATTTAGTTTATAGCCAATCACATCTTCAATCTTTTGAATAATGATTGGTAAAGTAAATTCTGTACTTTCATCATCAGCAAAATCAAGACCTTGTTTGTTTTGCTTAATTAAGTTGTATGCTCTTTTGATGGCAACTTCTAGTTTTTCATTTCAAACTGGACTTTCATCTAATTTTTTGATAAACAATTGATTATTTTCATCAATAATTTGGACACTGAATAACAAAATTGGAGCTCGTAAAGGTACTGGTAATCCAGTTCCGCTATTTAATTTTCCCGTAAGAAAACCATACGCAAAATAAAGGGGTCACACACCTTCATCTTCATCGTATGATTTTGCAATCCGGTTAAGTTGTAAAAATTGTTGTTTTTTGTTATTGCATAACCGAATAATATCTGGCAAATATTGTTTACTATATTTTTCGAAATCAGCAATTAAATTGGCAGTCTTTTTTTCGTTTAATTCAATACAATTATCTTGCAAAATTTTAAGGTATTCATCAGGATTAGCAGCACTCTTTAAATTCTTTTCAATTGCATTTAAATTATCGGCACTTTGGATTAACAATTTATTAGTTTCACCGTTAATAAATTGTTTTAAATTTTCATCACTTACAACCTTAAATAAATCGAAGTGTTTATTGGCAATTAAATTTGTTTTTGTACAACTATCGTTATTATTAGTATAGATCAAACGCATTAAGCGTTCTTCTAATGCTTTCTTCATAAATTTTCCTATGTAAATTTCTAAAAAAATTGATTATGTGATTATAATTAGTAAACGTATATTTTATAATTTTATCATATTAAACTATACGCTTTTAGCGTTTTATAAACAAAAATAGAAGGTATTCAAGATGGCAGAAAATCAAAAGTACATGTTAACTAAAGATGGGATTGCAAAACTAAAAAAAGAATTAGAAGAATTGCTAAACGTAAAGCGTCCAGAAATCATTAAACAAATTGCTGAAGCTAGAGCACAAGGAGACCTTAGTGAAAATGCTGACTACGATGCTGCAAAGGCTCAACAAGGTGTCATTGAAGGACGGATTGCTGAAATCAATGATATTTTGCAAAATGCAATTGTAATTGATGAAGTAAAAGCGGAACAAAATGAAGCTAATAATGCAGAAGATTCTGTGCGAGTTGGTAAGGAAGTAAAAGTAAAAGATTTGCGCAATGATAAAAAAGGTGAAATTCGCACTTATAAAATAGTTGGAACTATTGAAGCTGATCCATTCAATAATGCAATTTCAAATGAATCGCCAATTGCTAAATCTTTATATGGACATAAAGCAAAAGATAAAGTCCAAATTCAAGGAATTGAAAATCCATACTTGGTTGAAATTATTAGCGTTAGTGAAATAAAAGATAAAAAATAATTTTTTAAAATATTTGCTAATTTATAAAAATATATATATAATTCTAACTATAAATTAAATCCGTGGACAGGTAGCGAAGCGGCCAAACGCTGCTGACTGTAAATCAGCCACCTTCTGGTTTCGGCGGTTCGAATCCGTCCCTGTCCACCATATTGGGGTGTAGCCAAGCGGTAAGGCAAAAGACTTTGACTCTTTGACGCGTTAGTTCGAATCTAACCACCCCAGCCATGTCCCACTAGCTCAGTGGTAGAGCATTTCACTTTTAATGAAGGGGTCCCGAGTTCGAGTCTCGGGTGGGGCACCATTAAGCTCGAATGGCGGAATAGGTAGACGCACAGGACTTAAAATCCTGCGAGGTAAAACTCATGCCGGTTCAAGTCCGGCTTCGAGCACCACGCGGGTATAGTTCAATGGTAGAACCACAGCCTTCCAAGCTGTTGATGCGAGTCCGATTCTCGTTACCCGCTCCAAGTAATGGTAATATCCTATCGGTAGGGTATTATTTTTTTATCCCCATTTTTATACCATTACAAACAGAAACGATAGGATTTTTTAGTTAATTATTCATTGTTATCTTTTCAAACGCAAGCAATTTGCGTTTTTTTATTTCATATTTTTACTTCATTTAATACCCAACTTTGTTTGTAAACAATTAATCACGTCCAGATTAAATTCACAAATAAAGACAAATAGTTTTGGTGAACTATTATTGGTTATTAATTTAAAAATTCATATTAAATTACTCCTTTCTTACTTAGTCAAATAAACGATTGGTTACCATGCTGGTAAATATAAATGAATACAACTATTCATTTGATGTGGTAATCGTTAAAAAACATCTAACAATTATTTGACTTCTAAAACCCTCTTGACAGTTTTAAAAATTTTTACACATCTAGATCAAAAATTAAAAACTCTTAAGATTCTGCAATTTTTATATAAGAAAAAATAGGTGATCTCATTGTAAATCACCTATTTTTTTATGTTAATTTTTAATTAAAATAATTTTGCAGCGTCTCTTATTTGTCCTTCATATTCATTTACAATTTCATCGTTTGATTTGCCTTTGTACTTAGCAAGTTTAGTACCATCCATTAGAATAGAATGATTTACATTGCAACCCATAAAGGCAAAACAACCTTCAAGGTAAGTAGTAAATGAAGAATAAGGATATCATTCAACTGGAGCACCTTGATTGCAAATGATTTGAACCTTTAAGTGAGTTAATAAGCCAACAGATTTGTGGTAACCATCATATTTATATTGAAATGTTTTGTTTGCTACCATAATTAAATCAAGATAAGTTTTAAGTAAACCAGTGATATTAAAGTTATTCATTGGGGTTCCAATAATTAACTTATCTACACTTTTCAATTGATTAATGTACTTATCACTGCAGCCAAAGAACTCTAATTTGTTATTGTAAGTTAACACTTGACTATTAACATCTTTTTCTTGGTTTAAATCAAGTCAGGTAACTTCTGCTCCTTCGTGCAAATCGTTATAGTATTGTAAGAAGCGATTGATTAAGCAAGCAGTGTGACTTTTTTCGATTGGAGTAGGAGCTGCAAACACAACTAATATTTTTTCCATTTTTAAATTCCTTTCTTTAAAATTTGCTAGCAATTAATTTAATTTCGTCAAGGTAAGGAGCAACAATTTCTGCTGGTTTTAAATTAATATTTTCTTTGCTGTTAGTTTTATCAATTAAGATTGGACTATTAACACTTGCTCCATAACCTTTAAAACCTTTGGTAAGAAATTGAATTGCTAATTCTCCATCAGGATCTTTTGCTAAACCTTTAGTAACCAAAATTTGCACTCTCAAATTTGTTAATAAGGGTACAAAATTTCCTTTTGTATCATAAGTAAAAGCTTTACCAGGAATACTAATTCGATCAAATCAATTACGAATCATGGTTGAGGTAGTAAAGTTATTTACTGGTGTACCAATAATCAATTTGGTTGCCTTTAGAATTTCGTCAGCATAATAACTAGTGCTAAATCAAGCATCAAAGTTGTTAACGTTTAAGACTTGAGTAGTAATCGTTTTATCTTCGTTTAAGTTTACTCAGCGCACTTGGGCATCGTCATGCAATGCTAAATAGGCTTGCACAAATGCTTGCATTAATGCGTAAGTTCTACTTCCTTCTAATGTATTTGGGGAAGCATAAATTGCAATAATTTTATCCATCTTTAAAATTTACCTGCTACTTCTTTTATCGTTTTTAAATGCGGAGCAATAATTTCTTTAGGAGTTTTACCTTTATTTTCTTCACTATCGGTGTTGGCGATAATAATTGAAGGATTAACTTGTGCACCCCATAATTTAAAGACATGCTTTAAATAATCAGATGAGAACACATCAGTATCATTTTTAGCTTCACCTTTAGTGATTAAAACTTGAACTTTTAAGTTAGTTAATAATCCTTTTACTACCCCTCCGTCATGAGTATGAGTAAATCCTCTTCTCACCACATGTTCTAACCAACTTTTACATAACGCAGAAATTGTTAAATAATTAACAGGGGTACCAATAATTAATTTATCAACTGAACACAATTGCTTTGCGTAAATTGGATTAGCATTATTACGATCATCAATGTTGTGTTCATTCAATCTAGGATCATTAATGATATCGCTTTGATCATTTAAATCAAGTCATTGAACGACTGCATCAGGGTGCGATTCTTGATATGCATTTACAAATGCACACATTAACGCATACGTGCGACTTTGGGATTTATAACAGGGGGAACAATAAACTGCTAGAATTTTTTCCATCTATATTTTTTCCTTTCCTTACAAGATAATTAAAATAATCTCACTTCTATATTTTATAAAAATGATTAGGAAGGAACTTAATCTCCCTAATCATTTTAAAACAATTTAATTAAAAGGTTTTAACCACCTTCATGATTTCATCGTGATGTTTAGCAATAATTTCGGTTGGTGATAAATTTAAATTAATGCTGCGATCAGTTTTATCAATTAAAATTGGTTCATTTACACTAGCACCCAAAATCGAGAAAGTATCTTTTAAATAATCAATAGAATATGCATCTGTCTTATTCTTTTCTCCACCTTTAGTTACTAAAATTTGTACTCTTAAATTTGTTAATAAGCCAATTAACTTTCCTTGTTGCATCTTGAATGATTTACCAGCAAAAACAATGTGGTCTATTCAATTTTTAACCATGGTAGAAACACTAAAATTATTAACGGGAGTTCCAATCACTAACTTGTTAGCAGTTAACAATTCATCGATGTATTGTTGGTTGACATATCAAGCTTCAAAATTATTAACATTTAATACATGATTAGTAATTTCTGGATCTTCATTTAAATTAACTCATTTAACAACTGCAGTATCAGGATGAAGTTTAAGATATTCGTCAACAAATGCACTCATTAAAGCAAACGTTCTACTACCTTTTGTCGTGTTAGGTGAACCATAAATTGCAATGATCTTTTCCATTTTTACACCTGTAATTAATATTATGATACAAAAAAGATTATTTTCTTTATTGTTTTTGTTTTTTCTTAATAATTAATGTTTTGATTTTGAGATATCCATAAAACACTACAAATCCTAATCCTAACAAAATTAGTGGTAAAACAATTAAAACATACCCTCACGGTGGAATTGATTGGGGTTTATTTGGTTGTATTGGTTGATGATTATTAGTGGTAACTGGTTTACTAACTTTTGGGATAATTGAAGTTGGTTTAGTAACTGGGATTAATTCTTTTTTATTCGGAACAGGTTGAACTACTTTTTTAGGGCGATTTTGCACTGGAATTGACTTAACCTTGGTGGAATGAACAATTGGAGTTGGTTTAACAACTGGAACCACCTTTTTAACTGGGTGGTTAATTTGATGCAAAATATTATTTGATAAATAAAAATAACCATTGACAATAGAATGATATTTATTTAAAGTAATAACTCCGTTAACTTCCAAATAATCATCATCCAATAATTGCATGAAATCAAGTTGATTATTAATAGCAAACTGAGTTTGAAAAATGCCAAGTTTTGAATTAACACTACTGATTCGGAAATTACTGAATAACGAAGAATTAGTTGCATTTAACAAATTATTATCAAACCCATATTGATTACAATAATTAATAATATTTTGCGAACTAAATAATGAATAAAAGGAATGATAAATTGCTAATTTGATAAGACCTAAAGTTAATGGATTATTTAGATAATTATTAAACGCATTTATTGATGAATTATAGTTTGCATTAAATTGCGTAATTACATTATTTAATTGCGTGCTACTTACTTTATATTCCTGCTCCAAATTAAATAATGTTAAAGATGGTAAGGAATTAAATAAAGTTAAGGGAATAATTTTTACCTGGTTTTGATTAATTGGTTCAATTTGATTATTTACTACATAATTAGTTATTACGTTAGGATACTTTATAATATCAAATTGATTATTAAGCACAAAATTTTCATAATAATTATTTAATTGATATCTAGCATTTGCAATTTGATAATAATAATCATACGGTAAGACGTATTTGCTACAATTACTAGCATTTAAACTAATCATTAAATTGGGATAAGTTAGTGAATAAGTCGCAGTACTATTACTAGTGATAAATGTATAACTAATCTTGCTTTTTTGATAAGTAGTTAGTAATGTTTGGTATAAATTAATGCAATTTAAAGAACTTAGCATTAATGACGAATCATGAGTACTTTGCACTAATCACCATACTCATTTTGCTACTTGCTTTTTGCTTAATGCCATTTGCAAATAATTAATTAAACTTTGAATATCAACTTGCTGATTAATCTTCAACACTAACGTATTAGTAGTTGAATTATAAGTTTGTTTGTTAGCAAGGAAGTTAAAAATATTGGTAGCTAAATTACAATTTCATAATTTATCATTTCATAATTCCTGATTAAGTTTTAATAAAGTTTGGTTATTAGTACTTAGTGCATAATTATTGATAATATTGAATAATTGAGCAATAATGTTTGCGTCAAAACAAACTGTTAATAATGTTTGGTTAACACTTACTTGCAAACTAGGAAAATTAGTATATGCTCAGTCATTAGTTGCTATAGAATCTGGATCGTTAATTTGAAATAATAACTGGGGATTAAAATAATATAAGTTTGGTAATAAATCAGCAATTTTAAGTGCAATATTAGTTGATGTATAATTGCCATAATGAGCCTTATATTGATAATTTAAATTATCACCAAGACACACCATATATCGATCCAATTGTCCAATGTTTGTTACAAAATATTGGTACGAATTTTGACATTTACTTAAATTAACATCTAAAAATAAGTTATTTTTTGTAACTGGTAAAGAAATATTTATTAAATTCTGAAATTGATTAAAACTAGGGACATCAAATAACTTATAAGTAACAAATTTTTTAAAATTTAACCCAATAGGTTGATGGGTTTGATAAGTTCCCTTCAAAGTAAAATAATTACTAATATTGCTGTATGGTGTGCAAGCAATTAACATCTTATAAGGTAATTGAATTTCAGCATTATCAAAGAAATTATTAACAAAAGCATTTGCTTGAAACAAATTAACTACTTGTCCCAACCTTAATTGTTGAAAATTACAATTATAACCAAAGTTACTAAAATTAAATTGATATGAAGCACTACTATTAGGAATTTTTGTATTAAACTGGTAGGTTCATTTTAATGGAACCATTCCACCCATTATTCCACCATATTCATTTGCTCAATAAATTTTGTTATTGAAGTTTAAATTTTTAGTATTAATGTTAATACTTAGCATTGCTGGTGCAGTTTGCTCGTGATAAGTTTGAATATAATTGTCATTAAAATTAAATAATGAATTAATAGCTTGCTTTTTGGGAACAAGTTGCTTATTTAAGAATAATTGGGCGGGATGGGATGTTAAATAATTAGTAGCTAATGTACTATTTATAAAATTACAACTAAAAATTAAACTAATTAATAATGTAATGATTCCCATACACTATTTACAGTCGTCCAAAATTAAAAAATACCTAAATAAAAATAAGCTAGATGATTGCATCTAACTTATCTTTTTTAGAATAACTGTAACTTATGGTCGTCAATTTCCTTTAATTTAACTTTAAAGTAAATCATGCGGTAAAACGCATAGAACAAAATGAGGAGCATAATAAATTCACAAATGCTAGAAATTGTTATTGTCATAATGCCCCAATTAAATTCAGCATCAATTCCCGGATAACCAAGTTGCACAATTGGATTTAATACTACTTCACTGTATACTTGTGCCATGTAATTAATCACTCCAACCAAAATTGCCACAATGAATGTAATCACAAAGTTACTTCGTTCAATCCCGCGCTTAAATAATTCATCGACATTTCTTAATCTGCCTTCATCATCCTTAATTTGTTCATGCAAACTAAATTCATCATTCATTCTTCTTAGAATGACTTCTAATTTTTGGGTAGCAAACAAATTAATTGAGTCATCTTCATAATCAAGATCAATTAAATCCCGTTGCAATTTATGGTAAGGAATATTCTTTCATTTAATTTCATTGGTAAATTCAATGTAATTTTCAATTTTCCGTAAACTAACTAATTCAACGAGCCGAGCATGGACAAAACCAATGGCAATGTAATAATAATAATTTAAATTAAAAAAAGTTTGATTTGCTTGTTGATCATAAATATTATTTTCAAATAAAACAATAATTTGCTTATGCATGAGTGAATAATAAGCATAATTATTTTCACACAAACAGTGCAGAATTAATTGCTTATATTTATTCTTGTGAATTTCTTGCATCATTTGCACATATGCGTAAACATCTTTTAAAGTTGGAAACATGCTGCGTTCTTGCAAATTAAGCATAAATAATTCAGGGTATAAAGTTAATAATAAAAAAGTTAAATTATCATCATTATCAATTAATTGTTCCATATGAATTAAATTGGTTTGTGCTATTTTAACGTTATATAGTAAGGAATCTTTAGTTAAATTAAAATCAATCCGGATTTGTTTTAAAGAAACTGGTTTTTGCTTAATGATAATATTTTCACCTTTTTTATTTAAGAAAGTAAAGACTGAATTATTGTGCACAACTAATTCATGAATCAATTGAATTAACTTTTGCAAATATGATTGAAAATCATTTAATTCTTGATTTTTAGTTTTAATCACAATATCTTTAATAGTATCAAGATGAATTAATGCACATAATCCATCACTAGTTAATAAATTACTTAATTCATACAAAATGAAGTTAAAAATTCCTAACATAAAAAATGAACCATAAAAAAATTCATTTTTTAAACATTCATTTGTACTTGCATCAATACTTTGATTTTGTCGATAAAAAGCAAACTTTTTTTCAAATAAATCATCTCACACATCATAAAGGGAATTAATGGAAATATTTCTTAAATTAATGAAATTATTTATGTCCATGACTTTTTTAAAATTAGTTGGATCTTTACTTACTTTAGCTTTTTGGTGAGAAGAACATTCGTAATTTGGATCAATGATTTCCATTACATTTTCCATTGACAATGGAAATAATTGTTCTAAAATGTTTTGTTGAAATAAATCAAGAAAATAAATTAATTCAGCATTATTATTAGGAAAATTATTTTCAAATCAACTTCAATTAAATTTAGGAATAAATGCTCCCGAAATACGCTGCGAATTATTATTTACACAAATATTAATTTGTAAGGAACTAAACAATTTAGCCATTAGATTATCAGGATTAATCTTAATTTCGTATAAATAGTTAGTAACCACCCCTTGGTTAAAGGGCTGAATATTAGGGGCAATTTGGTGCACATATTGCCCATTATTATCACTTAAGAATAATGAAGATACTTGCCCTAAATTCGCATTTAATTTAGTAATTAAATAGTTTAAAGCAACTTTTAATTCATCTTTTTTTCAAAATTGAGTGTCTTTTATAAAAAACTTAAAATTAGGATTATTCGATTTAGCAATGATGTTAGCAATTTGTTTATCGGCAATGGTGGAAGAATCTTCTTTTGCAAATAATGCATAATTTAAATTCTTAATTTGCAATGGGAACACATAATCAACATTATTAATAATAATTTTTTGATTAGTATTTGTTAATTGGGTGGAAGAACTAATCATTAATTGTTCCATTAAATTACTTCTCCCTTCCGTTTATCAATACTCTTATTCTTCTTATAAGCATAAATTAAGTACACTAAACTGACAACTAAAATGACCGTATTAATCCCAGTTACTACTGTTGAAACTCCAATTACAGTTGCAGTAATTCAATGCGGGATCATGTGTGCTCCTCCACTAGTAGTCTGGTTCCAAATGCTTGCTGGATCAGGATTTGGTAATGCTCCTCATAAGTGGGCTCCAAAGCCTGAACAACTAACTCCTAAAGTACTACCAATCATTGTCGCGTAATCAACTAACGAAATTAAACTAGCAACGATAAACCCAACAATAATAATTTCAATAAAACGTTGCCGTTTGTCAAATTCGTTTTTTAAATTAACATCACTATTTAGCATCTTGACATTAAACTGAGTGTGCAAATGATGTTCATAGTGATCAATTCCTTTACGGTAAGTAGAATTTAAATCTTGCAAATTACTGTCATTAGCTAAATCATGGGATTCTTGGGCAATTTGAGAATATAAAAATTTACTACGAATATAGGTTTTTTGCATGCCTAATTTTCATTGTTCATACAATAAACTTAAATTTAATTCCTTGCCTAAACATATTCCACTAATTAATAAATTTTGTTCTAAGATTAAATCTTGGTCATCTTGGTCAATGAATTCGTCATGAAAAATTAAACTAACGTTGTTTTTAGCAAAACAACACGAGTAATAATTATTAAACAAAAAATTGCGTTCAATATTTTGGACAAAATAGTCGTCATTAATTGTTTCACTATTAACTAAATAATTGAAGTGATTAGCAAAATCAGTATAAGTAGTAGTTAAACAAGCATCATCATTGCATAGAAAATAATCAGGGTGCAATAATGCAGTACTATAAGTAATTAAATCGGGCATGTGTACATAAAAGCGTTTATTTAAATAGTCATACGCTTTATTTAAGTTAAATTCATAGATAATGGCAGGTTCTGATAAAAAGATTGTATTTTGAGTTAATTGAGCAATTTTATCTAAACTGTCATATGACTTATTGAATAATTTAGCATTTTTAGCCACTAAATATGCTGCTGTATTTTTTACGATGTCGTTTAAATTATTATTTTGGTGATTAAAATATTGATTTAATTTAAGTTGAGAATCAGGTTGTAAATGAAATTTATTTACGAATGATTTTAATTTATGCACCAACTTATTATTTGGTAATTGGTTATTAAAGTAAAAACTATCAATTAATGATCTACATAAACTGAATTCGTGTAAAAATAATAAAACAAAGAAATCAAAGATTTGGTGTGCTAATTCTTTATATTCATTTTCAGTTTTAAAAATTAAATAAAAAAATGCATGAAAAGTTTGATTTGTAAATTGTTGATACAACGTATTAATGGAATAAAGTTTACTAGTATATAAGTACAATTTATGCAAACTGTGTAATTCATCATTCTTTAGCAGATTAGCTAAATCAATGAACGCTAATTTTTTAAATAATTCTTTAAAAAAATTTTGAATAATTTGGTTAAAAAAAATCAATCCTAATTGTAAATGGGTTTGCTTTGATTGCTCATATTCATTAAGAAAAGTTAAACTATTTAATCATTGATCATTTAATTGCCAACTCATTCCCCCTGTAATCAAATAAGTTTGGATATCAAAGTTTAAAACAAAGGTAGCTTTTTTTACAAATTTGTTTGGTTCATATAAGGGATTAAATAATAGAGAATAAGTAAAATGGCGTTTTTCTATTTCAGAATTTTTGTTTTGGTATTCATCATTACTTACTTCAATTGTTTTAAGAATTTGTAAATTACTTTCATGACGTTTATATAAATACTCATCATGATAAAAAGTTAATTCATTTAGTTCAATTAACTTTTCATTAAGGACCTTAGATAAAAAATCATTATTGGCATATTGTAAAATATTTTTAATAAACGACTTTTTATTTACCATCTTGATGGTGAAAAAGTAATTGTTATAAATATTGATGTCATTAATATTTACACTAACTTCTTTATTCATAAATAAATCCTAATATAAATTCAATAATCCTTGGTTTTTAGTATGAAAGTAAGTAATGTATAATTTGGCACACTGATATAACAAAATAATCGTGATAATAGCAATAATAAAAATTGATAATCCCATAAAACCATATTCCACAGGAGCACTTACTGCATGGGGAACATATCCAACTTGGGCAGTTCTTTTACCAAACCCAATTGCATCAATGGTACTAAAACATTGGTCAATAAACCAAATAATTCCCACAAATAAAGCACAAATAAAGGCTGTAGCAATCGAGTTACGTTCAATGATTAGTTTATCAGCTTCATCTTCTTGCCTAATTACATCAACTAACCCATGTAAATGATCAGTAAATTGATATTGTTCATCTAAGCGATTTACCACATACTTTAATGAATTAATCCCAAATAAATTCTCTTTTAAAGTATTAAGTAAAATTCTTGTTGCATAAACAATTTTTCGATAAGAAAAATTCTTTTTACTATACCCACTTTGAATTAAAAATAAGGCAAAGTTATCAAGGGCTAAATATTGGATATAAAACGAACCAAAATAGGCCATTCCTAAAACATAAAAATAAGTTAATTGTTTACGCGATGAATCCGATAAACTGTTGGCGGTTGATAACAAAATTAAATGATTTAGATTGTTATAGCTAGCAAAATGACTATTACTGTAAAATAACGCATTTTGGGCATTTTTAATATTTTCATCAACAAAATTTTCATTGCTAATTAAATCATTAATCATCTTTGTAAATTCAGGTAAATTAATAAAGAATTTACTTTTGTTGCCTAACATGAATTTATCAGCATGCAATAAAGTATTAATGATTAATGAAACATAAGGCAAATTTAAATCAGATTGATAACTAATGTGCGAATGGTGATTAACAATTCAATAATTGGCAAAATCCTTAAAACCCATTTCATGAAAATAAAACAAATGCACTAATTGAATGCGCAAATTATTAAAAAGAGATTCGTGCTTTTTAAAATTAGTGTACGCAAGATCTTTTTTTTCTTGGTATTTATTAGGTTGTAAATTATCAGCAAATAAATAATTAAAAATTCATTGATAACGATTTAAAGTGATTGGATTACTTTGATTAATAAACGCTGGAACACTAACTTCCTCAAAATGATGATCAATGATTAAATGACGCATGAGGTTTTCAATGTATAAGCTAATCATGAAGGTGTTAATGATTCCATAAAAATAATCATCAATTTTTAAATAGGCATATTCTTGTGTTAACTTATCATCAACTAAATTTATTCATATTTTTCTTAGTGAATCATTAACGAACTTACATGCTTGGTTTGGATCTTTAAAAATTTGGTGTTGTTGATTAGCAGTCACGGGATTAGCAAAGATTAATTTCGGAAAAACTTGACCTAATTCGGGAAAATAATAAGTTTCGATAAAGTATTCAAATAAACTGTGCAAATAACTAGCATTAATTAACGAATCAAAACTAGTATGATTTATTTTGTTTAAATGTAAGGTAATTCCCCCATTAACTATATCTTGCTTTTGGTCATAATAAATATGAAAGTCAGCCCCATTAAAGTATTTACTAATCGCAGTATGTTCATTAAAGGAAATTAAATATGAAAATACTTGGTTACGATTTAAAAAATCAATGTGTTGGTATTGTTCTTGGTATTGATATAAAGTAAGTACTAAATCTTGATTTTGGGAATTAAATTTATTGAAATTATTAACAAAAGTAGTAATACAAGTAGTTAATTGGGATTTAAACAATGTTAAATTAAGTTTAACATTGGGACTAATGCGGTGGTGATCAAAATAAAAAGGCAACACAATATCAGTGTCTAGATATTGAATGGGGAATTGGCTATTAATCACAGCTTCTTTAATTGCGATATTAGTTGATTGTACCATTGGCAATTAATAATCTATTTTGCTTTAACATATTGCAATTTACCCCCATAACTATATCTAATTCGCTTGTTTCTTGCATCAATATTTTTATACTGCAACCTTAATACAACTAAATTAAAAATGGTTCAAATTAGAATAATCATATTAATGGTAGTAGTAAACGTAGTAAAACCAATGGTTCCTAAAATTCAGTTTCAAGGTACCACAGTTCATGAACAAGGCAAAATACTAAAAACGCAGGATAAGAAATCAACATATCCAATTAACAATGCAATAATAAAGGAAAGAATAATGGAAGTACGTTCACCTTGTCGTTTAAAGATTTCATCTTCTTGCGTGATTTGCTTAGCAAGCTCTTTTAGTTCTTCCATTAAGTGTGTTTGACTATTTAAGGCAAACACAATGGTTTTAATTTGTTTGATGCCAAAGAAATCATCATCCCAGTTAAACTTAATATCATCAATATCTCTAATCAATTGTCGAAAATATACTACTTTTGATTTCTGGTTACTAATCACCAGATAATTAGTATAAGTTTGCAAATCTTTCATTTCTAGTTCTTTAGTAACAATGTACAATAATCCCCAAATATAGAAATTTACTACTCTTTTTAATTGATTTAAATAACTAACAGTTTCATTTGCATTAACTTTATTGTGTAAGATTACAATGATTTCATCATTAACAAAACAATCATAATCAAAGTTTTGCGTACATAACGTACGCTTTAATTGCACAATTTGTTCTTGAGCAAAACCGTTAATAACATCTTCATTTAATAATTTTCTTACTTGTTCAATATTTAAAAAATTGGCATTAATATCATTAATTCCATATTCATTACGAAATAAGATTGCCATTAAATAAGATGTTAAATATCGGTTATGGACAATCTGATCAAAATCAAGTAAAAATAATTTATTTTCACTATATAAATCAAACACTAATTTTGGTTCACTAAGTGAATAGTTATCAAACTTTTTTTGTAAAACATCCAAAGTTTTGGTAACTTTTAAATAGTTAGCAATTGATAAGAAGTCTTGGGTGTCATTCATGTTAACATTCTTAATGACATCTTCTTTCTTCTTTGCAAGATTAATTAATTTTTGTTCATTCCCACTAGTAAAATATTCATCAAGTTCTTCCACCAAATGCACCACAATCATTCATAAACTCATGATGCTAAAGAACAAAGTATTTTTATAATAATCAATTTCTTTATCATCAAAATTTGGTTGGTATTTTAAAAACTTTGATTGAATTAATTTTTCTCAGTTAGATTTTAGCAAAACCAAATTTGGATCTTGCATGCTTAACTTCTTAATTTTATTTACATCAAGGTCAATTGCTTGATTGCTTTTTACATTCATCTTTTTCTTATCAATATTTAAAAGCAATTCCAAGTCATACGGATATAGTTGGTCACACACGAATGTATTAACTAAATTGGATAGGTAGAAGTCTTCAAATGTGTCATTGAAGTTATCACTATCCTTATCTAATTTATTTAATACAATCCCCCCTACAATCCGATTGGTGTCTTGTTGTAAATAAAACATAATGGATAACTGGTCAACAAACCGATATAGATAACTATTTTTACTTACATACGAAGTAAATGAATACATTTTATTGGTGTGAATATTCCCTAAAATGTTGCTAGAAAAGTCATTATTTTTATCGTATGACAAGTAAAATGGTTCATCATTTTGACCATTTAAATTAATAAATAAAGAATTATTTTTAGTTGTCGTTAAACTAGCAATCCGGTTAAAAACCTTATTGATAACTTTAATGACAGTTGATGATTTAGTAATTTGCTGGAATTCCTTTAAATTTTCTAAGTCACCTTGCTTTAATTCATCACTTTCATCAAAGTGATAATCTTGCAGGTCAAGGTCAAAGTTTTTACTGATATTATTAATGTAAAAAAAGTAACATGATTTGATGTTTGCATCGCTAATAATATCATGCTTTTTACTGTTAAAATCTGCTTGCTTAGTTAGCTCATTATTGTTATTCATTTTTCCCTCCTTTTCTGTTCTATTTTTTGCGTTTTTATTTTATTAAAATTTGCACTAAATAAACAAAAAAGCAAAAGGATAAAAAATAATAAAATTATATTGAGACATAAGTAAAGAAAGTCGACGAATCTATGGATAAGTCAATTATTGAAAAAAAATCAGAAAATCTATTACAAGCAAGTACTAAGGGTGGTTGCATTCGGCTATTGTCAACTAAGCACCGCAGTTTTTACGATTTATATAGTGTTTATAGTCAAGAAAATATCAATTTGTTCTTTGAAAATACTCCTAATCTTGCGTTAATAATTCCAGAACAAATTGATTTACGGGACATTAAAGAAGAAATTAGTAAACTTGTTGATAGAATGCAAAATAATAAAGATAGTATTAGCAGTACCATTACTAAAATTAATCAAGAATTTACTAATTTTCATGATAAAAACGACAAAAAAAGTTATTATTGACCCGCTTTTCACATCAATGCTGATAATGTATTAAAAGAAAATCAATCGAATTTAAATTTCAATCCAGAAGATGCTCCAACTGAACCAAATAATGGTGAAAGCACTAATTTTGAAGAAATTAAAAATGCTCTTAAATTAGCTATTAAAGACCAATTAGGAAAGATTAATCCTGATTTCGAAGAAGACCTTAAAGCAATCAATAAAAAATATAAAAGTTTATATAACAAACAAGGAATTAAAACGTTATTTGTTGCCCGGTATTTTTTATATGTAAACTTTGAAAATAATAAGAGTGTAAGAGCTCCTTTAATTTTCTTACCAATTGAATTTAATTTTGATGAACACAAAATTATTAGCACTGATAAATGAATTGTTAACGAAAAATTATTAATTTATCTAGCACGTTTAAAAGGATTAAATGCAAATCTTGATTCTAAACAATACCAAAATGTTGACCAAATCATTGAAGAATTAAAGCGATTAATTGGCACAGACATTAAATTTGAAAATGAAGATGCCCACGAATTTGAAGATTATACGACTGCTGAATTTACAAAATACGTTGCTGATATTACTAAACCAATCATCAAAGATGAATGTGTATTAGGTATTTATGATATCAATGATGCCATCCTTTATCATCAAATTAATGAATTACAAACTCGTGATGATGATAAAAACTATGATCCATTTAGTGATGGTGATAGTGACTTTTTACCACGTAAACGCTTCATCGAACAAGAAACTAATGATGATCCATTAATTTTACTTGCAGATGGAAAAGTTGATATTTATCAACGGTATGCAATTAGATCAGCTTTACACCAAAATACCGTTATTTTTGGGCCTCCTGGTACAGGTAAATCCCAAGTAATTGCTAATTTATTGCTAAACATTTTAACAAGTGGAAAAACCGCATTACTAGTCACTGAAAAAATGGTAGCGATTCATGTTATTTTAAAAAGATTACCAAATTTAACCCCGTTCTTTTTACCAATCACAGATTACGAAAATAATGATGACTTCTACAAAACTTTCAAGATTTTAAAAGATAAACTAGGTAATGAATGAAGTCATCCAAGTTATATAACTGAACACCAAATAAATCAAGACGAACAAGAATCTACTAAAATCTGGCAACAACTACAAGCAAAAAAATTTGATGTTAAGTTAAAAAAGAAGTGGCATGAATATAGTGCTTTATTTAGCAATCAAGACATCAAGAACATTAACTTCGCTCATTACCAAGATATTAAGAATCAATTAAAAGATAAAGTTAATGTGCTTAAAGAAAATGCTGCTACAGTTGATTACTTCATTAAAGATGTTGAACCTAAATTAGAAGCAAATAGCATTAAACCTAGTGATTTCTTTGCTCACTATAAAGAATTTTATGATAAGGTTCATGAAGAAATTAATAAGTACCAACAAGATGCAATTCATGTACTTGAAGTACAAAAAGTATTTCCAAAATTACTTGATTTAAATGATATTAGTCAAAAAGAACACATTGCTAATACCATCAAGAAATTATTAGATGATAAACAAATTAATCAAGAAGAAATTAATTATTTAGTTGGCAACTTAGATGAAATTTATGAACCAATTAAGAAGTTAGCCGAATTCCATTCTTATATCAGTAAAGAATTATGGGATAAACCATTTAGCGAAGTTGATGAATTCTACAAGCATATTGAAGATGTCAATGATGATTCAAACCAAGCATACAAATTTGATTTATTCTTAGGTGGGGAAGAATATTTAAAAGATATTCCATTGCTTAAGAAACTAAAGTATAAAAACAAAACAATCCCACAAAAAGCAAAAGATTACTTTAAATTTGTTCACTCTGCGATGAACGTCTTAAACGGTCAAAACCAATTAAAAAATGTTGCAGTTTACTTTAATACCTTATTAGACCCTAATGCTTTCTATTATTACATTCCTGCCTTAGACGACCCATTATTTAAACAATACTTTGACCAAAAACTATATTTGCTTGATTTCAAATACTTCAAGTTCTTTTTAGCTGGTGACTTTAATTTTGATCAATGCATTCTATATTCAGAAATTAAGAATGTAGATGAATTAATCAAAAAGAATAATGTCATCATTGATAGTCATGAAACTTTACAAGATTTAATTGATAATCAAACTCAAGAATATGTTACTTTAAGTAAAGATACATTAGACCTTGTTTATAAGTACATGATCTTAAAACTAAAAATAAAACTTGCAAAGTTACCAGAAGAACACAAGAAGAAAATTGTTGAAATTTTAGGTTCTTACGAATTAAAGAAACGTCCCCAAATCTTTAAGTTTATTGACACTAATCGGGAATTCTTACGTGATATTTTTACCATTTGATTAGGTAACCCAGAAAGTATTGCTACTTACATTCCATTAAAAAAGAATCTTTATGATTATGGTATTTTTGATGAAGCAAGTCAAATCTTGCTTGAAAAGATTTACCCCATTGTTTACCGTACCAAGATTAAAGTTGTAGCAGGAGATGATAAACAATTACAACCATCAACCTACTTCATGTCAATTGAAGATATTGATGCAGATGAAGCTTATGATCAAAGCCAAAATTTCTCAGATATTGCTGGCTCCTTGCTTGAAAAAGCTATTTCATTATCATGAAATGAATTTAGTTTAATTAACCACTACCGCAGTGATAATTCCCAATTAATTGATTTTAGTAACCAACATTTCTATGATAATAAGCTAGAATTTGCTTCTTACAATCATGAAATTGGTAAGAATGCTATTAAAGTTTATAACGTGATCGAAGGTGAAGTTAATGATGATAATGTTAATGAAGTTAATGCCCAAAAAGACATTGATGTAATGGTACAAAATCTTGATAAATATGACAGCATGATTGTAATTACTGCAAACGTTAAACAAATGGAAAAAGTAATATCGTTTATTTCCCAAGACAGTACTTTATCAGAAGAATTAGGTAAGAAAATTAATGTTTCCAACCTTGAAAATATTCAAGGAGAAGAAGCTGATTTAGTAATCTTTGATACTACGTATGCTCAAAACAGCGAAGGTAAATTTACGGAAAACTTTGGTCCAATTCGTACCCGGAATGGTAAATATCGCATTAATGTAGCAATTACTAGAGCGAAAAAAGAAATTGATGTTGTCACTTCATTTGCTCCTGAAGACATTAAGAATGCTAGTCAAAATGAAGGGATTGAAATTTTCAAACAATATTTAGCATATGCTAATGAATGCAGTAGTAGAAAATCATTATCAGCAATGTATTCACTTGGGGATACTGATAATAGCAACCAAAGTGAATTTAACAAACGCATCTTTCCTAAACTCGAAGCAGTGAAAGAAGCTAATTCATTAATTAGTAACTTTAATATTGGTTCAAAGAACGTTGACTTCGTCTTTATGAACAGTGAATACAATGCCATTAATTTAATTGTGATGGTTGATAGCATTAATGATTTTCAAGATGAAACATTATGGTTGCAAAAAGTTGATTTCCAACGTTTCCTTGAATCACGAGGTTATAAAGTATATCGCATTAATGAATTTGAATGATTTACCAAGTCCAACTTAATTATTGATGAAATTACTAATAGTTTAAAAAGTAATAATTAATTTTTTTTATGAGTAAAGTCGTATTAATTTCCAATAAAACTTACGGTCACTTGCAACATGTCAATCAAGACTATTGTCATGATAACGGTATTGCATACAGCAGTGACCGTTTCTTTTATATCCTTAATCAAAGTTTTGAGTATCGATTAAGATTAAAAAATCCATTTATTGCGTGATGAATTAAATTTTGATATTACACTACTGATTATAAGAAGAATCCTAGTTTAAGTAATAAGCGGCACAGTGTACTTCAAATTATTGAAAAATTAGTTTATTTAGGATGCATTATTGGATTAATTCTTGCATTAATTTTTGGGTTAGCAATTCCAATTATTACTAGTACCACTAAGTCATTATTGTTAATTAGAGGTGAAGCACAAGGAGCGATTTATGCTAATAACCAATTAATTGGTTATGTGTTCACTAATTCAGAGGCAGCAGGAATTTTAAAGTTAATTGGTACTGATGCTACTTACTACACCCAACCAGCAATTGCTAATGCATTGCACCAACTAAATTTAACCCCGGATGCAGTTGACAAAATGATTTTTAAAGTTGGAAGCACGTTTATGATTGTGCAACTAACTAGCTCAATGCAAGAATTATTGCATGCTTTCTTTATTGCAAACCAAAATCATATTGGGGGACTTGACATTTCTAATTTGCAAAGCAAGGATTTAATTTTAAATATTGATCAAGCTGGACAAGCTATTTTGGTACCTAAGATTTGAATTTCTTATTTTGATGCTTCAAAAGTCATTGTTCCAATTATCTTTACTATCTTTTTTATTGCGGTAATATGAGCATATGATTATCGCAAAAAGAAAATCATGCCCAAAGTTAATAGCATGAGTATTCAAGATTATTTAATTTTGAAATTAAATCTTGTTAAGAAATTTAACCATATTCTTAACAAAAACATTCCCATGATTAAAGGGATTAGTCAACTAAATCACCAATTTATCTTTAATATGGAAAATGTAGGAAATAGCCAAATTTACTTTAATCTACGATTATTAAATTATGCTTATAGTGTTTTTAGTGATTTAGATTGCATCATGGTGTTAACGAACCAAGATGATAATGCAATTAAAGAATTAATGAAAATTATTGCCCAAGATTTTCACCAAAATCTTGCCATTACAATTATTAGTAGTGAAGATACTGATCTATTAAAAGCAAAAAATGCGTTAGGATTTTTATTTAACAATAAACAATTTAAAGAATTAACTACTGAACCACTATCTTTAAATTTAACTAAAAATGAATCACCTGAAACGAATGCTAAACTATTTTATGCAAGTAGTCAACAAGCAATTTATGATTATAAATTAAATGAACTGCAAACTCAATTAGAGCAAAAATTAAATTACGTAGTCTTTAAATATCGTAATAATTTAAATGATGAAACAAAACAAATTATTTTGCAAGAAATTATTAAGCAATATCAACAAAAGAAAAAGGATTTAACCCAAAAATATCATGATGCAATTAACGATTTAATGCATCATCAACAAGATAATGAAATTAATAATAACTAGAAAGAAGACAAACTATGGAACATAAGAAACACGTTGTATTAGGAATTGAAAGTAGTTGTGATGAAGCAGCAATTGGCATTGTAAGTGATGGTAAAGTGTTGTATCAAGATTTATATAGTAGTGCAAAAGTGCAAGCCCAATTTGGGGGAGTTATTCCAGAAATTGCAAGTAGATTGCATGAAGAAAACATGCAAAAAATGTTAGCTAAATTAGTAAAAGACTTTGATGTTTCACAAATTACTGATATTGTTTATACTGCTCGACCAGGGCTAATTGGTGGATTGCATGTTGCAAACGTTTTTGCTAAAACCTTGGGTTGACAATGAGGACTTCACCCAATTGGAGTAAGTCATATTGGGGGTCACATCTTTAGTGCAGCTATTAATGAAAAAGAAGTTAAATATCCCTTTTTAACTTTAGTGGTTTCTGGAAAAACTTCTTCCATTTTTAAAGTAAGTAGTCCCAGCAACATTACCCAATTAGTATGCACTACTGATGATGCGGCTGGTGAATGCTTAGATAAAATTGGTCGCCGTTTAGGAATTGATTATCCAGCAGGTAAAACTATTGATGAAACATATAAAGACGATTTAGCAGTAGTTCCTTTGATTGAACATAGTGGAAAGAATGAAAATTTTAGTTTCTCTGGTTTTAAAACTCATATTCTTACTTTAATTAACAACAATAATAACCACCATAAATATAGCAAAGAACAAATTGCTGCAAGTGCCATGAAATGAATTGTTGACGAAATGGTTCATAAATTGCATTATTGAGCAACGGTTTATCATATCAACAATGTTTTTGTGGGAGGAGGAGTAAGTGCATCTCAAACCCTTAAACATGCATTAGAAAAAGAACCTTGAATTAAATCATTACACATGACTGATTTGAAGTACACAGGTGATAACGGAGTAATGATGGCTTATTATGGCGAAAAATATTTACAAAGCAATGACCAAAATCCTTGTCAACAATCAATCTAAACTAGATCCCTTTGATGATTTGCTGAAATTAAAAATTAATCACAGTAAAGTTAAAAAAGTTAGTAAATTAGAAGGAACAGGTGACTATAAGTTTCATCTTATTTGTGATAATCACAAAGAATATTTATTACGAGCATTTGATGCATTGCAATATTCTTTGCATGCTGGCAATGAAGAATACAACTATACTACTCAATATTACCTTTTAAACTGACTACACCAATTTACAAATAATGTCTCTACTGCATATAAACCATTCAAATTAAAAAAACTTACTTTATATTGCTTATTAGTAGAATGAATGCCTGGAATTAGTTTAAATCAAGTAGTTTTAATTAATTGGGATGAAATTAAATATTTAGCAGATTGCATTAAAGAATTAGTAAGTTTAATTCATCAATACCATTTAAAAAGTGCAAATAAATATCATCATAAACACCATTTTGTTCAAGATCGGAAGTCAAGATTATTTAATTTAGCATGAAATTATTACTCACAAATTGAGATTGATAAAAATAAAAAACGTATTTTTTATTTGTTAACTCACCACCTAAAACATTATTGAGCAAATTTATGTTTTAGTAAATATGCTATGAATCATGGGGATCTTAATTTTTTAAATTTGCTTTATGATTTGGATAATGAGGAAGTAAATTTAATTGATTTTAATCGGTGTGGTTTTGAACCAAATTATCAAGATTTAGTAAAATTATATTTCTTTAGTTTTAAAAAAGCACCGTGCTTAGTAAAACAAGTACTAGCTGGTTTTATTCATAATTTAAGTCAATGAAAAATTTTTAAAGGTTTGGTAATTTTATTTTGTTTAACTTCTTGACAATGAGCTTTTGCTCACCAAAATGTGACGGGAACCTTAGAATTTTTTACAAAGCAAATTAATGATGTAGTAAAAGATTTCAAAGAATTTAAATTACTAGTTCCTTATTCAATGCGATAAAAAAAGATGGAATTTTTGCTTCCATCTTTTTCTTATATTATCAATAAAACTATTTTTTAAAGGTAAATGTTTTTTCTCAGGGGAATTTATTATTCCCAAAGTGCCCATAGACACTAGTTTGTAAGTAAATTGGCTTTTTTAAATCTAATTCTTTAATCACGTCATTAATGTTTAAATCACCAAAGTTCTTTATAATTAATTCTCTAATTTCTTGTAAAGAACATTTTTCAGTACCAAAACAATTCACAATTAATTCATCAGGTACTTCTTTACCAATTTCTCATGCTAAACCAACTTCACATTTAGTTGCTAGTTTATTATAAACAACATTCTTGGCAATTCAGCGTGCTAAATATGCTCCAGAGCGATCAACTTTAGTGTAATCTTTACCACTTAAAGCACCTCCTCCGTGGCGCGCTTCAGTGCCATAAGTATCAACTTGCAATTTTCTTCCGGTTAAACCAGTGTCCCCAATTGGCCCCCCAATTATGAAGTCACCAGCATCATTTACCATAATGTTTTTATCTTCTGCATGCAAATTATAAGTTGCTAGCACTTCATTGGTAAGATTCCGAATTGCTTGCTTTCAAGTATCATGTTCTTTTTTACTATTAAATGGTTCATGCTGAATGGCAAGAATTATTTTATGCACTACATAATGATCAGGATATTGATGTAATTCAACTTGTGATTTCATATCTGCCTTAATATGCATGATTTTTTGGTTAATTCTAGCATCTTCAATTGCCATTAATAATTTATTAGCAATGTCATATTGAATTGGCAAATAATTTTTTGTTTCATTTGTAGCATATCCATACGTGATTCCTTGGTCACCAGC
>JAFPYV010000029.1 GCA_017394375.1 bacterium
TTATCTAATGGTTTCTTCTTTAGTTTTCCCATATTTGCTCCTTTAGTGTAATTATAAAAAAATGACAACCAAATTAGTTGTCATTTATCTTCAATAAGAGAAAATTTTCCTAGTAAAATCTAAAATTCTGAAAGTCTCCCAAAAATACATCTTTAAAATAATTGCTAAAAAAATAATTATTTTTAAAATCAATTAATTTGTTAATAAAAGCACAAACTTGTTTGTTTGCAATTCAATACTCATAATCCTGAATTGACGTACTTCTACTCTTTTGTGAAAAATTAGGGGCGTAAATGTACCAGAAGTTATAAATAATATCAAGATGAGCAATTCTATTTCTTAGGTTCTTAAATAGGGTTAAATATGAAACAAAAGTACTAATTAAGATTAGGGTTGAATTTTTCTTATTCTCAATTAAACCTATTATTTTTTTATAGTAAGAAGGAAAATATTCTTTAATGATTTTTAGTTGTATGTTTTCATTTAGTCTTGAAAAGAATTTAACTATATCACCAAATGATTCTTGCGTAAATGATTTATACATGGGAATAAAAGCTTTAGCAAATACGTTAATCATCCCATCAATGGTACTATTGTCAATATACAAATCATCATCCTTAAATTTTTCTGGAATATATTTTGTTTCTTTGGATCATTTAAAAAATTCTTTGAAAGTACAATAAATGGTCCGATGATTAAAATCTTCAATTTTGAGTGAGATAATTTGATTATTATCCTTATTTTTCCCTTTGTATTGACCTAAATTATCATGTAACTTAAGTTGTTCCCGATTTTTAAGTACTTTATAAAAATAGAATTTTCGAAGATCAAGATTTTTCAAAAATAAACTGCGAAGATTAAAAGGCTCAATATACTTTGTTAGAAAGGAATAGTAATTTTTAAATAAAAAAATTCCTTTCTCATCAATAAAAAATTCTCTTGATACACGATTGCTGAATAATGATTTTCCTATAATTTGAGATCAATAATCATCAAGCAAAAGGAAAGGTAAATTAATGATATTTTTGCAAATTGAATAAAGAGATTTTAGAGTATGATAAATAATTCCACTTGTTAACCTTTTTTCTGTTTCTTGCAACAAATCATTAGTAATGCTTTTTAATGTTTTATCAAAATTAAATAATTCTTTTAAATCTTTAAATTGAAAACTATCGATAAATTTTAAATTTTGTTCTTTGATTCCATCAATTAAATTCTTTCATAAGAGCGGAGCGAAACCATCAACACAAACCTGAAAATTATATTTTTTAATATAGTCATAAACTAATCTCCTATCTTCAGGTTTTTTATCTAAAAAATTATTTCCTCATTCATTTAGAATTTTCAACTGTTCATCTAATGTTTTAAAAGGTTTTGCGTCTATTTTCATAAATGTATTTTTATTAAAGTTATTTGTATATATAATCGAAAAAGATTTTGAATATACGAAAAAAAGATCCTATTGCTAGGATCTTTATTTTCGGCGCTTTGACTCCGCAGAGTTCAGTACTTATATATTAATATATTTTTAGTAATTTTTGCATTTTTTTGATAAAAATAATTTAAGCAGGGGGCAGTTGCAAAACTGTAAGTTTTTCTAAAAAATATATTTTTTTAACTGATAATGACAACTAAAGTGGTTGTCATTTTTTTATAATTATTTGAAAGGAAGAAAAATGAAAAACCTAATTACTTTGTTTAGGGAACATTCTTTTACGTACCTTGCTTAAGAAGAAGACAATTATTTTAGAGCAAGAAATAAAAAACGATATAAATGCATTTTTAGTCGTTGAAAATGATTTATCTTTGATGGACATAAATTTAGAATGAAATAAAGGTAATATCTTAATACCAAAACCAGTCAATATTTTTATTGACTAGATAGATTTCTAAAAGTTAAAAAGCATCAGCATATTTCAAAATATGATCAAAATAAAATTTACAAAATGGTGGCAATTAAAAAATGACTTTTAGTTAAGTTGCTTATACATTTGATGACAATGTTTCGGTAAGCACTGTTCATCGCCTGATTAAAAATCATTGATCCAATTTCAAGGAAAATTTAAAACTATTTATATAAATCTTGACGATGGATATCTAACTTTAAAAATGGGTAATAATTGATTTCAACGTCAATTTAAGGTTATTCAAATTTACCAATATTATTTTAAGGATAACCATCAGTTTATTAATGAACTAAAAGCAGTATTTATTAATAAAACAAAAGTTATTAATTACACTAGCACTGTGCTTGTAATTAGAAAAATTAAGGCTCTTTTATGAAAATACTATAGATAATCGTGATGTAGAATTTTGATTTAGTATTCTCAAAACTGAACTAATTCATCGATTGAATATTAAGCAAATGTTATTTGCACAATTAAAGCAAATAATTGCTAATTACATCTATTATTACAATAATGTGCGAATTCAGAAAAAATTGAACTGGTGTCATCCAGTTCACCCGAATTGCAAGTTCAAGTGCAACACTTGTATTTCGAGAAAATTATATAAGAAATAGGAGAATTTTTACTCCTATTTTTTTATTTCATCAAAAATTTGATTGCTTGATTTTCAATTAAATATTTGACGTGGCATGTTGTTAATTTTTTCTTGTAAGTTGTAAATATCTTCATCAGTAATTTCATTAAAA